>NZ_JAUPEW010000001.1:0-833116 GCF_033052775.1 Idiomarina sp. Sol25
GGGTTGTTAGCTCAGTTGGTAGAGCAGTTGACTTTTAATCAATTGGTCGCAGGTTCGAATCCTGCACAACCCACCACTTCACTGAATACCTCATTAAAAAACACTTATCCATACCGATGAATTAAGAGTGATACGGACTTAGCTATAAGCATCCCTTGAATTCAGCTATAATAGCCCTCACTTACTGAGAACACTTAGAAAACAAGCCGTAGTATCATGACCGAGATTCAAACTCTGGATAGCCTTGATTATACTTTTCCTCCAAAACCTAAACCTTTAAGTGCGGAAGAAAAGTCTGAAACCATTAATCGCATTAAGCAGCTTCTGATTGATGAAGATGCTGTATTGGTGGCGCACTACTACACAGACCCTGATATTCAGGCATTAGCTGAGGAAACCGGTGGCTGTGTGGCCGATTCTTTAGAAATGGCTCGTTTTGGGCGAGATCACCCGGCGAAGAAACTGATTGTAGCTGGTGTCCGTTTCATGGGTGAGACAGCAAAAATTCTTACGCCTCACAAACAAGTACTGATGCCGACATTAAAAGCCGAGTGTTCTCTTGACCTTGGCTGTCCACCAGAAAAATTTGCTGAGTTTTGTGATCAACATCCTGACCGGACCGTTGTTGTTTACGCTAACACTTCGGCAGCGGTAAAAGCTCGTGCAGACTGGGTAGTGACATCCAGTATGGCGCTTGAGCTTGTCGATCATCTGGATTCCAAAGGAGAAAAAATTCTTTGGGCACCGGATAAGCATTTGGGCGGCTATATCGCACGGGAAACCGGTGCAGATATGCTGCTGTGGCAGGGTGCTTGTGTCGTGCATGATGAGTTTAAAGCGAAAGCTCTGCAGGATATGAAAAAGCTTCATCCTGAGGCCGCTATTCTCGTGCACCCTGAGTCGCCGGAGAATATTGTGGCGATGGCGGATGCTGTTGGCTCTACTTCGCAGCTTATTAAGGCGAGTCAGGAATTACCGAATGAGACTTTCATAGTAGCAACCGATAAAGGCATTTTTTATAAAATGCAGCAGTTGCAGCCGAATAAGACCTTTATTGAAGCCCCAACCGCGGGTAATGGTGCAACGTGTCGCAGTTGTGCACATTGTCCCTGGATGGCAATGAACGGCTTAAAAGCGATAGAAGAGGCGTTAACGGATGGTGGAGCAACACATGAGATTCATGTCGATGAAGCTCTGGGTCAAAAAGCCATGGTGCCGTTAGACCGAATGCTGGAATTTTCAGCTAGCTTAAAATAATTTAAAGGCTCCTTCGGGAGCCTTTCTACTATTGGTCCATAAAACATATTTATAACAATAATAACTTCAGTGCCTACCGAAGTGAATTTCTGCATGCTAATCTAACTTTATTGAATAATTATTCGAGTGGTGTAAGCATGGGACTTTATGATCCAGCTGATGTCCGTGATAACTGCGGTTTTGGCCTTATCGCTGATATTAATGGCGAAGCTCAGCAAGGTTTAATTTCTACCGCAGTAAAAGCGTTGGATCGTATGCAACATCGTGGTGGTATTGGCGCCGATGGTAAAACCGGAGATGGCTGTGGGCTGCTACTGCAAATACCCGAACAGTTTTTCCGCCATTACGCAGAAACCCAAGGCTGGCAGCTAAGCAAGAAGTTTGCTGTCGGTATGATATTTTTTAGCGGCGACAAGGATAAGCGTGAGTCTGCCCGCCATCTTATTGAGCAAGAGCTTCAAAGAGAGACTTTAGCGGTCACTGGCTGGCGTAAAGTTCCGGTTAACAACCAAGTACTGGGTGAAGGCGCTAAAGCCTCTGAGCCGGTTATTGAGCAGGTTCTGGTGTCGGCTCCGCCGGGCTGGCGTAAAAAAGATCTAGAAAGACGCTTGTATATGGCCCGAAGGCGCATCGAAAAGCGGATGCCTAATCAGGATGAGCTTTATATTTCGTCGTTGTCGAGTCTGGTCTTAGTCTATAAAGGCCTGATGATGGCAGCTGACTTGCCGGCTTATTACATCGACTTAGCCGATGCCGAAATGAAAACCTCTATTTGTGTCTTCCATCAACGCTTCTCTACCAATACAGAACCGCGCTGGCCGCTGGCTCAGCCTTTCCGGTTCCTTGCTCACAACGGTGAAATTAATACTGTACGTGGAAATCGTCAGTGGACACAGGCAAGAGCTTATAAATTTCAGACGCCCTTATTGCCGGATCTACAAGACGCAAAGCCACTGGTGGGCCTGTCAGGCTCCGATTCTGCGTCGTTAGACAATATGCTGGAGCTATTACTGGCTGGCGGCATGGATTTATTCCGGGCAATGCGTTTGCTGATTCCACCGGCATGGCAGGGCGATGCCACTATGTCGGACGAAATGCGCGCCTTTTACGAGTTTAACTCCCTGCATATGGAGCCCTGGGATGGGCCTGCCGGCGTTGTCATGAGCAATGGCCGACATGTGGCCTGCAGTCTGGATAGAAATGGTCTGCGTCCGGCGCGATATGTTCTGACCCGTTCGGGTATTCTGACCATTGCTTCAGAAGTGGGTATCTGGGATTACGACGAGCAGGAAGTGATTGAAAAAGGTCGCTTAGGACCGGGACAAATGATGGCGGTGGATACCTATACCGGCAAAATTTGGTATAACGACCAAATTGAAGAAGAACTCAAGCAGCGTCACCCCTATAAACAATGGCTGGAACAGCACCGTCGTCACTTAATACCGTTTGAGCGTAGCCACGCTGACAAGCTGGGTAAGCGTTTGTATGACGACAAGACCATGCTGGTTTTTCATAAAGCGTATTTGTACTCCGAAGAAGAAATCCAGCAAATTATCAGTGTTCTGGCCAAAGATGGTCAGGAAGCTGTGGGTTCTATGGGCGACGATACACCCACTGCGGTGCTCTCAAAGCAGCCGCGTTTGCTTTACGACTATTTCCGCCAGCAGTTTGCGCAGGTGACCAACCCGGCCATTGACCCGATTCGTGAAAGCCATGTCATGTCGCTTTCCACTATTATCGGGCGTGAGCATAACGTATTTAACGAAGCATCAGGCGATGCCGATCGGGTGGTATTTGAATCTCCTATCCTGATGTACACCGATTTAAAACAGCTACGTGAACTGGACGAACAACATTACCGTTCAACCACTTTATCGCTTGGTTTTAAACCGAAGCAGCAAAACCTGCAACAAGCCATCGATAGCCTGGTTGAACAGGCAAAAGCCGCGGTTAAGGATGAACAAACGGTTATTCTGGTTCTCAGTGATAGAGATTTACAGCGGGAACAGCTGACGATACCGGCAGCCATGGCTGTTGGGGCGGTGCAACAAGTGCTGGTGAATAATGATCTTCGCTGTGATTCAAACATTATTATTGAAACCGCCTCCGCGCGTGATCCGCACCATATGGCAGTATTAATAGGTTTAGGCGCCACTGCGGTTTATCCGTACCTTGCGTATGAGACCGTGGAACAACTGGTGGCCAGGGGCAAAGTCACACTGGACATAAAGGAGGCGTTGCTCAACTACCGTAAAGGCCTGAATAAAGGCTTACTGAAAATACTCTCGAAAATGGGTATTGCGACAGTGGCGGGGTACCGGGGATCCTCCTTGTTTGAGGCGGTTGGGCTAAACGAAGATGTGCGTCGTCTTTGCTTTGAAAACGTGCCAGCACGCATTGATGGTACTGGGTTTGACGATATACAGCAGGATCTTCAGCAAAGCTTCCACCGTGCCTGGTTAACACGAAAAAAACTGGCTCAGGGCGGCTTGCTAAAATATGTGCACGGCGGGGAGTATCACGCTTACAACCCGGATGTTGTGACTTCACTGCAACGCGCGGTAGCAACAGGCGAGCAGCGAGATTACGACGTTTACGCTAAGTTCGTTAATGAGAGGCCGGTGACTCACCTGCGTGATTTGCTCAGCATTAAATTGCCTGAAAAAGCAAAAATTAAAAAAGAAAAGGTAGAAGCTAAAGAGCTTCTTTTTCAGCGTTTTGATACGGCGGCTATGTCGATAGGTGCGTTAAGCGCTGAAGCTCATGAAGCCTTAGCTATTGCCATGAATACTATTGGCGGGCACTCAAATTCTGGTGAAGGCGGGGAAGATCCGAAGCGTTTTAACAACGCAAAAAATTCGCGAATTAAGCAAGTGGCCTCGGGACGCTTTGGTGTTACGCCGCATTATCTGGTTAATGCTGATGTTATACAGATAAAAGTTGCGCAGGGGGCCAAACCCGGCGAGGGTGGCCAGCTGCCCGGCGAAAAAGTCACTGCAGAAATTGCCCAGCTGCGTTACGCCGTTGCGGGAACTACCTTGATATCGCCGCCGCCTCATCACGACATTTATTCCATTGAAGACTTAGCTCAACTGATTTTTGACTTAAAGCAGGTAAACCCGAAAGCCTTAGTTTCAGTCAAGCTGGTTTCTACGCCTGGCATTGGCACCATTGCTACAGGTGTCGCGAAAGCGTATGCCGATTTAATTACTGTGTCCGGCTATGACGGCGGAACCGGTGCCAGTCCCATGACTTCCGTCAAGTATGCCGGCTCGCCCTGGGAGCTAGGTCTTGTTGAGGTGCACGAAGCTTTAGTTGTTAATAATCTGCGCCATAAAATTCGGTTGCAGGTCGATGGCGGCTTAAAAACCGGTATGGATATTGTTAAGGCGGCTATTTTAGGCGCTGAGAGCTTTGGCTTTGGCACCGCCCCTATGATTGCTCTGGGGTGTAAATATTTACGCATTTGCCATTTGAACAACTGCGCAACCGGTGTGGCTACTCAGGATGAAACTCTGCGCCGTGAACATTTCTCAGGCTTGCCGGAACGCGTGGTGAAATTGTTTGAGTTTATGGCGGAAGAGGTTCGCGACATTCTCGCTCAATTGGGGCTGGAAAAGTTAACCGACGCTATTGGCCGGGTTGATCTACTGGAACGACTGACCGGTGAAACCAAACGTCAGCAGCAGTTACAGTTACATGCCTTGTTGCAGTCCGCAGGAGTGCGTTCAGAGCACTCTTTATATTGCACCGAGAAGAACCCGCCGTTTGACCAGGGCAAGCTGAACCAGCGTTTGCTGGAATTGTGCAAAGAGTCTATCGATAAGCGCAGCGGAGGTCATTGGTCCTTGGCTATTCGTAACGATGACCGTTCGGTTGCTGCAAGTGTATCGGGTTACATTGCCAGTCAGCATGGAAACCAGGGAATGGCGGTTGCGTCAATTACCTTAGGTTTTATTGGTACCGCAGGACAAAGCTTTGGTGCATGGAATGCCGGTGGCTTAAAGCTGTACCTGACCGGAGACGCCAACGACTACGTCGGGAAAGGTATGGCCGGTGGTGAAATTACCATTAAGCCACCAGCAGGCTGTCGTTATAACACGCACGAAGCCGTTATTATGGGGAATACCTGTCTGTACGGCGCGACTGGCGGCAAGCTTTATGCTGCCGGTTGTACCGGCGAGCGTTTCGCGGTTCGTAACTCCGGCGCTACAGCTGTGGTAGAGGGCATTGGTGACCATGGCTGTGAATATATGACAGGCGGAATTGTGGTGGTACTGGGTGACTGCGGCATCAATTTTGGTGCAGGCATGACCGGCGGTTTTGCTTATTTAAGAGACAGCGACGGTGATTTGCACCGTCGGCTTAACCACGAATTGGTTGAAGCCGTAGCAGTGGATACCCCGATTATTCAGGAGCACTTGCGCGGTTTAATTCATGAGCATCACGAAGCAACGGGAAGTCACTACTCGCGCGAGTTGCTAAACAACTTCGAGCAAATAGTGGACAGCTTTTATATCGTCAAACCAAAAGCGGCAGATGTGAAAGAGCTTTTAGGGCATCGGGCGCGGTCAACCGCAGAATTACGTGTGCAGGTGATGTAATGAACAAGAATATTTATCAGTTTTTGGACGTGCAGCGCATTGATCCGCCGAAACGTCCGGTTGAAGAGCGCCGCATTGAGTTTAAAGAAGTTTATGATCCAATGCCCGACGTGCAGCTAAAAGGCCAGGCAGATCGTTGCCTGGACTGCGGAAACCCATATTGTGAGTGGCAATGCCCGGTTCACAACTATATTCCTCAGTGGCTGGAGCTGGCCAACGAAGGGCGAGTTATTGAAGCCGCTGAGCTTATGCATAAAACCAACAGCCTGCCTGAGGTTTGTGGCCGGGTCTGTCCGCAGGATCGTCTGTGTGAAGGTGCCTGTACACTGAATGACGGTTTCGGCGCAGTAACTATTGGCAGTATTGAAAAACAAATGGTCGATGAAGCTTTTAAACAGGGCTGGCGGCCAGACTTAAGTGGTGTGACTCAACGTCAGGAACGGGTTGCTGTGATAGGGGCCGGGCCTGCCGGGCTGGCCTGCGCTGATGTGCTCGCTCGCAATGGTGTCAAAGCTGTAGTGTATGATCGCTACCCGGAAATTGGCGGACTGCTGACTTACGGCATTCCGCCATTTAAGCTGGACAAAGAGGTAATGACTTTACGTCGTGAAATATTCACTGACATGGGCATTGAGTTTAAGCTGGGTGTCGAAGTGGGTAAAGACATCAGTTTTGCTGAACTGGAAGCCAGTTACGATGCGGTATTTTTAGCGTTAGGAACCTACAAAGCGCTGGATGGAAAATTAAAAGGTCTGGATGCCGACGGGGTTTATCCTGCTTTGCCGTTTCTGATTGGTAATACGCAAAAACTCATGGCTCATGAACCAATGTCTCAGTATCCGCTGATTGATGTGAAAGACGAGACGGTGGTTGTACTTGGCGGTGGCGATACCGCGATGGACTGCGTCAGAACCTCAATAAGACAGGGGGCGAAGTCGGTTGTCTGCGCTTATCGTCGGGATGAAGGCAATATGCCCGGGTCACGCAAAGAAGTGCAAAACGCTCGTGAAGAGGGAGTTTCTTTCGAGTTTAATCTGCAACCGCTGGAAGTGATTACGGACAATTCCGGTAAGGTTAGCGGCGTGAAAATGGTACGCACTGAGCTTGGCCCAGCTGATGAAGACGGTCGCCGGCGTCCACAGCCTGTGCCGGACTCAGAATTCGTTATGCCGGCCACCGCAGTCATTATTGCCTTTGGCTATCAACCTAACCCGCCGGAATGGTTACAACAGCACAAAGTGGCGCTAAGCGACTGGGGCACCGTGCTGGCTACTGGCGATACTGCGTATGCTATGCAAACCAGCAACCCGAAAATATTTGCCGGTGGCGATATGGTGCGCGGCGCCGATTTGGTGGTGACGGCGATAGCCGAAGGACGCAACGCCGCCGAGGGAATGCTCGATTATTTCGACGCCGTATAAGTTATGAGCAGCGCAATCAGCGCTGCCATTGTTTAATAACTGGTGCGTAACCTTCGCGAAAATTCGCATACTGAAGTGGGTAACCGCTTTCTTTCAAGCCCTTATTCATGCAGCGTTTAGAGCCTCTTGGACCAACGTCTGTATCAATGCTTCCGGTCAGCTCAATTCCAAGCTGCTCAGCCAGCCACTGGTAAACTTCGTATTGTTTGACCGGTTCATCGTCATTAACCAAATAAACAGGACTTGGCTGATTAACCAGGGTAAGTAAATGCACAATAAAGCCAGCGACATCGTCCTGATGTATGCGGTTGGTCCAGCTGTCACGAAGCTGGACATTACCTTGACTTAGTTGACGCAGCAAAAAGTCACGCCCTTCTCCGTAAATACCACTGCAACGAAGAATCGAGGTTTGCCCCGGTAAGGCATCGATAATGGATTCAGCCTGCAATAGAGCTTTACCAGAGTCTGATGTAGGCTCGGTTGCACTGTTTTCATCAATCCACTCGCCGTCGCGTTGTGCATAAACGCCGGTGCTGGAAACGTAAATAATATTAGGCTGATGAGTTTGCTGCGACAGCACTTGCTGCAGGTGACGGCAGGGAACGACGTAGCCCTGATGATAGCTATCTTCTGCGCCTTTTGCCGGGGTCAGGGTAATGACAACATTATCCCATTTATTCTGGAACAGTTGGTGAAGCTCTTGTTCATTGTTTAAGTCTGCTGCAACTAAATTGACTCCTTTGCGCACCGGCTTGCTCTCCGGGGTTCTGCAAACTCCGGTGGCCTGCTCGTTTTGATCGCTGAGCCTTTGCGCAACGCGGTCTGCAATGTCGCCGTAACCGAGTAAAAGCGTTTGCATGAAGATCCTCTTAGCGTTAATGAAAAAGAAATGTTGAACTTAATATAGATACTGACCAATAGCCCATTATGAGCAGTGAGCCTTACAATAGAAAGTCTGATTGATGAGCTTAAAACAGATTATCACCGCTCTCAATTTCAGTCTCTGTTTAAACAACATCTTAGCGAGTACGACAGCTTTGAAGGGGCTGCCGAATCAAAGCGGGCTTGCCAAACTAACGGAGCAGTCATAAAGGTTATTGCAGGCTGTTCCAGCGCATGGCTTTCCATCCTCTATTATATACCGCATAATCGAATCAAGCTTATTAATTAACAGGTATTCAATTATGTTCAAATTGTGGACAAGTTCATTACTGGCGGTAAGTGTTGGTTTAGCCACGCCGTTGAGCGCTATCGCTCAGGATAGCATTGATTATAAAGAGCAGGAAAAGCTACATAAAATAGCTGACGCCATGCAGGCTGACCGTATTGAAAGCGATATTCAGACCCTGGTGGATTTCGGCACACGCCATACCTTATCTGAAACCGAGTCGGATACGCGCGGCATTGGTGCTGCGCGGCGCTGGATTTTTGCCGAATTTGAGCGCATATCAGAAGCCTGTGGTGGCTGTCTAGAAGTCATGTATGTCAGCGACACTATTTCGGGAGAAAAGCGCATACCCGACCCTGTGGAAGTAAAAAGTGTCATTGCTGTTCAGCGTGGCAAAACAGACCCTAATCGTTATGTGATGATGTCCGGTGATATCGACTCGCGCGTTAGCGATGTTATGGATTATACCTCGGACGCCCCTGGCGCAAACGACAATGCCTCCGGTGTCGCTGGCGCGTTAGAAGCGGCACGAGTGCTGACTCAGTACGAGTTTGACGGCTCTATTGTTTATGCGGCACTGGCCGGCGAAGAGCAAGGTCTGTTTGGCGGAAAAATTCTGGCTGAAAAGGCCAAAGAAGAAGGCTGGCGTCTGACCGCTGTGCTCAATAATGACATGATTGGTAACATTGAAGGAATTAACGGAGTCATTAATAACACCACTGCACGTATTTTTGCTGAAGGCACCCGTATGAATGAATCGGACCGTGAAGCAACGATGCGTCGTTTTTATGGTGGCGAAGTGGATTCTCCTTCACGCAACTTAGCGCGCTACATTGATACAGTGGCTGATCGCTACATCAACAATTTAGATACAATGATTGTTTATCGCTTAGATCGTTTTGGTCGCGGAGGGCATCACAGACCTTTTAATGACTTAGGCTATGCCGGTATCCGCATTATGGAAACCAACGAAAACTATAATCGTCAGCACCAGGACCTTCGCGTGGAAGATGGCATTAAATATGGCGACACCATAGAGGGCGTAGACTTTGACTACGCAGCGAAACTGACGGCATTAAACGCCGTTTCTATGGCGAGCATGTCGTGGGCACCAAGACCACCGGCTAATGTCGAAATAGAAGGTGCAGTAAAACCGGATACAACCTTGCGCTGGGCAGCCCAAGAGGAAGATAAAGAAAATATTGCGGGTTATAAAGTTTACTGGCGTTTAACCAGCGCTCCGCAGTGGCAGTTCAGTCGCTATGTCGGTAACGTAAACGAATACACACTGGAGAATGTGGTGATCGATAATTACATTTTTGGTGTAGCTAGTGTCAGTAACGATGGCTTTGAAAGCCCAGTCGTATTTCCGGGACCAGCGGGGACATTTTCAATTGAGTAAAAGGTTGTTCAAAGCATTAACCGAGCCGCTAAATTATGAAGGGGAAGACCGAAGAGTTGGTTTTGAACTGGAGTTTAGCGGTTTAACCCTGGAGAGAACCGTCGAAGTTCTGCAACAACAGTTGTCGGGGGAACGGGTCGCTGTCTCTAAAGCCGAGCAAAAAGTTGAAGTGGATGAACTGGGGTCATTTACAGTTGAGATAGACTGGGACTATTTAAAGCGAAAAGCCAAAGCCGAAGGTGGAGACAAGTCTGCCTGGGTGCGCGAGTTAGGTAGCATAGCTGAGAACCTGGTACCGATTGAAATTGTTTGCCCACCACTGACTCTTGAACAGTGTGAGCAGCTAATTCCATTGACGGACGCTTTACGCGAAGCCGGGGCGAAAGGTACCGATGAATCCTGGATTGCGGCTTACGGTGTACACATTAATCCCGAGATACCATCTTTAGACCCAAATAGCCTGCTGCGTTATTTGCAGGCATTCTCTTTGTTACAATGGTGGCTAGTAGAGGCTCACCGGGTTGATACAACACGAAAGCTGAGTCCTTATATTGATAAATACCCTGAAGCTTACACCCGTTTGCTGGTCTCTCAGCAGGAGGTAAGTCAGGAGCAACTGATTAGTGATTATCTGGAACATAACGCGACTCGTAATCGGGCGCTGGATATGTTGCCACTGTTTGCTTTTCTGGATGAAGAAAAAATTAAAAAAGCAGTGGAAGATAATAAGATCAAAGCCCGCCCGACATTTCATTATCGTTTACCGAATTGTCAGCTTGAACACCCTGACTGGAATTTAACCGAACCATGGAGAATTTGGTGGATAGTGGATGCTCTTGCAAATGACGAACAGGCATTAGAATACTGGAAGCAGGCGTTTACTGATGCTGAGCGCCCGTTAATAGGAGTTTCAGAGAAAGACTGGAAGGAAAGGTTGCAGCAATGGCTCAAAGACCGCGAGTGGTTGTAACCGGGACCGCCAGGCGGTGGTCGCCTTCCTGGTGGTGTACGTGGCTTATTCTGAAGTGTCTTGGGGCATCCCCTGTGCGCGCGAGTGTCAGGCACCGCTGTGAACACGAAGGCATTGACGCCGTGATTATTGGTGGCGGCGATGACATTAGTCCTTCGGAGTATAATCAACCACCTGAGTGTGACGGTGAGTACGACCCTGACAGAGACGAGCTTGAAATTGCCTGGATACGATGGGCACTGGAAAAGAAAAAGCCTCTGTTAGGTATTTGTCGTGGCTCGCAATTGATTAATGTGGTGTTGGGCGGTGAACTGAATCAGAATATCCGGGAGCTACGACAGCTAACCTATAACCGACCCGGGTTATTGCCAACCAAACAAGTGTTTATTGAGCCCCGGAGTCAGTTGGCAAAAATTTGTAAAAAACAAAAACTGCGAGTTAACAGCCTGCACTCACAAATTGTGAAGCAAACCGGCGTCGGTATGCTTGCTGTGGGCTGGGATCTCGATGGTTTTCTGCAGGCTTCTGAAGGCCAGAACGAACAAACTATTATTGGCGTGCAGTGGCATCCTGAGTATCTTTTTTATGTGCCCAGCCAGCTCAGAATTTTCCGTTGGCTTATCAAACAATAATTGAACATTTCGATTATACCGTCATCAATATATCAATTTTTTTGATCCATCCTTAAGCCTGGTTAGTATAATCGTTCAATTACATAGATAAATATATCATCATCACTTTCTGGAGTACCACATGAGCATAGCAAATCGATTGTATGCGGGGTTTGCCTTCATTCTATTGTTACTTGTTATAACGACAATTGTCGGTACGTATCAGGTTAGCGAAATCGATAAAACACTCACAAGAGTGAATGAAGTAGGAAGTGAAAAACAACGCTTTGCTATTAATTATCGCGGTAGTGTACATGACCGGGCTATTGCTCTGCGCGATTTAGTACTTGTGGATGATGCTGCTGATCGCCCTCCGCTCCGCGAGTTAATTGATGATTTAAAGTCTAACTACAACACAGCGGATAAGGGCATGAGCGCTATTTTTTCTGACAGCACTTTGGTTAGCAGCAAAGAACGTGAATTATTGGCAGCTATTGAAGACGTGCAAGTGCGAGGACTGGCCGCCGCCGAAGAAACTGAGCGTTTATTAAGCTCTGGTCAACGTCAACAAGCGCAGGAATACGTACTGAATGAATTGTCTCCGGTTTACGCTGAATGGCTGAATCGCATTAATACCTTCATTGAGTATCAGGAGCAGAACATAGCGACAGGTACCGAAGGTGTTATGGACCGCAGCGAAAACTTTGCCACTTTAATGTGGTGGGTGACGGCTTTCGCTATTATTACGGGTGGCATAGCTGCCTGGCGGATAGTGGCTAAGCTGACTCACACCATAGGCGGCGAGCCCGAAGAGGCGGCTGAAGTATTGCAGCGTATTGCTGATGGTGACTTAACGGTTTCAACCCGAACACGCTATGAAGATAGTATGATGGCGGACGTGAATCGCATGGTTCGTCAACTTAGAGAGATTCTGCAGGACGTTAATGATTCTGCAGATACGATTCTGAACTCATCGAACGAGTTGTCTGAAACAGCGAATGATAACCAGCAACTAGTGGTTCAGCAGCAAGAGCAGACCACTCAGGGGGCAACGGCAATTCATCAGATGGCACAGACGGTACGGGAAGTTGCTCAGCATACAGAGCAGGCGGCTCAGTTGGCGGACGACACTGATAAAGAGACTGTTGGTGGTAGCCGTGAAGTTGAAGCGACCATTCGCTCTATTGAAGAACTGGCAAACCAGGTTGAAGGTGCGTCAAAAGTTATTGGTCAGTTATCTGATAACACCGCAGAAATTCATAAAGTACTGGAAGTGATAGAAGGCATTGCTGACCAGACTAATTTACTGGCGTTGAATGCCGCAATTGAGGCTGCCCGTGCAGGCGAACATGGCCGCGGTTTCTCTGTGGTTGCCGATGAGGTGCGCGCGTTAGCGAACCGAACTCAGGATTCTACTCGTAATATTCAGAGCTTAATTGAAACCATGCGATTGAGCGCCAACGACGCAGTTACCGTTATGGAAAAAGGCAGAGAAAAGGCTGGAGAAAGTGTTGAACAGGCGCGTTCCGCGGGTGAGTCTTTGCATGCGGTGAATAGCTCGGTTGAAAAAATGAGCGATATGAACGCACAAATTGCGACTGCCGCGGAAGAGCAAACTGCCGTAGCGGAAGAAATAAACCAAAACTTCACGTCCATTACTCAGGCTGCTGAGCAAGCAGCTGCTGGCTCAGAACAGATTAGTGAAGCCAGCCGTGAGCTGAACGAACTGGCAAAACGGTTAAATAATGGCATGAAACGCTTTAAAATTGTTTAAACCCCTTGATTAGAACGGCCAAACCCCCTACCATAGCGGCCGTTCTGGAGAGGTGGCCGAGTGGCTGAAGGCGCACGCCTGGAAAGTGTGTATACGGCAACGTATCGAGGGTTCGAATCCCTCTCTCTCCGCCAGATACAAAAGAAACCGCCCTCGAGGCGGTTTTTTTGTGTCTGCAGAAAGGGAGGACTTGATGAGAAATGGATTACATCATGCTTTGTAAATAGAGCTTCTCGCCCAATCGATCCATCAAGTTCAGCTGTATCTGTAGCCAGTACGCGTGGTCTTCTTCAGTATCTTTTAAAATACCGACCAGCATCTCACGGGTGACATAATCATCAACTTCTTCACAGTACTCAATGACTTCACGCAGTGTTTTTGCGTTGTTGTACTCAAGCTGCAAGTCGTTTTCCAGCATTTCCCGAACATCCGAACCTATGGTATGAGGTTCGCGATTACTCATGTTGGGTTTACCTTCCAGGAATAGAATTCTGCGAATAAGCAAGTCCGCATGCCCGCGTTCGTCGTCAATTTCATGGTTAATGCGCTCATAAAGCTTCATTAAACCCATGTCTTCGTACTGACGAGAATGCGAGGTGTACTGGTCAATTGATGTCAGCTCAAAAGCCAGAAGACGGTTGAGCTGCTCAACTATATTGTTATCTCTGCGCATTATTCAGCTCCTTGAATTTTTGTTTGCAAATAGACCTCGTTACCCAGACGCGATATCAAATCAATTTGAGTTTCAAGCCAGTCGAGATGCTCTTCCTGCGAGTCGAGAATGTCGCGTAAAGCATTACGGCTGACATAGTCTTTGTGTATCTCACACTCTTTTATGGCTTCGCGTATTGCGCTGACATCATTGAACTGGACTTTGTGGTCCATTTCCAGCATTTCTCTTGGGTCTTCACCTACGTATAATTTACCGAGTTCTTGCAAGTTAGGAATGCCTTCCAGAAATAAAATACGTTCGATAAGAACATCGGCGTGCTTCATTTCGTTAATGGAGGCCTTATAGACAGGCTTGTTCAAACTTTCGAAGCCCCAGTTACGATACATGCGGGCATGAAGAAAGTACTGATTTATAGCGGTAAGTTTTAGTGTCAGTATTTTATTCAGTTGCTGGATGACTTTAGCATCACCTTTCATAGCCGTATTACTCCTTAATTCACTAGGTATGAATTAAGTGTAGCATACGGAAACCGGAAGTTGAGTCTCTTTACCTGCTTGATTAGAACGTTGTTCGAGGGCTTCGTGAAGAACATCTTTGGCGCAGTTTTTACAACACCCGCACTGTGAGGCTACACCGTATTGCTGGCGTAAGTCTCGCATTGAGTTCACTTCACCAGAAACTACGGCCTGATGAATGACTTTATCGTTAATACCTTTACAAAGACAAACATACATAGACTATCACCTCACTTGATAATGACAGTCTATGTTAAATACGAACGATTTGCAATATTGTTTTTATTGGGGGGCGATAAAGCCAGTTTTTAACAAGTACAAGGTATAGAGCAAGTACAGGCAGATAAAGACAAAACCGTGCACGCGGTTAATTCGCCCTTGCCGTGCCTTGCGAATACCAAAGACCATTAGCAGCAATGTCAATACGGCCATGGCAACCCAGTCGCGGCTTAACACCAAAGGTTCAAGCGAAACCGGTTCAATAGCACCCGCTATACCGACAACGGCTAAGGTGTTAAACATATTCGAGCCGATAACGTTACCCAGTGCCAGGTCGTGCTCATTCTTGCGGGTTGCCGCAATGGCTGAAGCCAGCTCTGGTAAGGAGGTACCAATGGCGACCACCGTCAAACCGATGACTAAATCGCTGACGCCAAGTGACACCGCTATGTTCACGGCACCCCAGACTAAAGCACGTGAACTGACAATGAGCAGTAGTAAGCCAACAATAAGCCACATAATGGCGGGTTTCATTGGCAGAGGGTTAGAGTCGAGTTCTTCGGTGAACTCTGCGGCTAAGCTGTCGTCGCTGCTTTTTGAACCTATCCATACAGACCAGCCCATGTAGCCAACAAAAACAACTAACAGAAAAATGGCTTCCAGCCGGGTGATTTGATAGTCAAGCAGAAATACAGCGCTTAACAGGGTTATGGCTATTAGAACTGGCATCTCGCGACGTATAACCACAGATTTAACCGCAATAGGGGCGAGCATAGCGGTAATACCTAAAACCAGTGCTATGTTGGTTATGTTCGAGCCATAAGCGTTACCCAGTGCCAACGCAGGGTTGCCCTGCATTGATGCCAGTGCCGATACAACCATTTCTGGCGCCGATGTACCAAAGCCAATAATGACCATACCGATAACTAACGGCGCCATGCCCAAGTGTTTTGCTACCGCGGCTGCGCCTTCAACAAAGCGGTCAGCACTCCAGACCAAAACAGCTAAACCTATAATGACCGCAACAATCGATAACGTCATAACACCCTGATCCTGTCTAAAAGAAAGGGTGCTAGTTTAACGCATGGTTTTCTTAATAGCATCAATACTTGATGGATCATCAATGGTTGAGGGAACCGCGACATCGTCGCCTTGTAATACCTGCCGAATAAGCCGTCTCAGTATTTTTCCTGACCGTGTTTTAGGCAGCCGGGGCACAACGTGTAAGGTTTTCAGACAGGCAATAGCGCCAATCTCTGCACGTATTGACTGGATAAGTTCCTGTTGTAATTGCTCGTGATCAATAGTGGAAGCGTTTTTAAGAATAACAAAGCCAACCGGTAACTCACCTTTTAGTTCGTCGGTTTGTGCGACAACGACGCATTCAGCAACGTCTTTATGGGCTGCGAGGATTTCTTCCATTTCTCCGGTGGACAAGCGATGACCTGCAACGTTTATTACATCGTCCGTGCGACCCATAATAAAAACATAGCCTTGTTCGTCGATGTAGCCGCCGTCGCCACTGCAGTAATAACCCGGAAAGGCGCTGAGATAACTGCTGTGCAGACGTTGTTCGTCGCCCCATACTGTGGTCAGACAGCCGGGAGGTAAAGGTAAGCGTACACAAATGGCACCTTCTTCTTTGCTGCGTAAACTTTTCCCCAATGGATCCAGGATATTGATTTCGTAGCCGGGAACCGGAAAGGCGGATGAACCGGGCTTTGCTTTTACCGCTCCAATACCGACAGGATTAGCGCACATTGGCCAGCCGCTTTCGGTCTGCCACCAGTGGTCGTAAACCGGCAAGTCGGTGAGCTCTGTTGCCCATTCATAAGTTGCCGGATCTAGACGCTCTCCGGCCATATAAATGCGTTTCAGAGAGCTTAAGTTATAGTGCTGCATAAATTCGCCTTCAGGATCTTCTTTTTTTATTGCCCGGAAAGCCGTTGGAGCAGAAAAGATGGCGCTGACCTTGTAGCCCTGAACGATACGCCAGAAAGCCCCGGCGTCAGGTGTATTCACCGGCTTACCTTCGTAAAGTACACTACTGCAGCCAAAAAGCAGTGGACCATAAACAATATAAGAATGGCCAACGACCCAGCCTACATCGGATGCCGTGAAGAAAATTTCCCCTGGCTTTAATCCGTAAACGTAATTCATAGAAAAATTCAGGGCAACGGCATAACCACCGTGGTCACGCACAACGCCTTTCGGTTTTCCTGTAGTGCCCGAGGTGTAAAGAATATAAAGAGGATGAGTTGCCGGTAGAGGAACTGCTTCTACAGGGTTTGCTGTCGTCAGTGCCCGCTCCCAGTCGGTGTCCTGACCTTCCTGCATTTCTGCCTGGCACTGCTCGCGCTGGTAGACAATGGTGCGTGGCTTATAGATTGCTTCCGCCAGAGCTTTATCCACAATAGGTTTGTAGGGCAGAACTTTTGTCCCTTCAATACCACAAGACGCGGTGATAATGAGTTTGGGATCCGCGTCGTCTATGCGAACAGCCAGTTCGTGCGCTGCGAAACCACCAAAGACAACCGAGTGAATTGCCCCAATGCGGGCGCAGGCCAGCATTGCAATAGCAGCCTGCGGGATCATGGGCAGATAAATAATAACCCGGTCGCCTTTTTCTACGCCTTGTTGCTTCAGGACATGAGCAAAGCAGGCAACCTGTTCCCGCAACTGGTTAAAGGTGTAACTTGCTTTGCTTTGGGTGACCGGAGAGTCGTAATACAAAGCGACTTGCTCGCCGCGGCCTGCTTCTATTTGTGCATCGAGTGCTAAATAACTGATGTTAACTTCGCCATCCGGAAACCAGTCTGCCAGTCCATTTTTTTTGACCTGTGCAGCGACTTTCGGCGTTTTGAACCAATTTAAGCGACGGGCTTGCTCCAGCCAAAAACCTTCAGGATCTTGCTGAGCTTCGGAGTAAACGTTTTTATAGGCTTGCATATCACTACCTCAAATCCTTTTATGCAGAGCCTTTAAGCATATTCTGTTGGCTTAAATTTCCTATTCGACTTAGGTCTAAGCCGCTTTGATATAAGTCAGGTTTACCAGAATCTCAGACGTCGCAACAACAGGAATTCGACAATAGCGATAATTACCAGCGCACCACAGAAAACCATAAACGCACCTTCACTTTCTACTCCAGGCATGCCGCCAATGTTTATTCCAAAAACACCGGTTAAAAAGCTAAGAGGTAAAAACACGCCGGCAATAACCGAAAGCCAATAGGTGTTGCGGTTCATTTTCTCGGCAATGGCTTGCTGCAGTTGCTCGCGCTGCATCCAGACTTGTTCCAGCATCAGGTCAATTTGTTCGAACAAACGTTGAGTGGTATCGCGTTCGTTGATAAGCCATTGGTGCAACTCGGTGCTCATAACCTTTTCGGTTTCAGTGCTGAGCTTTTCTAAAGCGGCCAGCTGCGGGCGGATAAAGCGGTTAAGTCGTAACAGGCGCCGGTGTAAAGCCGTGAGTTTTACCTGAACCGATGCCGTATTATCAAAGCCTTCACCTTCAATGGCTTCCAGTTGCTGTTCTGCAGAGGAAACCACATCTTCAATTCGTAAGTTCAGCTGCTCAATTAGGGCAACGATAAAGTCGTGTAACGACTCCGGCCCCATTTGTTGGTCAAGTTGCTCACGCAATTTTGCTATGGATAAAAAAGGACGCTTACGAAAACTGTACAACGCGCCTTTATAATAGAGTAAGCGCAGGCTGAGCATGTCTTCTGGAGATTCGCCGGTGTTTAAATTAACGCCCCGTAGCAACAGCATGAAACCGTCGGGTAAACGCTGAAAACGAGGGCGGGTGTCTTCTTCCAGTACCGCATCAATCAGAGGCTCAGGTATACCGGCTTGAGTTAACCACTCGGTCAACCCATCGGCATCACGCTGAAAATGAAACCAGGTGTTTTCCGCGGCGCTCGATGGCGACTGAAGTTGTTTTGCGGGATGCTGACTGAAATCCCAGGCGTCAATTAAAAAGTCCATAGAATCCTCACATATGACAATTATTCAAAGTCTATAGTGAGGCATTCAACTTGTCATTTGTTTTACTCATCAATTAGTCTGGCAATTCGCACAAAGACGAGTCGAATACCACTAAGTGATCAAAGTCGATATCAATCCCGATTTGTTCGCCGGTTTTTAACGGTTGATGGGAAGGGCCTACAGCCAGCACGTGACTGGTATCGGCCAGCTCCAGAGTATAGAGATAATGAGAACCACGAAAACCGCAACCAACCACTATGGCCTGCATACTGCTGTCGTTATTAATTAATACGTCATCGGGGCGCACTAAAAAGTTGACACTCATGTCGGGTTTATCGTGCAACTGTGAGTGTTCTATGACTCCGAATGCGCAATGCAGTTGCTGTTCTCTTATTTCGCCATTGAGTAAAACGCCGCGGCCAATAAAGTCGGCGACCAGTTGATGAGTGGGCTGGTGATAAAGGGCATAAGGGGTTTCCCATTGTAGCAGCTGACCTGAATACATCACGCCCGACTTATCTGCCATGGCAAAGGCTTCCTGCTGATCATGAGTCACCAGTAAGGCGGTAATACCTTCTTCTTTTAGCAATCGTCTTACGTCGTGAGCAAGAACTTCGCGCAGTTCGGCATCAAGACTGGAGAAAGGTTCATCAAGCAGCATCAGTTTAGGTTTCGGAGCCAAAGCGCGGGCCAGAGCAACACGTTGTTGCTGCCCTCCGGATAGCTCGTGCGGGTAGCGATTTTGATAACCATTGAGGCCAATGCGGATCAGCAGCTCTTTAACTCGCTCTTCCTGCTGTTTTTTGGGTAATCGATTAATACCAAAACGGATATTGTCGGCCACAGTTAAGTGGGGGAATAATGAAAAGTCCTGAAACATCATACCCACTGCTCTTTGCTCGGTCGGTATATGCACCTGGCTGGATGAGACCGTTTTTCCGTGCAGTTCGACTTTTCCGTTGGAAACCGGAATAAAGCCGGCAATGGCGCGCAACAGAGTGGTTTTCCCACAGCCACTGGGGCCGAGCAGACAGCCAATATCGCCCGGCTCTAAAGATAAATTCAGTCTGTCGACGATGAGGTCACCGGAGAGCTGGATGCTGACTGTGTCAATATTCAGTAATGTGCTCATTTACTCTCCTGCTTTCAGTGTTTTGTTGCGTAATGCCCGGGACAGCATAATAACCGGAATTAACCCGACTGCGACAATCATCAATGCAGGTGGCCCGGCATCGGCTAAGCGTTCATCAGATGCCATTTCAAATGCCCGCACCGCCAGGGTGTTAAAATCAAATGGGCGTAGCACCAGCGTGGCTGGTAGCTCTTTCATGACATCGACCAGTACTAAAATTAGCGCAGCCAATAACGGGCTGCGGAGCAACGGCAGGTGAACCCGCCATAAAATACGTTTACCACTGGCGCCCAGAGTTCGTGCGGTATTGTCCATTTGCGGTGTAATTTGTTCCAGCCCGGAGTTAACGGTTTGCAAGGACACTGATAAAAACCGAACGCTGTAGGCAAATAAAAGCGCGATAACGGTACCGGAAAATAATAACCCGGGATTAAAGTCAAACACCCATTCACTGATAGCGATAATGTGATTATCGAGCCAGGCTAAAGGTGACAACAACCCAACCGCTATAACAATGCCTGGAATAGCGTACCCCATACCCGCCAGGCTGATAGCCGCGCGTAAAGGTCGGGTAGGGTGGCGACGGCGACCGTAAGCAAGCCATAAGGCCAGAGCAACAGTGATCAATGCCGCTAGTAAACCTAACCAGAGTGTGTTGAAGGTTAACATCCAGAATTCGGTTTGCTGCCATATTTCAGACTTCTGAACCGACCACCAGAGCAGTTGCGCAGCTGGTATTATAAAGCCAAGCACAACGGGGAGCCAGCAAATCAGAGAAGCCAGTGCTGCCCGCCAGCCCCTTAATGGTCGGCGCTGAGGAGGCTTGGTTGCAGAACGCTGCTGATAAAAACGAGCACGGCGCCTTGAGTAGCGCTCGACCATTATCAAAATAATGACAAATACCAGCAGTAAAGCCGATAACTGTAAAGCTCCCTGCGCATCACCAATGCCATACCACGTTCGGAAGATACCCGTGGTGAATACTGTGACGCCGAAATATTCCATGGTGCCGTAATCGGCCAGAGTTTCCATTAATGCCAGCGTGACGCCGGTTGCTATAGCTGGCCGCGCCAGTGGCAGAGCAACTTTCCAGAAACTTCTTAATGAGCTGGCACCCAGGGTTTTCGCACTTTCAAACGCGGTTGTTGATTGCTGCATGAAAGCGGATCGGGTAATCAGGTAAACGTAGGGATAAAGAACAATACAAAGAACAAATATCGCACCGTTCAGACTGCGTATTTGTGGAAACCAGTATTCGCCTATATTAACAGAGAATATGTCCCGGATGAGGCCCTGAACCGGACCGGCATAATCGAGCAGGCTTGTATAGGTATAGGCCGTAATGTAGGCCGGCATTGCCAGTGGAAGTAATAACGCCCAGCTCAGCCAGCGCCAGCCGGGAAAGTCGTATTGACTGATACACCAGGCCGTACTGACCCCGAGCAAAGTGACACCGGCACCGACAGCGAATAATAAGATCACTGAATGACCGATGTATTCCGGTATCACGGTTTGCCAAAGATGTTGCAGAGTGTCCCATTGAGGGTTCAGTAACGACAAAGCTACCACAATGAGTGGTAGCCCTATCAAGACCGCGACGGCAAACAGCAACAGCGTGCCACGGTTCATTTACGCATCTCCTGGTAGCAAATTAACGCCAGCCGGCACGGTTCATTAAACGCACGGCGTCGCCGTTATTCTCGCCCAGAATATCCATTTCAATATCATCCTGCTTAAAGTCACCCCATTGCTGGAGTGTTTTACTCCACTCAACGCCTTCGCGAACTGGGTATTCATAGTTGGCCTGAGCATACCATTTTTGTGACTCTTTAGAGACCAGGAACTCGATTAGCTTTTGAGCTTCGTCAATGTTTTTCGCGTGTTTAGTAATACCTATGCCAGAAACGTTCACATGGGCACCATGTGTGTCCTGAGCTGGCCAGAATATCTTCACTTTTTCGGCCGCCGCACGCTCTTCGGCGTCATCAGAGTTCAGCATATGGCCAAAGTAATAGGTATTGGCAACTGCGATATCGCATACGCCAAAGGCAACGCCTTTAATTTGGTCACGGTCACCCCCAACCGGTTTACGGGCAAAGTTTGCGACAAAGTCTTCTGCCCATTCTTCTGTTTTCTCTGCACCGTGGTGTTCAATCAGCGCAGCAACTAAGGACTGGTTGTACAGATTATTAGAAGAGCGGATGCAGATACGGTCGTTCCACTTTTCATCAGCCAGGCTTAAATAAGAGTCCAGTTCGTCTTGGTTTACGCGCTCTGGTGAGTAAAAAATAGGGCGGGCGCGTAAACTTAACCCAAACCAAAGGTTGTCCGAAGAACGAAAATGCGACGGAACGGCAGAGTTAATCGCGCCAGAGTCCACTGCCTGGAATGCATCTGCTTCAACAGCGCGGTGCAAAGCTCCAGCATCAACGGTTAAGAATAAATCCGCCGGAGTGTTTTTGCCTTCGGAGTTAAGCCGGGCAAGTAGCGCGTCCGCTTTACCGGTTAATAAATTAACTTCGATGCCCGTTTCTTCGGTGAACTTTTCCAGAACGGGTTTGATCAGCGCTTCTTTTCGGGCTGAGTAAACATTAACTTCAGCAGCGGCGCTAGTGAAGGACACCAGTGTCGCAGAAGTCGCGGCAAGTATTGCCAGTATTGAATGAAACTTACGCATTTCAGATGACTCCTTAACGAACTATCTTGATAGAAACGTTATGATTATATCAAACAAAGCAAATAATGATAGCCATTCTCATTTAAAAAATAGTCATCTAAATTCGTTATTTGAGGGTAGTCAGAGTGTTAGCTTCTGCTATTCTAAAGCGACTTACTTTCAGCGGAGAAATTATGTCTGACTTATCGATGCTTGCCCTGATTGGCGTGTTGTCCATTAGTTGTCAGTGGTTGGCGTGGCGTATTAAGTTGCCGGCAATACTGCCGTTATTAATTTGTGGCTTACTGCTAGGGCCCACTCTGGGGTTACTTGAACCGGACTCGCTATTTGAAGACTTACTGTTTCCTTTTGTCTCATTAGCGGTTGCGGTTATTTTATTTGAAGGCAGCCTGACCCTGAAATTTGAAGAAATTCGAGGTCATGGTCGCATGGTAACCAACTTGGTTAGCATAGGCATGCTGGTCACCTTTGTGGTTATCGCCGTACTAACGCATTTTATTATGGGGTATGGCTGGGAAATTTCAGCCTTGTTCGGGGCGCTTGTTGTGGTCACAGGGCCGACTGTTATCCAGCCCATGATCCGTTCTATCCGGCCGATTAATAAGTTGGCGAATATTCTGCGCTGGGAAGGCATTATTATTGATCCGCTTGGAGCCTTGCTCGCGGTACTGGTATACGAATTTATTATTGCCAGCCAGGACGTTGCTTTCCTGCATGCGCTGCAGGCTTTTGCAACCACTATTGCTTTGGGTTTTGCTCTGGGTTGGGGCGCAGCACGCTTGCTTGGCCTGGCTTTGGGGCGAGGCTGGTTTCCGCATTATTTACAGAACGTTGCGACCTTAACCATAGTGCTGGGTGTTTTCGCGTTATCTAACGCGATTCAGCATGAATCTGGCTTATTGACCGTTACGGTCATGGGCATGGTTATGGCCAATACCCGTAACCTCAATATGGAAGAAATACTGGAGTTTAAAGAAACTCTCAGTGTGCTTCTTATCTCTGCGCTTTTCATTATTCTGGCCGCCCGACTGGATTTTTCCGAGTTTGATGCGTTGGGAATGCCTGCGGTTATTCTAATTGCCATTATTTTGTTTGCGGTGCGCCCCTTGGCCGTATGGTTGTCTGCGATAGGAACCGAGTTAAGATTTAAAGACAAGGTCTTATTATCCTGGATAGCGCCGCGCGGTATTGTTGCGGCGGCAGTCTCTGCATTGTTTGCGTTAAAAATGGAAGAGTCTGGCTGGACAGAAGCTGCAGCGGTTGTTCCGCTGGTTTTCTTAGTAATAATGACCACCGTTGTACTACAGAGTTTGACCGCGAAACCGCTGGCCAGAATGCTGGGACTGCTGGAGCCGCAAGCCAAAGGATTCTTAATTTTTGGTGCTAACCAAATGGCCCGGGCGGTTGCAAAAAGCCTACAAGAAAGTGGCATTCCGGTTCGCCTGGCCGATACCAACTGGGAAAATATCAAGTTAGCGCGGATGGATAGTTTACCGGTGTATTTTGGTAATCCGGCATCTGAGCACGCAGCTAACAACATTGATTTAACCGGTCTTGGTCAGTTGCTGGTTATGTCGCCTTACAAACAGTTGAATCCCTTAGTGTCGATGTACTATCAGGACTGGTTTGGTTCCAGAAAAGTGCATGGCCTGAACGGTGGGGAGCAGGACTACCGGGCCAGCCACCAGTTGACCGAAAATTACCGCAAGACACTAAACTTGTTTGGCGACAGCGTAACGTATTCAAAACTTGCCAGCCTGCATTTTAAAGGCGCTAAAATTAAGTCGACACCTATTACCGACAGTTTTAGTTTTGCAGACTACCAACAGAAATATGGAACTCGCGCCTTGCCCATGTTCGCATTGGACGATGCCGAAAAACTCCATATCTTTACCACTGAAAGGGAGTTGATACCGCAGCCGGGTTGGACGGTAATAGCTATGATTTCAGCGGAGCCTGAAGAAAATGACGTCGAATAGGCGGTTGAAGTGCCGGAGCTGGCGCGTTAAAAGCGCCATTCTCCACTCAATTGAACGCCTACTTCACCGTCGTAATTGCTGCCGTCAAGGTATTGCAAAGAGAGTTTAAGTAAACCGGAAAAAGCTGGTTCAGTACGCCGTAGTAAAGCTCGTGACAGGGTGTCATCGTCTTTTTCTTTACTATGACTGACCAGCGCCGTCCAGGCAGAGCCATCGGCTGAAAACTGGCGATAGCTGGCCGATACGGTCTGACTTTCACGGGGGAAAGGCGAACCGGGGTTACGCTGGTGGTTCAGAAAGTACTGTTTTCGATTTTCGTCCAGTGAATAAAAGTCGTGCTCTTCTCCGCCATCTAACTGACTGTATTCAACCGTGAAGCTATGACGACGCTCTTTAGAGCCTGTCATCCATTGCGCGCCCAGGGTATATACTGGTTTGTCATCGGTTTCCAGTTTTCGGTCAATACCCAGCTCTGCGTAAGCTGAAAACTGATGAGCTCCCCAGTCGAAACCGGTTCTGGCATCAGCGGTTAACATCCGGTTGTCGGGTCGGTTGTCGCCACTCTGCTCTATAGCGCTTATACCAAACCATAAATGCTGAAATAACTGACTGGAAAAGCGGATGCCGCTAACCCGATAATGGTCGCTGTATCCATCGTCCTGATAGGCACTGAATAAACTGATTTTGAATGGGTTCATTCCGGCAGGCGGATAATCAGGAGCGTAATCGATTCGAATTTTAGGCATAGGACGAGCATTGTTAGAAAACAGCAAGCTGCTGTGCTCTGCCGGCCCCCAACGCAACGGCAGCGAATCCAGGCTGAAACTCCAGTCATTCAGGTTATAAGCTAAGTAACTGCCGTCGAGGGTCTTTTTGTGGTCGCCTTCAAAAGGATCCTGACGATAATTTACCTGAACTCTGGCCGCCCAGTTAGTGCCGTGCATACTGCGGCTTAGGCTAATTTTACCTTCTTCATAAATGTCGTCGCCGTAATCCTGAACGACCTGTTCGCTATCTGTTGCACCGATATACCAGCGTGTTTTAGGCCCGCTCTGAGCTTGTGATAATTGATGGCGCACATGGCGTAATGCTAATTGCTGGGTTGGGCTCAAACCTTTTAATTCAAGCGCGTCCAGCTCCGGCAATAAGCTTTTCCAGGTTACTGGAAATTGCTGGATGGGTGTTTTGATAAGACCTGATTCAGCTAAAACAATCAGACTGTTCCGCAATTCCGCGTCACTCGCTTCAATCCAAACGGAGCTAAGCGCAGAAGGGGTAATGATTAAGCTAAGACCACCAGCAATAAGGGTGTTACGGAAAAAAGAGATGGATGACATGAAACTGATTTGGATCCCTATGACAAATTACACTCTATACTGCCAGAAATTTTAACACTAAGACAACGGTTTATCTGTGCTTTTCAGTTATAATATGAAGCCCTGGAGGTTTCCTTATGACTTTTAAAAAATTTTTGGTGGCAGGGCTCTTCTTCGCAGTTCTTAGTGGCTGCGGTCAGGAAGACAAAATGAGTTTACAAAGTGCTGAAGTCAAAGCTCTGGACGAACAGTTACTGCCTAATGATAACTGGCAATTGAGCCGGGCAACGATTGAGATCAGCTTTTGTCGTAACCGCATTAATGAGGCTTTGCTGGCATCGGAGGCCGAGCTCAGAGGTTGGCGCTTATCGGGAGAAAGCACCGCGTTTCCCCCATACAGAAGTGAGGGCATAAATGCCTTGTCAAAGCTTTTTGATAAAACCGATGTGTTATTGTGGCAGGCAGAAGGGAATGTCAGCGCACAACGCTATCACGTGGTTAAACCGGCAACTGCCTCAAAAGGCGAAGTTGCGGATGCGGTCTTTCCTGCTGTCGTTAGCCTATCCTCAACTGAGGAAGTTTGTCATGCGGCAGTTGATGACTCCGAATATTGAAAAACTTTATTTGTCGAAAATTCGTAGAGTTAGCAGGTTTTTGTAAAAATTTTCTGCGGTTCAGTATAAGTAACCTAAACTGAAGACTAGAGGCGAACGCAGAGGGGAGCAGTTATGTCTATTGGGCTAAATATTGAAAATAAGTTGCGGGAAGCATTTACTCCCGTGCATTTGGAAGTAGCGGACGAAAGCCATATGCATTCGGGGGGCGCTAATGCTGAATCTCACTTTAAAGTGGTCTTAGTTACCCCTAAGTTCAGCGGCGAGAGACTTATTAACCGTCACCGTGCGGTTAATAAAATTTTAGCGGATGAACTAATGAATCATATCCACGCGTTGGCGCTACACACCTATACTCAAGGTGAGTGGGAGCAACTGGGAGAGTCAAGACGATCACCAAACTGTCTGGGTGGGTCGAAAATAGCGGCAAATTAAGAAAAATTCCGCATGTCTGATGTGTTCCTGCCGTTTGATTGGTTACAATAGCCGAAATAATGCGAACAACAGGGATACATCAACATGATCATTAAGCCAAAAATTCGCGGTTTTATCTGCACCAATTCTCACCCAGTGGGTTGCGCCGAAAACGTTAAACGTCAAATCGAATTTGTCCGTAATAAACCTGCTATTACCAATGGTCCTAAGAATGTATTAGTCATAGGCTGTTCCACAGGTTACGGACTTGCTTCAAGAATTACGGCGGCTTTTGGTAGCGAAGCTCATACTCTTGGTGTGTGTTTTGAAAAAGAGCCTACAGAAAAGAAAACAGCGACAGCTGGTTGGTATAATACTGCTGCTTTTCATAAGGAAGCGGACAAAGCCGGTTTAGCTTTCCATTCAATTAATGGCGATGCATTTTCTGATGAAATTAAGCAGGAAAGTATCGACTACATTAAGCAAAACATGGGGAAAATTGACCTCGTTGTTTACAGTCTGGCATCACCTAAACGTAAAGACCCCGATAGTGGCGAAGTTTACAGTTCAGTGTTAAAGCCAATAGGCAAACAATACACAACCAAAACCTACAATACGGACAAAGATCAGGTACACGAAGTGACACTTGATCCGGCTACCGATGAAGATATTGCCAATACGGTAAAAGTAATGGGCGGTGAAGACTGGGAACGCTGGGTTAAAGCTCTGCATAATGCAGGCGTGCTGGCCGAAAATTGTCAAACCACTGCTTATACGTACATAGGTAAAAAACTGACACTGCCAATTTATGGTCATGCCACCATCGGCCGTGCAAAAGAAGATCTGGATCGTGCGGCATCAGAGCTCGTCGCCAAATGTGATGAGCTTAATCTGAAAGCTTACGTTTCTTCATTAAAAGCGTTGGTAACACAGGCGAGCTCAGCTATTCCTGTTATGCCGCTGTATATTTCATTAATTTATAAAGTGATGAAAGAAGAAGGCACACACGAAGGTTGTATCGAACAAATTTACCGCCTGTTTACCGAAGGCCTATATAGCAGTAACCCTGAACTGGATGATGCCGGTCGGCTTCACATGGACGGTTACGAAACCAACGATAAAACTCAAGCAAAAATAGAAGCACTCTGGGAGCAAGTCACTCAGGATAACTTCCACCAGCTTGCCGATTACGAAGGATACCATCAGGAGTTTCTGCACTTATTCGGTTTTGGCTTCGATAATGTCGATTATGACGCGGATATTGATCCAAAAGTAAACTGGTAAGCGTTGTGGGAAAAATGCTAAAATCCCAACGATAAGTGTGGAAAATGTTTCAGGTTGCTGACCATAAGCCCCCCGAGGGCGGTTGCTTGTGTCGGTAACTATTTGATTATTCAGGTTTCCAGCCCTAGTGGCTGGTTGTGATGAATCTTCCCTTAACGAGTAGTGCAAACGCATATGATTACGATCAAGAAAGGGCTGGACATCCCTATTAAAGGGGCGCCCCAGCAAAAACTATCCGACGGTAAGGCTGTGACGACAGTCGCTACCCTTGGTGAAGAGTACGTGGGTATGCGCCCAACCATGCACGTGAAAGAAGGTGACCAGGTTAAAAAAGGTCAGCTGATTTTCGAGGATAAGAAAAACCCTGGTGTCAAGTACACAGCCCCCGGGGCTGGTGTAGTAAAAGACATCCTGCGTGGTGAGCGCCGAGTGTTGCAGGCGGTTGTTATTGAGCTGAAAGGTGACGAGCAAGTTACTTTTGACAAATTTGACAGCGACAAACTCAATTCATTAGGTCGTGAGAAAGTTCAGGACGTTTTGGTTGAGTCTGGTCAATGGACTGCGCTTCGTACCCGTCCTTACAGCAAAACTCCAGCATTAGATGCAGAGGCTAGCGCGATTTTTGTCAACGCGATGGATTCTAATCCGTTAGCTGGCGACCCAACTTTATTTATAAATGAACAAAAACAAGCTTTCATTGATGGCCTTAAGGTTCTTTCTAACCTGACCGAAGGCAAGTTGTTTGTTTGTAAAGCGAGTGACGCCGAAGTGGATACTGGCGACGCAGATGTCACGCTGGAGTCATTTTCCGGCCCTCATCCATCAGGTTTGGTTGGTACTCATATACACTTCCTTCAGCCTGCGAGCATCAAACGCCCGGTGTGGCACATCGGATATCAGGACGTTATTGCTTACGGTAAGTTATTCACGACAGGTGAAATCTTTACTGACCGCGTTGTTGCTGTTGCAGGCGAAGCCGTTAAAGAGCCTCGTTTGCTGCGCACACGCTTAGGTGCAAATTTGCACGAGTTAACGGATGGTGAGCTAAACGGTGATAACCAACGTATTATTTCAGGGTCAGTCCTGCATGGTCACACTGCGGATGACGCGCACGCCTGGTTAGGTCGTTTTCACAATCAGGTTAGCGTTATTCCGGAAGGCAATTATAAAGAGTTCCTGGGCTGGATACGTCCTGGTTCTGACTTGCATTCAGTTACACGCGCTTATGCCGGACACTTTAATCCGAAGAAGTTATTCAGCATGACCACGTCACTGAATGGTTCTTCACGTTCAATGGTTCCAATTGGCAACTACGAACGCGTAATGCCTTTGGACATTCTGCCAACATTACTGCTGCGTGACTTGTTATCAGGGGATACTGATGAAGGTCAGCAGCTGGGTTGTCTTGAACTGGACGAAGAAGACCTCGCATTGTGCACTTATGTTTGCCCCGGGAAGTACGAATATGGCCCGGTGCTGCGTGACTGTCTCACTAAGATTGAGAAAGAAGGCTAACCATGAGCTTGAAAGACACACTCGAGCGTATTGAACCGCAATTTGAAGAAGGCGGTAAATACGAGAAGTGGTACGCGCTTTACGAAGCCGTAGCCACTATTTTGTACACACCAGGAACTGTGACTAAGTCGGCTACGCACGTTCGTGACCGTATCGACCTTAAGCGCATCATGATTCTGGTATGGATGATGACGTTCCCGGCAATGTTCTGGGGGATGTATAACGTTGGTAACCAAGCTGCATTGGCTTTGGCTGACGGCTATGCGCTTTCTGACGTCTGGCAAGTTGGGTTATTCCACTTGTTTGGCGGCGAGTTAGGTGCTAATGCCGGCTGGGGCGCGAAAATGTGGTATGGCGCGTGTTTCTACCTGCCTATTTACGCGGTTACCTTCTTTGTTGGTGGTTTCTGGGAAGTTCTGTTTGCGTCTATTCGTAAACACGAAGTTAACGAAGGTTTCTTCGTTACCTCGGTTTTATTCTCCCTGATTTTGCCGGCAACAACGCCACTATGGCAGGTTGCTTTAGGTATCACCTTCGGTGTCGTGATTGGTAAGGAAATTTTTGGCGGTACTGGCCGTAACTTCCTTAACCCGGCACTAACCGGTCGCGCATTCTTGTACTTCGCTTATCCTGCCAGCATGTCTGGTGATTCTATCTGGACGGCTGTTGATGGCTTCTCTGGTGCAACAAACCTGGGTAAAGCGGCTCTGGGAGAAATGGATTACGGTAACACCCAGCTTTGGTGGGACGCTTTCCTTGGTAACATCCAGGGGTCAGTAGGTGAAGTTTCAACCTTACTTATTCTGGTTGGCGGTTTAGCGTTAATTTATTTCCGTATTGCCTCCTGGCGTATTGTTCTGGGTGTCTTTGTCGGCATGGTGCTGTTCTCCGGACTACTGAACCTTATTGGCAGCGAGACAAACCCAATGTTCGCTATGCCTTGGTACTGGCACTTAGTATTGGGTGGTTTTGCTTTCGCAATGATGTTTATGGCGACTGACCCAGTATCTGCGTCCTTTACCAATAAAGGGAAGTTTGCGTACGGCTTGTTAATTGGTTTTATGACGGTGATGATTCGTGTCATTAACCCGGCATTCCCGGAAGGAATTATGTTGGCCATCTTATTTGCTAACGTATTTGCACCGTTATTTGACCACTTTGTAGCACAGGCAAATATCAAACGGAGGTTAGCGCGCAATGGCTAATAAAAATGAAAGTTTAGGCAAGACCGTTGGTGTCGTGCTGGCGCTTTGCCTGGTTTGCTCAATTGTTGTTTCTGGTGCCGCTATTGGTTTGAAACCCATGCAGGAAAAGAATGCGGCACTTGATATGCAGAAGAACGTTTTGGATGCTGCCGGTATTCTGGAAGCCGATACCGACGTTGTTGAAACTTATAAGCAACGTATCGATACCATGGTCGTCAGCCTTGAAGATTTAACCGTTAAGGATGACATTGACCCGACATCGTTCAGCAACCGCAAAGCAGCCGGTGACCCTGAAACAAGTAAGAAACTTAAGAAAAAGAACGATCCTGCTGGTTTAGGTACCCGAGAAAATTTAACACAGATTTACCTTGTGAAAGATGACAGCGACGAAACAACAGGTCTTGTTCTTCATATTCGTGGTCAGGGTCTGTGGGGAACCATGTACGGTTTGCTGGCGTTAGAAAGCGACTTTGACACGGTTAAAGGCGTTAACTTCTACGAGCACTCTGAAACGCCGGGGCTTGGTGGTGAAATCACTAATCCGGCCTGGATAAAAACTTGGCAAGGTAAAGAAGTTTACGGCGAGGACGGTAACGTCCAGTTTGAAGTGGTAAAAGGCGGCGCCAAAGGCGAGCACGAAGTTGATGCGCTTTCTGGTGCAACTTTGACCAGTAATGGTGTTGAATACCTAGTTCAATTCTGGATGGGCGAAAATGGTTACGGTCCATTACTCAAGAAACTTCGTGAGGGAGAGTTGAACAATGGCTAGTGCAAAAGAAATGAAGTCCGTATTATTCGGACCGATATTCGCCAACAACCCCATCGCACTGCAGATCCTTGGTATCTGTTCTGCATTGGCTGTAACGTCGAAAATGAGCAACACACTGGTTATGTGCATTGCACTAACCGCTGTTGTCGCTTGCTCTAACTTATTTATTTCGATTATCAGGAATCATATTCCGTCAAGCGTACGTATTATTGTTCAAATGACAATCATCGCGAGCTTGGTTATTGTCGTTGACCAGATACTAAAAGCTTACGCTTACTCAATTTCTAAAGAATTGTCAGTGTTCGTTGGCTTAATCATTACTAACTGTATCGTTATGGGTCGCGCAGAAGCTTACGCTATGAAGAGCACTCCGTTTATGTCTTTCCTGGACGGATTGGGTAACGGTTTAGGTTACTCAGTGGTGCTGTTGGTTGTTGGCTTCATTCGTGAACTCTTTGGTTCAGGCAGCCTGTTTGATGTACAGATTTTACCTCTGGCATCACAAGGTGGTTGGTTCGAGCCGGTTGGCTTGTTACTGATGCCGCCAAGCGCCTTCTTCATCATTGGCGGGTTTATCTGGGTACTGCGTACCTTCCGCACTGAACAAGTTGAACCTAAGGAGTAATGGTCATGGAACAATATATCAACCTGTTCATCCGGGCGGTTTTCATTGAAAACCTGGCATTGTCCTTCTTCTTAGGTATGTGTACGTTTTTGGCCGTATCTAAGAAAGTTAAGACAGCATTTGGTTTGGGTGTTGCGGTTATTGTGGTGCTAGGTATTTCGGTACCAGTAAACAACTTAATTTACCACAACATTCTGGCACCTGGCGCACTAGAGTGGGCGGGTTTCCCGGATGCGGATTTAAGCTTTTTGAAATTTCTGACCTTTATCGGTGTTATTGCGGCATTGGTACAGATTCTGGAGATGACGCTGGATAAATATGTGCCTGCATTGTACAACGCACTGGGTATTTTCCTGCCACTCATTACTGTTAACTGCGCTATTTTTGGTGGCGTAGCTTTCATGGTAGAGCGCGATTACAATTTCGGCGAATCCGTTGTTTTCGGAATTGGTAGTGGTGTTGGCTGGGCTTTGGCTATTGTTGCTTTGGCCGCAGTGCGCGAAAAACTGAAATATGCAGATGTACCCGATGGCCTGCGTGGCTTGGGTATCACATTTATTTCAGTGGGTCTGATTGGTTTGGGCTTTATGTCGTTCTCCGGCGTATCCTTATAACCAGCGTGTTGAATCGGTAAAAAAAGGTACGAATCGATGCAAGAGATATATCTCGGTGTAGGGATGTTCACCATCATCGTACTGGTTTTGGTTGCGATTATCATGTTCGCAAAATCAAAGCTGGTACCTCAGGGTGATGTGGAAATCCTGATTAATGAAGACGACGACAAAAAGATCGTGACTCAGCCAGGCACTAAACTCCTGGGCGCGCTCGCTAACGCCGGAATTTTCGTGTCATCAGCGTGTGGTGGCGGTGGTTCATGTGGGCAGTGTCGTGTCACGGTTAAAGAAGGTGGCGGTGATATTCTACCGACTGAACTTGATCATATTACCAAACGTGAAGCTCGTGAAGGCTGCCGTCTTTCGTGTCAGGTTAACGTTAAACAAGACATGAAAATCGAATTACCAGAAGAGGTTTTTGGTATTCGCAAGTGGGACTGTACGGTTAAGTCTAACGACAACGTAGCAACCTTTATTAAAGAGTTTGTGGTTCAATTGCCGGAAGGTGAAGATGTGCCTTTCCGTGCGGGTGGTTTCATTCAGATTGAAGCTCCGCCGCATCACGTTAAATACAAAGATTTTGATATTGCGGAAGAATATCACGCAGACTGGGATCGCTTTGGCTTCTTTGACGTAGAGTCAAAAGTTGATGAAGAAGTTGAGCGTGCCTATTCAATGGCTAACTATCCGGAAGAAAAAGGCATTATTATGCTGAACGTCCGTATAGCAACGCCGCCACCTAACGACTTAAGCTTGCCTGCAGGCAAAATGTCATCGTACATTTTCAGTCTGAAACCAGGCGACAAGGTCACAATTTCAGGTCCATTTGGTGAATTCTTTGCCAAAGAGACGGATGCTGAAATGGTGTTCATTGGTGGTGGTGCTGGTATGGCACCAATGCGTTCTCATTTGTTTGATCAGATGCGTCGTATAAAAACGGATCGTAAAGTATCCTTCTGGTACGGTGCCCGCTCGAAAAAAGAAATGTTCTATGTTGAAGATTTCGACATGCTGGCCGAAGAGAACGACAACTTTGAATGGCACGTGGCATTGTCCGATCCGCAGCCTGAAGACAATTGGGAAGGTGATACTGGCTTTATTCACAACGTTCTTTATGAGCGTTATCTTAAAGACCACGATGCCCCAGAAGATTGTGAATATTACATGTGTGGACCACCGGTTATGAACGCGGCAGTTATCAACTTGTTGAAAGACTTAGGCGTTGAAGATGAAAATATCATGTTGGATGACTTTGGTGGTTAATTCATGATGCTATCGAAATTGTCGATTGCTAAAATTTGGCTAGCCCTTTTGGGGCTGGCCTTTTTAGTTTCTTGTTCTGATTCACCTGAGAAAATTTCGTTCAGCGGAAAGACTATGGGAACTACCTATAGTGTCACTGTTTATTCGAAAGACCCCAGACATAACAGAGATGAAATTCAGAAAAAAGTCGATACTGTGCTCGAACGCGTAAATGCACAAATGTCGACTTATGATCCCGAGTCTGAGCTTTCCCTGTTTAATCAGTTTAAAAGTACCGAACCGATGGTCATTAGCCGTGATCTTGAACGGGTGGTCACTCGCGGGCTTGAAATTGGGGAGGAAACTGATGGTGTTCTGGATATAACCGTCGGTCCTTTGGTTAACCTTTGGGGGTTTGGCCCTCAGTCGAGACCAGAAAAAGAACCGTCTGAAGAAGAGTTGAGTGCGGTTCGTAAAAAAACCGGTTATCAGAAATTACGTGTAGAAAACCATCAGCTGATTAAAGGTAACCCGGATCTATACGTCGACTTGTCCACTATAGCCAAAGGTTACGGTGTCGACAGAGTTGCTCACTTGTTAGATCAGTTGCGGATAAAGCAATACCTGGTGGAAATTGGCGGTGAAGTTATCGCGAAAGGCGGCAAACCGGATGAAGCATTATGGCGCCTGGCTATAGAAAAACCGGTTTCAACGGAACGTGCGGTGCAACGTGTTGTCCAATTTAAAGACGGCGCGTTGGCGACTTCGGGTGATTATCGCAATTATTATGAAGAAGATGGTAAGCGATACTCCCATATTATTAATCCGGTAACCGGTGCTCCTGTGCAGCATAACTTAGTTTCGACTTCAGTTTATGCTAAGGACACAATGTCTGCCGACGCTTATGCAACTGCATTATTTGTAATGGGAACGGAAAGAGCAAAGTCCTTCGCAAAAAAACACAATATGGCAGTTATGCTCATTTATAAAACCGAAGACGGTTTTGAAGAGTATATGAGTGACGCATTTAAGCCGTTGTTGGCTGAGCAGTAGTAGGAGTTTTAATGCAAACCTTTATAATGGTATTCGCTTTATTCATCATTGTTGTGCTGGCAATGGCCGTTGGTTATATTGTACAGCGCAAGACAATTTCCGGCAGCTGTGGTGGCATCGGCGCTCTGGGCATGGAAAAAGCCTGTGACTGTGATGAACCATGTGACAAGCGAAAAGATAGAATGAGAAAGGAACAAGCCTGGAAAGAAAACCAGATTCATTGACCCTTTTAGTCATAAAGGTTATAAACATATAACTTTTAGTTAATTTGGGGGGTAGCATGAAACCAGTAGATATTCAGACCAACGCAAACGAACTTTATCTGGACTGTAATGCTACCACTCCGGTACTTCCCGAAATTATCCAAGCTGTTTCTCACACTATGGAAACGGTTTTTGGGAACCCTTCAAGTAGCCATATTACTGGCTTAAAAGCTCGCTATATTCTGGATACCACACGTCAGTTAGCTCGCAAAATTGTCGGCTTGCCATCAGGGCAACTTATTTTTACCAGTGGCGCAACAGAGGGCATTCAGACGGCCGTTGTTTCTGCAATTAACGCCGCTATGCAGGTTGCTCCCGATAAGCGAAAAAAATATCTGCTGTATGGTGCGACAGAACACAAAGCAGTGCCCCAAGCCTTGGCCCACTGGAACCAGTTACTTGGGCTGAAAGCTGAGCTTGTTGCCATTCCAGTTGATAAACAGGGCCTGTTGGATAGCGAGTTTATTGCTGAGCATGTAAAAGATGCTGCCATGATATGCACTATGGCTGTGAATAATGAAACCGGTGTTATTCAGAACTTAAAACAACTGGAAGAAACCATACGTCAGCATAACCCGGATGTACCCTGGATGGTCGATTGCGTTCAGGTATTAGGGAAAAAAGCTCTTAATTTAGATGAAACAACCATTGATTACGCTCCGTTCAGTGGTCATAAGCTTTATGGTCCCAAGGGCATCGGGTTTATGGCAGTTCGGCATTCAGCGCCTTATACCCCGCTCATTATTGGCGGAGGGCAGGAATCAGGTTTGCGTTCCGGTACCGAAAACTTACCCGGAATAGCAGCATTAAATGCGTTATTTGAATTAATGCTGGATGACAGTAACCGCCGTTTTCATAGTGAGGCTACTTTACAGGATTATCGTTCGCAGTTGGTTGAAGCCCTGCGATCCGCCTTTCCCTCTATTGTCTTTAATCATGACTTTGAGCATTCGGTTCCTACGACACTGAACTTTTCCGTAGAAGGTGTCGCATCGCGCGATATTATGGATGTTTTTGACGCCTGCCAGATAAGAGTGAGTTCAGGCTCTGCCTGTAGTTCTAAGGTAACAAAGAGCTTTGTTTTAGACGCCATGGGTTTGGAAGAGTGGCGCAGCGGTTCGGCTATTCGATTATCTTTTGGCCCGGCAACGCGACAAGAGGAAATTACTGAAGCTTGTGTGCGTATAAAACAAGCCGCTGACGCATTGAGAAATTCCTGTCTGATTGTTGCGGATACGAATAACGATAACGACGCCCAGTTAGATGGCGTTGTGCAACTGAAGTACGATGATCATTGTTGTTACCTGGTGATAGATAAGCAAGCGAAAGAAATAGCCGTTATCGATCCTCATCCGGCTTTAGCTGGCAGAATTGAGAATATTGTCAGTTGCCAGCACTATCAAGTGAAAGCGGTGGTATCGACATCCGCTGATTCAATAACTAGCCAGTCTATCGAGTTGCTATTGCCAATACTCATGCCCGAGCAGTCTATTGGTGAATATGATGTGTTTGGCTGGCCGCAGTCTGCTGTTGACTCTTGTGACGCGGTTCCGGTTGAATGCGAGGGTAGCGTCAGTGGCTGTGTGAGTATAGGCGAGAGGCGTTTGTTTCGAGTCGGTAGTCGCAATCCGGTTTACGTATTAAGTGAATCAGCTGCACTGAAAAGCCGGGTGGGTTCAGACTTTTTATTTACTGGCTCTGAGGCAGCACCAAGTGCTTACGAATGCTTTATCGGCGAGAGTACGCTTATTTGCCCGGGGCAAGACTCGGAGCATCATATTGTTTACACGCCTTGTGAATTAAACGGCGACTGTCGTGTTGATGACGGGGTTAATATTCCGGTGGGGGATACTGACGAATTCTGGCATCGCAATGACTTACTCATTATTGATGTGCGGGAGCGGCAGGAGCATGTGTTGTCCGATATTCCCTGCAATGCAGAGGTGGTCAATGTGCCACTAACCGAAGTTATTCAATTTATACACAGTAACTCACACTTGCGCGAACGAGATGTTATTTGCTTGTGTCGCTCAGGCAACAGAAGCCAAGTTGTCGCTAATGTGCTTAAGCGGCACGGATTTAATAGCCGTCACTTATTAGGTGGGTTGGCTTTATTAAGTTCCCCAGCCGCTTAATATGTGAGTAACCGTCAGAGTTTCGGGCGCTGTTGCGGCGCCTGCCATTGCAAACGGCCAACGTAGCCGTCTTTACCAACCAGCCAGCAGCTGATATCCCCATGACACTGAATATTCCAGATATTGGCATCAGAGAGCTTAAACCACTCATTACTCTGTAGGTTTAATGCTGCCGCGCCTTGAGGGTTAGACGTCAATAACCAGGAACCATTGTGGTCGACCAGGCTTAAGCTATAAAGAGCGCCTTTAATGGGCGGCCCGGGCAAGGCTTCAAATTCGTTGTTTTGATAATGCCACAAACGATTTTCGTCACCAGAAGCATCATTTAAGTCACCACCAGCAATATAAAAGGTTTTATCGTCAATAGGCCAGACACTGGTAATGCCCGCCATGGGTCCTGCTTCCATTGGTGTTTCTACCACACGAAAGCGAATGCCAAACGAGCCTTTAATTAATACTCGAGCTTTATCAGCATTACCTGTTGCTATCATCCAATTGTCGTTATTAAAGCGGGCGCAGCTGCCACTTGAGGCGAAACCACCTTCGTTAGACTGAGGCGGCTCGGCGACCGCACTGCGAACTTGCATCCAGTTGCGACCATCGGCACTGCGTACCATCCGCCACTCATCGCCAACGCTGTCGCCATGCACCCAGGCTTCACCGCTAGGAGAGAGCGCCATACAATTGAAGAAGCTATCTGACTCACCGCGATAACGAAGACGCCAGCTGCTGCCACCATTTTCAGTGTAGTAAATACGTGACTGACCACCGGTACCAACGCTTAACGCATAGGCTCGGCGGTCATCAATAGCTTCAATATCACGAAAATCGAGGTCACCGGGTCCGGGTTGAAAATATTCCCAGCTTTTTCCTGAATCGGTGGTTCTGGCTACCGTTCCTTTCTCACCTGATAGCCAGATGGTATCGCGACTAACCGGACTCACGCCCACCCATTGTTGCTGGCGGACGTTATCAAAAATTTCGATTTCCGGCGGCTCAGCAACTGCTGATAAACTGAACAATGCGCTGAAAGGCAAAGCGAGCCTGAGTATATTAATGGCTCGCTGCTGTAGCTTCGATGTCATAGACGTAACCTAATTAATTATGCATGTTACTGAGTGTAACACGTTTCCTTTTTACCGATACGTCAGTTCGAAGCTGCCGGTTTACTGGGCGTCGAAACACAAGCCATTATCAGAAATGCTATCATCGCTCATCAGGTACAAGTAAGTTGGCATCAGATCTTTGGGTGTTTTAAGCGACTTAGCGTCTTCTGCCGGATACGCTTTCGCACGCATTGATGTGCGGGTCGCGCCGGGGTTAATGACGTTGGTGCGCAATTTGGTATCTTCATACTCGTCGGCGATAACCTGAGCCATACCTTCAGTAGCAAATTTACTGACAGAATAGGGCCCCCAGAATGCGCGTCCTTTTCTTCCTACCCCCGAGGATGTGAAAACTAAGGAAGCGTTCGGAGACCTTTCCATTACCGGAATCAGTGCCTGAGTCATCGCAAACTGACCCGTGACGTTAACCTGCATAATGTCGTCCCAGCTGTCTTTTTCAATGTGAGTAAAAGGGGACAGAATGCCAAGCAGGCCTGCGTTATGCAGCACGCCGTCAAGTTTACCGAACTGATCCGCAATGGTGGCCGCCATATCTCGGTAATGATTTTCCGTTGCGCCTTTTAAATCGAGCGGAATAATTGCCGGTTGTGGGCTTCCCTGAGCGATAATTTCATCGTAAACCGATTCCAGCTTGCTAACAGTGCGGCCTAGTAAAATAACTGTGGCACCATGTTCAGCGTAGCTCAGAGCGGCTTGACGACCAATGCCGTCGCCTGCACCAGTAACTAAAATAACCTTATTTTTCAATAATTCAGGACTTGCCTGATAATCATGTACGGTTTTAATTTCCATAACAGTTTCTTAATACCATTGGACTGTGGTCGGGTGAGTGGGCTATTGTAACGATATTCGAGTAACTTCTCAGCAAACGAACGAAAAATCCGTAAAAAGCCTTTCATCTTATTTGATACAGGTGTATAAAAATCGTTAAGAGAAGACGTAAAATAACAAATCATAAAAAGAATTGAGGATACCTCATGAAGAAATTATTACTCCCGCTTGCAATTGGTTCTGCACTTAGCCTTGTAGGCTGTGGTAGCGGCGACGAAGCTCCACTTACAGAAAAGGAAGTTAGTGTTGCTGCGTCACGCGTAGTTTTTGACCCGTCCAATGGTGAAATACCAACTCCCAGCAATATTTTATTGAGTGAAAGTAAAGACGGAACGCTGAACATTCCAGTGGATAATCCGGACGACGTCTCAAATCCAAAAGTGGCCCTTAATGGGCTTGATGGTTGGGGGACACACTCTCCTATAACTTTTAAGTTTTCATTGCCTGTCGATGAAAACGGTGAGCAAGTTACTATTGAAGCCGCTAGTCTGGAAGCTCAGGGATCAATACGTGTATTTAAAACCATACAGGGCGGCAATGAGGTTTCTGAGCGATGTGCCGCAGCAACCCCCGCGGCTGTATGTGCAATAACGGGTGAACTTGAACACAATACCGACTTCACCGTTAAAGCAACAGGCAATGGCAGTGTTGCTGTTGTACCGCTGCGTCCATTCAAACCTAAAACCGGTTACCTGGTGGTATTGACTGACAATATTCAAGACTCTCTTGGTCGCGACGTTAAACCATCACAAACCTATACCTTGATGAAACGTAATGCGGATGAGAAGCCGGTTTCAGGTGATGAGAGTGCCGTCTCTCTACAACGCCTGGTTAATAGTTATGAAGGCTCTTTGGCGCAGTATGGTGTAGACCCTGAAGGGGTGATTTACAGCTCGAACTTTACCACACAGTCCGTGGGTGATGTATTAGGTATGACAAAAACCTTGCTAGGACAGAAAATGGCAGCTGGTAATAGTCCACAACTGCAAGCAGCATATTTAGGTCGAACATTAGATGAAGACTTGACTGACGCAGGTCTCACCGATCCAAATGCGCTTGCCGCAGCGAGTGCGGCAAAACTGTATGGCGGACAAGTAGACTTACCTTATTACTCTCCAATACCTAGTGCTGAAAACCCTACTGCACCAATAACAGGTCGTTGGACGGCAAAATGTGATAGTCCGATATCTATCGTCGGCGGGATTGAAAGCGGAGACATTCCTGATGGCACCCTTGGTATCACTCAAGAGTCGATAGCAGCCGATAAAGCAGAAGCTATCCAGACTTTGGTTGAAACCTGTATTGCTCAGCCAAATGGAATCGACTTGCCAGGCGTTGATGAAGAGCGCCATTTGACTAAATACAACCCAGTGCCGGCTGTTCAGGATACTAAAACGGTTAATGCTTTTGTGACTATTCCTGATTTGGCAACAGCAAATGCTGTTCGCGCCGGAATGGATCCTGCTTTACCTACTTTAACTGCGCCTGCTGACGGTTGGCCTGTGGTGATGTTCCAACACGGTATCGCTCAGGATAAATCTAATGCAGCGGCTATTGCCGGCACGTTAGCTATCGCTGGATTTGCAACTGTTGCCATTGATCATCCACTGCATGGGGATAGAGGCTTTGATGTTGATAGCGATGGCAATCTTGATATTACCGCTACCGGCACAGAAAACGTTACAACTTATATGAATCTGAGCAGCTTGCTGACGACACGCGATAATTTGCGTCAATCGATTGCTGACTTGGTCGGTCTACGCGTTAGTTTGAATAACTTTATCGCAGGTGATGGTGCTGAACTTGACGGAAGTGATGTACATTTTGTTGGACATTCTTTGGGAGCAATTGCCGGCACAGGTTTCACCGCCTTAGCTAATACCTCTTTTGGAGAAGACAGCCCGCTTGCGGCTCTTGATGCGCAGTTTTCTGTTCAAGCCTCAAGTTTAGGTATGCCAGGTGGTAGCATAGCCAGTTTCCTATTGGCTTCCGACAGTTTTGGACCGACGATTAAAGCGACCTTGTTGTATTCGTCTAATCCAGAGTTTAAAGCGGGTGCTGACGAAGCTATCGCTGGCGGCGCAACTCTTGAAGAATTCTATGCAGGATTTATGGCACAAGCATCAGAGCAACAAGTCGCGCAAATTAACGCAACTCTTGAGCAGTTCGCATTTGCGGCTCAAACCGTTATCGATTCCGGCGATCCTGTTAACTATGCAGCTCCAGTAGTAGCTTCACAAACACCCATTCATGTTATAGAAGCTATTGATGATGCAGTTATTCCGAATTCAGTGGAGAATAAACCTCTGGCGGGAACAGAACCTCTGGCCGCATTGCTTGGTCTGCAAGGCATCTCCACTACAGCAACGTCGGAAGATGGTACTACTCCGGTATCAGGTATCGTTCGCTTTGGTGGTGACGCAGAGCACGGCTCGCTGGTTGACGCAGGCCCATCTGCGCAAGTTACCGCAGAAATGCAGCAACAAATTGCTTTCTGGTTTGCAGCCGACATGTTGCAGTTACCAGTAACCAACGAAGAAGTGGTAGAATAATCTCAGGTTATTGAACACTTGGTATTCAAAGGCCGGCAGTTATGCTGGCCTTTTTCGTTTTAGGAGAGTGGTATGGATTTTGTTGCTGATATTGGAGGCTTCTTACTAAAAGCCGCTATTATTGTGGTGGCCGTTGGTTTTATTGTCGGTCTTGTTGCTCAGGCGGCGCAGAAACAGAAAAAAAGTAAAGGCGATTTGCAAGTCACGCATTTATCTAAAGAGCTGAATGAGCTGAGTGAACAGTTAAAAATTGAGCTTATGGATAAAAAAGCTCAGAAAAAAGCGCTAAAAGCGTTAAAGAAAAAGAAGGCTGCGGAGAACAAAGAGAAACGCCTTTTTGTTATTGATTTTAAAGGCAGCATGGATGCAAAAGAGGTCGACAGTTTACGCCATGAAGTCAACGCTATTCTAAACTTGGCCACTGAGAAAGACGAAGTACTGGTAAGACTGGAAAGTGGCGGTGGTGTGGTTAATGGTTATGGTCTCGCGGCGGCTCAGTTGCTGCGTTTAAGAGAGCATAACTTAACCGTTAATGTTGCTATAGATAAAGTGGCGGCAAGCGGCGGTTATATGATGGCTTGCGTTGGTCATAAGCTCATGGCGGCACCTTTTGCTTTTATTGGGTCAATTGGTGTGGTGGCGCAAATACCGAATTTCCACCGTCTTTTGAAAAAGCATAATGTTGATTTTGAACAATTAACCGCGGGCGAATATAAGCGCACTTTGACTATTTTTGGTGAAAATACCGATGAAGGCCGTCGTAAGTTTAAACAGGATTTAGAGGCCATTCACCGTCAGTTTAAGTCTTTTGTTCAGGAAAATCGCAGCGAGCTGGATATAGACAAAGTAGCAACAGGCGAGGTCTGGTCAGGTCAGGAAGCGAAAGATCTCGGCTTAATTGATGAAGTGATAACCAGTGACGCGTGGTTAATGAAACAGCATAAGGGGTTTGATGTATTGCAATTACAGTATGTTATCCGTAAACCACTAAGTGAACGTTTTGCAAAAGGTATGTCCGTTATTATCCATACCTTAAAATCTTCCTTAACCCGGTCAGATGTCGCACAATAGAAGGTATTCAGCGAGGCTTAAAGTTTTATAGCTGCTTATTTAAATGCTTTCTGCTAGGCTATCGCAGTTTTTCAGAATGAATAATAAAGGACGCTTATGAGCGAAAAGAAAAAACTCAGCCTGACTAGCCGCATTGTTATCGGCATGGTCGCTGGGATCATTCTCGGTACCATTATTCGTTACGTTGCCGGTGATAATGCCTGGGTTTCTCTGTATTTAACCAACGGTCTTTTCGACGTTGTTGGTCAAATATTCATTACCTCTTTGAAAATGCTGGTTGTGCCACTGGTGTTTGTATCACTGGTGGTCGGCACTTGTTCCTTAAGTGACCCCAGCAAGCTTGGACGCTTAGGCGGAAAAGCTGTTGGCATGTATATGATCACCACGGCTATCGCTATTACTTTTGCGATTAGTTCGGCAATTCTGGTGCAGCCAGGCTCCGGCATTGAGCGTGCTTCGGACGCAAGCTTTGAGACCAGCGAAGCACCATCGGTTAGCGAAGTCATTGTTAATCTGTTCCCTGATAACCCGATCAACGCGATGGCCGAAGGCAATATGTTGCAAATTATTGTGTTTGCGTTGCTGTTCGGCATTTCCATGGCGCTGGTTGGTAAGCCGGGTGAACGTTTGAAAGGCTTTTTCGATGATCTGAATTCGGTCATTATGAAGCTGGTTGTTATCTTAATGAACCTGGCGCCTTATGGTGTGTTTGCACTAATGGCCAAACTTTTCACAGAAATTGGCGTGGAAATGATAGGCAGTCTTGCCAAGTACTTCCTGTTGGTTCTGTTTGTGCTTATTGCTCATGGCTTAATTATTTACCCACTATTTATGCGCGTTCTTGCCCGGGTTAAACCGGGAATTTTCTTGCGTAAGATGCGTGACGCTCAACTGTTTGGCTTTAGTACCGCAAGCAGTAATGCGACCATGCCTATCACTTTGGAAACCGTTACCCGTCGTTTAGGCGTCAGTAACAGCGTAGGTTCCTTCACTGTGCCGCTGGGCGCTACCATCAATATGGATGGTACGGCTATTATGCAGGGTGTTGCTACCGTCTTTATTGCGCAGGTATATGGGCTGGACTTAGGCGTTGCTGAATACCTGATGGTGATTATGACCGCGACACTGGCGTCTGTTGGTACTGCCGGAGTGCCCGGGGTTGGGCTTATCATGCTCGCCATGGTGCTGCAGCAAGTTGGTTTGCCGGTTGAAGGTATTGGCCTTATTATCGGTGTGGATCGCTTGCTGGATATGACCCGAACGGCAGTTAACGTAACCGGTGACGCTATGGTCAGTTGTGTGGTGGCACGTTCAGAGGGCGACTTTGACGAAGACGTATACCACGACAAAGACGCTGGCAAAAAGCTGGAAGAGCTCTAACTGCTGAGCTTTTTCCGGTTACTTCTCCGGTTGTTCTCCGAGAGCCGGTGCACATTTAAGCGTGCACCGGTACTCCTGAGTGAAAACGTAACTCAGTATCTTCAGACATAATCAATTCTGCTTCCCACTCTCTGAACTGATTAATCCGCTCGGTAATGTCCGTATCGCTTAGCTTCTGTGCTAACTCGAGGTAATCCTGATAATGGCGTGCTTCTGAACGTAACAGGGACACGTAAAAGCGGGCGATGTCCTCATCCAGATAAGGAGCCAGTGCGGCAAAGCGCTCACAAGAGCGCGCTTCAATAAGAGCGCCTATAATTAACTTATCAATTAAAGCCTGCGGCTCGTATGTACGTACATGCCGAATAAGGCTGGCCGCATAACGCGATGCGCTGAGCTTGTAAAGCGGTACATCACGTGCCTGCATTATTTCAAGAACCTGCTGGAAATGATGCAGCTCTTCCCGTATTAAACGGGACATTTTATCAATAATTTCGTCGGCGTACGGTTGTGACTCAGCAGCTTGTAAAGCGTGAGACAGTTGCTTGCTTTGTTTCAGTTGCTGAAAATTTCCAAGGCCGCGATAAACCAGATCTTCGTATGGCTGCAGAGCGTCAAGCAGGGTTTGCCCGTGATCTTTATTAACGGCATAACGGCGCAGCAATAAGGCTGCGCTTTGAGCCGCTTTTAACTCACAATGTAAATGATCCAGTAAAATGACGGGCAGATTCTCAGCCATAGACGCTTGCTTAACCCACTCTGAAGGCGTCCGGCAAAGTAAAAATGAGTGTATTGGGTCGAGCAGATTTAGATAGGGTTCGACGAGACTATAATTCACAGCGATCCTTCTTGGCGTAAAAGGTGTAATAATAAATTAACAACTAACCCTTTGTTCTATAACAAAAGGCCTTGACAGAATACAGATGGTGCTGAATATTAGATACATGGGGTGAATTTTTCAGCAGTACCCGCGTCAAAAATTATAACGTATTTATGAATTCGGCGGTATGACCGCGAACTATGGGGAAGTGAAATTATGATACTGAATCATATTTGGGGGTTATACGCCCATCCAGTGCAAGAGTGGAAATCGATAGACAGCAAGCGTGAGAGCTTTCTTTATTCGTGTTCTCACATTTTACTGGTAGCAATTTTACCTTGTTTGGCCGCTTACTACGCGTCAGCGCATATTGGCTGGAGCGTTGGAGCACGCGAGTCCATTTATCTTACCCAAAGCAGTGGTGTTATGCTTGGCGTTGCAATGTATATTGGTATTTTGGGAGCCACGTTTGCGTTGGCTTACTTAATTTATTGGATGGCAAAAACCTTTGGTGCCGACCCCAGTTATACGAAATCGCTTGAATTAGCAGCCTACGCGGCGACTCCTGTAATTATGTCGGGAATAGCGTCAGTTTATCCTGAGTTGTGGTTTGTTGCGTCCGTTTTCCTTATTGGCGTGGCTTATTCGGTTTACCTGCTTTACTCAGGCCTACCGGTAATTATGCACATTCCGGAAGAACGGGGTTTTCTGTACGCGAGCTCGGTAGTGACCGCAGGTCTTATTGCTATGGTTGTACTTATGGCAACAACGGCCATTTTATGGACCAATGGTTTTGGCCCTGACTTTATTTCTTAACGTAAATTTTAAATAAAAAAAGCCCGGTTCTGGTTAAGCGGAACCGGGCTTTTTTATTGTTTTCAATAAAGCGCTTTCGTAAAAGTTATTTCTTCAGGTAATGACCCGCCAGACAAGTAACCGGAGCTGCTGTTGGTTTACCGTGTTGCCAGTCTCCGCCTTCTACGCCGCTACCGGCAATATCGATATGGATGTAGCTTATCGGGTGCTCACTATCAATGCCATGATTGTCCAGACCGGATACTCCGCTCAGAAATGCCATCGGGAATTGGTGTCCACGTGGTGTGGCAGCAGAAGAACCGTTGTTGGAGGATAGCAGATCGTCGCAAAGGGTACGGCCTTTAACAAAGTCGAAGTCTTCACGGCGCGACCAGGATATTTCTGCCGGGTCACCATAGGTTTCGCCTGCATCGAATAATGCCTGAGCCAGGTTCTGACGACGTGCATGGCCATTGGGTACCAGAGCGCTGTATGGGCCTTTTGAAAGGGCTGCGTGGCCTGTCAGAGTTGCTACCGTATATAACTCGTGTTCGCCGTCAGCTTTCGCCGCTTCTTCGCGTAAATGCGAAAGTAAGTCGGCCATTATCAGGCGGCCTTCGGCATCGGTATTCCCAATGCGGACACGCTTGCCGCTGTGGCCGGTAATAATTTCATCGGCCACAAAAGCATCCGAACCAATGCTGTTACGTACCGCGCCAATTTCAGCAACCACATTAAGGTGCTCTGGCTGTAATTCCGAAACCGTTTTTAAGAAGCCGGCAACGCCTGCAGCACCGCCTTTATCTCGGCTCATACCAGCCATATGACCACCGGTTTTTAAGTCAGCACCACCGGTGTCGTAAACGATACCTTTACCGGCAAACATAACTGTACGCTCGGGGTTGTTGCCGTGATACTCAAGGCGAATAACGCAAGGGCGATGACGCTCTACGGCCATTGATGAGCGACCAACGGCTGCCAGTAAAGGGTACTCATGCTGTAGTTGCTGGTAGTCATCGATAACAGTGACCTTAACCGAAGTGTGAGCAAAGGCCTGGCGGCAATATTCAGCAAATTTAGGTGGTGCCATACGCTCAGGTTCGGTACCTGCAAGGTCGCGGGCAACGCGTTTACCGGCTTCAACCGCCATGGCCCATTCAGCGTCAAGCTCTCCAACTAAAATGACGTTTTGAGTCGGTTCAATGGCTTCTTCACCATGAGCTTCACGAGCTTCCAGTGGCTGATAAAGTGCCTGACAAAAGCCAAGATAAGCGGCTAAAAAGGCTTGCTGATAACGATCGTCGTTCACATTGACGTTATTCAACGCGATAACCGGGTGTCGGGCGCCGGCATCTTGCGCAACTTTTGCTGCCGCATGTGCCGCATCGAAAACCTGACGAACATCGTCAAAGTCGCGGTTTAACGGCCCGGTAGGCGCAGCGACCAAACGCTGGCCCGGAACACCGTCAGCCTGTAACAGTAAAGGCTGTTTTCCCACTCTTTGATCGGTAATTTGTGCCTGCTGAATCGTTTCAGCCAGAGCAGAATCGTCAATAGAATCAAAATTTCCAATTAAGATAAGTGCGTCGGCACCATCTTTTGAGTATGCGTCAGCCAGTGAGCTGACGATTTGCAGTTGTGCAAATGCCATAGGTTAAACCTCTTAATCAGTTTGTCGGTTAAGCGCGACGCCAGCGGGTGCCTTCAGCACCATCCTCTAAAACAACACCCATGTTGGTTAGCTCATCACGGGCTTCGTCTGCTGCAGCCCAGTCTTTATCTTCCCGGGCCTGATTACGCTTGGCAATCAACGCTTCAATTTTGGCGACATCGTCGTCGTCACCTTGTAAAAACTCTTGCGGAGACTGTTGCAGCAGCCCCATTACTTCAGCCAGTTCAAGTAAAACGTGCGCTAATTGCGCGGCTGCGTCCGGAGCACTCTCGCGGTTGCGGTTAATTTCCCGGGCAATTTCAAATAACACACTCATGGCCTCCGGCGCGTTTAAGTCGTCGTCCATAGCCTGCTGAAAGCTCTGCCAGTATTTGCTATGCAATTCTTCACTGGCGGCTTGCGGTGTTATGTCACGCAATGCAGTGTATAAGCGCTCCAGAGCGGAATGCGCCTGATCCAAGTTTTCCTGAGTATAGTTTAGCTGTGAGCGGTAATGGCTCGACAACAGGAAATACCGCACAGTTTCCGCGTCGTATTGTTCCAGTACGCTGCGAATCGTAAAAAAGTTGCCCAGTGACTTCGACATTTTCTCATTGTCGACCTGCACCATACCGCTGTGCATCCAGTACTTTACGTACTCAGATTGATTCGCGCAGCAGCTTTGCGCTATTTCATTTTCATGATGAGGAAAAGACAAGTCAGAGCCGCCACCATGAATATCGAAAGTGCTGCCTAGGTGCTTCTTATTCATTGCTGAACATTCAATATGCCAGCCCGGGCGGCCTTCACCCCAGGGCGAAGACCAGCTGGGCTCGCCGGGCTTAGCGCTTTTCCAGAGCACAAAGTCGAGCGGATCTTGTTTGGCTGCGTCAACATCAACCCGTGAACCCGCTTGCAATTGCTCTAAGTCCTGACGACTGAGCTTGCCGTAATCGTTAAATGTAGAAACATCAAAGAGAACATCGCCGTTGCCGGCTTCATAGGCGTTGCCGTTCTCAACAAGGCGTTCAATCATCTGGATAATTTCATCCATATGGCCGGTTACACGCGGTTCAATGTCGGGACGGACTAAATTCAACGCGTCAAAATCTTTATGCATTTCCCGAATAAAGCGCTCAGTAACCTGATGAAAATCTTCTCCGTTTTCAGCCGCACGTTTAATGATTTTATCGTCCAGATCGGTGATATTGCGGACGTATTTCACGCTGTACCCTAACTTTCGCAGATACCGCACAACAATATCAAAAGCGACATAAGTTCTGGCATGGCCAATATGGCAGTAGTCGTAGGTGGTAACACCGCACACATAAATACCCACGTGGCCGGGTTGAATAGGCTCAAATGACTGCTTTTTGCGGGTGAGGGTGTTAAATACGGTTAATGCCATAAATAGTGTCTCTTACTTTTAAACGGTTAGCGATGAAAACTGGGGGCTTATGATACCACCTATGGTACGGCTCTGGTACACTATTGGCTGGTTTAGTCAATGAAACAGGTACATTCAATGCAAGTCGTTTTACATACCAATCATGGTGATATCACTTTAGAAATGCACAATGAAACCGCGCCTAAGACTGTAGATAACTTTTTACAGTATGCCCGTGACGGTTTTTATGATGGCACAATTTTTCACCGTATTATTAGTAACTTCATGGTGCAGGGCGGTGGTTTTGAGCCTGGCATGAAGCAAAAAGAAACACGCGACAATATCGAAAACGAAGCGCCGACAGCAAAACCGAATGTGGTTGGCTCGGTAGCTATGGCGCGCACGCCCGATCCTCATTCAGCATCGTCTCAGTTTTTCATCAACGTGAACGACAATGCTTTTCTTAACTTTCAGAATGAAACACCTAACGGTTATGGTTATTGCGTATTTGCCGAGGTTGTAGAAGGTATGGACGTGGTAAACACCATTAAAGACGTGAAAACCGGTTCAGCGGGCTTCCATCAGGACGTGCCGGTTGAAGACGTGGTTATTGAAAGTGTGTCGGTTAAAGACTGATTCCGTGACCACCGGCTTTATCGCTGACTTACATTTAAGTCCGGGGCGGCCAGATATTCTGGCTGCTTTTGATAACTTTTGTCAGCAACACACTAATCTTGATGCGCTTTATATTCTTGGCGATTTGTTCGATGCCTGGCTGGGCGACGACGACACCAGCGAATTTGCGGCGCAAGTAAAAAATCAGCTGAAGTACATGACGGACAGTGGTGTACGCCTTTACTTTATGGCCGGGAACCGTGACTTCATGGTGGGCGAGCGTTTTGCCAGCGATGTTGGTTTAACCCTTCTCCCTGATGAAACGGTCATTGACTTGTATGGCGAGCGGGTACTACTGATGCATGGTGATACCTTATGCACGCTGGATAAAGGTTACCTGCGTTATCGGGCTATTATCCAGAATGCTCTGGTCAAAGGTATTATGCGTAGCTTGCCCTTGTCCTGGCGTATGCGTATTGCTAACCGGTTACGGGAGAAATCCAGTAGCCAAAGACCTGAACTAAGCCCGGAACAGCTTTATAAAATGGATGCTCAGCACAGTGAAGTGCTGCATGTTATGGAAAAGCACAGCGTTAGACAGCTCATTCATGGCCACACACACCGTCCGGCAGTGCATTGCTTCACTCTCGGTGACGGTAAACCCGCTAAACGTATTGTACTGGGCGACTGGTATCAGCAGGCTAGTGCTTATCTCGTTTCTAAGTAACGCTTGCGCTTTTTCGCGCTGAGTTTGGTGGTATCCACTAACACCAATCCATCTATCGAGTGGTTAAAGTCCGGGTCAACGCCAAACTCTAAAAACTGCACTCCGCCGGGTTCACATAGCTCCGAGTATTGTTTGTAAAGCGTGGGAATGGCAGAGCCGATATTCGCCATGTAGCTTTTTAGCAGAACAAATTCATCGGCGTAGTTGTTACCGGTAAAGTCAGGCACCGTTGAGTCGGTGTTTAAACGATAAGGAATGTTCGCCCTGGCCATTGGTGTTTGCGGTGGAAAATGGCTGCTGTAAAATTTGACTAAAGCGGCCTGCGCATCCTTTGGTAACGCGTTGCTAATACTGACAGAGCCAAATAAGTAACGATAATCTGGATGCTTACGCAACAGCGCACCAATACCTACCCAGAGATAGTCCAGACTGCGCTTACCCCAATACCGGGGTTGTACAAATGAACGGCCCAGTTCCAGACTTTGCGGAAAAATACCCTTCATAGCGTCCGAGAACTCATAGAATCCGTCACTGTAAAGCCCGTTTTGGCCGTGCGTTTCTATTATTTTTTTACAGTCGCCCAGACGGTAAGCACCGGCAATTTCAAGATCGTCCGGATCCCAGAGTATCAGGTGCATATACCAGGTATCGTACTCATCAAGGTCGCGTTTACGCCAGGTACCTTCGCCTACGGTGCGAAAAGCGATTTCTCGTAAGCGACCTATCTCCCGAAGAATAGGAGAGCTACCACTAAATTCATACAGATAAATCTTTTTGCCACAGGGGGTTTCACCAAGTAACTCACAGGCCTCAATGGCCGCTTTCAAAGGTTGGCGCGATTCAGGACGGGCTATTGCTGTCTGAGTTGGGAAAATCGATTTTTTTTGAGTACCTAAACGGTACAAGTGCTTTTTAAACAGTTTAACCTGCTGGTTGATACTAAGGCCCTGATGAAGAAAGGCTTCAACAGGTATTCTTTGCCCTATATGGCACTTAACCTGCTTACGTTGCTGACGAAACATTTCCTTTACCAAGAGCATGGTAGCTAAAGGCTTGTAGACCATAGAAGCGGTGTAAAACCAGGCTGAGTTATGAGCGTCGAGACGTATCGGCAAAATGTCACTTTGGGTTGCCTTGGCTATTTTCAGAAAGCCACTTTGCCAGTGAGTATCGCGTACCCCATTGAGGCGTAGCCGCGACACTTCGCCAGCAGGAAACAATATGACGCACCCTTCGTCGTGAAGGTGGTTATGTATGTTGCGAATGTCTTTTCGGCTGGGCTTGCCGCCAAAAACATTAATGGGCAGCAACAGGGAGCTAAGCGGTTCAAGTGCAGACAGCCATTCATTGGCAACTATTTTTACATCGCTGCGCATTTCACTCACTAACTTTAATAATGCCAGCCCATCAAGAGAGCCTATCGGATGATTCGCAATAATAACCAGACGTCCGCTTACAGGGATATTATCCAGTTCTTGCGAAGAGTAGGAGTAAGTGAAATTAAAGTAGTCCAAGGTGTGTTCAACAAAGTCTATGCCTTCTAAAGAGGGGGAGCTTTTGCCAAACTTCTGAATGTCTTCTTCGTGTAAAAGGTTGCGTAAAACCCAGGTCGTTGGCTTTTCTAACCAAGGTTTCCCTTTAATGAGTGGAAGCTTGTCATTAACAACTTTGTCTACAGATAACATCAAGTGCTCCGGCAGCTACTGATGGTAAAAGTGTAGAGAGCGTAAATGACATTTTAATGACGGTCGCTAACAAAAAGGGAGCCGATTAGGGCTCCCTCGAATTCGTTCTTTACTTTAACCGTACGCCTAGTCGTTAAATTGTCTACCGAAGAACGAGTCTTCCAGCCATTGTGGGCGCTTATCGGCATTGGCAATATCTTTGCCAATGGCAAAGTTAATGTCGGTAAAGCGCGCTCCAGCTTCGTAGTTAATGTCTAAGTTGAGTCCATCGCTGGGCTTATGATAGTGCTCAGCAAAAAACTTGCCCCAGACTTCGCCGCCGTCTTCACCTTCGGTACGTGAGGTAAATCCGGTCATCAAAAACACCGCCGGAATGCCTTTTTTAACCAAAGTGTAATGGTCTGAGCGTGTAAAAATAGCCTGCTCGGGCATAGGATCAGGGCTTTGCGTTGTATCGAACTGCTCAGCAGCCTTGCTAACCGTCTCGCCTAAAGTTGAATGGGAAGCACCAAAGGCAATGACGTCGGCAAAATCATACAGCAGTACCGGCATATCCAGATTCACATTTGCTACGATGTTTTCTAATGGAACCGTCGGGTTATTCGCAAAGTAGTCTGCACCTAACAGGCCTTTTTCTTCTGCGGTGACAGACAAGAACATAATTGAACGGTCAAATTCTTGCTCTGACTCTACAAACAAACGCGCGGTTTCCAGCATAATAGAAACACCACTGGCATTATCCATAGCACCATTATTGATATTGTCTTCGCGGCTCATGTCTTTTACTACGCCAATATGATCGGAATGCGCTGTATAAACAACGTACTCGTCTTTCAGGGTTTCGTCAGAACCGGGCAATACAGCTGCGACGTTAGGGCTGGAAATTTCTTCGTGACGCGATTCGCGAGCCAGAGTGACTTCACCTTCCAGTTCAAACCCTTCAGGAGAGAAGTCAGGGTCTTCTTCGATTTTCTCGAAGATAGTGCTCAGTTCTGTCGGTGCACTGGCAAAGAGTTTTTCGGCGGGTTCATCATCAATATAGGCGGAACCTTTTAACTGTTGTTCTTCACCTTTAGGCAAACCATTAGGACCTAACCAGGTCATGCGTGGCGTTTTGGTGTAATAAACGCTGGTTTCGTATTTGCGAGTTTTTTCGCGCACCGGAGTGTGCAAAGTAATAATACCAACCGCACCTTTTTCCCGGGCAATATCATTTTTAATATTGGCTAAATGAGCGCCTTCTTCACTAGGCAAAAAGTCCGGACGACCGGTTAGCATCACAACAATTTTGCCTTCTACGTCAAGGCCGTTGTAGTCATCAAGACCAAATTCAGGAGCTTCCATACCATAGCCGACAAAAACTAATGGCGCAGTAATTTCATCTTTTTCTTCATAATGACTTGGGCCGGTAATGAATTGCTTAGGGAATTCAAATTCAACCACTTCGCCGTTATTTTCAAAGGTCATGCTAGCGCTGTTTTCTTTCAGCGTACTTTTACGAAAGGGCACACGCTGATAATAAGTGCCCTCGTCACCAGCAGGCTCAAGGCCTAACTGTTTGAACTCAGAAACAATGTAGTTAGAGGCAATTTCATGCTCGTTACTACCAGTTTCGCGACCTTTAAGGTCATCGTCTGCAAGAAACTCTAAATGAGCACGGATATTGGATTCTTCAGCACGGATTTCCGTCTTTTTTAGTTCGGGTTCTGATGCGCCACAAGCCGCTATCAGCAGGCTTAATGTGACGGGCAGAAGAATATGGGATGGCTTCATATCATGTCCTTGGTGTTTTTTATCATAATAGCCAAGCTAGTGTACCGCAGCAGGTAGCAGACAACCAGAGTGGATAATTGAAAGAGTGTTGCAAAACGTATCAGGATTTTGTAATGTTATATTATTACAATAGCGAGATGGCGTTAATCTGAAACAACGTTAACTGGAGTGGTTATGAAACTGAATGCGTTAACTCTTGCATTACTGGCAACAAGCACTGTTGCACAGGCGCAACAACAAGAAGAACATGAACACATAAATGACTATGAAGTCATTGTCATTAATGCAAGCCCGCTGGATAAGACGGCGCTTGAATCGGCGCAGCCTGTCAATATTATTTCTGGTGACGCGCTTAAGCAAAAGAATGCCCATAGTCTGGGAGAAACTCTGGCAATGGAGCCGGGTATTAACAATACCCATTTTGCGAATGTTGCTGGCAGCCCTATTATTCGGGGCCTCGGCGGGCCTCGAGTAAAGATCACCCAAAACGGACTTGATACTGGTGACGTATCTCGAGGTGGTCCCGACCATGCGGTCACAACAGAAACCAGTACCGCACAGCAAATTGAAGTACTAAGAGGCCCGGCAACACTGCTGTATGGCAGTGGAGCAATTGGCGGGGTCATTAATGTAGTCGATAACCGCATTCCTTCTGAGCCTGTGTACGGCATGCAGGGTAATGCGAATGTGTCAGCTTCTACCAATAACGACAACAAAGAGGGATCTTACGATTTGCAAGTAGGCAATGGTCGTTGGGCGCTTTATACCGACGCTTTTATTCGCCGTGCAAATGACTATGAGACACCGTCGTTTACGAATGACGAAGGTGAAACGGTGGATCACATTGATAACTCGTTTATTGATGCTCAGGGCGGCACTATTGGCGCCAGTTACCAGTTCGATGATGGCTTTTTCGGAGTGTCTTATCAGGGACTTTATCAAGAATACGGTATTCCTGGTCACGACCATGGCCATGGTGAGGAAGAAAGTGAGCATGAAGAAGAACATGGTCAAGAGGAAGATCATGACCATGTGGAAGCTGGTCCTTATGCTGATCTAGAGCAAGAACGTATTCAATTTGCAGGTCAATGGCGTAATCCTTTTAGTGGCTTTAATCGTGTGGATTTCCGCGCCGCCTTAACGGATTACCAGCATCAGGAAATTGAAGACAGCCTCGTCGCAACTCAATTTGAAAATGCGCAAAAAGAGATACGACTGATTGGTCAGCATAAAGAGATTGCTGGCTGGAAAGGCGCGGTTGGTTGGCAGTGGGACATCAGCGATAAATCTGCTTTTGGGGAAGAAGCCTTCACGCCGAACACGTCTCGTCGTACCCAAGGCTTGTTCTGGGTCGTAGAGCAGGAATTTGGATCTCATCACGTTGATTTAGGTGTTCGCCACGAACGTACATCGCTTTCCAGCGAAGAGCGCAAACTGGATACCTTTGACGCCACTTCGGCATCTGCCGGTTACCTCTATCATTTTAGTGACCACACATCGGTTTCATTCAACCTGAGTCATGCAGAAAGGGCGCCGGCTGCAAACGAAGTCTTTGCTAACGGTAATCACTTTGCAACCCGCACTTACGAGCTTGGCCTGGGTTATGAGCTGCATGAAGAAGAGCACGATGAATACCATATTGAGCCGAATGATGCTGCGATTACAACCGAAACATCAAACAATATTGATGCGGGATTCCATTACGAGAATGATCGTTTTCATGCAAATTTGAATGTGTTTTACAACCGCGTTGATGACTTCATCTACGATGATTTCATTGGCCTGAACAGTGAACAATTACATGGCGATGAAGGCCATGGCCACGAAGAGCATGCTCATGAAGAGGAGCATGCAGATGAACATGCTCATGAACACGGCGGTCTCGAAGTGGTTCAGTTTAAACAGATTGACGCCGAGCTTTATGGCTATGAACTTGAGTTAGACTGGAAATTTACAGAACAGTGGTCACTCCACGGCTTTAGCGATTACACTCGCGCAAAACAGCGTGATGGTGATGATTTGCCGCGAATTCCGGCTCAGCGTTTTGGTACTGAAGTGCGTTACCAGGCCGTTGGCTGGGACGGTGCTATCGGTTATACGCGCTATATGGAACAGGATAAAATAGGGCAGAATGAAACAGTTACTGACGCTTATGGCTTATTGAACGCCCGCGTCAACTTTTATCCTGAATGGTTAGCAAATTACGGTGCTACCCTTTACCTGAAAGGTGAAAACCTGACGGATCAGTTAGGCTTTGTTCACAGCTCCTTTATAAAAGATGATGCGCCTGTTATGGGTCGTCGTTTTCAGGCTGGCGTTTCTATTAGCTTTTAATTGAACTGTCTTTTCGGAAAATAACGCTATCGTCGTAATTCGACGGTAGCGTTTTCGTGTTATTTCACCGCAGCCAACCCATTTTTATTCCGAACTTTGTTAATATAGGTGGTAATAAACTCATCGTTGGATCTTGCATCATGCCTTTTCATTTTAATCGTCGTATCCAGGCGATTGCTGTTATTGTTTTTAGCTTTTTTAGTCTCTCTGTTTTTGCCGAAGAATTAACCATAGAGCGTTTATTTAGTGGTCCCAGTCTTACGGGTGAAACTCCCAAGTCGTTAAAATTTGCGCCCGGCGGGCAATACCTTTCATACTTAAAAGGCAGTAAGGAAGACCCGCAACGTTATGATCTCTGGTTATACGATATTGAAGCCGACAAGCATAAATTGTTAGTTTCAGCAGACCAGCTTGCCGCCGATGAGCTTGAATTGTCCGATGAAGAGAAAGCCCGCAGGGAGCGTCAACGCATTAGTGGCAATGGCATAATTGAGTACAGCTGGTCAGCAAAAGGGGACGCGCTGCTTTTTCCCTATAACGGTGATGTTTTTTATTACCGGACTGATGAAGAAAAAGTGACTCAGCTGACAAAGACGGATGCTTTTGAAACTGACGTTAAGTTCTCGCCAAAAAGCGGCTATGTGTCTTTTGTCCGGGAACAGAACTTGTACTTTATTGATCTTGCCAATGGCGAAGAACACGCGGTTACAAGCGAAGGCGGTAACACGCTTAAGTTTGGCATGGCGGAGTTTGTTGCACAGGAAGAAATGAAGCGCATGACAGGTTACTGGTGGGCTCCGGATGAGTCGGCTATCGCGCTGACTAAAGTCGATGAAAGCCCGGTGCCTCTGGCCACCCGTAGCGAGATATACGCAGACCGAATTGAAACCATACAACAACGTTATCCGTTCGCCGGAAGTGACAATGTTGAGATTGACCTGGGTGTATATAAAATTGCCGACAAGCAGACCAATTGGTTGCAGCTGGATAAGAAAAGTGATGGTTATTTGGCCCGGGTGAAATGGGTTGGTGACAGCAATCGTTTGAGTTACCAATGGCAGAGCCGGAATCAGCAGGCCTTGACGCTTTGGCTTTATAATAGAGCAAGCGAAACTCAGCGCGAGTTATTAACGGAGACCTCGGACAGCTGGCTGAACCTGCACGATGACTTGTATTTCTTAAATGATAACAAACATTTCATTTGGGCATCTGAACGAAGTGGTTTCAAACACCTTTATTTATATCGCCTGGATGGGTCATTAATTCGTCAATTGAGTGCCGGCGACTGGCAGGTTGATGAACTGGAAGCGATTGATGAAAGTACTGGTACACTGTATTTTACCGCTCGGAAAAAGTCACCTCTGGAATCTCACCTGTATCGTACTCAGCTAAATGCCAGTTCTGCGGCTAATCCTACGCGCATTACTGCACGCGAAGGCATGCACAATATTAAATTTGACACCGATGCACGCTCGTATCTGGATACCTACTCATCGTCTCAGCAGCCTAAACAAGTGAGTTTACACGGTCCTACAGGGAATCATCTGGTGTGGCTGGCTGAAAACAAAGTGACTGGAGAGCATGCACTCTCTCCTTATTTGAGAAACTGGCGTTACCCTGAATTTGGTGAACTGGAAGCTGAAGACGGTCAGACACTGTACTACAAAATGACCAAGCCAAAAGACTTTGATGCAGAAAAGCAGTATCCGGTTCTTGTGTATGTTTACGGTGGACCCGGCGCTCAGCGAGTAACGAAAAGCTGGGGTAGCGGTTTTGTTCAGTATATGGCTCAGCAGGGCTTTATCGTCTTTACTCTGGACAACCGGGGTTCGGCGAACCGGGGAAAACGCTTCGAGGCACCTATTTATAAAAACATGGGGAGCCCGGAAGTGGACGATCAGGTGGTGGGGGTTAAGTATTTAACCAGCCTGCCTTATGTCGATTCAAAGCGTATTGGTATATACGGTCACAGCTACGGTGGATATATGTCGTTGCTGGCTATGTTTAAAGCACCTGAATACTTTAAGGCCGGAGTAGCTGGCGCACCGGTAACCGACTGGCGTCTATATGATACGCATTATACTGAACGTTTTATGGGCATGCCTAATGACGGCGATGCCTATGAAAACTCATCGGTTTTTCCATACAGTAAGAACTTAAAAGGTGATTTACTGATTTATCATGGAATGGCCGATGACAATGTTTTGTTTACTCATAGCACAAAGCTCTACAAGCAATTACAGGATAACGCTCAGGCTTTTGAAATGATGAATTATCCGGGGAAAAAGCATTCTATTAACGGGCGTAATAAAAAAATTCATTTATATTCGATGATTGCTCAATTTTTTCAACAAACCATTGGCGAACAATAGGTTATAATATGTACATATCTTCCATGAACAAGGAGTGACTATGCGCTTTTTATCTCGCCGACTGGTTATGCCAAATGATTTGAACTTTGCCGGTTCGCTATTTGGTGGCCGTATTTTAGAATGGATTGACGAAGAAGCTTATATCTTTGCCAGTTGCCAGTTAGGGTCAAAAAGCCTGGTAACTAAGCATATTGGTGCTATTACCTTTGAAACCTCAGCGTTTCAGGGCGATGTCGTTGAATTTGGCTTGCAGGTGAAATCTGCGGGACGTACGTCTTTAGCTATCACTTGTCTGGTACGCAATAAGCACACCAAGCAAAACATTTGTTCAGCTGACGACATTGTGTTCGTACATATTGATCCGGAAACGCGCCAGCCAACGCCTCATGGCAAAACGAAAGAACAGTTAGACGACTTTTAAGAGCCGCCCGAAAGCGGCTCTACATTAACGGTTTTAGATGGGCGAACCCGGCGGTAACGGCTCGGGTTCGTACTGTTCGGGCCATTCCCCCTCGTTTAAAAATTTATCTAAATCTTTTGCTAATTGTTGTATTAGTAGTGAGTCGGACTTGGCAAGTTGCTGTTGTTGTTCAGCCAGCTCTGCTCGCATGACTAACCGGGTTTCTGCAGCCAGTCCCGAATTTTTTACTGCTCTTACTTCGGCGTTGATGGCCGTTGCCAGTAAGCGCTGCTGAACAGGGTCTTTCTTTGCGTTTTCCCAGTCGCTGAAAACAGTATTGAAAATTGCTGTCATCAGTCCGGCCGGAGAAGGCACTCGGTCATTGTCCGCGTGTTGTTGTGCTAACCGGTTCAGACGCTGGCTGTTTAGCATCAAATTCAAACTGTGATCCGCGGCACTGGCAGCCATGCTGACGGTATCGGGGATTAGCCCTGTTTTACCACTGAAGTTTTCGCGGGACGGGCTTTCACCGTAAGCTGGCGGCACCAGCCATTGTTGAATATGTGAGGGTACGCGCAAAGTATCTGCCTGAATGGTTTTTAATAACTGCTTCAGAGCAGTTTGTTGTCTGGCAGCACCTACTGGCTGGTAGTCGTCTGTAGATTCGTCAGCCATATAATAATGGTAATTAACACCACCCAGACGTTTTACTGCCGCTTCGGTCTGGTAGCGGTGCAGCAAGTAAATAGGTACAAAAGTCGATTGCAACTGGCTTAATGGCTGATCGCCGTTCAGCATGTCTTTGCTGAAGTTATCCAACACTTGCTGACGCACGGAAAGCAGTCGCTCAAGCTCGGTAACAGGGTCACCGCCGTTATCCCATAAATGTGCCTGAGGGTGAGCACCACCGGCAGGGCGTGCGTCTCTGTCGGAAATAAAGCTCAGGTTGAGTGTTTTATTTTTGTCCAGAATACGGGCGAGTTGCTCGTCAGACGACGGCATACCGCCAAAGTCACTGTACCCATAAGCCAGAACTTGCTTATCCCATATTCCTAGGCCTTCTGTGTAAGCGTTGCTCAAGCTTAAACTGCCATTGGTTGTCAGGTTTACCAGCGGGTGAGGATAGTCCATAACGGAAGCCCTGTCTGACGCGCTGGCAGCAAAGTTATGAGCAATGCCTAAGGTATGGCCTATCTCGTGCGCACTTAATTGGCGAATACGAGCCAGAGCCATATTTTTAACCGCGCTTTTAAGTTCTCTGGGGTTTTCGATAAAAGGGGTCAATAAGCCTTCGGCTATTTTCATATCTTGGCGGACACGCAGTGACCCAAGGGTGACATGACCTTTAATGATTTCGCCGGTACGAGGGTCTATTACCGATGAGCCGTAAGACCAACCTCGAGTTGCACGGTGAACCCACTGAATGACGTTGTAGCGCACATCCATAGGGTCAGCATCGTCGGGCAGAACTTTTACCTGAAAAGCATTTTCGTAACCCAAGGCTTCAAAGCCCCGAGCCCACCAGCGGGCACCTTCAAGCAGTGCTGTTTTGACAGGTTCCGGAGCACCCGGATCAAGATAATAAACAATAGGTTCACGCGCCTCACTTTGTGAGGCAATAGGGTCTTTCTTATTCAACCGGTGGCGTGGGATATATTGAACTGTCATCGATTCGCCAAGAGGTGCGGCGTAGTCTTTAAAACTGTGAGCCCAGAAACCACTGTTTGGATGAAATTTCCGGGGGTGGTATCCGGCGTCAGGTAACTTTATAAAAGAATGATGGAGGTGCAAAGAAAGCGCATCGGCGTTGGCTGCAACCTGATTGACCCACTGCCCTTTTCCTTCGCCGACAAAAGTGACTTTTGCTTCCAGTTCCGTATTTTCTGAAAAGGCTTTGCTGCGTTCAGGGTAAATCACTGAGCGGCTTGTATCAGCCTTAAACTGTCCTTGCTCGGTCTGCTGTAAGCGCTTACTAACACCGTGTACATCGCTCAACAAGTAAGGGGTGTAGTCTATTAATACACGTTCGTTGTTGCTGGCAACAACGTCAAAACCATAAAGCACGGCGTCGGCAAACGCTTGATCGACACTACTGCGTTCAGCCTGATTCCTGGTTTGTGCACGAAACTCGGTGTTGTGTTGAACCAGTAACGTCTTATTTCCCTCAACATGAAATGAGGCTAACCGAGTTTCCCCCAGTTGACCGCGGTCCAGCCCGACATCATTAGAACCTAAGCCCCAGGGAAGACTGGTTTGAAAAATAAACTGTGATCCTTGTCTGGGCACTTCCAGATAAAACTTTGCACTCGCTTCATCGTGGTAAAAGGTGAAAAAACCGGGGTGCTCCTGAAATGACGAGGTGAACTGGTCAATACTGGAAACTTCGGTTTTTGCCTGAGCCGTTACCGATATTAGCAAAGCGAGTAACAGCAGGGCTTTTGAAAGAAAGCTTTGCATTTTATTGTCCTAATTGTTCGGCAGTTTCTTCTAAAACTTGCGTCGTCCATTGTTCGATACGTTCATCTGATAGCTCATATTGGGAGTCTTCATCTAGTGATAAACCGACGAACTGAGTGTTATCTGCGGTTAACGCTTTGGAAGCAGCAAATTCGTACCCCTGATTTGGCCAAAAACCAATGCGCTTGCAGCCGTGGTTGGCTATGGCATCGTGCAGCATGCCCAGAGCGTCCTGGAACCAATCGGTATAACCTTCCTGATCGCCCATGCCAAAAAGCGCAACAATTTTACCGTTCAGGTTCACATCATTTATGTCGTCCCAATGGCTTTCCCAGTCTTCCTGAAGTTCGCCAAAGTCCCAGGTGGAAATGCCGAAAATAAGAATATCAAATTGCTCAGCTTCTTTTAGCGGGGTATTTTTTATATCAAACAGCTGGACGATGTCCTCGCCGATGGCTTGCTGAATTTTTTCTGCAGCAATTTCGGTATAGCAAGTGGTAGAGCCGTAAAACAAGCCAATTTCCAGGGACATAATAACTACCTCTGTCATAGGTTGAGTCTGTGATGCGGATGCATTGTAACAAAAAGACCGTTAGAATGAGTGCCTTTGTTTTTCAACGGGAAACTGCAGATGGGAACTCGTACGGACTTTGATCAATTAGTGGAACAACTTGAAACCGTATTCGATGATGCGGTGGTTTCCGGGACAGATGATGAGTTATTTGCCTGCGGGTATTTGCGCGGGCATTTCGACTTAGTCGTTGCGCAACTGGAAATGGCTGGTGAGACTCAACCGGAGAAGATCATGCCGGCTTTGCGTGAGGCAGTTCACAAAACGCGACATGAGTTGTCTCCGGCGGACCAGGCTCACATTAACAATGTACTGGACAAATTAGCTCTCAAAGCGACTGACGGAGATACGGCATAAAGCATCCTGAGTTAACGGCACTAACTCTCCGGTTAACTGACAGGCTAGCACTTCTGCCAGAATAGGAGCAGAAGTGAAGCCTCGTGACCCCAGCGCTGTAATAACATATAAATCTTCGGCAACCGCTCCGGTAACAGGCTGGTGATCGGGGCTGGTCGCCCGTACCGAGACCCTTTGGGATGTTAAGTGCAGAGACTCAGCCCATGGTTGTTTCGCGTTTTCAGCCAGTTGTTTCAGGTTTTCTTCATCATCCTTAGTGGTTGGCTCTAAATCCTCTCTATCGCGATTAAAGGTTGCGCCAACACAATGATGCTTGCCATCTTCCGGAACTAAATAGCCTTTAAAGCATAAAACCGTTTTCAGCGAAGACAATAACGGTGTTGTTTGCACCAGACTGACTTGTCCGCGAACCGGTTGTATTGGCAGCGGTTTGACGCTTTCCGGCAATAACGAATTGATGTGATGACCCGCGGCAATGAGAACCCGCTCAGCGATCAGCACACTTTCGTCCTTTAGTGATATCTGCCAACTGCCATTTTCAGTTTTCTCCAGAGCCGTAGCTTCGCCTTCAACAAGTTCAATTTTTGCGACTTCCAAAAGGCTTTTGACCACAGCCGCCGGCCGTAACCATCCGGCTTTAGGGTAGTGCAGCGCTGGAACTGCCAGTGGAACCCCGGCTTCTTGTTCTGCCTCCGGCTGAGGTAAATAGCGTACCGTGTCTGTCGCGTAAAGGTTATCGGCTATACGCTGGTAACGCTTAGCTCTGTCATCGTTAAAGGCCGGTTGCATAACGCCGACAGGAAACCAGTGGTCTGCACAAAAGTTACGGTAGAAGCTGGTGGCTGTGGAGAACGCCTGCCAGTAAAAACGACTGAGCGGCGTATGCTCGGCGTGTAACAGAGGATAAACTGCTCCCTGAGGGTTTCCGGATGCACCGTCAGCAGTACCGGTATTAATAACTCTGACGTTCACGCCTCTTTGTTTCAGTGCAAGGGCGGAACACGCTGCACTGATGCCGCCGCCAATAATGGTAACATCACGCCTGTCGTAATATTTTTGACAAACTTCGGCGCTATGATAGTGACCACAAAGCATTTCTCGTTTGCGGCCAAAGCCCGCTACTTTTTGAACCTCGAATCCGCTTTGCTGTAGTGCTCTTTTGACACTGCCGGCAGCGGTAAAGGTAGCAAAGGTTGTCCCGCTGTGTGCGGTTTGCTTCATGGCATCAAAAAGTGCTGGCTGCCACATTTCCGGGTTCTTTGCTGGAGCAAAACCGTCGAGAAACCAGGTGTCAATTTGTTGCTGTGCCTGTGGAAGCCATTCTGGTATCAGCTCATTAAGGTCGCCTATCCACAGATCCAGAATGACCCTGCCCTGTGATAGTATAATGCGATGACAGCCGGGATCCGTTGCCGGGTAGTGCTCTAGAAACGACTGACTGAATTCCTCTATGGGTTCGAGCAATTGGTATGCTTGTTTAAGTTGCTGACGCGATAAAGGGAACTTTTCGAAACTGACAAAATGAAGACGTGTGTTGGCAGGTGCCTGCTCTAAAAAACGTTTCCAGGTCAGCAGAAAGTTTAACCCTGTACCAAACCCGGTTTCGGCTATGGTAAAGCTGTAATGAGCTGGTAGCGATAGCCAGCGTTCCGGTAATCCGTTTTGCGCCAGAAATACGTACTGACTTTCTTCAACACCGCTTTCGACAGAAAAATAAATATCATCGAAAGTAGTGGAAACGGGCACGCCTTGCTCGTTAAACTGAACAGATGAATTAGAATTCAAGCGGCTATCCCATGATTTATTGGTTGATGAACGCTATAATAACAACTTTACGAACAACAGTGGACAAAGCAGACCACATTCACACACGACGTTGGTAAGATATCGACGTAGAAATGTCAGACAGGATTAAAGAATGAGAAGAGCTGTTATCACCGGACTGGGTATTGTATCGAGTATCGGGAACAATCAAGAAGAAGTGCTGGAGTCATTACGCACCGGCAAGTCGGGTATTACCCGTTCAGAGTCTTTTGCGGAAATGGGACTTCGCTGCCAGGTTTGGGGAGCTGTTGATTTAAATCCTAAAGACCATATTGATCGCAAAGCGTTGCGCTTTATGGGTGATTCGGCAGCTTATGCTTACATAGCAATGGCTCAGGCTATCGAGGATTCAGGCTTAACCGAAGAGCAAGTCTCTCACCCGCGTACGGGGTTAGTTGTTGGTTCCGGTGGTGCTTCTGGCGAGCATCAGGTTGCTGCGGCTGATATTTTGCGTGAGCGTGGCGTGAAAAAAGTAGGTCCATACATGGTACCTCGTTGCATGGCTTCAACCACTTCGGCTTGCCTGGCAACGCCTTTTAAAATTAAAGGCGTTAATTATTCAATAAGCTCTGCTTGTGCAACCTCTGCGCATTGTATCGGCCATGCGCTGGAATTAATTCAGTTCGGTAAACAAGATCGCGTTTTTGCCGGCGGTGGTGAAGAGCTGCATTGGACGCTGGGCATGGAATTTGATGCCATGGGTGCATTAAGTACTAAGTACAATGATACGCCTGAAAAAGCGTCACGTACTTACGATCAGGGGCGTGATGGTTTTGTACCTGCTGGTGGCGGCGGTATTCTGGTTATTGAAGAACTGGAAGCAGCAAAAGCTCGTGGCGCCAAAATTTACGGTGAAATTGTTGGTTACGGTGCGACGTCAGATGGCTACGATATGGTTGCCCCATCGGGTGAAGGTGCCGTCCGCTGCATGAAAATGGCAATGGAAACGGTAGATACGCCAGTCGATTATTTGAATACGCATGGTACCAGTACACCAGTTGGTGACGTTAAAGAGTTAGAAGCCATTCGTGAGGTTTTCCCAGAGAAAACGCCAATGATTAGTGCGACAAAAGCAATGACAGGCCATGCTCTGGGCGCAGCTGGTGTGCACGAAGCTATTTACTCGCTGCTTATGCTTAAGAATGGGTTTGTAACACCCTCAATCAATATTGAAGAGCTGGATGAAAAAGCCGACGGCATGAACATCATTAGACAGACAACTGAAGCACCGCTGCGAACGGTTATGTCTAATAGCTTTGGCTTCGGTGGTACAAACGCGTCGTTAGTGATGCGCCAATACTCTGAATAATCGACAAGATCGGTTATTTCGATGAAAATCGTTGCCGATCAGAATATTCCCGCACTTTCCGACTTATTGTCGGATGCGGGAACTCTTTCCTACTTTTCTGAACGAATCCCCCCGCAGAAACTGTTAGCAGAAGCTGACGCTTTACTCGTGCGTTCTGTGACTCAAGTTGATAGAGCACTCTTAGAACGAGCTCCTAAACTTAAATTTGTTGCGTCCGCAACCATTGGCACTGAGCATATAGATATTCAGGCTTTAAAAGAGCGGAGGATTGGGTTTGCCCACGCGCCGGGGGCGAATGCGCAATCGGTTGGTGAGTATGTATTGTGCGCGGTGCTCAATTGGTTAAGTGGCAAACCCCAATATGTAGCTGACGAAATCGATGTTGCTATTGTCGGTGCCGGGCATACGGGAAAAGCCGCGGGAAAGAGGCTGGAAGCTCTGGGACTCAATGTTCATTATTATGATCCGCCCTTGTGTAAAAAAGGCGTTAAGTTTGTGCATGACCATTGGCAGCGTGTACTAACGGCCGATATTATCTCCTGCCATGTCCCCTTGACGCGGGACGGCGATTTCCCGACTCAGCATTTGTTTGAAAATACGGCATTGCAGTCACTGCATTCGCAGCAGTTATTAATTAACGCCAGCCGGGGGGCTGTTATCGATAACAACGCTTTACTGGAGCGAGTCGAGCAGGGTGAGCGCCCATCGCTGGTGCTGGATGTATGGGAGAATGAACCCGAAGTATTGTCAGGTTTAGTGCCTTACGTTGATATCGCAACTCCGCACATTGCCGGCCACAGTCTGGAAGGTAAAGTTGGCGGGGCGGTAATGATTTCAAATGCACTGCTGGAACACTTTGGCAGGCCATTCAGTAAGACTTTATCTGATGTGTTGCCCGCGGTCGTCTGGAATCCTCGTAACGCTAGTGAGTTGGACTTACCGGAAAACCTTAACTTGTGGGCAAAAGAACACTTCGACTTGTTCCGGGACGATGAGCTTTTTCGGCAACGGGCCCTCACTACCGACGGTTTTGACAGTTTGCGGCGCAACTATCGCAAAGAAAGCCCGCGCAGAGAGTTCATTAATCAGGTCGTTACATGCCATAATAGAGAGCAATATATACAGTTTTTACAGTTGGGCTTCGATGCCCGACTATTGTCTAAGTAAGGAGTCAGCATGTCACATGGGTTTCGCGTTGCCGTATTAGGTGCAACAGGTTTAGTAGGTAAGCAAATGATAGAAATCTTAGCTGAGCGAAAATTCCCAGTGGCAGAACTTTTTCCATTAGCAAGTACTCGCTCTGCTGGCGCAACAATCGACTTTAATGTCGAGGAAATAGAAGTGTTAGATGCTGGTGAGTTCGACTGGTCTAATGCTGATATCGCATTCTTTTCCGCTGGTGGCTCAATTTCACGGGAGTTTGCTCCAAAAGCTGCTGAAGCCGGCTGTGTTGTTATTGATAATACTTCTGAATATCGCTATGAACCGGATATTCCTTTGGTGGTGCCGGAGGTGAATGCCTGGGCTTTAGCTGATTTCAGGAACCGTAATATTATTGCCAATCCGAATTGCTCCACTATTCAAATGATGGTGGCACTTAAGCCTATTCATGATGCGGTTGGTATTGAACGCATTAATGTCAGTACCTATCAGTCGGTATCCGGCGCTGGTAAAGATGCGATGGAAGAGCTGGCGAAGCAAACTGCAGAACTATTAAATGGAAAGCAGCCGACGGTCGCGAACTTTAGTCGACAAATTGCTTTCAACTGTATTCCTCAAATAGACGTTTTCCAGGAGAACGACTACACCAAAGAAGAAATGAAAATGGTGTGGGAAACTCAAAAGATATTTAATGACCCCAGTATTCGGGTGAATCCTACGGCGGTCAGGGTTCCTGTGTTTTTCGGGCACGCAGAAGCTATTCATATTGAAACGCGTCAGCCAATTACAGCTGAGCATGCAAAGCAGCTGTTAAGTGAAGCCCCTGGTGTTACCTTAATGGAGCAGCGCGAGGAATTTCCAACTCAAGTGGGGGATGCCGCTGGCAATGACGATGTCTTTGTCGGACGGGTACGGGAAGATATCAGCCATCCTAACGGACTTAACCTGTGGGTTGTATCGGACAACATACGCAAAGGTGCGGCGACCAACAGCATACAAATTGCGGAAACTTTAATTCGTGATTACTGGTAATTTAAGCCGCTGTATGTCATAAAGTTTTTTTAACGAACGCCGTTAAAGATAAGAGCAAAGCGCGGGCAGAGACTGAAGGATGAGAAAAACCAAGATAGTGCAGGTACTGAGATATTTCTCGCTGGCAACCATGTTGTTGTCCGGCAGCGTCACTGTCGCTGCCGCAGGTTGGCAGGATGGTGTCGTTATAAAAGGCGAGAAGGGTTCAGAAGCAACCGATGTCCGTATTGGTCAGGAGCGCTATGGGCCTATCAACAGCAACGACACGCTGTGGGATATTGCGCAACGCTATAAGCCCCACTCAAGTGTGACTCAGTATCAAACTATGGTGGCTATTGTACAGGCGAACGACGAGGCCTTCGTCGATGGCAATATGAACCGAATGCTCGACGGTTTTTATCTGCGCATTCCCTCTTTACAAGAAATTAAAATGGTTAACCCCGAAGCTGCGCGCCGGCAAGTCGTGGTTGATGGTCAGTTAAAAACTAAGTCTCAACAACTTTCGCAAGCTCGGCAGGACACTCAGGAAACTCGTGCGGAACAGCAGGAATTACTTGAACAGGCTCGGGAGAAAGCTGAACAAACGATTCAGGAAGTTGAACAGCGACAGGAACAGAATTTTCAGGAGCTGCGCTCTGATATGCAGCAGTCCATGCAGGCGGTTGAACGCATGTATGAGGAGAATAAGTCTTTACAGGAGCGCATCGACGCACTAGCGTCGCGCTTAGATGAGCTCACCAACAATGTAAGCAAAACCGATGAGCTGGAAGTTCAGTTTCAACAGGTATTAGCTCAACAGCGAGAACTGCTTGAACAGCAAGCCCGGGAAGAAATAGAGGAGGAGTCCGGTTTTTCTGACTGGTTGCAAAGTCCTCTGAATATGTTGCTTGTATCGGTATTACCGGCACTGCTCATTATCGGTCTTATTGTTTTCTTCTTTTTACGCCGTTCAACAAGACCGTCAGAGGAAGATGAAGAGGCGGAAGAGAAGACCAGCAAAGAGCTTACTGAAGAAGAAGCTGCCGCGGAACTTGATAAAGAATTGTTGGGTGATGCGCCTAACGACAGTACGGATGGCTTATTCGATATTGACGGTGAAGAAAGCTCTGACGATGAAGGTGACGACTTAAGTGCATTAGAAGCCGAGTTAACCGGCAATTCGGGTGAACCGGAAGCCGCTGATTTGAGCGTTCGTCTTGATGATGAAAAAGACGACAGTAAAGCTGATGCCAAAAAGGAAAAGCCGAAACCGGCAGCCGAAGCTGAACCTGAACCTGAACCTGATGTAGAGGATAATCCTGCTGTAGAAGACGATTTAGATGATGATGATGAGGCTGTACTGCCGGATGAAGAAGACGAAGAATCTGGTGAATTGTCTCAGGATGAACTGGACCGTTTGTTTGGCGAAGCCGACGATGATGATGAACAGGCCATAGACCTTTCCGTAGATGATGAAGAAGAGTCTCCGGAGTCATCAAGTGCAGAAGCTGATGAGCCTGACTCAGAAGATAATGAGCAAAAAGACCAAGCAACGGAAGACGAGTCTGCGGTAGCGGACGCCGATGATATAGATGACATTTTGTCCGATAATGCGCCTTCAGAAGCCCCTGAAGAAGCTGACAGCAATGATGAGCCTGCGGCTGATGAAACTCCGGACGAAGGTGAAGGCGAGTCTGATGAAGAAAATGATGATTTGCTGCCGGATGATTTTGACGACAGCGAAGTTGATGATGTTCTCGCTGAATTAGGTCTTTCGGAAAGCCAGGACGACGAGTCGGAAAGCGATGAAGTTAAAAGCATAGAAACAGACAGCTCCGAAGCAGAAGGTGAACAAGAAGCTGATGAGGCTAAACCAGAAGAGACTCCCGAACCGGAAGAAAACGAGCTAACGCCGCAGGAAGAAAATCAGTCTGCAGAAGAAAACTCCGAAGAGGATAATCTTGAACAGTTGCTGCAAGAGTCGGATGAGCTGACGCAGTCGCTAGACGAACTGGATGACCTTGAAGAAGAAGTTCCCGACGACGATGCGGAACTTGATCAGGCCGAAGACGAAGCAGACAAAGACTTAGAGTCACTCTTTGGCGGTACCGATAACGCGGATAACACTGCCGATAAAGATGAGCCGGTTGCGGAAAAAGATGAAACCGAGAGCGCTACCGACGATGATGAATTTGTGGATATTGACTCCTTAATGGCGGACGCCGATGAGGAAGATGAAGACAGTGACCGCTATCAGTCCTCGGCAGTAAAAGACGTTTTACCGGATGATAAATCAGGAGATGCAGAAGGTGCTCCACAAGATGATGATCCGGCGGGTCAGCTCGACTTGGCCAGAGCCTATATTGAAATGGGCGAAGAGGACGAAGCGCGGGAGATTCTTCAGCAATTAGCAGAAGGTGATGATGAAGCGCTGGCAAATGAAGCTAAGACGCTGCAACAAAAATTAGATTCGTAGGATAAAGTAGTATGCGAATGGCCTTATGCCTTGAATACGACGGCAGTCGTTATTATGGATGGCAACGACAACGTGAAGTAGCCAGTGTTCAACAGTGTGTTGAAGAGGCTTTGAGTAAAATAGCCAATGCTCCTGTTGCGGTGACCTGCGCAGGCAGAACGGATGCCGGCGTTCACGCTACCGCGCAGATAGTGCATTTTGATGTCCCGGTACCAAGAGCTGATGTTGCCTGGACGTTAGGAGTAAACAGTAATTTGCCCGCTGGCATTGCTGTGCGCTGGGCGCGGGAGGTTGACAGCGAATTCAGTGCTCGTTTTAGCGCTACCTCACGACGTTACCGTTATATTATTGCCAATACCAGATTCCGTCCGGGTATCCATTCGGCTGGAGTCAGTCATTATCATCAACCGCTTGATGCTGAGGTTATGCAAGAAGCTGCTCAGGCGCTCATCGGTGAACACGACTTCACTGCTTTCCGGGCATCTCACTGCCAGTCGCATACGCCGTTTCGTAAGGTTTCCGGCTTAACGGTTGAACGCCGCGGTGACTATATTATCGTGGATATTTCGGCGAATGCGTTTTTACACCATATGGTGCGCAATATCGTCGGTAGTTTGATTGTCGTTGGTCAGCATTTGCAGCCACCGGAGTGGATTGGTGAACTGCTAAGACAAAAAGACCGCACCAAGGCCGCAGCTACAGCGAAACCGGGTGGGCTTTATCTGGTGGCAGTAACTTACCCGGAACACTATAATATACCCGATGCTCCACTGGGGCCTTTATGGCTAGGCGATTAAGAGTCACTGTTATGACCTCTTTGCTTGACCCATTTGTGGTACCATGTAAGCTACATCAAATTGACTAATAACAGCCTTTGGGCGGAATAGTATGAGCTGGATAGAAAGAATTCTTGCGAAGCCAAAAATTAACAAACGACGTGGTGTTCCAGAGGGCGTGTGGAGTAAGTGCACGGCCTGTGACAATATTATTTATAAGGCTGACTTAGAGCGCAGCCTTAATGTTTGCCCTAAGTGCGATCACCACATGCGGGTTACCGGGCGTAGTCGGTTAGACATTTTTCTGGATAAAGATAATCGCGAAGAAATAGGCACAGATTTAGAGCCAAAAGATGTGCTGCGCTTTAAAGATTCAAAAAAATACAAAGACCGTATTGCAGCCGCACAAAAAAGCACGGGCGAGAACGACGCCTTAATTGCCGAGAAGGGTACCGTAAAAGGTGTTCCTTTAGTCGCGGTTGCCTTTGACTTTAACTTTATGGGCGGCTCCATGGCATCGGTCGTAGGGGCTAAGTTTGTACTGGCTGCCGAAGTTTGCCTTAAGCATCGTATTCCGCTGGTCTGTTTCTCTGCCTCCGGCGGTGCTCGTATGCAGGAAGCGCTGATGTCGTTAATGCAAATGGCTAAGACCTCTGCGGCTTTAGCCCGTATGAGCGAAGAAGGTCTGCCGTTCATCTCGATACTAACCGACCCGACCATGGGTGGTGTTTCTGCGAGTCTGGCAATGTTGGGCGATATTCATATTGCTGAACCTAAAGCACTCATCGGTTTTGCCGGGCCACGAGTTATTGAACAAACGGTTCGTCAGACTTTACCGGAAGGCTTTCAACGTGCTGAGTTCTTGCTGGAACATGGGGCCATAGATATGATTACCGACCGTCGTGATATGCGCGACACCGTTGCCCGTTTGCTAGCAAAAATGCAAAACTTACCCTCTACCGAGGCTACGGAAGTAAGCGTAAACGAGTAATGGCCGAAATATCTTTATCAGCTCCTGCGGTGACAGCCCCACTGCAGGAGTGGCTGTCCTATCTGGAAAATCTTCACTCGAAAAATATCGATATGGGTCTGGCGCGTGCAGCCAAAGTGGCCGCTAATGCTGGCGTATTAAAGCCCGCACCTTTAGTCATCACGGTTAGCGGAACCAATGGTAAAGGCTCAACAGTTTGTTATCTGGAAACGATTCTGCAGGCGGCAGGCTACACGACTGGCGTTTATACCTCACCGCATATTACTGAATACCGCGAACGAGTTCGGGTTAATGCGCAAGAATTGCCGGACTCCGAACACGTTAATGCCTTTCATGCTATTGAGCAGGCTCGTAACAATACGTCATTAACTTATTTTGAGTTCGGTACTTTAGCCGCGCTTTGGTTGATGGGTCGCCAGTCTCCGGATGTCGCTATTCTTGAGGTGGGTCTCGGTGGGCGATTAGACGCAGTTAACTGTGTTGACACAGACGTGGCGGTGGTCACCAGCATCGGCATCGATCACATTGCTTTTCTCGGAAATAATCGTGAGCACATAGGGTATGAAAAAGCCGGTATTGCCAGAGCGGGTAAACCATTAATTTGCGGTGAAGCAAATCCAACGGCCAGTATTGCAGAAAGCGCGGAGCGTATAGGAGCTAAGCTTTATCAAGTCGGGCGTGACTTTCATCGTACCGAATATAAAGGAAGCTGGAGTTATCGCAGTCAGAACACCCAATTGAATGACTTACCGTTACCCAAACTGCCTCTGATCAATGCATCAACAGCCATTGCGGCTATCGAACAATTGCCGTTACCCGTCAGCTTATCGGCTATTCGAGAAGGTATCACTAGGGCAAGTCTGCCCGGGCGAATGCAATCTCATAACGTTGATGATATTGAAGTCTTGCTGGATGTTGCGCATAACCCGCAGGCGGCAGTTTATGCCAGTCGTTATTTACGTAAGTTTTATCCCGGGCATAAGGTTTTTGCTGTAGTTGGTATGTTAAGTGATAAAGACCATGCCGGTGTTGCTAACGCATTGAGTTCTCAGACTTCTGGCTGGTATCTTGGCTCGCTGTCGGAGCCGCGTGGTGAAACAGCGGATAACTTGGTGACCAGTGCTAAACTACCTACAGAATCCTGTTATTTGTTTAAATCTGTGGAACAGGCATTTGCTGCCGCTGTAACAGCAGCGCAGCAATGGCAAATGAATCATGGTAAGGCTCTGGTTTTCGGCTTCGGCTCGTTTTACACTGTAGCGAGAATTAACGCGTATCTAAAAGGAGCTTGAGCTTTGTCCAGTCCTCTGCAAAATCGTCTCGTTGGCACGTTAATATTGGTGGCGTTAGCCGTGATCATTATTCCTGATGTGCTTGATGGCGAAAAGAAAGGGTCTGTGGAACCAATGGAAACCATTCCGTTAAAGCCCGCAGTAGAGGAGCAGCTACAGAAACCTGAAACTCTCTCAGATAGAGCAGTAGCAGAGCCGGTTACGGTTGAAGAAGCGTCATCAAATGTTGAGAAGACAGATGACGAGGCCGCTTCGGTTCAGGACGACACAAACGTACAGGCTCCCTCACGTGAGCCAGTCGAATTCGCGGTCGACGGTAAAGCCTGGGTGATTCAGTTAGGTGCTTTTAGTCAGGAAGACAGCGTTAAGCGGCTAATTTCTCAGTTACAGGCAAAGGGTTTTGCCGCATACTCACAAAAAGCCTCAGGCAGTTCTTTGATTCGGGTATTGGTTGGTCCTGATACGTCTAAAGCAGAGCTTGAAAAGCAATTAACGCCATTAAAAGAATTAACCGGTCTTGAAGGTAAGGTCATTACCTACCGGCCATAAGTTTTGCAATATATGCGAAAAGAAATCACATTATGAATCGCATTCTGTTAAAATCGCCCGCGTCTTTAGCTCAGCAATTGTGAGTCATTATGCTCTGGATTGACTACGCCGTTATCATTGTTATTGGCCTTTCTACGCTTATCAGTCTGGTAAGAGGCTTCGTTAAAGAAGCCGTGTCTCTGGCCATCTGGATAGCAGCTTTTTTTATCGCTAGTCAGTTCTACGAAGATCTCGCGGTATACTTTACCCAAATTGGTGACCCTTTGGTGAGAAACGCAGCCGCTATTGCTGCATTGTTCGTAGCGACACTTATTCTGGGCGCTATTATCAATTATATTCTTTCTCAATTAGTTCATCACACCGGCTTATCAGGAACTGATCGGGTTCTTGGTCTGGTGTTTGGCGCCTTACGCGGAGTGCTGATTGTCAGTGCGTTATTATTCTTTATCGACTCCTTTACCACGTTATCTTCCAGTGACTGGTGGAAGGGGTCCGTGTTAATTCCCCATTTCGGTATATTTATTCAGTGGTTTTTCAGTTATCTGGAAAACAGCTCCAGTTTTTTAGTCCCTCAACCTGTATAAAAAGGTGAAAAGACATGTGTGGTATTGTTGGTATTGTTGGTAAGCAACCTGTTAACCAAGCGCTTTACGATGGGTTAACTATGCTTCAACATCGTGGCCAGGACGCCGCTGGTATTATGACAGTTGATGAACACTGTACTTTGCGTTTAAGAAAAGCCAACGGACTGGTAAGGGATGTGTTCCATACGCGTCACATGCACCGGTTGTCGGGCAACGTTGGTATTGGTCATGTGCGTTATCCTACTGCAGGTAGTTCGAGTTCAGCGGAGGCGCAACCATTCTATGTTAATTCGCCTTTTGGTATTGCGATGGCTCACAACGGTAATTTGACGAATGCTGCTGACGTTCAGGAACATTTGTTTCAAACGGCTCGTCGTCATATTAATACCACCTCCGACTCGGAAATTTTGCTGAACATTTTTGCCAATGAGCTGGATAAAAACGAGAGTTTAACGCTGAGCGAAGAAGACGTTTTTCGCACCATGACCGCGGTTCACCGTCAGGTTCGTGGTTCTTACGCTGTGGTAGCTATGATTCTGGGTCATGGCATGGTTGCATTCCGTGACCCGTGGGGCATTCGTCCTTTAGCTCTGGGGAAACGCGATACCGACGAAGGCGAAGAATACATTGTTGCGTCTGAAAGCGTTGCCATTGACGGCACCGGTTTTAAATATATGCGCGATGTCGAGCCTGGTGAAGCTATTTATATTACTAACGACGGCAAGCTGTATTCTCGTCAGTGCGCTGATAAGCCAATACATTGTCCGTGTATTTTTGAATACGTGTATTTTGCGCGTCCTGACTCGTTTATTGATGGCATTTCGGTCTATGCCTCTCGGGTAAATATGGGCCGTAAGCTGGGCGAGAAGATAAAGCGTGATTACGACGATCTCGATATTGATGTGGTTATTCCAATCCCTGAAACCAGCTGTGATATTGCTTTAGAGATAGCCAGCGTGCTGGACTTACCTTATCGCCAGGGCTTTGTGAAAAACCGCTATATTGGTCGTACCTTTATTATGCCGGGACAGACTCAGCGACGTAAATCAGTACGCCGAAAATTAAATGCCATTAGCGCGGAATTCCGTGGTAAAAATGTTCTGCTGGTTGATGATTCAATTGTACGTGGGACAACATCAGAGCAGATAATTGAAATGGCTCGAGAAGCCGGTGCAAAAAAAGTCTATTTTGCATCAGCGGCTCCGGAAATTCGCTTCCCGAACGTTTACGGGATTGATATGCCAAGCGCTAACGAGCTGATTGGTCACGGACGTGAAGCAGCGGAAATTCGTGACATAATTAAAGCTGATGGTCTCATTTATCAGGATCTTGACGATTTAATTGAAGCAGTAGGAGCTGAAAATCGTTCTATTAAACGTTTTGATACCTCGGTATTCAGTGGTGAATACGTAACGGGTGATGTGAGTCAGGAATACCTGGATCGTTTGCATGCGGCACGTAACGACGTTGCGAGGTCCGACCGTGACGGCTCAGAAGACGCCAACCTGGAACTTCACAACGACAACGATTAATTTATTCTGAAATAAAAGACTGAGCGCTTGGCGCTCAGTCTTGCTGGAATGGATACACTGAACCCAGCTTCATAATTTGTGTTAACTCATCTAGCGCCGTACGCGATTCTTCCAATAGCGCAGGGTCACGTAAATCATCGACCGCTAACTCGTCACGGTAATGCTTCTCTACCCACTGATTCAAACGATTAAATAGCCCGTCAGACATTAGGCAATTCTGGTTTGCACCAGCTATTTCTTCATCGTTTAAAGCAACACGTAAACGCAAACAGGCTGGACCGCCGCCGTTACGCATACTTTGTTTCACATCAAAGTATTCAACCCGCTTAATCGGGCTGTCAGCGCTTTGTGTTAATTGTTCGAGATAGGAACGGACATTATCGTTTTCCTGACACTCCGTAGGCGCGACAATGGTCATTTGACCATCGGGTGGTGTGATTAACTGAGTATTGAATAAATAGGTATTTACTGCGTCCTGAATACTTACTTGCTCTGTAGCAACTTTAATGAAATGTAGCGGATGTTCGCCGAATTTGCGTTGAATTTCTGCTAATTTCGACTCGGTATCTGCAAAGGCCTGCTCGTGATAAAAAAGTACATTTTGATTACCGACTGCAATGACATCGTTATGAAACACGCCCTGATCAATGACATCGGGGTTCTGCTGAATGTAAACGGTGTTGTCTTCACTTAAACCATGCAACCGGGCAATTGCCTGGGAAGCTTCCAGAGTCTGTCTTGCCGGAAAGCGCTTAGGTGCAGGTTTAGAGCTGTCGAAAGCGTAACGGCCAAAAACAAAGAGTTCAATTCCGGCATGACCATATTCACGGCAAAGGCGAGTGTGGTTCGCGGCACCTTCGTCACCAAAGTGTTCATTGTCCGGCAAGTGAGTGTGATGCTCAAAATAACGACCATTATTGAACATTGCCTGCAGAATACGGCCACTGGTTTGTGGTTCTAACGAACGGTGAAACTTATTGGTCAGATTCGCCGGGGTAAAATGCACTTTCCCGTTAGCGGTGTCTGCACTTGGCGACACCGTCGCGGCATTGGCTGTCCACATACTGGAAGCGGAGCAAACGGCCTGAAATATAGCGGGGGCTTCGGTTGCTGCACGGTACAACACTTCGGAATCAGTACCGTGGAAGCCCAGACGACGTAAAGCAAAAATATCCGGGCGTTCCTGTGGGGCTAACACGCCTTGTTTCATTCCCATATCGTGCAAGGCTTTCATTTTTTTCAGGCCTTGCAGGGCAGCATGTTTAGGGCTGGAAGTTGCTTTTGCATTAGCTAAAGAGGCAACGTTGCCGAACGACAGCCCAGCGTAATTATGAGTTGGGCCAACCAAACCGTCATAGTTGACTTCGAAGTGTTGCATGCTCACTTTTCGATACTCCCTGCACGTGTCGTGCACCTAAAAATAGAAACTTAATTGCCATTATACTGTTTTAAAACTGCCTTGAAAGCCTTTATTTTTCTGGACTTTGGCCTGCTAGTTTAATTATGACTGTTTATTTAACTTGTGCGAATTTTTATCAAATAACCGAGTTGCGGTTGTTTCTGCGAGCGATAACCGATATACCTAAAAAAGGCCGCTAAAGAGCAATTGCACTTGTAATTGTTACTGTTAGCACGTATATACACGGTCATCTACAACAAGAGAACGATTATTCTATGGCAAAATCGCTCGTCATTGTCGAGTCTCCGGCAAAAGCCAAAACGATTAATAAGTATTTAGGTAAGGACTTTGTCGTTAAGTCCAGTGTTGGTCATGTCCGTGATCTGCCTACCCGTGCCACTGAGACTATAAAGAGTAAGCCGGCTGCGGAAGTACGCAAAATGGCGCCTGACGCTAAGGCAAAATACCAGAAAGAACGTGATTATAAGCGACTGATTGCTCGTATGGGGGTTGACCCGGAAAATGACTGGGAAGCACATTACGAGGTTTTGCAGGGAAAAGAGAAAGTCGTTAAAGAGCTAAAACAGTTAGCCAAAAAGTCAGATGAAATTATTCTGGCAACGGATTTGGACCGCGAGGGGGAGGCGATAGCCTGGCACTTGCGGGAACTTATTGGTGGTGACGACTCGCGTTATAAACGCGTGGTGTTTAATGAAATAACGAAAAAAGCCATTCAGGAGGCCTTTGAACATCCGGCAGAGCTGAACACTGACCGGGTTAATGCGCAGCAGACCCGACGTTTCCTGGATCGCGTCGTTGGTTTTATGGTGTCTCCCTTACTGTGGAAAAAAATCGCCCGAGGGTTGTCAGCAGGGCGTGTCCAATCTGTTGCTGTAAGGCTTGTGGTTGAACGTGAGCGTGAAATTAAAGCCTTTGTACCGGAAGAGTACTGGGACGTCCATGCGGACTTAAATACGCCTGCGGACGAGTCTCTGCGCATGCAGGTGATGAAGCAGGCAGGTAAGAACTTCCGTCCGTCCAATAAACAGGAAACGGACGCGGCCTTAGCGCTACTGAAAAAAGCCGATTATGAAATTACCGGGCGTGAAGATAAACCAACGTCCAGCAAACCCAGCGCGCCTTTTATTACCTCGACTCTGCAGCAAGCTGCCAGTACCCGATTAGGCTTTGGCGTCAAGAAAACCATGATGATGGCTCAGCGTTTGTATGAAGCGGGTCACATTACGTACATGCGTACTGATTCAACCAATTTAAGTTCTGAAGCTGTCGATGCTTGTCGTGAATTGATTACCAAGGATTTTGGTAAAAATTATTTACCGGATGCTCCTATCCGTTACGGTGCCAAAAGTAACGCACAGGAAGCGCACGAAGCGATACGCCCGTCAGACGTAAAGGTTAAGTCTGAGTCACTGGCGTCTGTTGAGCGAGATGCGCAACGTTTGTATGAACTTATCTGGCGTCAATTTGTGGCCTGCCAAATGGTACCGGCTCGTTATGACAGTACCACTTTGACGGCAACCGCCGGCGATTTTGAATTGAAAGCTCGCGGGCGCGTTATGCGGTTTGCGGGTTGGACTAAGGTAATGCCCCCGGCCAGTAGTAAAAAAGATGGTGATGCGACCTTGCCCGATGTAAAAAAAGGCGATGCATTAGAGCTGGAGAAGCTGAACCCGGAACAACATTTTACTAAGCCACCGGCGCGTTATGGTGAAGCTTCTCTGGTAAAAGAACTAGAGAAACGAGGCATTGGTCGTCCATCAACTTATGCTTCCATTATTTCTACCATTCAGGATCGCGGTTATGTTCGGGTTGAGAGCCGTCGGTTCTTTGCTGAAAAAATGGGTGAAATTGTCAATGACCGCTTGATTGAAAACTTCACTGAGCTAATGAATTATAACTTTACGGCGGAAATGGAACAGGCTCTGGATGATATTGCCGCCGGAAAGCGGGACTGGAAAGAGACTCTGGATAAGTTTTATGCTGACTTTAAAGAGCGCCTGGAAAAAGCTGAACTGGAACCGACCGAGGGAGGCATGCGTGAGAACAGCATGGTTCTTACCGATATCGACTGCCCTGAGTGCGGTCGAAAAATGGGAATAAGAACAGCTTCCACGGGTGTATTCCTTGGTTGTTCTGGCTATAACCTGCCGCCCAAAGAACGTTGTACTAAAACGCTTAACCTGACACCGGGCGAAGAAGCGATAGAGGTGACTGACGAAGAAGAGCGTGAAACTGAAGCGCTTCGAGCCAAAAAGCGTTGTCCTAAATGTGGCACCGCAATGGACAGTTACCTTATTGACGAAAAGCGTAAGTTACACGTTTGTGGTAACAACCCAACCTGTGACGGTCAACTGGTTGAAGAGGGGACTTTCCGCATTAAGGGGTATGATGGACCCACCATTGAATGCGATAAGTGTGGCTCTGAAATGCAGTTAAAAACGGGACGCTTTGGTAAGTACTTTGGCTGCACTAACAGTGAATGTAAAAATACCCGGAAATTACTGCGAAGCGGAGAAGCTGCGCCACCGAAAGAAGATCCGGTGCCGTTACCTGAGTTACCTTGTGAAGAGTCGGATGCTTACTTTGTGCTAAGAGACGGGGCTTCCGGTATTTTTCTTTCGGCCAATACCTTCCCTAAATCGAGAGAAACTCGGGCGGTAACGGTAAAAGAACTGGCTCAGTTTAAAGATCGTTTACCGGAAAAATTCAAGTACCTGGCAGAAGCGCCTAAGGAAGATAATGACGGTAATGATGCTATTGTTCGTTTTTCAAGAAAGAACAAAGAACAGTACGTTGTAACTGAAATTAAGAAGAAACAAACGGGTTGGAAGGCGTTCTACCGTAACGGTAAGTGGCAGGTAGAAGAAAAGTAGCTAAAGGCTTACGAGCAAACACTCAATTTGCCAATAGTTAAAAGATAAAAGCTGGACTAACATAGTGCCGTGTCTATTGAAGGACACGGCACACCGGACACGGAGGTCCTAATGTTATTGTCTCGCTTGAGCATAACACTTCCCGCTGCTTTTCCGGCAGCGGGTTTTTCTTTTCTGAACCCCGCTAAAATACTGAAAAAACAATCCGGGCAGGCGAGTGTTGAACTGCTGGTCGTCTGGCCTGTTATCGTCGCCTGCGTTTTTACTTTTGTTCAGGCTCTTTTTATTTGGTGGGCGCAGCAAACACTCACGGTAGCGAATCAGTATGCTGTGAGAGCGGGAAGTCTTAACCATGGTAATAATAATGCCATGGTGAACACGCTGGCGGCAGGAATGGCCGGTTTAAAACCACAACTGGACATTGATAACAAAATAACCGCCGCAGCTGAGGCTATAGCTAAACAGCGACTGCATTTCTCGCGGTTTGGACAATTAAAGGTTCTCTCGCCCAGTACTGATGATTTTCGCCAGTTTTCCGACTGGCGTTGGGATCACGAATTGCAAAAAGATGTATTGGAAATTTCGGTCGATCATTATCATGCGCGGGCTGGCGATAATGCCTCAGAGGAATGGCATCAGGCACGCGTTTTGGTCATTGAAACTTATTGGTGCTTGCCACTGGCAATTCCAATTGCTGCTGATTTTCTGGCGGCAACACAGAGTTTACTCTCAGATTCAAAAGCTGCGACTTACTGTGCCGGCCGCAGCACTTTATTCGATAAACCGTTGTGGGGGTTATCGAATACCGCTCAACATGCCATGTTAAGCGGCTACCGACAGCAATAAAATTTAACGAACGTCGTGATAATCGACACAGGCCTGTAATGTGTTCTCAATTAATGAAGCCACTGTCATGGGGCCAACGCCACCGGGAACAGGAGTGATCCAGCCAGCTCTTTCGGCAGCGACAGAGAATTCAACGTCACCGGTTAACCGGCCGTCTGGTAAACGATTCATTCCTACATCTATGACAATTGCGCCCGGTTTAATCCACTCGCCGGGAATGAACTCTGCTTTGCCTACGGCAACGACGACGATGTCAGCACGCTTTACATGGTCAGATAAGTCTTTGGTAAAGCGATGACATACCGTTGTCGTTGCTCCGGCCAATAATAATTCCAGACTCATTGGACGACCGACAATATTTGATGCCCCGACAACTACGGCGTTTAATCCATGTAAGTCGATTTGCGTGTGCTCTAACAGTGTCATAATGCCCTTGGGGGTACAGGGGCGCAAAGCAGGAATACGTTGTGACAAGCGTCCGATATTGAAAGGATGAAAACCATCGACATCTTTATCCGGCCGAATTCGTTCTAAAATCGGTGTGGCGTCAAGGCCAGCGGGCAACGGAAGCTGAACTAAAATACCATCTACGGCGTCGTCATCGTTCAGTTCTTCAATGAGCTTTTCAAGTTCTTGTTGCGTAGTGGTTATTGGCAAGTCGTAATCAAACGAGCGGAAACCAACGTCTTCGCAGGCACGGCGCTTGTTGCCCACGTAAACTTCTGAAGCGGCGTCGCTTCCGACTAGGACAACAGCTAACCCGGGCGCCCGTAAACCGGAGTCAAGGCGTTCTTTTACTTGCTGTTTAACCGATTGGCGAACAGTGGCAGCGATGGTTTTACCATCGATAATTTGAGCTGGCATAATGACGTTCCCAAAGATGAGAGAATTCAAGGTGATGTATAAGACGTATTGTAACTTTTTTCGGTCCTGAATGTCACCGGTTGTTGGTTTAGTCGTCAGGTTGTTGCAAAAGTAGCCAGTCGGCATCAATAACCGAAAAAAAGTTTGACGGGTCAGCATTCAGCAGGTAATATTCGCCACCGTTGTCGACCAGCAATGGCGTTTTTAAAAGCTGCGTCTGACACGGCTTTCGGAGAAATTCGGCGATTAGCGCAGTTTGGTAGCGCACTTGGTTTGGGTCCAAGGGGTCGCAGGTTCAAATCCTGCATCGCCGACCATTCTTCTGACGGTTTGTTGGTTCGATATGCGCCCGTAGCTCAGTTGGATAGAGCAACGGCCTTCTAAGCCGTGGGTCGCAGGTTCGAATCCTGCCGGGTGCGCCATAACGCGCCAAAGAAATCACTCAGTGGTGGGTGTAGCTCAGTTGGTAGAGCCCCGGATTGTGATTCCGGTTGTCGTGGGTTCAAGTCCCATCATCCACCCCATTTCTTTTGAAGTCATATTCTGTATTTCGGCGATTAGCGCAGTTTGGTAGCGCACTTGGTTTGGGTCCAAGGGGTCGCAGGTTCAAATCCTGCATCGCCGACCATTACACTAATTCCCCTTTTTCTTTTTAGCCACTACTGCTACATTTATCGGATACTTAATCAAAAGATTGTGTTGTTAATCCTTAGCTGGAGCTATTGTTATGGACTTTAAGAAAAGTTTAAAGAACCCCGCTGAAGCGTTTGATTCTCCGCAAGACGTGGCAAATCATCCCAAGCTTTCAAACGAGCAGAAAATTGAAGTGCTTACGCAGTGGCGCTACGATGAACTGGAAACCGAAGTAGCCGATCAAGAAAACATGGCCGGGGATAAACCGGATAAACTGGGTGAAATCAATAATTTACTTCTTGAACTTAAAGATAAATCTTAGTTATTTTTCCTTCCGTTAAAGTGAAGCCTAAAAATTGCCGCTCGGGGGCTCGACTCCGGGCGGTCACCTCGCTATAATGCTGCGTCATTTTTAAAGGTCAACGCCGTTGCCGTATCTCATTTTTATAATGATAAGTTGATGCGCGTAACATTCATTGATTGAAACCGAGGTAATGAAGCAATGCAGGTTTCTGTAGAGACAACTCAAGGTTTAGAACGTCGTGTGACTGTTACAGTCCCGGCAGATACAATTGATAGCGAAGTAAAACGCTTATTAAAAGAAGAATATCGCCATCGTCGTGTGAATGGTTTCCGCAAAGGAAAAATTCCACCGAACGTATTACAGAAGCTGTTTGGTCGCGAAGCCCGTTCACGTGCAGCGTCAAGTGTCATGCAAAGTAAGTACTTTGAAGCTGTTATGCAGGAAAAACTGAACCCTGCTGGCGCACCTGCAATTGAACCTAAAGTCAATGAACCAGGTAAAGATCTTGAGTTCACGGCTACGTTTGAAGTGTATCCAGAAGTAGAAGTACAGAACCTGGACAAAGTAGAAGTTGAAAAGCCTGCTGTTGAAGTCACTGAGAAAGACGTTGACAACATGCTGGAAACGTTGCAGAAACAACACGCTGACTGGAAAGAAGTTAAGCGTAAATCCAAAAAGGGTGACCGTGTCACTATGGATTTCGTTGGCTCTATCGACGGTGAAGAATTTGAAGGCGGTAAAGCTGACGACTTCGCGCTCGAACTGGGCGAAGGTCGTATGATTCCTGGTTTTGAAGATCAAATTAAAGGAATTAAAGCGGGCGAAGAAAAGACTATCGAAGTCACTTTTCCGGAAGACTACCACGCCGAAAACCTAAAAGGTAAAGAAGCGCAATTTGTGGTCACTGCGAAGAAAGTCGAAGCACGTGACCTGCCTGAGCTAAACGATGAGTTCGTTGCATTGTTCGGCGTGAAAGAAGGCGGCGTTGAAGCGTTGAAAGAAGAAGTTCGCAAAAATATGGAACGCGAGCTGAAAAACGCAGTGAAAGCAAAAGTTAAAGAACAAGTACTGAAAGGTATTGTTGAAAACAACGACGTTGAACTACCTAAATCAATGATCGACCAGGAAATTGACCAGCTACGTAAGCAAGCTGCTCAACGCTTTGGTGGTAATGCTGAACAAATGCCTGACTTACCGGCTGAGTTGTTCGAAGAGCAAGCGAAAGAGCGCGTTAAAGTTGGTTTGTTATTAGGTGAAGTGATTCGTGGTAACGAGCTTAAAGCTGATGATGAGAAAGTTGATGAGATAATCGCGACAGCAGCTTCTGCTTATGAAGACCCGCAGGAAGTTGTCGAGTACTACAAGTCAAACAACGATATGATGCAGCAAGTTCGTAACTTAGCGTTGGAAGAGCAGGCTATCGAATTTGTGTTGGAAAAAGCTTCCGTGAAAGACAAGAAAGCAAGCTTTGACGACATCATGAATCCGAAGCAGCAGTAATCTCTTGTAACGGAATCCTTGACGGGTCCCGCTACAGCTTGGTTTAATGGCTCGTATGACCTCATACGAGCCATTTTTATTTCAGGAGCTTTATAAAACATGTCGAGCGATATTCAGGATCCAATGGCACAGCTAGTCCCTATGGTCGTCGAGCAGACTTCGAAAGGTGAGCGCTCTTACGACATCTATTCGCGTCTCTTAAAAGAACGTGTCATTTTTTGTTGTGGTCAGGTAGAAGATCACATGGCCAATCTCATTGTGGCTCAGCTACTGTTTTTAGAATCAGATAATCCTGATAAAGACATTTATCTGTATATTAACTCGCCTGGTGGCGTAGTGACCGCTGGTATGGCTATTTACGATACCATGCGTTTTATTAAGCCAGACGTTAGCACCGTGTGTATGGGGCAGGCAGCCAGTATGGGAGCATTTCTGTTAGCTGGAGGCGCTCAGGGTAAACGTTACTGTTTACCTAATTCCCGAGTAATGATTCATCAGCCTTTGGGCGGATTCCAGGGGCAAGCGTCAGATTTTGAAATACATGCGAAACAAATTTTGGATCTGAAAGAGCGTTTAAACCGTATGTTAGCGGAGAACACAGGTCAGGATTACGATAAAGTGGCCAGAGATACTGATCGCGATCACTTTTTATCGGCAGAAGAGTCAATCGATTACGGCCTTGTCGATGGTATTTTACGTCAACGTGGCGAAGAGTCCTGAGTTGGCACAGAGCAGTTAGGAGAAAAGCATGACGGATCAGTCCAAAGGTGACGGCGATAAGCCGCTATATTGCACTTTTTGTGGCAAAAGTCAGCACGAAGTTAAGAAGCTTATTGCGGGACCGTCCGTGTTCATTTGTGATGAATGCGTTGAGCTATGCAATGACATTCTAAAAGAAGAAATTCATCAACTGTCTCCGGTTCCGGATCAGGATGAGTTGCCTGTGCCAAAAGCTATTCGTAAGAATTTGGACGACTATGTTATTGGTCAGGATCGCGCTAAAAAGGTGCTGTCAGTAGCTGTTTATAATCACTACAAACGCTTACGCGGTTCAGCGAAGCAAGAAGTTGAGCTTGGCAAAAGTAACATCTTGCTAATTGGGCCGACAGGCTCAGGTAAAACTTTCCTGGCTGAAACCTTAGCCCGTTATTTGAATGTGCCATTTACTATGGCCGATGCAACAACATTAACTGAAGCGGGCTATGTTGGCGAAGACGTTGAAAATATTATTCAGAAACTTTTACAGAAATGTGATTACGACGTTGAGAAAGCAGAACGCGGCATTGTCTACATTGATGAGATTGATAAGATTTCCCGTAAGTCGGACAACCCGTCGATTACCCGTGATGTTAGTGGCGAGGGTGTGCAACAAGCCTTGTTAAAACTGATCGAAGGAACCGTTGCTTCTGTGCCGCCGCAGGGTGGCCGGAAACATCCTCAACAAGAGTTTTTGCAAGTCGACACATCAAAAATTCTGTTTATTTGCGGTGGGGCTTTTGCCGGTTTAAATAAAGTTATCGAGCAACGCTTGTCGACTGGAACCGGTATTGGTTTTGGTGCAGAAGTGAAGAGTAAGACGCAAAGTGAAGAAGGAGCAATTATTGCCAAAGTGGAACCAGAAGATTTGGTTCGCTATGGATTAATCCCTGAATTCATTGGTCGCTTACCGGTTGTCGCTACGCTAGATGAGCTCGACGAAGAAGCGCTGATTGAAATTTTGCGCGAACCAAAGAATGCGTTAACCAAACAGTATTCAGCTTTGTTTGAAATGGAAGATGTTGAACTGGAGTTTCGTGAAGACGCGTTAAGAGCTATCGCCAAAAAAGCTATGGCTCGCAAAACAGGTGCTCGTGGTTTACGTTCCATTGTTGAAGGTGTTCTGCTGGGTACTATGTATGAACTGCCTTCTATTGAAGGTGTCGCGAAAGTTGTAGTGGATGAGTCAGTAATCGCTGGTGAATCCGATCCTATTCTAATTTACGCAAATCAGCAGAAAAATAAGCAGGCTTCGGGTGAATAATCCGAAACTGTATTAAAAGTGTTCGAAAAAGGGCCGGAAAGGCCCTTTTTTTCTGTCAAGGATTGAACTTTCAGGTAAAGACCGCATATTACAAAGTAAACCTAGGTCGGGAGAGAATTTAATGAGCGAAGAGCGCACCGAACAATTAACGATGCCGGTTCTGCCGTTGAGAGATGTTGTGGTATACCCACATATGGTGATACCGCTGTTTGTCGGTCGGGAAAAGTCGATTCGATGCTTACAAGCTGCTATGGATGAAGATAAACAAGTTTTTCTGGCGGCTCAGAAAGACGCTTCTGTGGATGAACCTACTACTGAGGATATTTATCAGGTAGGTACAGTCGCGACGGTCTTACAGTTACTGAAGCTACCCGACGGTACTGTTAAAGTGCTGGTCGAAGGTAAGCAGCGGGCGCAGCTGGATGAATTGCAGGATAACGAAGAATATTTTCAGGCCAGTATTCATTACCTGGCCGCGGAAGAGTTGCCGGAAAAAGAGGAAGAGATTCTTATTCGTTCGGCACTGAATCAGTTCGAAGGCTATGTGAAGCTAAACAAGAAGATTCCACCGGAAGTATTGACGTCTTTATCAGGCATTGAAGACGGTGACCGTTTAGCGGATACAATGGCTGCTCATATGCCACTGAAACTTGCAGAAAAGCAGACTATTCTTGAAATTACCGACATTCGCGAGCGCATCGAACACCTGATGGCTCTGATGGAAGGTGAGATCGATATCCTGCAAGTAGAAAAACGCATTCGTAGTCGCGTTAAGAAACAGATGGAAAAAAGCCAGCGCGAATACTATTTGAATGAGCAAATGAAAGCCATTCAGAAAGAGCTGGGTGAAACCGAAGATGGCGTCGATGAATTTGAGCAGCTGCAGAAGAAAATTGATGACGCTAAAATGCCAGCAGAAGCGAAGAAAAAGACTGAAGCTGAGCTGCAAAAATTAAAAATGATGTCACCGATGTCGGCGGAAGCAACTGTCGTACGCGGTTACATTGATTGGATGGTATCGGTTCCATGGAAAAAACGTTCGCGTATTAAGAAGGATTTAGCTCACGCCGAGAAAGTTTTGGATGCTGACCATTACGGGCTAGAGAAAGTTAAAGAACGTATTATTGAATATCTTGCGGTACAACAACGAACCACCAAAGTAAAAGGTGCGATTCTTTGCTTAGTGGGTCCCCCGGGTGTAGGTAAAACGTCGTTGGGACAGTCGATAGCGAAAGCAACGGGACGTGAGTACGTGCGTATGGCATTAGGCGGCGTGCGCGATGAAGCGGAAATACGTGGTCACCGTCGCACTTATATTGGCTCTATGCCGGGTAAACTGATCCAAAAAATGTCGAAAGTTGGCGTTCGTAATCCTCTGTTCTTGTTAGATGAAATTGACAAAATGTCGGCTGACATGCGCGGTGACCCGGCTTCAGCATTGCTTGAAGTTCTGGATCCGGAGCAAAACATTAACTTCAATGACCATTATCTTGAGGTGGATTACGATTTATCAGATGTCATGTTTGTTGCCACATCGAACAGTATGAATATTCCAGCGCCATTATTAGACCGCATGGAAGTTATTCGTTTATCGGGTTACACCGAAGAAGAGAAGCTAAATATAGCGAAGCGACATTTATTAACAAAGCAAATTGGCCGTAATGGTTTAAAAGAAAAAGAAATAACGGTTCAGGACAGTGCCATTATAGGCATTATTCGGTATTACACCCGCGAAGCGGGAGTACGTAATCTTGAACGTGAGTTGTCACGCTTATGCCGTAAATCGGTGAAGCAAATTGTGCTGGATAAATCGATAAAGCACGTTGAGATTACCGGCGACAACCTGAGCGATTATCTGGGCGTGCAACGGTTTGATTACGGTAAAGCAGAAGAGGCCAATCAAATCGGTCAGGTTACCGGTCTGGCCTGGACTGAAGTTGGTGGTGACTTGCTGACCATCGAAGCAACTAACGTAGCCGGTAAAGGGAAAACCACCACCACAGGCTCTCTGGGTGATGTGATGCAGGAGTCCATTCAGACGGCCCTTACAGTTGTGCGTAGCCGTGCTGACAAACTAGGGATAGCCGAAGACTTTCATGAAAAACGCGATATTCATGTGCACGTGCCAGAAGGCGCCACACCAAAAGATGGACCGAGTGCGGGTATTGCTATGGTTACAGCTATGGTGTCGTCGCTAACCGGTAAACCTGTTCGTTCTGATGTCGCAATGACCGGCGAGATTACGTTGCGTGGGGAAGTTCTGGCCATTGGTGGCTTAAAAGAGAAATTACTGGCGGCTCATCGCGGTGGAATTAAGCATGTGTTAATTCCTAAAGAGAATGAACGCGACTTAAAAGAAATTGCCGATAACGTAAAAGAAGATTTAGTGATTCAGCCAGTAAAATGGATTGACGAAGTATTAGATGTCGCTTTGGTTAAAGGTTAATCAATAGACTGATACTAAAGTCATATTAAAGCACTAGAATGCGGCCTGCGGGTGAGAAATTGTCCCTCAGGCCGCATTTTTTCGTTAAAAAGTGAGTAAAAAGGGTTTTCAATCTAAAAGACTGTGGTAGCCTAGGCTTTATAGCTGATTCACATGTATGACATAAGAACAGCTGGATAGGATAACCATTTGGATACCAGTGGTGCTTGAACAATCAGATCAAGATTGATATAACCGTTCTGGCCCATTTTAAAATCCGAATGGAACCACGGAAACTTGATAATAACAATCTAAGGGGATGATACTGTGAACAAGTCTCAGCTTATTGACAAAATCGCGGCAGGTGCAGATATTTCTAAGGCTGCTGCTGGTCGTGCTCTGGACTCTATGATCGATGCAGTAACTGATGCTCTAAAACAAGATGACCAAGTCGCATTAGTTGGCTTCGGTACGTTTAGCGTGCGTGAGCGTTCTGCTCGTACTGGTCGTAACCCTCAAACGGGTGAGACTATTCAGATCGCTGCTGCTAAAGTTCCTTCTTTTAAAGCAGGTAAAGCACTGAAAGACGCAGTAAATTAATAAAAGCGCATTAGCGCTTTTTTTAAAGAATAATAATAGTAGCCCGAGGTTTATAAAGCCTCGGGTTATTTTTTTGTATGAATGGTGAGTTTTAAGACGAATCACCTTATAATGTGACGTCGTTTATTTAGGTTAAATAAGGAAAGCCTTATTATGTTAGAGCGAATTCGGGAAGGCTCGCAGAGTTACACTGCTAAGGCCATTCTTGTGTTAATCATTCTAACTTTTGCATTAGCAGGTGTTGGTGGTTATATCACTGGTGACACAGAAGATGCTGTCGCAAAAGTTAATGGAGAAGAAATTCCTCGTAGTGACTACGATCGTGCTTATGAAAACGAGCGCAGCCGCTTGCAAGAGCAGTTTGGCGATATGTTTTCTGCTATTACGTCCGATCCAGATTACATGCGTAATTTACGCAGTGGAGTATTAGAGCAACTCATCGAACAAGAGCTTTTAGTGCAATACGCTGAAGATAACGGAATGAGAGTGAGTCCTGAGCAAGTAAAATCTGCAATCCGTGATATTCCTCAATTTCGCACAGCAGGGCAATTTGATAACGATGTCTACTTAATGGCGTTACGTAATGCGGGTTACAGCCCCGAGGCTTTCGCAAATGTCATGCAGCAGGACATGACCCGAAATCAGTTGCTACGAGGACTGTCTGCGACTGCATTCGTGCTTGAACCTGAAGCTATTGCTCTTATGCGCTTACAAAGCCAGTCACGTTCAGGTGGCTTTCTGGTCGCTAATAATGAGAACTTCGAAGAGCAGGTAGAGATTTCTGAGCAAGATATTGAAAACTTCTATCAGCAAAATCAAGATATGTTCCGGACTCAGGAAAAGCTTAGCGTTGCTTATGTTGAGCTTTCGTTAGCGGCTGTTGAATCGGAAGTCGAGATTTCAGACGAAGAAGTACGTCAATATTATGATGAACGTCAACAGCAGTATTCTACAGAAGAAGAGCGTCGGATGTCTCATATTTTGGTCGAGTTCGATACTGATAACGCGAAAGAAAAAGCCGAAGAAGCGCTTGTTGAACTTGAACAAGGTGCTGACTTTCCAGAGGTCGCGCAAACTTACTCAGATGACACCTTTTCAGCTGAACAGGGCGGCGACTTGGGCTGGATAGAAGCCGGTATGATGGATGAAGACTTTGATGCCGCAGCTTTTGAATTAGAGAGTGTTGGCGACTTATCCGGTATTGTGGAAACCAGTTTTGGTTATCACATTATTAAACTGACCGATTTACGCGAAGGTTCAGTGACACCATTTAGCGAAGTAGAAGACGAAGTGCGTCAGCAGCTGTTGACCGAAAAAGCGGAAGACCGCTATTTTGAAAAGCAACAAAAACTAGCGGAAATTAGTTTTGAGCAACCTGACACTTTAGAACCTGCGGCTGAGGAAATTGGAGCTACTGTACGTCGTTCCGATCTGTTCACTCGAGACAGAGCTCCAACTCCCTTGAGTGACGATGTTATTCTCAACAACTTATTCTCAGAACAGCTAATTAAAGAGAAGTTGAACAGCGATATTATTGAAACTTCGGATGATCGGTCCTTGGTAGTACGTGTAACTGAGCATCAGCCAGTACGAGTAAAAGAACTGGATGAGGTTCGAGAAAACATCGTGTCCGAACTGCGTGTAGAGAAAGCCCAGAAATTGGCGCTTGACCAGGCGAATGAATGGATGCAAGCCTGGAAAGAGGGCAAAGAAGTGAGCGATGAAATTGTTTGGGTCGATAGCATACAGCGTAACAACGCTGAGTATCCAAGGACCATCGTACGTGAGTTATTCTCTATGTCTCCTTCAGCCAGCGATGAGAGTGTGTTTAATACGGTTGCCTTGCCAAATGGCGATGCTGCTGTTGTCGCGTTGACCGACGTTTCTCCGGGAAATGCTGATGACAGCCAATTTGACGAGTTAACGAGTCAGATGAAGAACCGTCAGGCTCAGGTTATGTTACAGGCCTTTATTAATAACTTAAAAGCGGACGCAGACATTAAACGTTTATTAACTCCGTAGACGATTAATATCAAAAAAAAAGGCTCAGACCGTTAGAAGTCTGAGCCTTTTTTATTTCTATTACAGAAAGTTTTTACTAACCACTGCCATATAAATTAGGCAGCACGTTTTTGGTTGTTGCTTTATTTTTCCTACTCTCTATAGACGCTCTAACCTCTTTATAAAGCACTTTACCATCTTGCCATGGAGTAGCCCCCGGATGGTAGAGACTTTGCTGCAAGCTTGAGCATGAAGCTTCTATCGAAAGGTACTGGGACAGCTCTGTTAAGCTATTAAAGGAACGCTCAAAATATCGGTTTGCCCACTTTAATAGAGAGTCCTTTGCTTCTTGCGCATTATTGTTACGGCAGGCGAGTTGGAATTCTCTCCAGAACTTATCTTTATTGAGGTTACGCGGTGTTTCTTCCGGTTTACGCGACGGCACTCTGCTCTGAGAGATTGTGCCTTTATGCCAAAGAAGGTAGGCGTTCAGTATGAGCGAAATAACCAATGCAAGGGCAAGTAAGCTTATTACCCAGATACTCCATTCAGCTGATTGGGTTTTCACCTCAGTTGAAGCCGGCTTCTCACTATTTTCTGGTTGCTCTTCAGTAGCAGGAGCTTCGGCATTATCATTTGGCGTCGGAATAGACTGCATGCCGTCGCCCATTGCGACAGAAAAGTTAAGCTCTTCGGTTTTTGCCGATGCAGGTGAGCCTGTTTTGGTATTAAACCAAGGGATGCTTAGCGCCGGAATTTTTAACGGCCCAGGCTGATTAGGAACGATCGCAAAGCTTATTGTTTTTTGCGAAATAATAACGCCGTTACGGCTAAACTGATCCGTCTCATCGCCATCCGGATAAATTCTTACCGTATCGGGAAATTCGGGTTGAATGTCCGGTAATTGCTCTGGTTTCACACCAACCGCGGTCAGCATATAAGAAACCGTAAAGGGTTCGCCTACGGTATAACTGTCTTGTTCAGGCGAAACAGACTGAGAAACACTGACAAGCTCGCTGGGTAACCAATGGCCTTGCCAATTATCCGGAACGGCTTGCACCTCAACTTCTATAGTTTCAGCAATGGTGCTGACAGGCTGCGTATTGGAAAAAGAAGAAAAGATAGAACGCTGGCCCTGAGTGAAAACTTCACCATCGAAACGGGCTCCTGTAATACTTAAAGAACCGGACTTGCTTGGTGTTATTTGATAAACACGCTGATAAACCTTATAGCGCCTGCCATTCACCATTTCAGTGCTTTCTTCGTCCCGGCCTATTTGCTGAATGTCGGCATTCTCTGCTTCAGGCGGTATTAAGTTTCCCTTGTTTAAGTCGGCAGCAAGAAATAACCGCGCAACATAGGTGATAGGCTGCTGTAAATAGACTTGCTGATTGTCCACCTGAGCTTCAAGGAAAGCGACTTTCTGCTCATTGTCCTGGTTGTTGCCTGGCTCCAGAACTTGCAGTGAAATAGGATCCGATGAGGCTCCACCTATGCTAATTTCGGGAATTTTATAGTCGCCGGCAGACTGGGGAATGAGCACGGTTGTAAAGCGCGTCTGTTTGCTCAGTTTACCGTTAATCATTGACGTCTGGCGGCTAACCGAAGTTCTGCCCACAACAAAGCCTTTTAGTAATTTAGATGGCGAAAAGCTGTCGTTAGCCACATCGTCGTCAACGGTTACCGTTAAAACGAAGGACTCGTTGGCCGTAACCGGGTTGCGATCGACCGTTGCGGTAACCTCAGAGACATCAGCGTAAGCAAGCTGACTCACGAGCAAAAAACTCATCAATAAGATAATGTGCCGCCATACTCTTACCATTTTTTATCTTCTCCCTGGGGTTCTGAGGCTCTTCGCTGACGCCGTTTCTGGCTCTCCAGAAGCATTTTATTGCGTAGCAGTATACTTGGGTCATCAGGTACTCGGTTCATCCACTGTTCCAATTGTTGAGCTTTCTCAGGATCAATGTCGCCTTCGCGCACCTGTTGTTGAAGTTGTTCGCTGGATTCTTCTGCGCTTTCGGTGTCTTGATCCTGGCTCTGCTGCTTTTGTATTTCTTCCTGAGATGACTCCTGCTCCTGTTCTTTTTGCTCTGGGTCAGACTCTACATCTTGCTGGCCCTGCTCATCCGGGTTAGGAGGACCATCATTGTTGTTGGGTTGACTACTTTGCTGCTCTTCGCTGTCACCATTTTGCTCAGAATTCTTATCCGATTCGTTACTATCGGAATCTGACTTCTTGGAGGATTCGTCCGAGCCGCCGGAGTCTTCGGACTCCTGCTGTTGCTGTAATTGCTCAACAAGCTGCTTGTTTTCGGCTGCCCGTGACCAGTCAGGCCGTTGTTCTAACGCCTTGTCGTAAGCTTTTATTGCCGCATCGTATTGCTGTTGCTGAGCCAGAGCATTACCTAAATTGTACTGCGCTTCTGCTGAATCGTCCTGAGAGAAAGCCTCGGCGGCAGCTTCATAGTTGCCATCGCGGTACAGAGCCGCGCCCTGGCGAAAAGGCGTTTCACTAAGGTTAGCCGCTTGTTGGTATTCTTCTTCCTGATATAAACGTTGTGCACGTTGCTCCTGATTCAGTAGTTGTTTCTGCCAGACGGACTCCTGTTCAGCATGAGCACTTGGAGTGAAGCCGATTAAAGGCAATAACATAGAGACTAACAAAGGGCTTAGCAGACTGCCCCGACGCCAGCTGAACAACATAATAGGCAAGATAAAGAGTGCAACGTAAGGGCCCATATCACGCCATGCGTCTCCTTGCTGCTGATCATCACCGTCTTTACCTTCACGCGTTAGTGGTGGCTGGTTTATCAGTTTATCAATATCACTGTTGTCGGCGGTTACTGATGAGAAGGCTCCTCCCGTAATAGAAGCCAGATCAGATAATCGCGAAGGATAAGTTTTGGCAATAATGACTTGATTGTTGTCTTTTAATAAACGGCCCGAGCTGTCGCGGATTGCGGCACCTTCTTCAGTACCAACCGCCAGAATAGAAACCCGATGCTCAATAGAGCGCAAATAACGACTGAGCTGGTTGAGTTCGCTACTACTGATGCCGTCGGTAAGCCAGTATATATCGCCTTGCGGATAGCCGGCATTTTTTAGTAAGTCGTCAGCGAGTTCCAGAGCTAACTGAGGTTCGCTGCCTTGCGCCGGCATAATGTCGGGTGACAGTGAGGGAATGAGGTTCATTAAATTACGGTTATCGGCAGTCAGGGGACTAATGATAAAAGCATCGTCGGCGTAAGCGATAAGACCCGTGTCACCATCAAGTCCCGCCCGGACTAAATCAATGGCTTTGTATCTCATTCGGGTTAGTCGGTTGGGTGAAATGTCGTCGGCTAAAACCGATGGCGACATGTCCATAATCACAACCTGTCCCGATTCGAGTTGGTAAACCGGTTGTGGCAGTCGTTCCCAGGTAGGCCCGCACAGCGCCAGTGTTGCCAGAACTGAAATTAACAGAAATCGGTGGGCTGGCCAGAGAGACGGTTGTGATCCTGACTTAACCAATACTTTTGACAGGTGGCCGGGTAGCCATTGATGCCATCCTGCCTGATGTTTCTGACTGTAGAGTAAACGCCAATACAGCAGTGCGACTGGAATTAATGCCAGCAACCACCAGGGGCGCAATAAGTGAAACTCGCTCATGAACGACTCCCCCATGGGCGATAGTGTAACAAGGCTACCGCAATAAACAGAAGAAAACTGATTGCTAATGGCCAGTAAAATAAACTTACTCGAGGCCTTAGTTGCTGAGGGTCTCCGGCAATAGGCTCTAGCTTGTCCAGGCGTTGATAAATTTCTTCGAGCTCATTGGTACTGCGGGCACGGAAATATTTACCATCAGTTTGTTTAGCGATACTTTGCATTAACGGCACGTCCAGATCTCGGCTTGGATTAACTCTCCGCTGTCCAAAAAAGCTATCAACTACCACTTCTTCAGCACCAACTGCAATAGGGTAAATCGTCACATCGTAAGCCTGAGCCAGCTCAAGTGCCTGCTCCGGAGTCAAATTCCCCGCTGTGTTTTGACCATCGGTTAGTAATACCAGTACCCGGTTCGATTCGTCGTCGTCACGAAAGCGTTTCACCGACAAAGCAATAGCGTCTCCTATTGCGGTGCGTTCACCAACTAAGCCGAGTACAGATTCATTAAGCATCTGTTTTACGGTGTTGCGGTCGTAAGTCATGGGAGTCTGTAAATAGGCGGTATCAGCAAATAGAATAAGCCCAAGCCTGTCACCTTCGCGGCGCTCAATGAAGTCGCTCAAAACGTGCTTAACCATAGTTAAACGATTCACTGAGCGGCCTTCCAGTTGCATGTCGGCAATTTCCATACTGCCGGATAGATCCACCGCCAGCATAATTTCTCTTCCTTCAGCCCGAATTGCGAGCGGTTCGCCCAGCCACTGAGGCTTTGCTACAGCCGCGACCAGCATGATCCAGCATAAGCTCATCAACGGTAATAAAAGCCAGCGTTTGCCAGAATTCTGACTGCCGCTAACTAGACCGTAAGTGCTGGGAAGGCGTATAGCCGAGCTGTTTTTACGTACGGCTGGAAACCATTTCCAGATAATGGCGGGTAAGGGCAGTAGGCAAAACATCCACGGCCAGGCAAATTCAAACATCTTCGGCTCCGGGTTGCTTGCTTAAATCTTTACTCAGCCACAGGCGAGCGAGTTCGTAGTAGTGTCGATTAAAATTATTATCAGCAATACCATAAAAGTTTTTATTGGCCTCATTAAGCAAGGGTTCGTATTTTGACTTTTCTTTGTCTGACAGAGGACTGAGTAAGAAACTTATCCATTGACGACTGTGTTTTTCCGCAACGAGCTCTCTGGGGTAATACGCCAGTGCGGTGCGTTTCAACAATATAGTAAGCTCTTCGATACTCATGTTTCTGTCTTGCTGCAGCTGTTTGATAGCCGCTTTACGCGCGCGCGATTGCTGCCGACGTCGAACTAACCAGAAAATAAATAAAGCAATGCCGGCCAGTAGCGCAACGGCAATAGCAATTGCCGGCCATGACGGCGGCCACCAACTCGCCGACCCCGGCTCGACAATATCATTAAGCTTATCTAATGACGGTTGCTGCATTATTTTACCTCTGCCCATTGCTGTTCCAATGGTAAAGCACTGGATATTGGTGTTAAAGACAACTTCCGCTTCTTGAATTCTTGCTGAATACTGCTCCAGCGAAGCTCGGCGGCATTCTGGTATGTTTTTCTTTGCTGTTGGTCAGCGAGATTTATACTGACCTGTTGCTGACCATCGGTAATCGCCAGCGGATGAGACGAGTATCCCTGAGGCAATTCATGTTCCATAGGGTCGTAAAGCCCAAAACAACGAACCGAATTATGCTGGGATAGTACGCGTAATCCGTCCAGAAAGGGGGCGCTGGCATTATAAAAATCACTAATAACATGAATGCTGCTGCCAGGTTTAACCAGTTGTCGTATCCGCTTTAAGTTGTCATCCAGCGTGTTTTGTTGCTGTTTTTGCTTTTCTTGCCAACGGTTCAGGCTGTCTTTATGAATCTCCAGAAGTGCATGACATAAACGTAAAACGCCTTTTTGCCGGGCTATAGGTTTTAATTCCTGATGTTGCCAGCCGTTGCCAATCAGCCCACCAATACGGTCGCCTTTGTGTTGTGCATGCCAAGCCAGTGCCGCGGCTAAATGGCAGGCCTGAACAGATTTGAATACAAATTGGCTGCCAAAAAGCTGAGTCAGAGATAAGTCCACCCAGATAAATACCGGGCGTTCTTTTTCTTCACGATAGAGTTTGGTATGGGCTTTACCGGTTCGCGCGGTCACCCGCCAATCAATGGATCGGATATCATCACCGGGCTGGTAATGCCGTACTTCATCAAACTCCATTCCCCGGCCCCGGCTTTTGCTTAGCAGGGGGCCTGTCTGGCTTGAGCGCGGCAGGCTTTTATGGTGGCGCGCAAACGCATTAATTTTACTGCGATAGTAGAGAAGCTCCTGAATACCGGGACTGACTCCATCGCAGTGCAACTGCTTAAGCCATTGTTCAACTTCCGCTTTTAACATTATGGTGCCGGTACAAGTTTCAGTATCGTATCAAGAACCTGATCGTGTGATACGCCGTCGGCTTCGGCTTGGTAACTTAAAATAATACGGTGACGTAAAGCATTGTGGAAAACACTAATAACATCGTCAGGTGTTACAAAGTCACGACCATCGAGCCAGGCTTTAGCTCTGGCGCAACGTTCCACAGCTATAGTGGCACGAGGGCTGGCACCGTAACCTATCCATTGAGCTAAATTCTGGTCGTAGCGCTGCGGCTGACGGGTGGCAATAATAAGCTGCACCAGATAGTTTTCGACTGCGTCATCTAAATACAGTTGCAAAACTTCGTGACGTGCGTCAAATAACTGTTTTTGCGTTAACGGCGTAGGCATATCGAGGTCACCTGATAAGGCTTCTCCCCGGGTTAACCGCAGAATTTGCTGTTCAGTTTCGGCATCTGGATAGTCGAGTTTTAGATGCAATAAAAAGCGGTCGAGCTGAGCTTCAGGAAGTGGATAGGTCCCTTCCTGCTCCAGAGGGTTCTGTGTTGCTAACACCATGAAAAGATCAGAAAGTGGGTAGCTGCGCTGGCCCACAGTAATTTGTCGCTCTGCCATAGCCTCCAGTAACGCCGACTGCACTTTTGCCGGAGCCCTGTTAATTTCATCGGCCAGAATTAAATTATGGAACAAAGGGCCTTGTTGAAACTCAAATTGTCCGGTTTCGGGACGAAAAATGTCGGTACCGGTTAAATCGGCAGGTAATAAGTCGGGAGTGAACTGCACCCGATGGAAGTTGCCTTCAATACCTTTTGCTAAAGCCTGTACTGCCCGGGTTTTAGCCAGACCAGGAGGGCCTTCTACTAGCAGATGGCCGTCAGCCAGTACGGCAATTAGAAGGTTCTGAGTGAAGTCCGGCTGTCCAAGCACTTGCCGATTCAGGTAAGTTTGTAATTGTTGAAACGCTGTCGCGGTCATGTTTACTCCAGGCTGTCGTTATCGGCGAAAACTGACTATGCTGTCAGTACTGCATAGCAATGACAGCAACAATGCTGTCTTTGTTCCGAAATTTCAATCTACACAGCATACTTTACCGAAAACGGTGGTTTTAATCTGCTCTATTACGGGCTAGAATTTGTAACATAATTTGTGGTCAGACCAGTATTGGTTTTTGAATTGAGGATTTATTATGACAGCAGCACAACGCTTGCTAACCGTAAATGGTGAAAGAATTGCCTTTGTGGCAGGTATAAGAACACCCTTTGCGAAACAGGCAACGGACTTTCACGGCATACCGGCAGTCGACTTAGGTAAAATGGTTGTCCAGGAGTTAGTGAATAAAACCGGTATTGAAGGTGACTGGGTTGAGCAACTGGTGTTTGGGCAGGTTGTGCAAATGCCGGAAGCACCTAACATCGCCCGTGAAATCGTGTTGGGAACCAGCCTACCTGTTGGTACCGACGCTTACAGTGTATCACGCGCCTGTGCTACCAGCTTTCAGTCCGCAGTAAATATTGCCGAAGCTATGGTGGCCGGACACATCCGTGGTGGTATCGCCGGTGGTGCCGACTCGTCTTCGGTGTTGCCTATCGGTGTGAGTAAACGTCTGGCGCGTGCTTTAGTCGATTTGAATAAAGCAAAAACCTTAGGGCAACGGTTTTCAATATTGAAGCGTTTAGGCTTTAAAGACTTATTGCCTGTACCACCGGCTGTGGCTGAATACAGTACCGGGCTTAGTATGGGACAAACGGCTGAACAAATGGCGAAAACGCATAACATTAGCCGTGAAGATCAAGATGAGTTAACGGTAAGATCGCACCAAAAAGCTCATGCGGCGTGGGAAGCTGGCTGGTTAAGTGATGAAGTGATGACTGCCTACCCTGAACCTTACAAACAGCACTTGAGCCGCGATAATAATATCCGTGGCGACAGTCAGATAGAAAAGCTGGGAAAATTAAAACCGGTATTCGATCGCAAGTATGGTTCAGTGACCGCTGCAAACAGTACACCATTAACGGACGGAGCTTCCGCTGTCATGATGATGACCGAAAGCCGCGCAAAAGAACTGGGTCTGCCGGTATTAGGTTACTTGCGCAGTTACGCGTTTGCTGCCCTGCAGGTGGAAGAAGACATGCTGATGGGACCTTCCTATTCAACTCCGGTTGCGCTTGACCGTGCCGGTATGAGCTTAAATGATTTAGACCTTATTGATATGCACGAGGCTTTTGCAGCGCAAACATTGGCGAATATGAAAATGTTTGCCAGTGACAAGTTTGCGCAAGAGAAGCTGGGTCGTGATAAAGCCATTGGCGAAATCGACATGGATAAATTTAACGTGCTGGGCGGCTCCATTGCTTATGGTCACCCGTTTGCCGCAACTGGTACCAGAATGATCACACAGACTTTGAATGAATTGCGCCGTCGCGGTGGTGGTGTCGGTTTAACAACCGCTTGTGCTGCCGGTGGCCTGGGTGCAGCAATGATTGTGGAGACAGAATAATGAGTCAGGATAAAGCATTCACTATGGAAGTTAGGGACGACGGCGTCGCTGTAATTACGATTGATGTCCCTGGTGAGTCGATGAACACCTTAAAAGACTCATTTGCTGAAGAAGTTGGGAGCTTGATGAATCGTTTAGAGAGCGATGATTCAGTTAAGGGCGTGGTTTTTATTAGTGGTAAACCAGGCTCCTTTATTGCCGGTGCTGATATCAACATGATAGACGGTTGTGAAAATGCCGTGGACGCAGAAAGTCTGGCGCGAAAAGGGCAGGCTATGTTTGATCGCATCGAGCAGTTGAATGTGCCTGTGGTTGCGGCTATTAACGGAGCCTGTCTGGGCGGTGGACTGGAACTGGCGATGGCGTGTCATGTACGCGTTTGTACCGACAACAGCAAGACAGCTCTGGGCTTACCTGAAGTGAAATTAGGCTTGTTACCGGGCAGTGGCGGTACTCAGCGTCTACCTGAACTGGTTGGTGTCCAGCAAGGACTGACGATGATCCTGACTGGTAAGGAATTGCGAGCCAAACAGGCTAAAAAAGCAGGGCTCGTTGCTGAGGTTGTGCCTCAAAGCATATTGTTGGATGTTGCCGTTGAGAACGCGTTAAAACGTAAGCCAAAAGCCACTAAGCCACCACTTAAGGGCATCAGCAAAGTGCTGGAAGCGACCAAGTTTGGCCGCGACATTATCTTTAAAAAGGCCAGCGAGCAGGCGCAGAAGAAAGCTCAGGGCAATTACCCGGCAATTGATAAAATCATTCAGACAGTGCGTGAAGGTGTTGAACGTGGCCGTGAAGCAGGTTTAGACAAAGAAGCCCGCAGTTTTGGTGAATTGGCGATGACACCAGAATCTTATGAGCTGCGCCAGATTTTCTTCGCCACCACAGAAATGAAGAAAGAAACCGGTGCCGATGGTGTTAAACCCGATACGGTTAAACGGGTTGGCGTTTTAGGTGGTGGATTGATGGGCGGTGGCATTGCCTATGTTACGGCGGCTAAAGCAGGCATTCCCGCGCGTATCAAGGACATCGCTGAAGACGGAATTCGGCATGCGTTACATTACAGTTACGAGCGTCTAGATAAAAAAGTGAAGCGTCGTCATATGCGTCGTGCAGAGCTTGAAAAGACCATGCTAATGCTTAGCGGCTCGCTTGACTATAGCGGTTTTGAACGTACCGATGTGGTTATTGAAGCGGTATTTGAAGACCTTAACCTGAAGCAAAAAATGGTTGCTGACATCGAAGAGTACGCCGCCGAGTCGACCATTTTTGCTACCAATACGAGCTCACTGCCTATTACTCAAATAGCGGCTAAAGCCAAACGTCCGGAGCAGGTTATTGGGCTCCACTATTTTTCTCCGGTCGATAAAATGCCGTTGGCAGAAATTATTACCCATCCGGGGACGTCGGATAAGACCATAGCCACAACGGTGTCTCTGGCTAAGAAGCAGGGCAAAACTCCAATAGTTGTGAAAGATGGTGCCGGATTCTATGTAAACCGGATTCTTGCGCCCTACATGAACGAAGCGGCACGCCTGCTGCTGGCCGGAGAGCCTATTGAGCACTTAGATAAAACTTTGGTGAAGTTTGGTTTCCCGGTCGGGCCAATTACTTTACTTGATGAGGTTGGTATTGATGTGGCGGCAAAAGTGGCTCCGGTATTAGTGAAGGAACTGGGTGATCGCTTTGAAGCCCCTGAAGCTTTTGAAAAATTGATAGACGATGATCGTAAAGGCAAGAAAAATCAGAAAGGCTTTTATCAATACGGTAAGGGAGTGAAGGGCAAACCGGTAGACACTTCAGTGTATTCGTTGCTGGATATTGATCCGAGCCAGAGTAAATCTGCGGACGATATCGTTGATATTTGTCTGTTGCCTATGCTGAATGAAGCGGCGTACTGCTTGCAGGAAGAGATTATCCGAAGTCCTCGTGATGGTGATATCGGTGCAATTTTTGGTATCGGTTTCCCCCCTTTCCTTGGTGGGCCTTTCCGCTATATGGACAGCCAGGGGCTTGGAAACATAGTGAACAAACTGGAGAAGCTGGCGACCGAGCGAGGTGAACGATACACCCCGGCACCATTACTTAAAAAGATGGTAGAGAATGGCTGGAGTTTTTATCAATAGTTTTTCTTAATGGGTTAAGCCTGAGCAGTAACTTCGTTGTGCTGCTCAATAAACTCAATTAATGCATCAGCCGGCATCGGCCTTGCAAAATAAAAGCCTTGAATGCATTCGCATTTGAGGCTTTTTAATGTCTGCAGCTGGGCTTTGGTTTCAACGCCTTCTGCAACAACCCTCAAACCAAGGTTATGCGCCATTGCAATAATTGACGCCACCATATTGCGGTCTTTGTCGTTGATGGTAATGTCGTCAACAAAGGCTTTATCAATTTTCAGGCTGTTCATTGGAAAGCGCTTAAGATAAGACAGCGAAGAGTAACCTGTACCAAAGTCATCCAGAGCCAGTTTTACGCCCATATCTGAGAGATTTTCCATCATAGTAATGGCGCGTTCAGGGTCGCTCATGACCATGCCTTCGGTTATCTCAAACTCAACATGTCGAGGGTGCAACTCTTCTTCTCGTAAAATTTGTTCAATTTGTAAGGCCAGACTGGATTGCATAAACTGCCGCGCAGATAAATTAACAGCAATGCTCTTGGGCGAACCCTGGCAGGCCATAAAGCGCTTCATATCACGGCATGCCAGGCGCAAAACTTCTTCGCCGAGGGGAATGATAAGCCCGGTTTCTTCGGCCAGAGGAATGAAGTCAGCGGGATTAATCATTGAGCCGTCTTCGTTCTCAATGCGAGCCAGCGCCTCAAGTCCGGCAATATGGCCGGAGTGTATTTCTATTTTCGGCTGATAGTAAACACGAATATTATGAGATTTTAAAGCCGCCCTTAATTCATTTTCCAGTTTAAGTCGTTTGACTGCGTTTTCGTTCATTGACTGGCTGAAAAACTGATAGCAGTTTCCGCCACGCTGCTTCGCATGATACATCGCCATGTCGGCTTTCTGCAAAAGCTCCTGCGACGTCCGGCCGTCGTGAGGGTAAAGTACAATGCCAATGGAACTGCCAATGACGATTTCCTGCTGCTCAATGAAGTAAGGCTCTGCGACTTTTAGGTTAATTTGATTGGCCAAATCACCAATTAGGTTTATGTCCACGCTGTCTTCAATGAGCAAACCAAACTCGTCTCCACCCAATCGATAAAGAGTATCCTGCCGACGACCAATGTCCATGAGTCGCTCGGCAACCTGACATAAAAGCTGATCGCCTACTTCATGACCTAAGGAGTCGTTAATTTTCTTAAAGTCATCTAAATCAAAGAGCAATAGAGTATGTGAGACTTTTTTCCTAACCAGATTTGAATGACTGACTTGAAAGTAAGAACGATTGGGCAGACCGGTTAAAGTATCGGTGTTTGACAAGCGACGAAGCTCATTTTCTGTGTGGCGCCTTTCGGTAATATCCGAGAAGCTGGCAACAATGAGTGATATTTCGCTGTTATCATCCCGAACAGCATCAAGAGTTAATTCCATCAGGAACTCTTCACTGTTGGCTTTAATATCGGTGACTTCGCCACGCCAGGTTCCCTCTTTTATGACGGCTCTTTTTATTTGATTAACAAAGCTTTCAGGGTAACACTCAAGCGTTAGTAACTGGCCTAAAACCTGTTCACGACTGAAACCGCTAATTTTCTCAAATGCGTTGTTAACCTCACGCTTTCTGAAAAAACGGTCGTAAATGCAAATACCATCAGATATATTCGTGATAGATGAGGCCAGCATTGTAATTCGCTCTTCAGAGCTTATCAGACTGCTTATATCACCAAGAGTACCGAACATGGTTCGATGTTCACCGTTAACTTGGAGTTTTCCTCTATCTAACACCCACAGCCAATTTCCTTGGTTGTCGAGCCGGTAGCTGCATTCGAACGAATCAGACTCACCATTTAAATGATCTTCAAGGCTTTTTTGCAGTCGTTTTAAGTCTTCCGGGTGTACGTTCGACTTACCACCAGATAGGCCGAGTCGCTTCCCGTCAATAGGGAAAGAAGGACAGTTTTCCCAGATATTCTGTCGTATCAGTTCGCCTGATTCGAGGTCCCATTCCCAGCATTGGTAACGGCTGGAAAGGACACCCTGAGCCTGTCGCCGATACTGCTTAAGGTCGCGACGCATTCGGGTTTGCCGCTGGCGCAGATAAAGCCAATAGGATAACAGCCCGAGGGCACAGATAAGTATGTAGGTAACCCAGGCAAAAGGTGTTTTCCAAAAAGGAACGGCAACGTCAAGCTGAGCTATCGCCGATGGGGACCAGAGGTCATCATTATAAGATACCTGAACCTCTAATTTATGCGAACCTGCGGGCAAAGACGAAAGTTGTAGCGGAGTACCACTTTTTTCTAACGTTTGCCAGTTATTTTCGCCGTGATTCAATTTGTAGCGGTAGCGTAACTCTGCCGGAGCAGCCGCGAACGGAACCGCAAAGTCAGCTATAAAGGTGGCGTTACCGACTTTTTTTAAGTCTATATAGGGTGGTTTGTTTAACCGTTCATTATCGACAGAAATTGTTTTTTTCTGAGAGACTTGTCCAAATGCGTTTATTTCGATGGCTTCGGTTTTAGTATGCAGCCAAAGCGAGTGGTCAAAAGTCGTTAAATTTAAATTACCGGGCGTTGCCGACAACACTGGCGTTGCCAGTGAACTCCAGTTTCTATTGATAGTATCGTACTGATATAGAGCTCCAGAGTTATTGACAATATAAAGTTGGTTAGCGAATAAACGCATTTTACTGATCTCAAACTGAGCGTCGGGGTAGTGATTAAGCTCCGAGATTTCTTCATTGACGGTATTGTAAAATACTAGCCCTAAGTCTGTCGCTAACCACCAGTTACCGCTGTCATCTTCTATTGCTGCTGATACTTGTTGCATCAGTTGCGGCATTGTTATGCTGGCTGAGCTTTTTTGTGTATTTGAGGAGGCCAGGACAGACGGAGCCAAGGGCGTATCAATTTGAAATACGCCCTGATTATTCGTTAAGAAAAAAACATCGCCCCGGGTAATTTCTATAGCTGCGGCTGCGGGCGCGTTATGAAGTTGGGTAAGCTTTTCATTTCGTAATTCATACAGGCCATTTGTCGTACTGAGTAAAATGGCGGAACGGTCTTGCGTTAATGCTATATCATTAACTTTATCCAGGTTGCTAAGATGCTCGGGGAGTGGTTGTAAGCGTAAATCTTTGTCCAGCAGAATCAAACCTTGCTCTGTTGCAAGCCATAGCTGATTTTGAAAATGAACCGCAGCATAAAGTAGCCTACCCGGTAGCCTTTCTGTAATTGGATTTTGTTTATTAACCGCAAAAACGTCACTGGAAAAACCGTCCCAGGCAAACACTCCCTGATTTTCAGTACTTAACCAGCTCCAGTTTTTGCCGTGATACATATAGTTTACGTTCTGAATGGGGGCGCCGTTATAGTTTAGGCTTAAGGGTTCAACATCTTCTGTCCCGGGAGTGTGGCGGTAAATGAATCGATCTGTACTAACCAGTAACCGGCCTTTGTCATCTTCCGAAATGTGTTTTATACGAGTTTCACTGCCGGACTGACGTCCCGATAACTCAAATGTTTTAAGCCTATTTTCGGAGTTAAGCTGGAGTTTTGCCAAGCCGTCTCGGGTTCCGAGCCATAGCGCACCCGATGTATCGAAAAACAGATGTTCGATATTATCTGAAAGTAAATCTCTCTTTGCCTCAGGTGTAGCTAAAATATTTTTGAATTCGTTGCCATCAAATCGAGTTAAGCCACTGGCTGTCGCTATCCACAAGAAACGTTGTGGTCCCTGAGCTATAACATTTACATGGTTGCTGGGTAAGCCCTCATTAAAGGTCCACTGGTGCACAGCATTTTGTGTGGAGGAGTGTTGCGCGTAAACATGGAAGCTAAAGCTTCCGAATAACAAAATACATAGAAAAAGAGCAGGGCATAATGTCCTGATAGGCAATGTAAAATTCACGAAAAACCTATTGAATGGCTACTTCAGCAGCTCTTTATTGTTAGTATAGCGTTAAGATAACGAGAGAAGCACTGACTGTCAAAGACTATTCGATTCAGTCAGTGTTTCGGTTTGAAGCCTTAGCGCTTGCGATTTATCACCTAAACGCTGTTTTATTCGTTCCAGCCAGTCGGTGAGTTGGCAATGTTCCAGGGCACTGAGGAGTTCTTGCTGGCGATTAAACCCTGTATCGGCGAGCTGAATAGCACCCCAGAGCCGCTGGCTGCGAACCCTTAAGTTACGATCAACCGTCTTAATCTGCTGTTTAAGTACCGATTTAGCGTGATGCCATTCCTTCAGTGTCAGATCCTCAAGCTCCGCCACTTGCACTTTAATCACGTCATGTATTGCTTGATAAAGTTTTTCAGCATCAAACTCATGTGACTGTAAAAAGAATAAGATCCCGGGCAAACGCTTTACCGAAAAGTACTGGCTCCCGGCGGCATAACCCAGTTGTTGTTCAGTTCTTAACGCCTGGAATATCGGTTGATGAATTAACTGCTGCAAGAGCATAAAACTGATTTGCTCTGTTGAAGTATCATCTTCCCCCTGAAAATAAAGCAAAATAGCGATGTCTGAATGTTCAGCAGGAACAATTAATTGCTGCGAACAAAAATCACGGACGCGTTTAACCGGAAGCCTTTTGTTGGGAACGCTGCGTTGGTCAGGGAGACTCTTTTTAATAAGCTGTCCCAGTTCCAGGGCCTCGCTTTTTTGCCAGTCACCGTGAGCTAATGCAGTAACGTGCACCGGGGAGAAAAGCTTAACTATTTCTACAGTAAACTGGCGGAAAGAGATTTTCTCGAGTTCATAGGCTAAATCGCTAAGCCGAAATAAGCCAGACTGCAGTTGTTGGTTCAGTTCAGCAAAAAGCTTGTTCAGTGGTTGGCTCTGATGAGCTGAATGCCAGTTACTTAGTAAGCTTTGTTTCAGATCCTGCCAGCGGCGTCTCGCAAAACGAGTTTTCAAAGCTCGCCGGATAAGATGTTGCATTAATGGAATTTGCCCGGCAGAAAGTCCGGTTGTATGTATTGTGATACCGTTTTGAGTTGGGTAAATATTAAAATGTAAGCCAGCGACTTCGGCGTCATATAAGTCATCATTTAACGCATCTATCATAAGCTCAGACCATAATCTGGCGATAGCGAAGTGAAAAGCTGAACTGGTTACCGCGGGTAATCTTAAGGACAAGTAAATGTGCCCTTTGGGCACTCGAAAATCGCGATCCTGCAGGTGCCATAATTGTAACTGTGCGCTGTCTTCTAATCGTGTTGGCAGAGAGCCTCCAGCCTCCAGAGGCAATGGTTTAAAGCGGGAGTTGAGAAAACGGTTGGGCTTGGGTAGCTGGCAGTTGAAGTCATCTGGTGTTGATAAAAACAACTGAAACTGTTCTTTGCTGATAGGACTTAAGCCATATTCCGTATGATAAATCGGCGCGATTTCAGTCGTACGGACATCAGGAGCGATTAAAGTGATGCGCGCGTTCTCGGCGGTCATCTGCTGCAAGATTTTTGCTGCATACGAGTGATTCAACCCATCCATACGATAATCACCGTAGAGTGTGTCTTCTGGACTATAGTGAAAAGCGTTTACAGCGAGCTGATTAGCCAGTTCTCCGACCGGAGTCGGCTCTTGATACAGAAAACTCATTTCTGTGGTAATGCGGCGCTCTTTGTAGCGCCAGTCTTCAATCCCGTCAGCTTCAATTTTTCTGATATAGGCAAAAACCCACTGAACAACCGGTTCAACCTGGCGGCGCCCTGCCTCAGTAAGCTGGATATTAATATTAAAGTCTTTGAAATTACTACCACTAATACCTCCACCCGCCGAGAGTGAGTTGACCCAACCTTTCGAACGCAAAGCGCTGAATAAACTTCCGGGACCTTCGTAGCCCAATAAATGCGCGATAAAGCTGGTGGTTTTATGCGGGTAGTCTGCGTCGATACTTGGTAACGGTAATGTCAAAATAAGACGGTAAGCTGCCTTGACGGGTTTAACTGTTATCCACACTCCTTTTTGTTCCTGACGATAAAGAGGAACGTTGATAGACGCCTTGCCAATGCATTGTTGTTTAATATCAGCAAAGTAGCGGTGGGCTAATTGTTTGAGCTCAGAAAGAGACTGAGGACCGGCGATGACCAGACGCATCCTTTGCGCCACGTAATGCTCGTTAAAAAAACGCCGCAACTTGCTTTTTAAGGTGCCGTGCTCATCGTGTTTTAGGGTATTAAGGTTGCCAACAGAGAACTGACTGAAAGGGTGCTTTGAGTTCGCGGTAACCTTATGAACCTGATACAAACGTCTGAGTTCATCATTCTGTTTCAGGCGAAACTCAGACTCTATAGAACTTATTTCTTTGTCTATCCAACTCTCTGAGAGCAAAGGGGACTTCAGCACAGCGGAAAAATATTCCAGCGCCTGCGGTAGTGCATTAGCATTGCAGTCAAAGTGATAGTTCGTAAATTCAGTGCCGGTCCAGGCGTTGTGCTGACCACCTTGCAAATTTAAGAAATGTCCAAAAGCGGAGGGTTCAGGAAACGTTTGGCTGCCTAAAAATAACATGTGCTCTAAAAAATGAGCCAACCCCTGAGTATGTTCAGGATCATCAAAATGGCCGGCATTTACCGCGACAGACGCCGCGGCTTTCTGGCTATCAGGGGAATGAACCAATAACACCTTTAATTGGTTCCCTAATGTCAGGTGCTGATAGTCTCGTTTGTCTTCAGAACTTCGGACAACACGGACGACCTCATCGTTAAGTGAAGAGTTCGCCATAATTCTCCTTGATGTCGATTTCGAGGCGAGTTACTGATCCAGAGCCTGGTTAAAGTCTTCGGGTTTATCAAAGTCGCCTTTAAAATCCTGTAAACGCTCGTTATTGAAGGTTAACACCAACTCTTTGCGGTAATCTTTACCTGAATTGGGATCCATTTTATAAAGATATACCCAGCGGTCAGAGTCAAAACTGTTCTGCGCAACAGGAGTTCCCAGCACAAAGACAACTTGCTCTTCAGTCATTCCCACCCGCAATTTGTCGACATCGTCCTGCTCAAGATAATTCCCCTGAGGAATATCAATGCGATATACCATTTTATCGAGAAGAGAACAGCCATTTAAGGTTATAACGGCAACTAGAAAAACTCCAAATCTTGACATGAAATACCTATTAAAATTAATCTCAATTGATTGTATTGGCGTCGATGATAAACAATGACTTACCCGAACGCCAGTATAGAACGAATTTAACTGGCGAGTAACTCTCTCGCGTTTGCTTTTGCCATGTCGGTAACTTTGTCGCCACCCAATAAGCGCGCCAGTTCGATAACCCTCTGTTCTTTAGATAACGCAACTACCGAGGTTTCAGTTTCGGCCCCATCAGTTGACTTACTCACTTGTAATTGCTGATGAGCTTTAGCCGCGACTTGTGGTAAGTGTGTAACACAAATAACCTGAGAGGTCTTCCCCAAAGCCTGAAGCATAGACCCCACTATTGATGCTGTAGGGCCACTGACGCCAACATCAACCTCATCAAACATCATGGTAGGAACCGTTTTCTGTGTCGCTGTCATCACCTGTATGGCAAGGCTAATTCGCGAAAGTTCACCCCCAGAAGCGACTTTATTCAGTGCCTGTATGGGTTGTCCGGGGTTGGTTGTTACCAGGAACTCGACTTCATCGGTACCCAGTCGCGTAGCCCGGGCGCTGGTGTCATGCTCAACCTGAATAACAAAACGGCCATGTGGCATATTCAACTCTTGCATCGAGCTGCTTATTTGCTGACTTAACTCCGCAGCTGCCTGTTCGCGGCTCGCCGAAAGCTTAAGAGCACTCTCGCGGTAGACTTTTCGAGCCTGCTGCCGGTCTTCGTCAAGTTTCTCGGCTTGTTCGCCCGCTTGCTCTAGATTATCAAGTTCGTCTATTAACTTTTTGTGTTGCTGGCTCAGTTCTGAACCGGGTATCTGGTGCTTCTTCGCTAAATGAATAGCGGCGCTTAAACGGTCTTCTATAATCTGAAGTTCGCCCGGGTCGAGTTCTAAATCGTCCTGATACTGGCGTAACTCAAGTGCCGCTTCTTCAATGTGTACTTTTGCCTGTTGCAATAACTGGGTAACAGGAGAAAGTGCGGTGTCCATCTCCTCAGCTTCAGCTAAGCGCTGGCTGGCTGACTGAACCAGACTGGATGCGTTATTGTGTTCTCCTTCGTAAAGAGCGTTTAAGGCAAACACACCGGCTTCGAGTAAAACCTTGCTGTTACTTAAGCGCTTGTGTTTTTGCTCCAGCTCGTCGAATTCGCCATCTTCCAGCGCAAACTCATTTAGCTCATTAACCTGATATTCAAGTAACTGACGCTGGGCTTCCAGTTCTTCTTTTTGTTGCTGGTAGCTTTGGTATTGCTTCTCAACTGAAGCCCAGTTTTTATAGTCTTGTTGGACTTTGTCTAACAAGTGCTGATGGCGGGCGTAGCTGTCGAGTAGCGTTAATTGATGCTCGTCCTTTAACAACAGTTGATGTTCGTGTTGACCATGAATGTTGACTAATAGTGGTGCCAGAGACTTTTGTTGACTGACAGGAACCGGTGTCCCGTTAATCCATGCTTTGGAGCGTCCGTCGCGCTGAATAACACGACGTAAAACGCAGTCATCATCAGCGTCAAACTCATTATCAGCTAACCACTGGTGAGCGGGGCTGGCATCTTCCAACGCGAAAACGGCTGTAATTTCGGCTTTTTCCTGACCCGGGCGAACCCAGTTAGCGTCGGCCCGGCTCCCCAGGCAAAGGCTCAGGGCATCCAGAGCTATAGATTTACCGGCACCAGTTTCGCCGGTGATAGCGGTCATGCCGCTGTGAAATTCAATGTCTAACGATTTAACGACTGCAAAGTTGCGAATAGTTAATTGGGATAACATAGCCTTCGCTCCAATACTGTTGATATATACAGGTTATACAGTATTTATACAGTAGCTGAGTCGAAATGCAAGTATCCCGCTTAAAAAAGTCGGCTACCCCAACCGAGTTTATTACGTAATACGTGATAGTAGTTGTGGTCAATAGGGTGAATCATACGTAAGGCTTTCGGGTACTTTTTGATAATGACATCATCGCCTGGGTGAACTGTCATCCGAACATGACCGTCGCAACTAATTTGCAGTAAGTCATTGTCTAAAGCAGCCTTTAACCTGACTTCACTGTTACCATCGACGACAATTGGTCGACTGCTTAAGGTATGAGGAAACATAGTCACCAGAGTCATTGCGTCCAGGCCAGGATGCAGAATGGGGCCGCCACCGGATAGTGAATAGGCGGTTGAGCCGGTTGGGGTGGCGCAAATTAAACCATCAGAGCGTTGACTAAAGACGAAATGGTCGTTCACATAGAGTTCAAACTCTATCATGTGCGCAACTTTGTCGGAGTGCAGGACAATTTCATTAATTGCTCTGCCGGTACCCGATGAACTGCCGTTGTTAATGACTTCGGCGGAGAGCAGGAAACGTTCCTCTACGTGGTAGTCTCCATTGAGTACCGACAACAAAGGCGTCATGACTTCGTCGGGATCTAAATCGGTTAAAAACCCCAAATTACCGCGATTGACGCCGATAACACCGATATCGTACTCACATAAGGCGCGGGCAGCACCGAGCATGTTGCCGTCACCGCCGACGACAACAGCAATTTCGGCCCATTCGCCTAAGTCCTGCAGGCTTAGTGTCTCGATTTCTTCCGGCAAGTTTAATTGCTCCGCCGTGCGTGCTTCCAGACACAGAACAAAACCACGATGAATTAAAGCCGTGGCAATCGTTTCTAAAGTTAACTGGGTCCCACGATCATCAGCTTTGCCGAGTAACCCAATCTTTGTAAAAGCGCTCATTAACGGAATCCTTGTGCGTTCGTGTGCTTACGCTACGATGAGCAAGAAAATTTATCAAGTAAGAGAAATCCCCTTGAAAGAAGAAAACTTGCCCCCATTAATTCTGCAACCTTAATTTTAAACTGGTTAAAGAGAGTCACTTATGACCGATAAAAACGATTCGAAACAAAAAAATGAAGCGGCTGCTGAGCCGACCGTAGAGCAGCAGAAAGCTGAACAGGAAGCCGCGCAGGCGGCGGAAGAAGCTTTGCAGCAGGACGTCGCAGCCGATGAAGCTGAAACTGCGGGACAGTCATCAGAGCAAACGGATCGCATTGCGGAACTTGAGCTGGCTTTAAGTAAAGCAGAGGCGAAGGCGAATGATCAACGCGACTCGGTACTGCGCACTCAGGCTGAAATGGAAAACGTGCGTCGCCGGGCCAGTCAGGATGTTGAAAAGGCGCATAAGTTTGCGCTGGAGAAGTTCGCTAACGAGATACTGACTTCGGTAGATAACCTTGAACGCGCTTTACAGCTGGCTGACAAAGAAGACGAAACGAACAAAAACTTTGTTGAGGGAATTGAGCTTACCTACAAAAGCTTAACCTCAACGCTGGAGAAGTTTGGTGTTCAAGCCGTTGGTGAAGAGGGCGAAGCGTTTAATCCGGATCAACACCAGGCCATGTCAATGCAGGAATCTGATGAGCATCCGAACAACACTATTATTGCAGTAATGCAAAAAGGCTATGAGCTGAACGGGCGTTTGTTGCGCCCAGCGATGGTGATGGTTGCGCGTAACTCGAACTCGGGTGTGGATACAAAAGCGTAATAAAATCGAAAATTATCCCTGTGTTGGGTATTGAAATTCGAACATAGGCACCCCAGATAAGGGGTAACGAAACAAATTACATGAATCAGAAGTTGGAGACGAATCATGGGTAAAACAATTGGTATAGATTTAGGTACGACAAACTCTTGTGTTGCTGTACTGGATGGTGGCAAAGCTCGCGTTATTGAAAACGGCGAAGGCGACCGCACAACTCCGTCAGTAGTAGCATTCACTGATGATGGTGAAATTTTGGTCGGTTCGCCGGCAAAACGCCAGGCAGTAACCAACCCAAATAAAACTTTATTTGCAATTAAGCGCCTTATCGGGCGTCGCTTTCAGGATGATGAAGTACAGCGTGACATCGGCATTATGCCTTACAACATTGTTAAGGCTGACAACGGTGATGCGTGGGTAGAAATTGACGGTGATAAAAAAGCACCGCCGCAAATTTCTGCTGAAGTTCTGAAAAAAATGAAAAAGACCGCCGAAGAGTTTCTGGGCGAAGAAGTCACGGATGCGGTAATTACTGTACCGGCATACTTTAACGATGCTCAGCGTCAGGCAACCAAAGACGCGGGCAAAATCGCAGGTCTTAATGTTAAACGTATTATTAACGAACCAACAGCAGCTGCGCTGGCATACGGTATGGACAAGAAGTCCGGCGACAACGTCATTGCCGTGTATGACCTAGGTGGTGGTACGTTCGATATCTCTATTATCGAAATTGATGAAGTTGAGGGCGAGCACACCTTTGAAGTACTGGCGACTAACGGTGACACGCACTTAGGCGGTGAGGACTTTGATAACCGCTTAATTAACTACTTGGTTGAGCAGTTTGAAAAAGACCAGGGCATTGACTTGCGTAAAGATCCACTGGCTATGCAGCGCTTAAAAGAAGCGGCAGAGAAAGCGAAAATAGAATTATCATCTGCGCAGCAAACCGAAGTGAACCTGCCATACATTACGGCAGATAACACCGGTCCTAAGCACATGGCAATTAAAGTGACCCGTGCGAAACTTGAGTCACTGGTTGAAGACCTGATTAAGAAATCGCTTGAGCCACTGAAACAGGCGTTAGCGGATGCTGATCTGTCTGTCAGTGACATTCAGGACATTATCATGGTGGGTGGTCAGACTCGTATGCCGAAAGTACAGGCTGCCGTAACTGACTTCTTTGGTAAAGAACCACGCCGCGACGTTAACCCTGATGAAGCGGTTGCCGTTGGTGCTGCGGTTCAGGCTGGTGTACTGCAGGGCGACGTTAAAGACGTACTGCTGCTGGACGTATGCCCGTTGTCGCTGGGTATCGAAACCATGGGCGGCGTAATGACGAAACTGATTGAGAAAAACACGACGATTCCGACTAAAGAATCGCAAACTTTCTCAACGGCTGAAGACAACCAGTCTGCAGTAACTATCCATGTTATTCAGGGTGAGCGTAAGCGCGCTGGGGATAACAAATCGCTGGGTCAGTTTAACCTTGAAGGTATTCGTGCAGCGGCGCGTGGTGTACCACAAATTGAAGTGACTTTTGACATCGATGCGGACGGTATCCTGCACGTGTCAGCCAAAGATAAAGACACAGGTAAAGAACAGAAAATCACCATTAAAGCATCTTCTGGTCTGGATGAATCTGAAGTTGATAAAATGGTTAAAGATGCCGAAGCACACGCTGAGGAAGATAAGAAGTTTGAAGAAATGGTGCAGGCACGCAACCAGGCAGACGGTTTGGTTCATGCAACCCGTAACCAGTTGAAGGAAGTTGGCGACGCCTTGTCTCAGGAAGACAAAGACGCTATTGAGAAAGCTTGTGAAGAACTTGAGCAAGCGTCTAAAGATGGTGACAAAGAAGCCATTGATACGAAATCTCAGGCGTTGATGGAAGCATCACAAAAGCTGATGGAAGCTGCTCAGCAGCAACAGGCACAGCAAGGTGCTGAAGGCGCAGCTGGCGGTGAACAGCAGTCTTCCAAAGCAGATGATGATGTCGTTGATGCTGAATTTGAAGAAGTCAAAGACGACGATAAGAAGTAAGCATTAAGGCAACTTCGCAAAAGCACACGGGTGTTGCCGCAAGGTAATGCCCGTGTATTTGTATCAGGCTGATAAACAGCACAGATAGAAGACGAAGAAATTATGGCGACGCAAGATTTTTACCAGGTTCTGGGCGTATCGAAAGACGCCAATGAACGTGACATTAAAAAAGCCTACAAACGTATGGCGATGAAGTATCACCCGGACAGAACCGAGGGTGATAAAGAAATGGAAATTAAGTTTAAAGAAATTAAGCAAGCGTACGAAGTCCTTTCTGATCCTCAGAAACGCCAGATGTATGATCAATATGGGCACGAAGCTTTCGAACAGGCACGCCAGGGCGGAGCTGGCCATGGTGCAGGCGGATTCGGCGGGGGCGGTGCTGATTTTGCTGATATCTTTGGTGATGTCTTCGGCGATATTTTTGGCGGCGGCAGACGTCAGCAAGCTCGTGCCCAGCGTGGTGCTGATTTGCGTTACAACTTGGATATGTCGCTGGAAGAAGCGGTTCGTGGTAAAACCGTTGAGCTTGAAATTCCCACTCTGGTTGAGTGTCGCGACTGTAATGGTAGTGGTGCGAAAAAAGGCAGTAAGCCGCAAACCTGTGGCCATTGTCATGGCGCAGGTCAAATCCAAATGCGCCAAGGCTTTTTTGCTGTACAGCAAACCTGTCCTCAATGCCGCGGAACGGGTACGATTATTAAAAATCCTTGCCGCACATGCCATGGACATGGCCGTAAAGAAGAGACTAAAACTTTATCGGTTAAGATTCCGGCCGGTGTCGATACAGGTGACCGCATTCGTTTAGCGAATGAAGGCGAAGCGGGTGAGCACGGCGCGCCGGCAGGTGACTTATACGTTCAGGTTCATGTACGAGAGCATCCTATTTTTGCCCGCGACGGCAATAACCTCTTCTGTGAAGTACCTGTAAGCTTCACTAAAGCGGCTCTTGGTGGTGACATTGAGGTGCCAACCCTGGAAGGTAAAGTCAAACTGAAAGTACCTAAAGAGACACAGACGGGTAAACACTTCCGGTTACGTGGTAAAGGCGTTAAGTCGGTTCGCACTGGTGAAGTCGGCGACCTGATTTGCAAAGTGGTGATTGAAACTCCGGTGAACCTGTCATCTAAGCAACGTGACATGTTGGAAGAGCTCGAAAATTCAATGGGTACCGGCGATGAAGCTGCCAAATTCAGACCCAAAGAAAAAGGTTTTTTCGACGGCGTGAAACAATTCTTTGATGACTTACGTAGCTAAATTGTCTATCACTGGATAAGTGCATGATAAAAAAGACCGGAGGCAGTCAATGAATTGGAAGACGGTGACGTTAAGCGCCTGCATGTTGGTCGCACTGGCCAGTTGTGCTAAATCTCCGACGGGGCGCTCGCAGTTGCAACTTTATTCAAGTAGCGAATTGAATAAAATGGGGGCTGCCTCCTACGAGGAAATGCGCGAAGAGAAAAAAATTAATGACGATGCTGAGGTCAATGCTTACGTGCGTTGTGTCAGCGATGCATTAGTTGAAAACTTGCCAGGAAACTACAGTGAAATGGACTGGCAAGTGGCTGTTTTTGCAGAGCCCGCTGTCAATGCTTTTGCTCTACCGGGTGGTTATATTGGCGTATACGACGGCCTGATAGAGGTTGCCGAAAACCAGCATCAGCTTGCGGCAGTTATTGGGCACGAAATTGGCCACGTTATTGCTGAGCACAGTAATGAACGCATCTCTAGCAACATGATGGTCGGGCTAGGTTTGCAGCTCGGTGGCATTCTTGCCAGTACTCAATTGGATAACGATAAAGCCGGCCTATTAATGGCCGCTTTAGGTGTAGGGGCTCAGGTTGGTATCCTGCTGCCTTATTCACGTACCCATGAATCAGAATCGGATGAACTGGGTATGGAATATATGGCCGACGCTGGATTCAAACTGGAAGAGGCTCCTGAGTTGTGGCGCAATATGCAATCGGCTTCAGACGGTAAATCGCCGCCTGAGTTGTTGTCGACTCACCCGAATCCCCAAACTCGTATTAAAGACCTTGAAGCGCTGATCCCGTCGTTACAAGAGCGTTACTCTGCGGCTCGTGCCGCGGGGAATACACCAGACTGTCAACGTCCGGCATCGGTTGGCAGTTCAGACAAATAAAGTAACAGAGGGAACAGCTCATTCCCTCTGCCTTTCAAAAGGTTATAACCTAGTTCAATTTATTCTTTTTGACCTTCTCTTTAACGTTTTACCCTAGCTCCCATTTTTTATAAAGCGGCTGGGGAATTATGTTTAAAGCGTGGTTTGCAATTCCATTTTGGCAACGTGTTTTAGGTGCCTTTGTATTAGGTATGCTAATAGGTGGGCTGGCTCCTGAGGTTGGTGTTGCGCTTAAGCCTCTTGGCGATTTGTTTATAAAAGCCATTAAGATGCTGGTCGCGCCGCTTATTTTCTGTGCCATTGTTAGTGCTATTACGGATCTGAATGATGGGAAGAAATTAGGTCGTTTGGGTGCTAAAACCATTGGTTTATTTATGCTGACCGCGATTATTGCCAGTGCTATTGGCTTAACTCTGGCCAGTCTAATTGATATGAGCCCTGCAGACACGCTGACTGCAACAGAGCAAAATGAAAAGCAAATTCCCGGTATAGCTCAAGTTTTCCTCAATTTTGTGCCCAGTAATCCTTTCGCAGCGTTAACTGAAGGTAATGTACTGCAAATCGTTGTTTTTGCGGCTTTGGTTGGTATTGCTATTCAGCGTTTAAAAGGCAAAGGCGAGCCTTTGCGTAAGACGATAAAGTCGGGCGCTGAAGTCATGTATGAAATTACTCGTATGGTGTTGCAGTTAACGCCTATTGGTGTACTTGGTTTAATGTCCTGGGTTATTGGTGAATACGGTTTTAGTACCTTGCTGCCACTGGCGAAATTTGTGGGTGTTATTTATTTGGCCTGTCTTATCCATATTGTGGTGGTTTACGGCGGTTTAATTCGCACCGCAGGCGGCATGAGTCCCTGGCAGTTTTTCAAAGCGGTATTTGATGCGCAGATTGTCGCCTTTACCACGTGCAGTTCGTTTGGCTCATTACCAGCGGCGCACCGGGCTGTCACAGAACGTTTGGGTGTCTCGAAGGATTATGCCAGTTTCGTTTTACCTTTAGGTGCCACCATTAATATGGACGGCTGCGGTGGCATTTATCCGGCCGTTGCCTCTATTTTTATTGCGCAGCTCTACGGAATACCGTTAGAGTGGATGGATTACGGTTTGATCATGCTAACAGCGACGCTGGCTTCGGTGGGAACGGCAGGCGTACCGGGCACCGCTCTGGTAATGTTAACCGTTACTCTGAATGTTATTGGGTTGCCTTTAGAAGGCATTGCGTTTATCGCTGCTATCGATCGCATCATTGACATGGCCCGAACCCTGACCAATGTGACTGGCGATATGATGGTTTCCAGAGTCGTTGCGCGCAGTGAAAACCTGTTGCAGGATCAAACTCATTTAGCGACGGAGTCAAAATAATGATCAATGTGGGCGTATTTGGAGCCTCGGGCAGAATGGGGAGAGCCGTTATTCAGGCTTTGACGGACGATAACCAAGCTAAGCTGGGCGCAGCCATTGTCAGAAAAAGCAGCAACAGTTACGGCGACAGTGCGACAGAGAGCGAGCCTGTTCATTTTATTAGTGCCGATGAGCTGCAGCCAGAGCAGGTCGATGTTCTTATTGATTTCTCTTTGCCTGAAGCGCTCACTGAAAACCTGAAGCTTGCTGAACAATATCAGTTACCTATTGTTGTTTGTACGACGGGGCTAAAAGACGAGCAGAGAGAACGTATGGCTCAGGCGGCCGAGACAGTGCCGGTACTGTACGCCAGTAATACCAGCATCGGGATTGCCTTGCTAGAACAGTTGGTTGGTTTAAGCAGTGCTGCATTGCCCAATGCTGACATTGAAATTTTTGAGGCGCATCACCGAGATAAAAAAGATGGCCCGTCCGGAACGGCACTGAGTTTGGGGCAGGCTGCAGCAAAAGGCCGGCAGCAAAACTGGGAACAGGTTAACGACGGTATTCGCGCTGACGGGCTGCGCAGCGACGACGGTATTGGCTTCTCGGTAATGCGGGCAGCAGATATTATCGGTGAACATCAAGTCACTCTGGCGGTTGCGGGTGAACGCATTGAGATTGGACACCGTGTCAGTAATCGAAAAACTTTTGCCGACGGAGCCTTACGTGCCGCCAAATGGCTTGAAGAACAAGCGCCCGGTTTTTATAGCCTGCAGGACACCTTAAATTTGCAGGACATACTGCAACGCATGCTCAAGCAATAAATACTGCTGGACGATTTTCGTAATATTTCGTAGAATGGCGGGAATTTGCCTGAATCAGTCCGAAGGCCGGCGTGATTTGGCAAAACGCGCGGTTCAGGACGCAAGACGGGGAAGTCAAATTATTGATTTACCCGTTTTTTTATGTACGGAGGTTGCCCTTGAGTATTCTAGCGAGTCAATCCGCTAAACGAGCGATTCTGGTGCTTGCTGACGGGACCGTGTTTCGCGGAACCGCTATCGGAGCCGAAGGCTCTGCAGTCGGCGAAGTGGTCTTCAACACGGCCATGACAGGTTACCAGGAAATTCTTACTGACCCATCTTATACAGAACAAATCGTTACTCTCACTTATCCCCATATAGGCAATACCGGTATTAACTCTGAAGACGCAGAGTCTGATCAGGTTTGGGCGAAAGGACTTATCATTAGAGATTTGGCAATGAAAGCCAGCAATTTCCGTAGTGAGGAAACGCTAAGCGCTTACTTGCAACGTCACAATGTGGTGGGTATTGCAGATATTGATACGCGTCGTTTAACTCGCATTTTGCGCGAAAAAGGCGCGCAAAATGGCTGCATTATGGTTGGCGAGCTGGATGAAAATAAAGCGCAGGAACTGGCTCAGAAGTTTCCGGGCTTAAAGGGAATGGATCTTGCGAAAGAAGTTTGCTGCGACAAACCTTATGACTGGCAGGGCGGTAGCTGGCAGCTGGGCGAAGGCCATACCAAACCAGAGCAGAATGAATACCATGTAGTCGCTTATGATTACGGTTGTAAACACAACATTCTGCGTTTGCTTGCGGACCGAAATTGTAAAATTACAGTCGTACCGGCTCAAACGTCGGCCGAGGATGTACTAGCATTAAAACCCGATGGGGTTTTCTTATCGAATGGTCCGGGCGACCCTGAGCCTTGTGATTATGCGATTACAGCAATCAAAACCTTGCTGGATAAAGACATTCCAATTTTTGGTATTTGTCTTGGCCATCAGTTACTGGCCATTGCCAGTGGCGCGCACTCCATGAAAATGAAGTTTGGTCATCACGGCGCTAACCACCCGGTACAAGATGTAAAAACGAAACGGGTGATGATTACCAGTCAGAACCATGGCTTTGCCGTTGATGAGAAACAGTTGCCGGATAATCTGGAAGTGACTCACGTATCTTTGTTCGATGGAACATTGCAGGGTATTCATCGTAAAGATAAACCTGCGTTTAGTTTCCAGGGTCATCCGGAAGCAAGCCCTGGTCCACATGATGCCAGTGAACTGTTTGACCACTTTATTGAATTGATGCAGGCCAAAGCCTGATTCGTCGAATGATATTCGATGCCGTCATCCGTAGCGAAAGGACAGATAGAGCGACTTTATGCCAAAACGTACCGACATTAAAAGCATTCTGATTCTGGGGGCAGGCCCTATTGTTATCGGCCAGGCCTGTGAGTTTGATTACTCCGGCGCTCAAGCGTGCAAAGCGCTGCGCGAAGAAGGTTACCGAGTCATTTTGGTAAATTCTAACCCCGCTACCATTATGACTGACCCGGAAATGGCCGATGCAACTTATATCGAGCCAATTCACTGGGAAGTAGTAGAGAAAATTATTGAGCGTGAGCGTCCAGATGCGGTGTTACCGACCATGGGTGGCCAAACCGCTTTGAACTGTGCGCTGGATTTAGATCGCCACGGTGTGCTGGAACGCTACAAGGTTGAAATGATTGGCGCCAATGCCGATGCGATTGATAAAGCGGAAAACCGTGATCGCTTCGATAAAGCAATGAAAGCGATTGGTCTGGAAACACCGAATGCAGAAATGGCTCATAGTCTGGATGAAGCCTTTGATGTGCTAAGCCGACTGGGTTTCCCTTGCATTATACGACCGTCTTTCACTATGGGCGGCAGTGGCGGTGGCATTGCCTATAACCGCGAAGAGTTTGAAGAAATTTGTAGACGGGGTTTAGACCTCTCGCCAACCAATGAACTGCTAATTGATGAGTCATTGCTGGGTTGGAAAGAGTACGAGATGGAAGTTGTGCGCGATAAAAGCGATAACTGCATCATTGTCTGTACCATTGAAAACTTCGATCCAATGGGAATTCATACCGGTGACTCGATAACTGTTGCTCCCGCTCAGACGTTAACCGATAAAGAATTCCAGCTAATGCGTGATGCGGCAATGGCCGTTCTGCGTGAAATCGGTGTAGAAACCGGAGGCTCTAACGTACAGTTTGGCGTTAACCCGGACACCGGGCGTGTGGTTATTATTGAAATGAACCCTCGGGTTTCCCGGTCATCGGCTCTGGCATCAAAAGCTACAGGCTTCCCAATTGCTAAGGTTGCAGCGAAACTGGCGGTTGGTTATACGCTGGATGAACTGGATAACGAGATAACCGGCGGCAGAACGCCTGCGTCTTTTGAACCCGCGTTAGATTACGTAGTCACCAAAATACCGCGCTTTAACTTTGAAAAGTTTGCTAACTGCAATGACCGGCTGACCACGCAAATGAAGTCGGTTGGTGAAGTCATGGCTATTGGCCGTAACTTCCAGGAGTCGATGCAAAAAGCCCTGCGTGGTCTGGAGCTTGGTGCCTCAGGCTTTGACCCTATTGTGGACTTAGAAGCTAAAGATGCCCGTTCAAAAGTCATCCGTGAATTAAAAGAACCGGGTGCTGAGCGTATTTGGTATATCGCCGACGCCTTCCGCTTAGGAATGACGGTACGCGAAGTCTTTGAGCTGACACGCATAGACGAATGGTATCTGATTCAGATTGAAGAGCTTGTAAACCTTGAGAAAGAGATTGATGAACTCGGTTTAGCGGGACTCACCGCAGACGTTATTACGGTATTAAAACGCCGCGGTTTTGCTGATTCTCGTATAGCCGACGTTCTGCATGTGAGTGAAGCTGAAGTTCGTAAAAAGCGCCATAAGTATAACATTCATCCCGTTTACAAACGTGTTGATACCTGTGCGGCTGAATTCGCCTCTGGCACAGCTTACATGTATTCAAGCTACGATGAAGAATGCGAAGCGGCTCCGTCCGACAAAGAAAAAATCATGGTTATTGGTGGCGGACCTAATCGTATCGGGCAGGGCATTGAGTTCGACTATTGCTGTGTACATGCGTCGCTGGCGCTGCGCGAAGACGGTTATGAAACCATTATGGTCAACTGTAACCCGGAAACAGTATCTACCGATTACGACACTTCAGATCGTCTTTACTTTGAGTCTATTACACTCGAGGATGTTCTTGAAATTGTCCGTATTGAAAAGCCTAAAGGGGTTATTGTTCAATATGGTGGTCAGACTCCGCTGAAGCTGGCGCGTGAGCTTGAAGCTAATGGCGTGCCAATTATCGGTACTTCACCTGACGCGATTGATAGAGCAGAAGACCGGGCGCGTTTTCAGACGGCCGTACGTCGTCTGGGGTTAAAACAACCCGAGAACTCAACAGTTACAGGCTTCAACGAAGCACTAACTGAGGCTAAACGTATCGGTTATCCGTTAGTCGTTCGTCCATCCTATGTTCTGGGTGGAAGGGCAATGGAAATTGTCTATGACGAAGCGGATTTGCAACGTTATCTGACTGACGCGGTCAAAGTGTCAAATGATGCGCCGGTACTACTGGATCGTTTCCTTGATAACGCGATAGAAGTTGACGTTGATGCTATTTGCGATGGTACCGACGTGCTAATTGGCGGCATTATGCAGCATATAGAGGAAGCCGGTGTACATTCGGGGGACTCAGCGTGTTCATTGCCTCCATATTCATTGAGTGACATTATTCAGGCTCAATTACGTGAACAAATGCGTAATTTAGCTTTTGAATTGAATGTGAATGGCTTGATGAACGCTCAGTTTGCGGTTAAAGATGATGAAATTTATCTTATTGAGGTAAACCCTAGAGCTGCGCGAACCGTACCTTTTGTTTCTAAAGCGACAGGTGTGCCGTTAGCCAAAGTGGCAGCGCGAGTAATGGTTGGTCAGTCACTGCAAGAGCAGGGCTATGTAAAAGAAATTATTCCACCGTATTACTCGGTGAAAGAAGTGGTTATTCCTTTTGCTAAATTCCAGGGCGTGGATCCTATTCGCGGACCTGAAATGCGCTCAACCGGCGAAGTTATGGGCGTAGGTGAAAGCTTTGAAGAAGCTTATGCTAAAGCTAACCTGGGTGCTGGCGAAGCGCTGGCTAAAAAAGGCAAAGCACTCATTTCTGTAAAAGACAGTGACAAACAACGTTTGATGGACCTAGCCCGCGGTTTATTGGCGTTAGGCTTCAGTTTAGAAGCAACGCGCGGTACAGCTAAAATGCTTGGTGAAGAAGGTATTGACTGCAGTATTGTAAATAAACTGCAAGAAGGCCGTCCAAATATTGTTGATGCGATTAAAAACGGCGAATATTGCTATATTATAAATACAGTAGAAGGCCGTCAGGCGATTGAAGACTCGGTCTATATTCGCCGTGAAGCACTATTGAATAAAGTTATTTACACCACAACATTAAATGCTGCGTTTGCGACAGTTAAAGCAAATACAGCGGATGATCGGGCTCGGGTGAGTTCGGTACAAGAATTACATAAAAGGGTATCGTTAATATGAACCAGATTCCAATGACGGAACATGGCGCGCAATTATTACGTGACGAGCTTAAACGTTTAAAAACGGTTGAGCGTCCGCGCATCGTTGAAGCTATTGCTGATGCTCGTGAGCACGGCGATTTAAAAGAAAATGCGGAATATCATGCAGCGCGTGAACAGCAAGGCTTTTGTGAAGGCCGTATTCAGGAAATTGAATCCAAGCTTTCTAATGCGCAGATTATTGATGTAACTAAAGTGCCAAATAACGGCAAGGTTATTTTTGGCTCCACAGTCACCGTTTACAATACGAAAACGGATGAAGAAGTTACTTATAAAATAGTCGGCGATGATGAAGCGGATATTAAATCAAACTTAATATCTGTGAATTCACCTATTGCGCGTGCACTTATTGGTAAAGAAATCGATGATATTGCGACAGTAACGACGCCTAACGGTGAAGTTGAATACGAGGTTGTTGCAGTACAATATAAGTAATATCTAAAATGATTTTTTAAAAGGCTGGAAACGTAAGTTTACCAGCCTTTTCTTTTTATCGGCTTTTGAAATACATTGTTGTTTGTTTTTATACGGTTTATTGTATAGTTTGTTCTTCTGTTAATTAATAACATTAAAATTACAAAGTAGGATGACAATGGACAAGGAACAGTCACTATCATTTAACAGTTTTCAGCATACACCTCTTGATGAACTTACTGTCGCGGAATGCCTCGAACGTTTAAAACTCATCTCACAAAAAGCAACTTATAAAGATGTTTCTGTTTGGTTAGGCCGCAATGCCAACGATTACGCCTACTGGAAACGTAGTAACAAACTACCTTTTGCTGAAATTATCCGAAAACTACTGCAAGAAAGAATCTCTCTTAATTGGTTTTTCGCTCCAGGTTATACCTTGCATGAACCCAACTATGCTTACACTCAGCGAGACTATGTTAAGAGTAGCGTAGTAGAGGAAGAACGGAAACGACGAATTGAATTTCTAAAAGCGCACAAAAAGATAGAACCGTTACTGAAAGACTACGGGCTGCAAGATGATGAACAATGCATGACTTTGATGCTGGATGCTTATTTTTCCACTACAGATAAGTGGATGGAGAAATCGCAGGCATTAGAGTTAGTAGCGAAAGCATTAGCTCTTAAGCCTGCGATTCAAAAGGTTAACCGCGTGGAAGACGAATCTTAGGTTCTTCTGCAGCACGGTATATCACTTGTGTTTTACCGATAATTTGCACTTCAGCGGCACCGGTTTCATGTACAATGGTTGCCATAATTTGCTTTCTGAGCTCGCGGTCTTCTTCCGGCACTTTTATTTTAATCAGTTCATGGTGGTCAAGTGCTTGCTCAATTTCTGCAAGAACACCTTCAGTAAGGCCGTTAGCCCCAAGTAGTACGACGGGTTTGAGCGGATGTGCTAAACCTTTTAAGTGCTGTTTTTGCTTATTACTTAATGACATTCGATAATATCCGTTTTAGAGCTTGATTTTTTAACATTGTAACGCCAGATCAGGTATTCAGGCCAGACAATTAAGGAAACTTCGTTAAATCATGGGAAAAAAACGCAGTGTAAGTAGTCAGCGCTGGCTGAAAGAACATTTTGACGATCAGTTTGTCCAAAAAGCTCAGAAGAAGGGATTACGCTCCCGCGCTGTTTTTAAATTGGAAGAAATACAAAAACGGGACAAACTGATCAAAAAAGGTCAAACCGTCGTTGATCTAGGAGCGGCCCCGGGCGGGTGGTCACAATACGTTGCCGACTACTTTAACGGCGACGGTCAAATCATTGCTTGTGATATTTTAGCGATGGACCCAATCGCCGGAGTCGATTTTCTTCAGGGTGACTTTCGTGAAGAATCGGTACTGGAAGCTTTATTAGAACGTATCGGCGGTAAAAATGTTGATGTGGTGCTGTCTGATATGGCACCTAATATGAGCGGTAATGGCACCGTAGACCAGGCGCGCTCAATGTATTTGGTAGAGCTCGCGCTGGACATGTGTCATCAGGTTTTAAAACCTGGCGGGAGTTTTGCTGTCAAAGTGTTTCAGGGGCAAGGTTTTGAATCGTTCCTGAAAGATGTACGTGCAGCGTTTAATGATGTGAAAACTAGAAAACCAGAGTCCTCAAGAGCACGTTCGAGAGAGGTCTACTTGGTAGCGACAGACTATAAACTGTAGTACCCTGTTGGGTAGTTGATTTTTAATAGAGGTAATAGGCTTTGAGCGATATGGCAAAGAATCTCATCTTGTGGCTTGTAATAGCCGTCGTACTGATGAGCGTTTTTCAGAGCTTCAGTCCGAGCGGAACGTCATCATCAACCATGGTATACAGTGAATTTGTATCCCAGGTTAATAATGGCAACATTCGTCGTGCTGAGTTTGGTGATGATGGACGCACTATTTCAGGTATGACTCGCAATGGTCAATCTTATAAAACTGTTGTACCAACTCAATATGATCCAAAAATTCTGGATGATTTGTTGGCGAACGATGTAGAAACCCAAGGTACTCCGCCAGAAGAGCAGAGTATTCTGGCATCTATTTTTATTTCGTGGTTCCCGATGCTGCTGTTGATTGGTGTATGGATATTCTTCATGCGTCAGATGCAAGGCGGTGGTGGTGGCCGTGGAGCCATGTCGTTTGGTAAGAGCAAAGCCAAGCTGATGAACGAAGAGCAGTCAAAAACAACGTTTAAAGATGTTGCGGGGTGTGATGAGGCTAAAGAAGAAGTCTCAGAGCTTGTCGACTATCTGAAAGACCCTTCTAAATTTCAGCGTCTTGGCGGCAAAATACCGAAAGGCGTGCTCATGGTTGGTCCTCCGGGAACCGGTAAAACATTGCTGGCTAAAGCAATTTCCGGCGAGGCTAAAGTGCCGTTCTTCAGTATTTCCGGTTCAGACTTCGTTGAGATGTTTGTTGGTGTTGGTGCTTCCCGTGTTCGTGACATGTTCGAACAAGCGAAAAAATCTGCGCCATGCATTATCTTTATTGATGAGCTTGATGCCGTGGGTCGTCAACGTGGTGCCGGATTAGGTGGTGGCCACGACGAACGTGAACAGACACTGAACCAAATGTTGGTTGAAATGGATGGTTTTGAAGGTAATGAAGGCATTATCGTTATTGCCGCTACTAACCGTCCAGATGTATTAGACCCTGCTTTATTACGTCCCGGTCGCTTTGACCGTCAGGTTATTGTTGGTTTACCGGATGTTCGTGGTCGTGAGCAAATTCTTAAAGTGCACATGCGTAAAGTGCCATTAGGCGATGACGTCAAACCGTCAGTGATCGCTCGTGGTACACCTGGCTTTTCTGGTGCGGATTTAGCGAACTTAGTAAACGAAGCTGCGCTATTTGCCGCCCGGGGCGACAAGCGTGTTGTTTCAATGGAAGAATTCGATAAAGCAAAAGACAAGATCATGATGGGTGCAGAGCGCCGCTCAATGGTGATGACGGACGATGAAAAAGCGATGACCGCTTATCACGAAGCCGGCCACGCCATTGTTGGTCGCCTTGTGCCAGAACATGATCCAGTCTACAAAGTATCGATTATTCCACGAGGCCGTGCGCTGGGTGTGACAATGTATCTGCCAGAGCAGGATCGTGTCAGCCACAGTAAGCAGCACCTTGAAAGTATGATTTCAAGCTTGTTCGGTGGACGCCTCGCAGAAGCCATTATTTATGGTAACGATAAAGTGACTACCGGTGCTTCTAACGACATTGAACGTGCAACTGAAATTGCTCGTAAAATGGTTACCCAGTGGGGGCTTTCAGAGAAAATGGGGCCGTTGCTGTACGCCGAAGATGAAAACGAAGTATTCCTCGGGCGCTCAGTTACTCAGCACAAGCACATGTCAGACGACACGGCGCGCGCTATTGATGAAGAAGTGAAGTCAGTAATTGATCGCAATTACCAGCGTGCGAAAAAACTGCTGGAAGAAAACGAAGATATTTTGCATTCAATGAAAGACGCATTAGTTCGCTATGAAACGATTGATGCCGACCAAATTGATGACTTAATGAACCGCCGCGATGTTCGTCAGCCAAAAGACTGGGATGACAGAGACAGTGGTGGTAACGATTCTGATGGTGGGGCTGCTAAAGCAGAAAACACCGAAGAACGTCCAGACCGCCCCATTAATGTTGATAAACCCGGGGATGCAACTTCTTAACGTTGATTCTTTTAAAAAGCCACCGAAAGGTGGCTTTTTTGTAGGACACAGTTATTAGCGGAGCTAAGCCATGCCAAAAAATCCAAAGCCGTTGCGAGTGATGGGAATTGTTAATGTTACTCCGGATTCATTTTCAGACGGTGGGGAGTACAATCGCCTAAATGACGCCATAGATCACGTTGCACAGCTGATCAAAGATGGCGCTGATATTGTGGATATAGGGGGGGAATCTACCCGTCCTGGTGCTTATTCGGTTGCTGAACAAGAAGAGTTGGACAGAGTTGTTCCTTTGGTAAATGCGGTAAGGGAGCGCTTTGACGTTTCTATTTCAGTGGATACAACCAAACCGAAAGTAATGACAGAATCGATACAAGTTGGCGCGAATATTATTAATGATGTTAATGCGTTGCGTGAGGAGGGCGCTCTTAAGGCGCTGGCTGAAACAAACGCAGAGGTGTGCCTGATGCACATGCAGGGTGAGCCTCGTAGTATGCAACAGAATCCTAATTACGACGATGTTGTTTTCGACGTTAAGACGTTTTTACAAGAGCGTGTCATAGAGTGTGAAAAAGCAGGCATAGAGCGCAAGAGAATTTGGCTGGATCCTGGTTTTGGTTTTGGCAAGTCGCAGCGACATAACTATCAGTTATTGCAACGTTTGCAGGCGTTTCACGAATTGCAGTTACCGTTATTGGTAGGAATGTCACGAAAAAGCATGATAGGTCATGTTACAGGACGTGAAGTAAAAGACCGCTTAGCAGGCAGTTTAGCAGCTGCAACCATTGCAGCTATGAAAGGAGCACGTATAATTCGCGTTCATGATGTTAAGGAGACAGTTGACGCAATGAAAGTGGTTGCAGCAACTACAGAAGGAGAACACCTTTGAGTGAGCGTAAATATTTCGGCACCGATGGCGTGCGCGGACGTGTCGGGCACTTCCCGATAACCCCTGAGTTTGCAGTTAAGCTTGGGTGGGCGGCCGGGCGTGTGCTTGCCGCTAAGGGCACCAGTCGCGTATTAGTGGGCAAAGACACCCGGGTTTCTGGTTATATGCTTGAGTCAGCACTGGAGGCAGGCTTAGCCGCTGCTGGTGTCGGGGTCGACTTCTTAGGGCCTATGCCGACTCCGGGAATTGCTTACCTTACACGTACGTTCAGAGCCGCTGCCGGAATCGTAATCAGCGCTTCCCATAACCCATATTATGACAATGGCATTAAATTTTTTGCTGATAACGGGCACAAACTTCCGGACGAAGTCGAGTTGGAAATTGAGCGCTTGCTGGACGAGCCGATGGATTGCGTTATTTCCGAAGAGCTGGGGCGGGCAAAACGCATTAACGATGCCGCAGGCCGCTATATCGAGTTTTGTAAAAGCGTGTTCCCCAATGAAATGACTCTGGAAGGGTTTCACATAGTGGTTGACTGCGCTCACGGGGCTACTTACCACATTGCACCAAATGTGCTTCGGGAACTCGGTGCTGAAGTGACCGAAATAGGCACGCAGCCGAATGGACTGAATATTAATAAAGAGTGTGGTGCAACGCACTTAACGGCATTGCAGAATGAAGTACTGGAAACAAAAGCTGACCTTGGTATAGCGCTTGACGGTGACGGTGACCGCATAATGATGGTGACTGAAAACGGACGCCCCATTGATGGTGACGAAATTCTTTATATGCTTGCTGTCACTGCGCAGAATCAGGGGCAGCTTCAGGGCGGGGTTGTTGGTACTTTGATGACGAACTTTGCTTTGGAGAAGGAGCTGGATAAACGGCGCATTCCTTTTGTTCGGGCGAAAGTCGGCGACCGTTATGTTATTGAGGAACTGGTTAAGCGTGACTGGTATCTCGGTGGCGAAAATTCCGGGCACGTTATAAACCGTCAGCATCACACGACCGGAGACGGCATTATAGCCGGCCTACAGGTTCTAGCGGCGATGTACCAGGAACAAAAGTCCCTGGAAAAACTGAGCTGTGACTTTCATAAACTGCCGCAAGTACTTATTAATGTTCGTTTCGAGAGTGATAAACAGCCTCTGGAATCAGCAAATGTGAAAAGTGTTGTGCGTGAAGTGGAAGAGGCTCTTGCAGGCAGCGGTCGGGTCTTATTACGGAAGTCTGGCACTGAACCTTTAATTCGCGTAATGGTTGAAGGTGAGAACGAAGCAAAGGTAAAAGCCTTTGCTCAGCAAATTGCTAAAGAGGTCGAAGCGGCTACAAATTAAACAGTTAGCGGCTAGTGGTGAAAATCTCGCTTGTAAGTTGGTGAGTGTTTCGCTACTATTCCCGCGCTCTGGAGTAGAGGACAAACTATGCCTAATGCATCACTAGTGATTGCAAATTGGAAAATGAACGGAAATCGCAAGCTAACGAAAACAATGTCGACAGCTTTGCGGGAAAAACTTAATCAGCTACAGCAAGTTAAGTTAGTTATCTGTCCTCCGTTCACCCTTATTAGCGAGCTGGCTAATCAGTGTTATTACGATGACATTGCCATTGGTGCTCAGAGTGTATCTGAACACACTGGCGGCGCTTTCACCGGTGAAATTTCAACCTCGCAGCTACAAGAGTTTGGTGTTAGCTACGTGCTAGTGGGACATTCAGAGCGTCGGCAGTTTTTCGCAGAAACCGACAAAATGGTGAATGAGAAGACCTTAGCTACGGTTAATGCTGGTATGACAGCGGTAATTTGTGTTGGCGAGAATAAAGCACAACGCGATGAGGGAAACACCTGGGAAGTTGTAGCAGAGCAAGCGCAAGCGGCTTTGGCTGATCTTCCTAAAGAGCAAGCCGGTAAAATTGTTTTGGCCTACGAGCCAGTTTGGGCAATTGGTACCGGAGAAACGGCTTCACCAGAACAAGCACAGGACGTTCATGCAAAATTAAGAGCGTTACTGGTAGAGCAATTTGGCGCGATTGGTGAGAAAATGCCGTTATTGTACGGCGGCTCAGTTAAAGCTGACAACGCTGCCGAATTATTTGCGCAAAAAGACATTGACGGCGGCCTGATAGGTGGTGCAAGTTTGAAAGAGTCAGACTTTGTTGCTATTTGCCAAGCTGCTCAAGGGTAAAATTATGTACGAAATTTTGATGATCGCATTTCTCGTTGTCGCTTTGGTCTTAATTGGCTTTATTATGCTGCAACAAGGCAAAGGCGCAGACATGGGCGCATCTTTTGGCTCAGGAGCATCGAACACTGTTTTTGGTTCATCAGGTTCCGGTAACTTCCTGACCCGCGCAACAGCCGGGTTGGCGGTAGTGTTTTTCATTCTGAGCCTGGTACTGGGTAACTTATCGACTTCTACTGATGAGTCATCAAATGACTTTTCAGACCTTTCAGTTCCGGCTGAAGAGCAAGAGTTACCTCCAGCTGATGATAAGTCAGACTCTGAATCTGACGTGCCGCCAATTGACTAAGATTTTGCAGAAGTGGTGGAATTGGTAGACACGCTACCTTGAGGGGGTAGTGCTCTTACGGGCGTGCGGGTTCAAGTCCCGCCTTCTGCACCAAAATTAACTCTCTGATTGTTGCCTCAGAGGTTGAAAATAAACGTAAAATACGTATAATGTGCAACAAGTTTCGGACGCGGGGTGGAGCAGTCTGGTAGCTCGTCGGGCTCATAACCCGAAGGTCGTAGGTTCAAATCCTGCCCCCGCAACCAATTTTAGTAGCAGCATTTCGCATTAAGGCGTCGCTTTTGCTAAAATAACTGACAAAGGGTCCAGTGTTCAGAAAGCCCCGCAGCAGCTCGGGGCTTTTTGCTATGCGGCCTTAGCTATCTTAGGATAGCCAGAACACTGGGCGCTTGCGCCCTTTTTTTGTTTCAGGAGGCAGTAATTGGCAAATTTGCAAGAACGGTTAACCGATATAATTCGGCCGGCGGTAGAAGCGCTGGACTTTGAATTGTGGGGCGTAGAGTTTATCCGCGCCGGTAAGTTTTCAACGTTACGGGTTTATATCGATCATCCGGAAGGTATCAGTGTGGATAACTGTGCAGACGTGAGTTATCAGGTCAGTTCACTACTGGATGTTGAAGACCCTATCAATGTTGAATACAACCTGGAAGTGTCCTCTCCGGGAATGGAAAGACCGTTTTTTAATGCCGAACAAATGCAGCCTTATATAAAAGAAACCGTTGCTTTTGAACTAATAGCGGCGCAAAAGAACAAAAGAAAATTTAAGGCAGAATTGATTGCGGTTGAGGGAGAAGAACTGACCCTTGCCGTTGATAACGATACTTTTCAGGTGAATATGCGCGATGTGAAAAACGCTCACCTGGTTCCGGCATTTGATTAAAAGATTGCGTTGGCGAGGCAGCACTCATGAGTAAAGAAATACTGTTAGTCGCAGAAGCGGTTTCAAACGAAAAAGCAGTACCACGCGAAAAGATATTTGAAGCGTTAGAGTCAGCGTTGGCTCATGCGACCAAAAAGAAGTACGACGGCGATATTGAAGTTCGTATTGATATCGATCGTACCACCGGCGAATTTGATACATTTCGTCGTTGGTTGGTCGTTGAAGACACGGATTCAGGGTTAGAACACCCTTACCGTGAAATTAGCTTGTCAGCAGCGCAATACGAAGATTCATCGGTTCAGGCTGGTGATTACGTAGAAGAACAAATCGATTCGATAGAGTTTGACCGTATTACGACCCAAACGGCAAAACAGGTTATTGTACAAAAGGTGCGTGAAGCTGAACGAGCTCAAGTTGTCGATGAATATCGCGAGCAAGTGGGCGAAATGGTCAGCGGTATTGTTAAGCGTGCAAATCGGGAACACGTTATTCTGGATTTAGGTAATAACGCAGAAGCAATTATTTATCGCGACGAAATGTTACCGCGAGAATCGGTGCGTCCAGGTGACCGTATTCGCGGGTTGCTTTATGACGTTCGTCCGGAAGCCCGGGGTGCACAATTATTTGTAAGCAGAACCAATCCTAATTTCTTGTTGGAATTGTTCCGTATCGAAGTGCCTGAAATAGGTGAAGAGATGATTGAGCTTCGCGGTGCTGCCCGAGACCCGGGTTCGCGTGCTAAAATTGCGGTTAAGAGCAATGATAAGCGCATAGATCCTGTTGGGGCTTGCGTCGGTATGCGCGGTGCACGAGTTCAAGCGGTCTCTGGTGAACTTGGTGGTGAGCGCGTAGACATTGTGCTTTGGGATGACAATCCAGCACAGTACGTCATTAACGCGATGGCACCTGCTGAAGTCGCGTCTATAGTTGTGGATGAAGATGCACACACTATGGATATTGCGGTTGCAGCAGATAATCTGGCGCAAGCTATTGGTAAAGGTGGACAGAACGTTCGCCTTGCCAGCCAGCTAACCGGCTGGACGCTGAATGTTATGACCGAAGACGATTTCAACGAAAAAAATGAAGCGGAAACTCAGCGCCTATTGAACTTGTTCGTATCGACTTTAGATATCGATGAAGATTTTGCAAGTGTACTGGTTGATGAAGGCTTCTCTTCACTTGAAGAAGTGGCTTATGTCCCGGTTGCAGAATTCCTTGATATTGAAGGAATGGACGAAGATATCGTAGAAGAATTACGTAGCAGAGCACGTGCTTATTTAACCACGAAAGCTCTGGCTACAGAAGAATCTCTGGAATCGGCTGAACCAGACGACACACTGTTGAACCTGGAAGGAATGGAGCGTCATCTGGCTTATGTGTTAGCCAGTAAAGGCGTGACAACTCTGGAAGAGTTAGCGGAACAGGGCGTTGACGACTTAGCCGATATTGAAGAATTAAATGAACAGCAGGCTGGCGATTTGATTATGAAAGCCCGCAATATTTGCTGGTTCAATGAAGAACAGTAGAACGATCAGCGGAGGTACAACAGACTATGGAAGAAGTAACGCTCGATAAGCTGGCCACAGATGTCGGTACAACAGTTGATCGTCTGGTTCAGCAGTTCGCTGAAGCGGGCATGACCAAGAAAGCGGGTGATTCTGTTAACGAAGAAGAAAAACAGAAATTACTGGCTCACTTGAACCGTCAGCACGGCGGTGGCGGCAGCTCTGAACCCAGCAAAATGACGTTAAAGCGTAAAACGAAAAGTACACTAAATGTCGGTGGTGGTAGAGACGCTAAATCTGTTCAGGTAGAAGTACGTAAAAAGCGTACCTACGTGAAGCGTTCAGCAACTGAAGAGCAGGAACGTGAGGAACAGGAGCGCTTAGCTAAAGAAAAAGAAGCCGAAGAGGCGAAGCTTCGCGAAGAAGAAAAGCAACGTGAAGAAGAGCAGCAGCGTAAAGAAGCCGAAGCGAAAGCGAAGGCAGAACGCGAAAAAGCTGAGAAAGAAAAAGCTGAGAAACAAAAGCTGCGCAAAGAAAAAGAGAAAGAGCGTCAAAAAGCAGAAGCTGAAAAGCGTGCAGCAATGACTCCTGAAGAGCGTGAAGCAGCAGACAAAGCGAAAGCTGAGGCTGAAAAGTTGAAACGTCAGCAGGAAGAAGAAGCGCGTAAAAAAGCGGAAAAAGAAGCGGAAGCTCAAGCGGAAGAAGCTCGTAAACTGGCAGAAGAAAACGCAAAACGCTGGGAAGAAGAAGAGCAAAAACGCAAGCAGCAAGAGCAGGAAGACGTACACTTTACAACGTCGTCTACCGCTCAAGAAGCTGAAGACGCACAAGACTTTGACGAAGAGCGTAAAAGCCGTAAACGCGGTAAAAAACGTCGTCGTAAAGATGAAGAAAGCGATGAGACTCCACGCCGCGAGAAGCGTCGTAAAGGTGGTCGTCGCGGCTCATCGCTGCAGCAGGGCTTCAATAAACCAGCTCAGCCAGTTGAACGAGACGTGAAAATTGGTGAGACCATTACCGTTGGTGAACTCGCTAACCGTATGGCGGTTAAGGCCAGTGACCTTATCAAAACCATGATGAAAATGGGTGAGATGGTTACCATTAACCAGATTCTTGATCAGGACACAGCCGCCCTGGTGGTTGAAGAACTGGGTCACAAACCTGCGCTAGTGAAAGATAATGCGCTGGAAGAAGAAGTGCTTTCTGACCGTCAGGAAGGCGGAGAAGAGGCACCTCGTGCGCCGGTCGTTACTGTTATGGGTCACGTTGACCATGGTAAGACATCGTTGCTGGATTACATTCGTAAAGCCAAAGTTGCATCAGGGGAAGCGGGTGGTATTACTCAGCACATTGGTGCGTACCACGTTGAAACGGGTCACGGCATGGTAACTTTCCTGGATACTCCAGGACACGCCGCCTTTACTTCTATGCGTGCACGTGGTGCCGGCGCAACAGACGTTGTCATTCTCGTAGTTGCAGCGGACGACGGTGTTATGCCGCAAACCAAAGAAGCGGTTCAGCACGCAAAAGCAGCTGGCGTACCTCTGGTGGTTGCTGTGAACAAGATGGATAAAGAAGGCGCAGATCCAGATCGTGTCAAAAACGAACTGTCTCAGTTAGATGTTATTCCTGAAGACTGGGGTGGTGACGTGCAGTTTATTCCACTGTCGGCTCACACCGGTGAAGGCATAGATGAGCTGTTGGAAGCCATTTTGCTTCAATCCGAAGTCTTGGATTTACGCGCAGAAGAAACCGGCATGGCGTCAGGTATTGTGGTTGAATCGCGCTTGGATCGTGGCCGGGGGCCGGTAGCAACGATATTGGTTCAGCGTGGTTTGCTGAAGCAGGGTGACGTCGTACTATGTGGTCTTGAATACGGTCGCATCCGTGCTATGCGTGATGAAACCGGCAAAGAAATTAAAGAAGCAGGTCCATCTATTCCTGTAGAAATACTAGGTCTGTCTGGTGTTCCTCAGGCTGGTGATGAAGCTACAGTTGTCAAAGATGAGCGTAAAGCGCGTGAAGTTGCTAACTACCGTCAGGGTAAATATCGCGATGTGAAATTAGCGAAGCAGCAAAAAGCGAAACTGGAAAACATGTTTGCGGACATGGCTGAAGGGGATGTTGCTGAGCTGAATATTGTACTTAAGTCTGATGTACAAGGTTCACTGGAGGCCATTTCTGATGCGTTGACTAAGCTTTCTACTGAGGAAGTGAAAGTGAACATCATCGGTAGCGGCGTTGGTGGTATCACTGAAACCGATATTTCTCTGGCCAGTGCGTCAAATGCCATTGTTGTTGGTTTTAACGTTCGCGCGGAAGCTGCAGCCAGAAAGCTGGTTGAACAGGAAAGTGTCGACTTACGCTATTACAGCGTTATTTATGACTTAATTGACGAAGTTAAAGCGGCAATGAGCGGTATGCTGCAGCCTGAGTTTAAACAGCAGATCATTGGTTTGGCTGAAGTTCGTGATGTCTTTAAATCACCTAAGATTGGAGCCATTGCTGGTTGTATGGTCACTGAAGGTGTGGTGAAGCGTTCTGCTCCAATTCGTGTATTGCGTGATAACGTTGTTATTTACGAGGGCGAGCTTGAATCTTTACGTCGCTTTAAAGATGACGTTCAGGAAGTTCGTAATGGCATGGAATGTGGTATCGGCGTTAAGAACTACAACGATGTCAAAGAAGGCGACCAAATCGAAGTCTTCGAAACCATTCAGATTGAACGTACGCTGTAATCAAGGACACAGTAATTTATGGCTCAAGAGTTTAGCCGTACCGAGAGGGTACGGCATCAGCTACAACGAGAAATTGCTATGATCCTGCAACGTGAGATAAAAGATCCTCGCGTTAGCATGGTCACATTATCCGACGTGGAAGTTTCTCGTGATTTAGCTTATGCCAAAGTGTTTGTTACCTTTTTCCAAGATGAGCCTGAGCAAGTTAAACAGGCATTAAAAGTGTTGAATGAAGCCTCAGGTTTCATTCGCTCTTTATTGGGTAAGCGCATCAAAGCACGTATTGTTCCGCAACTGAAGTTCCAGCACGACGCTTCTTTAAATGAAGGAATTCGTATGGGGAAATTGGTTGCGGAAGCTCGTGAAAGAGATAAGAAAAGCAGCGAAAACAGCGGAGACGATTAATGTCTAAACCTCGTCTACGCAAAGGCCGCGCTGTCACGGGCGTAGTATTATTGAATAAACCGCAGGGCATGAGTTCAAACCATGCCCTGCAGCGTGTTAAGCGTCTATATAATGCACAAAAAGCGGGTCATACTGGTGCGTTGGACCCTCTGGCAACCGGGATTTTGCCTGTTTGTCTTGGAGAGGCGACCAAATTCTCGCAATATCTGCTGGAAGCCGATAAAGCCTACCGAGTCGAGGCTACGCTGGGAGTAAGAACAACCACCAGTGACGCAGAAGGTGAAGTGGTAGAGGAAAAGCCTGTAGCAGTTGATGCCGCTAAGGTTGCTGATGCAGTAAAGCAGTTTCTTGGTGAACAGGAGCAGTCTCCCTCTATTTATTCGGCACTTAAACACGAAGGTCGCCCGCTATATTATTATGCGCGGCAAGGCATTGAAGTTCCCAAAAAAACACGCACAATCACCGTTCATTCAATCGAGTTGTTGGATATCGAGGACACGAAAGTGACCCTGCAAGTGAGTTGCAGCAAAGGTACCTACATTCGTACTTTAGTTGATGACTTGGGTCAGTTATTAGGCTGTGGTGCTCACGTATCCATGCTACACCGTAACGGAGTAGCCGACATAGCTGAAGCCGCTATGGTGACTCTGGAACAACTGGAAACGTTAGCAGAAGAGGGCTATGAAGCTCTCGATGCGTTATTGCATCCGGCTGACTTATTACTGGGCGAATTGCCCGGGGTAACGGTAACTCAAGAGCAAACTCGGGACTTTTTGCATGGACAGCCCATTCCTTTACCTGAGCAAAATGGTAATGAAGCAGAAGAATGGCGGGTTACGACTGAAAACTCACTATTTCTTGGCGTCGGACGGGTGAAAAATGCGGAATTATGGCCGCGCCGGGTTGTTGCACGAGAGTATGTGGATTTGTAGTTGTTTTTACGGCAGCTGGCGAGTATAATCGCCGCCTTCATATCGATGCTGAATTAGTGATTGGCGTCGATCATTTTGACAAAACTTAGGAGTTAGCATGTCACTAACTGTTGAACAGAAAGCTGAGATTTTAAAAGAATTTGGTCAAGGCGAGAACGATACCGGTTCTCCTGAAGTGCAAGTTGCACTTTTAACTAAAAACTTGGCTGAATTACAAGACCACTTTAAAGAACATAAGAAAGATCACCACTCACGTCGTGGTTTGTTACGTATGGTTAGTCGCCGTCGTAAGCTTCTCGATTACCTGAAGCGTAAAGACGAAAAACGCTACGTAGCTATCGTAGAACGTCTGGGCATCCGCCGTTAAGACAAACGTTCTGAAAAGAATAAAATAAAAAGGGCCTTGAGGCCCTTTTTTTGTATTCTTTTTTAGGCTTATGGGTCTTAATTTCGTCACAATTCCCCTATACTATGCGGTGAGATAAATAAAGAGAGAAGACGAGTATCAATCCGGATACTCTATATTTTGAAGGTAAAGGAAAGCAACGTGAATCCAATAACTAAACAATTTCAGTACGGTCAGCATACAGTCACATTAGAAACTGGCGTAATAGCCCGTCAGGCGACTGGTTCTGTACTTGCCAGCATCGATGATACAACAGTCTTGGTCACTGTTGTTGCTAAAAAAGAAGCACGTGAAGGGCAAAACTTTTTCCCATTAACAGTCAATTACCAGGAAAAGACTTACGCAGCCGGTAAAATTCCTGGCGGTTTCTTTAAGCGTGAAGGGCGTCCCAGCGAAAATGAGACTTTGACAAGTCGCTTGATCGACCGTCCAATTCGTCCATTATTCCCTGATGGTTTCATGAACGAAGTTCAAGTTGTTGCGACTGTCGTTTCAGTCAACCCTCAAATTAACCCTGACATTGTCGCATTAATTGGTGCATCAGCCGCTTTATCTATTTCTGGAGCTCCTTTTGCAGGACCAATTGGCGCGGCACGTGTTGGTGTGGTTAATGATGAATACGTACTAAACCCAACCGCCGACGAGCTAGAAAACTCCAAGCTGGACCTTGTGGTTGCGGGTACGGATAAAGCAGTATTAATGGTTGAATCAGAAGCTGAACTGCTGTCTGAAGACCAAATGCTTGGCGCCGTTATGTACGGTCACGAAGCAATGCAGGACGTTATAAAAGCCATTACTGAATTTACTGCAGAAGCAGGCAAAGAGAAGTGGGACTGGCAGGCACCTGCAAAAGATGAAAGCTTACAGACCAAAATCCGTGAATTGGCAGAGCAAGGTATTGGCGAAGCCTACCGCACTACCGACAAAGCAGAACGTAAAGGCAAGCTTGACCAAGTTAAAGAGCAGATGGTCGAGAAGCTGACTGCTGAAGATGAAAATGTCGATTTAGAAGAAGCCGGCAAAATCTTCCACGACCTGGAAAGTGACATTGTCCGCAGCCGTATTATTGCGGGTGAAAAGCGTATTGATGGCCGCGACCCTGACATGGTTCGTGCTATTAGCGTGGCGACTGGTGTATTACCGCGTACTCACGGTTCATCATTGTTTACCCGTGGTGAGACTCAGGCGCTGGTAACGGCGACTTTAGGTACCGATCGTGATGCTCAGATGATTGACGAGCTGACCGGTATGAACACCAATCGTTTCATGCTGCATTATAACTTCCCTCCATACTGTGTTGGCGAAACAGGGATGGTTGGTTCGCCAAAACGTCGTGAAATTGGTCATGGTCGTTTGGCTAAACGTGGTATTCAGGCGGTTATGCCTAGCCACGACGAGTTCCCATACACCATTCGTGTTGTTTCAGAAATTACTGAATCAAACGGTTCAAGCTCTATGGCCTCCGTTTGTGGTTCTTCACTGGCGTTGATGGATGCAGGTGTACCAATCAAGTCTTCTGTAGCGGGTATTGCTATGGGCTTGGTCAAAGAAGGCGACAAGCACGTTGTTCTGTCTGACATTCTCGGTGATGAAGATCACTTAGGTGATATGGACTTTAAAGTAGCGGGTAACACCGATGGTATTACTGCGCTGCAAATGGACATCAAAATTGACGGCATTACTCGCGACATCATGGAAAGTGCATTAGCGCAGGCTAAATCAGCTCGCTTACACATTCTGAAAGTGATGGACGAAGCTATTGGCGGTCACCGTGAAGAATTGTCGACTTATGCACCTCGTTTTACCACCATTAAAATTGATCAGGACAAGATCAAAGACGTTATCGGTAAAGGCGGAGCGGTCATTCGCGAGCTGACTGAATCGACCAATACCAACATTGAGATTGGTGATGACGGTACCATCAAAGTTGCAGCAAGCGACCAGGCTGATGCTGACGCCGCTATTGAGAAAATCAAGCAGTTAACGGCTAACGTAGAAGTCGGTAAAATTTACCAGGGTAAAGTAGCTCGTATCGTAGATTTCGGTGCTTTTGTTACTGTTTTGCCAGGTAAAGATGGCTTAGTTCACATTTCTCAAATAGCAGAAGAGCGTGTAAACGACGTAAACGAATACCTGAAAGTAGGCGATGTTGTTCCGGTTAAAGTACTGGAGATTGACCGTCAGGGCCGCGTTCGTCTAAGCATGAAAGAAGCTGCTGAGAAAAAAGAAGAAGCAGCAACTGAAGCGCCGGCAGAGCCTGCAGCTGAAGAAGAAACCAAAAGCGAAGAATAATCGTAAAGATTTTCTCAGCTTTGTTAAGAACCCCGTGTAAACGGGGTTTTTTTATGTCTGCTTTTTGCCTGAATGGCGTTGAATGTGCTGTAATAGAGGCCAGTGTTTATTTAAGGATAAAATTATGCAAGAGCGCAGAAGTGTTAGGTTCATTGGAACTTTGTTGTTATTAGGCGCCATGACGGGGTGTGCCTCGCAAAGTTCATTTAATCAGTTACCTGATACTGTGGTACTCGCTGAACCTGAGCGTGCGGAATTTCGCTATGAAATTGAGCTGGCACGCATTGCGCAAATGTTAAGAGAAGATTTAACCGAAGAACAGCGCGGAGAGCTATATTACCGTCGTGGGGCATTATACGACGCAGTAGGCTTAAGAACACTTGCGAGAATGGATTTTACCCGGGCTTTAGAATATAACCCGAGACTGGCTGATGCGTATAATTTCTTAGGTATTCAATATACGCAATTAGAAGAATTTGATTACGCTTACGAGGCTTTTGATTCCGCAATTGAACTAAACCCCGAACATCGTTACGCCTATTTGAACCGTGGTATAGCTGAGTATTACGACGCGAGAACGAAATTGTCTCAGGAAGACTTAGAATACCACCTGGAAAAAGAACCCGATGACCCTTACCGTGTTATTTGGCTGTTTCTTGCTGAACATGAAAATGATGCTGAACTGGCACAAGAAAGTCTTGCGCAAAACGCTGAGAAACTGGATAAGTCCGACTGGGGTTATCAGATTGTACAGCTTTATACGGGGAAACTTTCTGAAGAAGAGTTTTTACAACGTATGACTCGTAACTTAGGTGAGTCGGAAAAGCTGACTGAACGTTTGTGTGAGGCCTATTTTTATCTTGGCAAATATATGCAAATGAAAGGGGAGCAACTGCAGGCTGTTAACTATTTTAAATTGGCTTTAATGACAAATGTATATGGCTTCGTTGAACACCGTTATGCGTCGGTTGAGTTAACCCGTATTCGTGAATCCTTACTTAGTCGTTAAAGAGAAAAGGAGTGAAAGCCGGACTCTTAATTGTGTTGTTTCTGCTCGCTTTAAGTGGGTGGTCTCATCAGGTTTCTAACCAACAACAAGAGCGCTACAGGCTAGCGCATCAGGGTAATGCCCGGGCACAACACCAACTGGCAAATCATCACTGGAAACTTAATAACCGCACCCCTGCTTATTATTGGTGGCAGCGGTCGGCGAAGCAGCACTATTTTCCAGCCATAGAAAGCTTAATCAACGAATTTCCAAGAGCAAATGATACCTGGCTTGAACTGGCCGCTGATGCTGGCGACCCAGAGGCTCAAAGGCATGTGGCTACGGCTGAGCTAGCCGATCAAAACATTTCTATGCACGAATGGATGCATCGCTGGGTAAACTCGAAAGACTCTTGGTTGCAGAGTCAGTTTGGGCTGATTGAACGCTATAAGCCTAGCGCGCAATGCAATATGGAAATTAATGTTGTTGCTGCTGACTCCGGCGAAAAGCGACGCTATCTTAACTTTTTGTCCGCAGTAAAAAATGCACCTTTTGATACTCAGAATTGGTGCGTTAGCTATACTTTGGACGAAAACTTATCTTGTGTAACCGATACGCAGAGAAAACGGGCAAGTTGTCATTTTGAAAAAAGTTTTGATAGGCAGGTAATATTAGCCGAAAAGGGTATTGCCAGTGCCAATAGTCAGACATTGACTTTAACTGCTGACAGTTCAGAAGCAGTTATTCAACATGAGCTGGGACACTGGGTTGGGTTTGCTGATGAGTACGAAATGTCGGAAGTACTCGCCCAGAAGTTTTGCTATGGCTATTACGATCATGACAGCCTGAATATTATTGTAACTGAAGCTCATAACGATTATTCGGCGCGGCAGGTTAAAGCGATTTATAAAAGCCTGCCGTGGAAAGATGAACTCAGGTCCTGGCAAGATATTGCGATTAAGAAGCAAGGGAAGTGGCGTTTAGGAAGCCCAGAAGACGCTATTGTCGGCCTTTTTAAAGCGGATACCTGTAATTCTGTAGATGACAGGCAAGCATGGCGTCCAGTTAATATTAGAACCGCCATGGAGCAGCATGACACCCAAATATGGCCCGAACTCTACTTAAGATTGCTGAAACGCAAAAATTGATACTTTGATTTAGACGCTAATAGCGACTTGCGCCAGAATTAACACTGGGCAAAGTGTTGCCAGAAACCAAATAAGTGACCGAAGTTTGTCATAGTTACTTACATAAGCAATGTGATAAAGCACTCTAAGCACAATAAAAGAAATACTCAAAAACTCAATGCGCTCGGTAACCTGGGAGGTTGCTAAGGCCGCCAATACGGCCGCAGCAAATAATGGGAAGGCTTCATAGGCATTATAGTGACCGGCAACGGCTCGGGCTCCACGCCCAAGTAGCCGCTGCTGTTGAGCTCTCGGGTGTTTATTGTCATAACCGTTCTCCCGGTTCTGAAAATAAACCACAGGCGCCTTAGCCAAAATTGGCAGGACTCCGGCAATAAGTAAACACCACAGTAAAAGGCTCATGGTCATTCTTCCCTAATTAACGTACGGTTTCGCCCGCAGCTTGTAAGTCAGCATGGTAAGACGAACGCACAAGTGGACCACTGGCAATGTGGCTAAAGCCCATTTCTACACCAGCAACACGCAGCTCTTCAAATTCGTCAGGATGCACGTAGCGCGCTACCGGAATATGATGGCGGCTAGGCTGCAAATACTGTCCGATAGTTAACATGTCGACATCGTGCGCACGAAGATCTTTCATGACTTCCAGTATTTCTTCTTTGGTTTCCCCAAGGCCGACCATAAGTCCCGACTTGGTACGGATATCCGGACGTGCTTCCTTGTACTTTTGCAGCAGATCTAATGACCACTGGTAATTTGCACCGGGGCGGGCCGCTTTATAGAGGCGAGGCACGGTTTCAAGGTTGTGGTTAAAGACGTCAGGTGCTTCACCTTTCAGAATATCCAGGGCAACCTGCATACGACCACGAAAATCCGGTACCAGCACTTCTACCTGAATGTTGTTCTCACTGTGCTTACGAATTTCACGAATACAGTCTGCAAAATGCTGAGCACCGCCGTCGCGTAAATCATCACGGTCAACCGAGGTAATGACGACATACTTCACTTTCATGTCGCGGATGGTTTTGCCCAGTTTTTCAGCTTCTCCCGGATCGGGAGGAAGAGGGCGACCGTGGGCAACGTCACAGAATGGGCAACGACGTGTGCAAATGTCGCCCAGAATCATAAAGCTGGCTGTACCGTGATTAAAACATTCCGGTAAATTTGGACAGGATGCTTCTTCACAAACAGAGTGCAGACCATGGCTGCGCATTGCTTGCTTAATTTCATCAATACGCTCAGTTGAAGAAGGCAACTTAACCTTCAGCCACGACGGCTTGCGCAACATTTGGTCGCGTTCGGTAGGAATAATTTGTACTGGTATCAGTGCCATTTTATCGGCGTCACGCATTTTGACACCAGGTTCAACTCTAACTGGCTTTGACATAATCTTGAGCGAGTCCCGTTTGTTGAAGAATGTTGCTGTAGGAAAGAGAGCTGGTAAAGTGTTTTATCACTGCATCAGCCGCTTCACTAAAGCTATCAGGACCATTGAGATCCTTAGTTTGAATCATTTTTATGCCCGAAAGGCCACAAGGGTTTATTCGGGAAAAAGGTTCCATGTCCATATTAACGTTCAATGCCAATCCGTGGAAAGAGCAGCCTTTACGAATACGCAGTCCCAGAGAGCAGATTTTATCTGCATCGACATAAACCCCAGGGGCGTCTCGACGCGCTTTGGCATCAATTTCGTAGTCGGAAAGGGTGTCAATGACGGTGTTTTCAATGTGGTTAACGAGTTGACGGACACCATAATTAAGACGACGGATATTAAGGAGAAAATAGATAACGAGTTGACCCGGCCCGTGATAGGTAACCTGTCCGCCTCGGTCGACCTGGATAACCGGAATATTTCCCGGAGCAAGGATATGCTCAGCTTTGCCGGCTTGTCCTTGAGTGAACACAGGGTCGTGCTCGACTACCCACAGCTCGTCGGCAGTGTGTTCGTCGCGTTGGTCAGTGAATTTCTGCATAGCATGCCATACGGGTTCGTATGGCTGCCTGCCCAATTCACGGATAATGAGTGTATCGTTCATGCCATCATTATAACGTTTGTCAGCAACAACGGCTAGTCCTGCCGCTACAGAACGTAGCGAACGTCCTCGATATCTGAGAGTGAACGATACAATATTTCGATATGCTGCTGGCTTTCGACACGCACAGCAACAGAAACTGAATGGTAGTTACCTTTGCTGCTGGGCCTTACGGAAGGACTGTAGTCGCCCGGAGCATGCTCTTGTAAAACTTCTACAACCTGATCAGGAAGGCTGTCACTAGCAACCCCCATCACTTTAAAAGTAAAGTGACAGGGAAAATCGACCAGTTCGTCAAAACGAGTTTTTTGCATCTATCTAAACCTTTATTCTTCAGTAAACTGCTGTTTTATATAGTCCATCATTTTCTTGAAGAATCCACCTTCTTCGACAGCTTGTAAGGTTACCAGCGGAAATGAAGCTACATCTTCACCGTTTAGCTGAAGGTAAACGGTGCCTACGTGCTGGCCTTTCGAAAGCGGTGCCTGTAGTTGCTCATCAAGCTCAAAATTAGCTTTTAACTTATCCCGTTGGCCCTTAGGTAAAGTGATAACGACATCTTCACTGATGCCCAGCTCGACTTCATCTAAGTCACCACCCCAAATACGTTGGGAAATAAAACTTTCGCCGGCAGAATATGCTTTGACGGTTTCGAAATAACGGAATCCGTAGTTAAGTAGTTTTTTACTTTCAACTTTGCGAGCCTGCTCGCTACCGGTGCCCATTACTACTGCAATTAAACGTGTTCCGTCTTCAACTGCAGAAGAAACCAGACTATAACCTGCTTCATTAGTATGGCCGGTCTTTATACCATCAACATTCAAGCTACGATCCCATAACAGCGAGTTACGATTGTACTGCTTGATATTATTGTAGGTAAAAGACTTTTCTGCGTAGAGTTTATATTCTTCGGGAGTCTCATTTATTAAAGCACTTGCTAACGTCGCCATATCACGAGCGGAGACGTATTGCTCAGAATCGGGTAGACCATGACTGTTAGCAAAATGGCTGTCTTTCATACCAATTTGTTCGGCATAGTTATTCATTAAGTCGGCAAAAGCGTCTTCACTTCCGGCGATATGCTCAGCCATAGCAACACAGGCGTCGTTACCAGAAGAGATAATAATGCCGCGGTTTAAGTCTTTAACACTGACTTCTTTGCCAACTTCGATAAACATTTTGGATGATTCAGGGAAATTTTTGGCCCAGGCATTTTCGCTGATGGTAACGAGATCGTTCTCGCTAATACGGCCGGACAACATCTCTTTACCAATAATGTAGCTGGTCATCATCTTGGTCAGGCTGGCAGGAGGCAAACTTTCGCTCGAATTACTCTCTGCTAAAACCTTGCCGGTGGTGTGATCGATAAGGATATAAGCCTTGGCATTTACTGACGGCGCATTGGGAACCAATGACTGGGCCGCAAAACTTGCTGAGCTGAACAATAGGGTTACAACGGTAAAGAGGTGACAAATTTTTTTCATTGGAATTATCTTTATCTTATCGGTCAAAAAGTGAATCATGTGCTTAAGGAAGCCGGATTATATCAGTTCTGTTGCACAGCGTCAGGAGTATCCGCCTGACTTTGCGCTGCCTTTACTCGAAAAGCTTCAGGGTATCCGGAAGATCGTATCTGCTCGAGTAAATTGTGACTTGCATCTTCAGAAACCGGCCCCAGCATGAGTTTATGTAGACCATGAGTTTGTTCAGTAGTTGCAATTTCCCGGAACTTGGGCGGTAAGTTGTGTTTTAACTGCGATAAACGGTCGATATTTGACGAAGCGGCTAATTGAATATGATAATTCGATTGGCTTCTCGGGGCAGATTGCTCTTCGACTCGCATTGGAGTATTTAAATTAATGGCTTCAACCCGAACTGGGGCTGTACCACTATCCAGCATACCCAACTTATAAGCTGCCGCAAATGACAAGTCGATAATACGTTCAGGATGGAATGGTCCGCGATCATTTACCCTAACCGTGACGGTACGGTCGTTGTTTAAGTTAGTGACTTTTACATAAGTAGGCAGAGGTAACCGGGTATGAGCTGCTGACATACTGTACATGTCATAGTACTCGCCATTGGACGTCAGATGACCGTGAAATTTATTGCCATACCAGGAAGCATAACCTTCCTCGACATAACCAATAGCACTGTCCATTACCTCATAATCATTACCTAAAACCCGGTAGTCCCGGTTGCCTTGAGGGCTAATAGGCTCGTGAACGGGAACGGCACTGCGTAACTCCGACTCAGTAGGTAAACGAGTCGGAGCACTGTCTTCATGCTGAGAGTACCGGCCGGAGGGACCGCTGGAGCAACTACTGAGCAAAAACACGCTCAGCATTATGGTTGATAAATTACTGCATTTCATTTTTCAGTTGCTCGCTAAACTGGTAGACAGCCATCGCGTAAAGTGGACTATGGTTATACCGGGTAATGACATAGAAGTTGTCGTATCCCAGCCAGTATTCATAAGCGTCTTTTGTTTCAAACTCAAATACCCTAACTTCGGTGTCATCATTAACCGCCTGATGCTGCGGAAGCTCATAGCCTTTACGCTTAACTTCGGAACGCGTGGTATTGGGTTTCATACCGTCGCTAACTAATGCCTTCCAATCCTGTTTGTCGGTCAGAGGTTGAGCCACAGGTTGACCTTGTTGCCACCTATGCTCTGCAAAATAATTAGCCACACTACCAATAGCATCGACCGGATTCGTCAGGATGTCTCTCTGTCCGTCGTTATCAAAGTCCACTGCGTAATGCCGATAGCTAGAGGAAATAAACTGACCGAAACCCATAGCGCCGGCGTAGGAACCTTTTGCTTCGGCTACGTCCCAACCTTCTTCAGTTGCTAACTGAAAGAATTCACTAAGTTCGGAACGGAAAAAATTTGAACGGGGAGGATAATGGAAACCTAAAGTGTAAAGTGAATCCAGAACGGAATATTTACCCATGTAATTGCCGTAAAAGGTTTCGACACCAATTATTGCAACTATGATTTGAGCAGGTACGCCGTATTCAGCTTCCGCACGCTCCAGCGTTTCTGTGTGTTTTTTCCAGAATTTAACCCCCGCGTCTAAGCGTTTATCAGTCAAGAAAATAGTGTGGTATTGGTACCAGGGTTTGGCCTCCCATGGGCGCTGAATAGCTTCCAGTACATCGGCATTTTTTTCTGCTTCTGACAGCCATTGACGTACCAGAGCTTCATCGAGTTGATGCTCTTTTACCTGCTGTTGAATAAACTCTTCAACCTCAGGCGTTTGCTCCTGAGCATATGCCGACAAGCTGGTTGTTGCGGTTAGCAACGCTAATCCTAATAAGGTGCGCATAAAGTTTCCCTGTTTTTTTAGCCATTTTTCATAACTAAGCGATGATGGGTCGCAATGGACATGAGCATGCCGAAGCCGGCCATTAGCGTCACCATCGACGTGCCACCATAACTGATTAAAGGTAATGGTACCCCAACTACCGGTAATAGTCCTGAAACCATACCAATATTTACAAATACATAAACAAAGAAGGTCAGTGTCAGTGAACCGGCTAATAACTTACAAAAGATATCCTGAGTTTGCAGAGCAATAATTAGGCCTCGTAAAATAATGAAGCCATACAATGCAAGCAAAAGGATAACTCCGGTAAGGCCAAATTCTTCACTAAAAACAGAAAAAATAAAGTCGGTATGACGCTCCGGTAAAAACTCCAGTTGAGACTGCGTTCCCTGAAGCCAGCCCTTGCCATCAATGCCGCCTGAACCGATGGCAATTTTTGACTGAATAATGTGGTAGCCTGAACCGAGTGGATCACGCTCAGGGTTTAAAAAAGTGAGCACCCGTTGACGTTGGTAGTCGTGCATAAGATAAAACCAGAGTACCGGGGTAAAGGCTGCGGCAGCAATAGCTGCGGCGGTAACCAACTTCCAGCTTAATCCAGCCAAAAATATAACGAAAAGTCCAGCGCAGGCAACCAGTAGTGAAGTTCCTAAATCGGGTTGACGGGCAATGAGTAAGGTTGGAATAATCACCAGCACTAAAGCGCCAAACAGCCTATAAATGGAGGGAGGAATAGGCTGTTGATTCATGTACCAGGCGAGCATAAGGGGCATGGCGAGTTTCATTATCTCTGACGGCTGTATGGTTAAAGGACCGATATCCAACCAACGTTGAGCACCTTTTCCCATTTCACCAAAAACAAGTACGGCCACTAGCAGCAGAACCCCGCCACCGAAAGCTGGCACCGCAAAGCGTGACAGGGCACGTGGGGGAATTTGTGCAACCACAAAAAGCACAACAAAAGACAGACCTATACGTATCGACTGTCTTTCTACGACTTCCAGGTCCTGGCCTGCGGCGCTGTAAATAACAAACAAACTAAGAACTGAGAGCACAATCAGAGGAATCAGCAGCGGCCCGTCTATGTGCAGCTTTTTCAGTAGCGGGCTTCTTTGGCGTTCTTCAGTTGTCAGCATTTGTTTTTTCCTGCTGTTTGTTGCCATTGTTAAATCGGGCGTGCCAGACGTCTAATATTTCTCTTGCCACCGGTGCCGCAACACTTCCACCGCCCCCAAGCGAATTTTCTATTGCCACTACGACAACAACTTCAGGGTCGTCTGCCGGAGCATAACCCACATACATTGCATTATCGCGGTAGCGCTCGGCAATATCTTCTGCATTATATTCCTCTTCCTGTCCCAGGCTTCTGACCTGAGCTGTTCCGGTTTTACCTGCCGAGGAGTAGGGCGCGTCTTTAAACGCTCTATGCGCAGTACCTTTGGGTGACATGTTGACGTTACGCATCCCTTTAGTGATAATTTCCCAGTTGCTGCTATCGGATAAGGTCAACTTTTCCCGGTGGGCGATTAAAGCTTCCTCAAATACACCATCTTGTATTTTTCCGCGGAGCAGTCTGGGAATAAGGTGCTCACCTTTGTTTGCAACCATGGCAGTGGCAACCGCCAGTTGCATCGGGGTTGCTGTCCAATAACTTTGGCCAATACCAACAGAGAGCGTTTCGCCCGCATACCAGGGCTGACCAAAACGAGCTCTTTTCCAACCACGAGAGGGCATTAATGCAGAGACTTCTTCGTGAATATCGATGCCTGTTCTTTCACCAAAACCAAACTGGGTCATAAAACTGGATATCTTATCAACGCCGAGCTTAAGGGCTAAATCGTAATAAAATGTATCACAGCTTTCGGTAATAGCTCTGTCTACATCGACCCAGCCGTGTCCCCAGGCCAGCCAGTCGCGGTAGCGTCGGTCAACGCCTTTTATTTCAAACCAGCCGGGATCCCATATGCGAGTGTCTTCTTCAATAGTGCCATCCTCTAATCCAAGCAAACCGATTTGAGGCTTGATGGTTGATGCCGGAGGATACGCGCCCTGAGTTACGCGATTAAGTAACGGGCTCTGAGTTGAATTCAACAACGATTGATACTGCTTAACCGAAATGCCATTAACGAACCAATTTGGATCGTAGCTGGGTGTACTGACCATAGCCAGTATTCCGCCGGTGGTGGCGTCCATTAATATAATAGAGCCGCGTTGCTCACCCAGTAACTCCGAAGCTTTTCGCTGTAATTCAAGATCCAGTTCCAGGACGATGTCCTGACCCGGTTTAGGGGCTTCAATACTCAGTGTCCTAACTGCACGTCCCCGGTTATTTACCTCTACGCTCTGATAGCCGACTTCGCCATGAAGATCTTTTTCGTAGTACCTCTCTATACCGAGTTTCCCTATCGTCCGGCTAGCGGCGTAATTAGGTAATTCTCCATTTTCGCGCAGGCTCTCGACATCTCTTGGGTTGATCTTGGCAACATAGCCAACTGCGTGTGTTAATAATTCTTTGTGAGGGTAGTTTCGTATCAGACGAGCTTCGATGCTTATGCCTGGGTATTTATGTTGGTGCGCAGCAAAAACTGCCAGCTGCTTTTCATTCAACTCGTCGAGTAAGGGCACATTATTAAAACGCCGCTGATTTTTTAGATTGCGGTAGAAGCGCTCAATAGTGCTGTCAGGAAAGTTGAGTAACTGTTGAAGTTGACTTAGGGTTTGCTCAAGGTTATCGATTTCTTCCGGAGTTACATCCAGACTGTAAATTGGTGTGTTTTCTGCTAATAAAACACCGTTGCGGTCATAGATTAAGCCCCGATTCGGCGCCAGAGGAAGTAATTTTATTCGGTTATCGTTAGAGCGCGTCTGAAGCTCGTTATGTTCACTCACTTGCAGGTGATACATGTTTGACGCCAGAGCAATAAAGGCAGCAACAACAATCACCATAGCAACAAGCACGCGTCGCCCAAAAACGGCCGCTTCGGAATCATGATCACGTATGTGGGTGCGGTGACGCATTATTATTCTTATTCTCTATGGTACGGATGATTGTTATTCAGGCTCCATGCCCGGTAAAGGCTTTCTGCGACGATTAACCTCACCACCGGATGGGGTAATGTTAATTTAGACAAAGACCAGCGTTGCTCCGCTGCTGCCAGGCACTCATCGGAAAGACCCTCAGGCCCGCCGATTAATAGAGTGACATCTCTGCCGTCCATTTGCCATTTCTCTAGTTGCTGAGCAAGCTTAGGTGTATCCCAGTCCTGGCCTGTGACCTCTAAAGTGACAATTCGGTTCCCTTTGGGTATTGCTTGCAGCAGCGACTTACCTTCTTGTTGCATAACGCGGTTTAAATCTGCTTTACGCGTTCGCTTTTGGGCGGCTATTTCATGCAGCACCAACTTACAATCCGCCGGGAACCGTTTTTTATATTCGTTGAAGCCTTCAGTAACCCACGTGGGCATTTTTGTGCCAACGGCGAGTAATTGAATTTGCACTGACTAGCCCCAGAGTTTTTCTAATTGATAGAAGTCGCGGATGCTGTCCTGCATAACATGTATAACAACATCACCAAGGTCAACTAAAACCCACTCCGACTGTTCTCCACCTTCTACGCCAATAGGTGGTATGCCAGCATGCTTTGCTTCTGTCGCCACATGTTCAGCAATGCTTCTTACATGCGTTTTCGAGCTGCCAGAGCAAATGATCATGTAGTCAACAACGTCGGTTTTATCATGAACATCTAAAATTTGAACGTCACGACCTTTAAGATCATCGATTTTATCAATGACAAATTCACGCAATTCTTCTGCCTGCAAAAGATTTTCTCCGATTTAAGGATTAAAACCCGAAGTTTAACAGAAATTAGGAGAAGTGTTCAGTTACAAATACAGCTGATGTTGTCTTATATAGTCATAAACATTGGAAGGCAGTGGCAGATTTTTTTCACGTTGCTGAAGTTGTTTCCGGAGTTCAGTGGCGGAAACATCGACCATTGGTGTTTCTGCAATATAAAGCAGGCCCTGGCGTTGTTCGTTCAAGGTGTTTTTATCGCGGGTCATATGCGCTGAAATAAACGCTTTCAACTCGTCATCCTGAGCGTTAAAAGGTACTCCTGCTCTTGGCATAACAATCAGGTGAGCGTGTTTAATAAGCTGGCGCCACTGATGCCAGCGGTGAAGACTCATTAATGAGTCCATCCCCATCACAAAAAGTAGGGTGTCATCAGGAAACTGGGTTTTAAACTCACTTAATGTATTCGCCGTAAAGGAAGGTCTATTCTGTCTTAACTCCCAGTCCTCGACGGTGAAGGCCGTGTGTTGTTGAGATGCAAGCTTAACCATGTCCAGCCGCTGCTCCGGGCTGGCATCTGGTTGCGGACGATGCGGCGGTACCGCGCTTGGCATCAGTGCTAAAGTAGAAATGTCGAGCTCTTTTACCAGAGCGGCTGCCGTTTGCAGGTGCCCGTTATGAATAGGGTCAAAAGTGCCGCCAAAAATTGCGCGTATCATAGCTGAATCAATTTTTCGTTTGGCTCAATGCCGTGATTAAACACCGAAAGCCCGTCATTAATGGCGTCGGCATTATTACAGCAAAGTAAACTGAGTAGATGAGTCGTGAGTGTAAGAGGGGATTCGCCGCTATCAAGCTTAAGCGCCGCTTCTATTCTCTCAATCAACTGCTGTGCACTCAATAGAGTTTGCTGGCTCAATTTATTTGCGCGCTGGTGATACCCCGGTTGTTGATTAGGCCAAATCATAAATTGACGGAAAAGTGCGTTTGTATCGGCTTGTGTCTGCTTAGCTTTTTGCAACGCTGTTAGCAGTTGTACTTCGCGCTGCAAAATCCAGATGAGCCTGTGAAAATCATTTTCTTCGTCCAGCAATCGCTCCAGCCGATGCAATGCGCCTTCAAAGTCTTGTTGCTGGATACTTTCCTGCAACGCAAACACGCTAAAGCGACTGACATCATCAATTGATGTTTTCAAAAAGTCTTCCGTAATGACGCCATCGTTGCTCAACAATTGCCATTTACTCAGCTCCTGATCCAGAGCAAGCAAGTTTCCTTCAAACCAGTCTGATAACTTTTCCGGAACACCCGCGGCGAGAGTGAGTTGATAGCGTTGAGCACGCTGGTGAATAAAGGCCGGCAACTGTGACTTATCTGGGCTTTGGGTGCGAACCAGCGGGCCGCGCTCTGCCAGTGCTTTAAACCAACGACTGTTCTGCGTCTCTTTTTTAAGCCGGTCGCCAATCACAACCAGAATTTCATTGTCGGCCTGGTTCTTTGCGTATTCGGTTAATGCGGTAGAACCGTCCCGACCGGGTTTGTTTTCGGGTAATTCAAGTTCCACCAGACGCATATTGCCAAACAGACTCATCGACTGTTCTCCGGCAGACAGTTGCTGCCAGTCGAAGTCTTTACTTTGTAACCAATGCACCCGCTCGAGGTCATCGCTGGCTAAACTTTTTCGAATGCTGGCCAGCGCGTCGTTCCTGAGTAAAAGGTCATCACCAAATACAAGCAGCACAGAGGGAACCCCATTCCGTTGTAGATAAGGTTCAAGTTTTTCAGGATAGATAGTTTGCATTGACTAAGAGTTCTATTCCGACATTTCGGAGATGATTTGTTGCAAAATAAGGCGCGACGCTTCGGCTCTCATTTCATCGACCAGCATTTCCCTTTCGCGGGTTTTAGCCAATACAAAGTTAGGGTCGTCCTGATAGTCGCGCGCCACCTCAACCGTTCGCTCAAGTAGCAGCTTTTCGTTGTTGAACAACTGATAATTGACCTGATACAGAAGCTCGTATTCCGCAACCTGACCACTTTCAAACAACGACAGTGTTCTTCGTTCTAACTTATCTGAAAGAAGCCGAACGACAACAGGCTGCTCCGCTGTAGAGACCTGAATGCCCGAATGAATAAAGCGCTGTTCCATATGCTCACTTAATTCTTTTGAAACCTGACTTTGCAGAGAAACCGACTGCAGTGTTTCTGGCAGTTGGTAATTTCCGCGCAGCTGAAAGCCACACCCGTTAAGAGTGGCTATCAGCAGAAGGGTGAGTACAAGGTTTATGGTAACGCGCATAGGTTATCCAACAACAATATTGAGAATTTTCCCGGGCACGTAGATTTTCTTACGAACTTCTTTGCCTTCAGTATGCTTTTGTACGGCCTCTTCATCAAAAGCAATTTGCTCAACTTGTTCTGCGGAAGCATCGGCTGGTACAGTTAATTTAGCCCGAACTTTGCCATTAATTTGCACCACAATCAGTTTTTCGTCTTCAACTAACGCGCTTTCATCAACCGTTGGCCAGTCGGCGAAAGACAGTGGTTCCTGATGTCCCAGTTCCTGCCATAACTGCTCGCATATATGCGGCGTGATAGGCGCAAGCATACGCACCATAGCATCAATAGACTCAGCTAGTACCTGACGGTCAGCATCGCTTTCCAGTGGCGCTTTTTGCAAGTGGTTAAGCAGCTCCATAATGGCTGCTATTGCTGTATTAAAATGCTGGCGGCGTCCCATGTCATCGCTGACTTTGGCAATGGTTTTATGTAACTCGCGACGTAGCTGCTTTTGGTTTGCATTTAAGCTTTGACCTGAACAAGCGCCACCGGCGTTATTTAAGTCATAAGTCAGTTTCCACAAACGGCGTAAAAAGCGTTGTGCGCCTTCAACACCGGAATCTGACCACTCCAGAGTCATTTCCGGTGGTGCGGCAAACATCATAAATAAGCGCACGGTATCGGCGCCATAGCGTTCAACCATGGTTTGCGGGTCAATACCGTTATTTTTAGACTTTGACATTTTGCTCATGCCGCCGATATTAACCGGTTGACCGTCTTGCTTATGTTTAGCGCCGGCAATAGCGCCTTTTTCGTCACGCTCAATGTCAACCTCAAGAGGCGATACCCATTGCTTACCGCCTTTTTCATCTTCGCGGTAATAGCTGTCTGCCAGTACCATGCCCTGACAAAGCAGACGTTTGAATGGTTCGTCAGACTCCACTAAGCCGGTGTCGCGCAATAATTTATGGAAGAAGCGGGCGTACAACAAATGCAAAATGGCGTGCTCAATACCACCAATATACTGATCAACCGGTAGCCAATAGTTGGCTTTTTCCGGATCCAGCATGGCATCATCGGTTTGTGCGCTGCAGTAACGAGCGTAGTACCACGACGACTCCATAAAGGTGTCGAAGGTATCGGTTTCGTGCTCTGCCGGCTGGCCGTTATATTCGGTTTTACGCCATTTGGGGTCAGATTTTATCGGTGAATTCACACCGTCCATAACCACATCTTCAGGCAGTTTAACCGGTAGCTGATCTTCCGGTACGGGCACGGACTCGCCATTTTCCAGGTTCAGCATTGGAATTGGGGTTCCCCAGTAACGCTGACGAGATACCCCCCAGTCGCGTAAACGGTAATTAACTTTACGCTCGCCAATGCCTTTCTCTTTTAGCTCGGTTGCAATAGCGTCAAAGGCTTGTGCCGAGCTCATGTCGTTATATGGCCCCGAGTTAATAACGGTGCCTTTCTCAGTAATGGCTGCTTTTTCAATGTCACTATCACCACTAAGAGGCTCAATTACCGGGCGAATTTCCAACTGGTATTTCGTTGCAAACTCCCAGTCGCGCTGGTCATGTGCAGGCACGGCCATAACAGCGCCGGAACCGTAATCCATTAAAACAAAGTTAGCGACCCACACCGGAATTTCTTCGCCGGTCATTGGGTGAACGGCTTTAATACCGGTGTCCATGCCCAGCTTTTCCATGGTGGCAATATCAGCTTCTGCAACTTTGCTGTTTTTGCACTCTTCAATGAATTTAGCCAGTTCAGGATTCGTTTTAGCGGCTTCCGTAGCTAAAGGGTGCTGTGCCGCAACGCCCATGTAGGTAACGCCGTAAAGCGTATCTGGACGGGTGGTATAAACGCGTAAGGTCTGCTCCGAAGAGGCGACGTTAAAGTCAATTTCGACACCCTCTGAGCGGCCGATCCAGTTACGCTGCATCGCTTTGACCTGTTCTGGCCAACCATCAAGCTGCTCCAAATCGTCTAACAGCTCTTCAGCGTAATCGGTTATTTTAATAAACCACTGAGGAATTTCTTTCTGCTCGACTTTAGCGCCTGAACGCCAGCCCCGGCCGTCAATAACTTGCTCATTGGCCAGGACTGTCTGGTCTACCGGATCCCAGTTAACCGTCGCATTCTTCTTATACACCAGGCCTTTTTCATAAAGCTTAGTGAAGAACCATTGTTCCCAGCGATAATAATCCGGCGAGCAAGTTGCCAGCTCACGGTTCCAGTCGTAGCCAAAACCTAAGCTTTTTAACTGCTCGCGCATATAATCGATATTTTGATAAGTCCATTTCGCCGGTGCCGTTTTATTCTGAATAGCGGCATTTTCAGCAGGAAGCCCAAAGGCATCCCAGCCCATAGGTTGCATAACATTTTTTCCGAGCATACGCTGATGACGGCTAATGACATCACCTAAAGTATAGTTACGAACATGCCCCATATGCAGTTTTCCGCTGGGGTAGGGGAACATGGACAGGCAGTAGAACTTGTCTTTGCCCGGCTGTTCTTTTGCCGTAAATACGTCTTGTTCCTGCCAGCGTTTTTGCATGGCAGATTCGATTTTGCTCGGGTTGTATTGTTCTTGCATAATTCTTGCTGATTCCGTTTGAATTTAAATATCGGTTTAGCTAATTGCGTACCACATAAGAAGTACAACGACGATGCCGGCCAGACCAAAAAAACCGTTTTCAAAAACAGCGCGTTGTTTGACTTCGGCAGGCTCTGATTTATCAATGGCGAACAGCATGAGCCAAGAAGTTAGTCCCAGACCACCTGCCGCAACAAGAACAGCAAAAAGAATGGCGTCAAATATATTTTCCATAATGAGATCCCTGTGAAAAAATGGAAAAGAACAGCAACAGAATAGTTCTGCTAAGCCTTTATAGTGTACTGATTTTCGCGCCCGATGACTATGTCTGAGCGCGTTTCTTAGTACGTTTTGTAGCGATTAAAGGTAACAGGCCAAACAGAGCCAGAATTATAGCCCCCCAGTTACCTATTTTATTAAACAACGTTGAACCACTAACCGGATAAACATCGGCTGATAATGCTGTTGCCGTAAACTGCGGAGCCAGTTCTATGTACTGACCATGCTCATCAACGGCCGCTGTAACACCATTATTCGTTGCCCGCAACAAGGGTTTACCAAGTTCCATTGCACGCATTCGTGCTATTTGCATGTGCTGCCAGGGGCCATGTGAATCACCAAACCAGGTGTCATTGCTAATCGTTACCAAGTAATCGGTATCGTCGTAGGTATTGCTGCGAACCTGACCTGCAAAGGCTATTTCATAGCATATAGCCATGGCCAGATTGTTACCGTTGGCTTTGAGGTTAGGTTGTTGATACCCCCCTCGGCTAAATGACGACATAGGTAGATTAAATAGCGGAGCCAACGGGCGTAAAAAGTCTTCGAAGGGGACAAACTCGCCAATTGGCAGCAGTTGGTGTTTTTGGTAGCGGTTAGCATTACCGTAACTGTAGCTTTTTTCGTCCAGCACAATAACCGAGTTGTAAAAATCGTCGTTTAATCTGTCGTAATCAATAATACCGGTAATTAAGGCTGAACCGTTCATGCTTGCGGACTGTTTTACCGTATTGAGGACATCACTGGCATAAGGCTCAAGCGCGGTTATTGCGGATTCCGGCCAAATAACCAGATCGTGATTAAATTTGGGGCGGGTTAAATCCAAATAGCGAAGAATATTCGACCATTGTTGTTCAGCCTGCCATTTTAATGATTGCTGAATGTTGCCCTGAACCAGCAATACCGACATAGATTCTGCTTTTCTCTCTGTGGGTTGTATTTTAGGAAATACGACAGCGCAAGTGAGAAGAATAAGTGGAATTAAAAGCGACGCCGGCTTTTTGAATCTTAGCGCCAGAACCAAAGTAATGGCAGTAAACCAAAGAGCCACGGTAATACCTGTTTCACCAATAACCGGCGCCAGTCCGCCGAAAATGCCATCGGTTTGACTGTAACCGATACTTAGCCAGGGGAAGCCAGTGAATAGCCAGCCTCTGAGTAGTTCTGCAATAAGCCAAAAGAAAGGCAAGCTGAAGCGCCAGGCAAATTTACGATGAGAGAGCTTCTGCCAGCACCAAAATGCAATTGCTGGAAACAGTGCTAAATAAGCAAAAAGCAGTACTAATAGAAGCAGCGTAACCGGAACCGGAACACCACCATATTGATCGATGCTAACGTAAATCCAGCTTAAACCAGCACCGAACCAACCCATGCCAAAGACAAAGCCCGCCCTGAATGCCCGTTTGGGAGCGAGGGGCCATATCAGTCTTACCACTATGGGAAGTATGATAAAGGGCAGCCAGTGCCAGTGAAAAGGTGAATAAGAAAGCGTCAGGAGAGCGCCGCAAATCACTAATAGCAAAGAGCGCGTAACGCTTCCTGAATGCTTCATCATTACTGTGCAGATTCCGGCGAGGTGCTTACATCAGAGTCGAGACTGACTTGCAGCTGCTGAATACGTCTTTTATCTGCATTAGTGACCCGGAAGGTCATGTTGCCAAGCGTTACTTCTTCACCTGCCTGCGGTAAATGGCCAAAGCCGTGCGCAACAAGGCCACCGACAGTATCGTGCTCTTCATCACTGAAATTGGTGTCAAAGTATTGGTTAAAATCTTCAATAGTGGTTAACGCTTTTATAGAATAACGGCTTGGGCTAAGACGACGGATATTGGTCTTTTCATCGTTACCATGAGCATCGGTTTCGTCTTCAATTTCGCCAACGATTTCTTCCAGAATGTCTTCAATAGTGACCAGACCAGATACGCCGCCGTATTCATCGACAACAATAGCCATATGATAACGGTTGGAACGGAATTCTTTTAGTAACACATCAACGCGTTTACTCTCAGGAACGATAACAGCCGGGCGCATGACTTTGTCCAGCGAAAAGGCTTCATCGGTCATGTTAAAGCCGTAGCTGAGCAAATCTTTTGCTAACAGAATGCCCTCAACGTGATCTTTATTGTCAGTAACAACCGGGTAACGACTGTGTTGAGAATCGATAACGATAGGCAGGAATTCGTCTACACCCTGATGGATATCAATGGTGACCATTTGTGAGCGTGGAATCATAATGTCGCGGACTTTAAGCTCAGCGACATCGAGCACGCCTTCAATCATCTCTCTGGTATCGTTGTCTATCAGGTCGCGGTCTTCGGCGTCCTGAATCAAATCGACGAGTTCTTCTCTGCTTTTCGGCTCACCAGCGAATACTTGCAGCAGTCTCGCTGCCCAGGATTTTCCCGATGAGCCGTTGGCTGAGTGGGGGTTGTCGTCGCTCATTGAGTGTTAAGCTCCATATTGTCTGCAGTTTGATACGGGTCTGATATTTCCAGACTCGCTAAGATGTTACGTTCAATTCGTTCCATTTCTTCGGCTTCGTCGTCTTCAATATGATCGTAACCTAATAGGTGGAGAGTACCGTGTATCACCATATGCGTCCAGTGGTCGATGGCTGACTTTTGTTGCTCTTCGGCTTCACGTTCAACGACGCTCTGACAGATAACCAAATCACCTAACAAAGTGACGGGTAATTCTACCGGGCTATTGAAGGGGAAAGACAAAACATTGGTGGCGTAATCTTTATTGCGGAACTCATTATTAAGCTGCTGAGCTTCTTCTAATGCAGCAATGCGCACCGTTAGCTCAACCGCTTTATCGTTTTTTTGCAGGTAATCCAAGGTAGTTGCAACCCACCTGTGCACAGCGTGTTCCTCAGGAGCCTTGGTAATACCGTCAGCCAGCTGATAATCCAGTGTTAAATCAGTCATTAGCTTTTATCGAATTCCTCGTAGGCTTGAACGATACGCTGCACTACGGGGTGGCGTACGACATCACCGGCCTGAAAGAAGGTAAAGCTGATGTCCGAGACTTTATTCAGCACCTCAATAGCGTGCCTCAATCCTGAGCGTTGGCCACGGGGTAAATCCACCTGAGTGATGTCGCCGGTAATAACGGCTCGTGAATTAAAGCCAATGCGGGTCAGAAACATCTTCATTTGTTCACAAGTGGTATTCTGGCTTTCATCTAAAATAATGAAGGCGTCATTCAGCGTACGCCCGCGCATGTAAGCCAGCGGAGCCACCTCAATGACGTTACGCTCAATCAGCTTTTCAACTTTTTCAAAGCCGAGCATTTCAAATAAAGCGTCATAGAGAGGGCGCAAGTAGGGGTCTACTTTCTGAGCTAAGTCTCCCGGTAAGAAACCGAGTTTTTCACCTGCTTCTACGGCCGGACGAGTTAAGAGGATACGGCGTACTTCCTGACGTTCCAAAGCATCTACTGCACAAGCTACCGCGAGATAGGTTTTGCCGGTACCGGCAGGTCCAATACCAAAATTCACATCATGAGCCAGAATGGCGCGAACATAACCAGCCTGATTATGATTGCGAGGCTTAATTAAACCTCGCTTGGTTTTAATGTGAGTCATCTTTTCAGCGGCAGGGTCGCCTTGATCGTCGCTTTGCTCAAGAACCTTTGCCTGCTGAATGGCCAGGTGCACTTGTTCGGGTTCAATCTGGCCTTCTTTGCCTTTTACGGTTGCTGTTTCAACGTAGAGGTCGAGTAACAATTTGTGCACGGCTGCAACGCTGGCTGCGTGGCCTATTAATTGAAACTGATGACCGCGGTGTGTTATTTCTACGCCCAGGCGCCGCTCTACATGCTTCAGGTTTTCGTCTAAAGGGCCGCAGAGATTGGAAAGCCGACGTGAATCCGCCGGCTCTAATTCAAAATCAAGTGTCTGTGTTTGTGGACTCAATCGTTTCCTCTTTACTTAACTGGCTTGTCGAGGCATTCGAACAACGCCTAATTCATCTGGCTCGCTCGATTTTCCTCGTTGCAAAATAATTTCTGGTGCCGTATCTACACGAAGCCCCATACCCGCCTCTTCCCGAATTAACTCACCACGTAATGAGTTAGGAAGCACTTCGGTAATACGTACATCAACGAACTGTCCAATCATATGGGGTTGACCAACGAAATTTACAACCCGATTGTTCTCAGTGCGTCCGGTCAGTTCCATCGGGTTCTTTTTCGATGGTCCGGTAACCAGAATACGTTGTTCTGTTTCCAGCATACGACGAGCGTGCGCCATAGACTGTTGGTTCAAACGTTGCTGTAATAGCTGCAGCCGCTTTTTCTTGGTCTCTTCACTAATGTCGTCAGGTAAATCAGCCGCTGGCGTTCCCGGGCGAGCACTGTAAATAAAGCTGAAGCTCATGTCGAAGTCAATACTCTGGATAAGATCCATGGTTGCTTCAAAATCGGCATCGCTTTCACCGGGGAAACCGATGATAAAGTCGGATGACATGGCGATATCAGGGCGCGCTTTTTTCAAGGCTCGAATTTTCGATTTGTATTCCAGCGCCGTGTGGCCACGCTTCATCATGGTTAATATACGGTCTGAACCACTTTGTACTGGTAAGTGTAAATGACTGACCAGTTCCGGAATGGTTTTATAGGCTTCGGTAATGTCGTCTGTAAACTCAACCGGATGCGATGTGGTATAGCGAATGCGGTCAATACCATCAATGGCCGCAACCAGGTGCAGCAATTCAGCAAAGCGGCACACTTCGCCGTCGTAATGCTCACCGCGATAGGCGTTAACGTTTTGTCCTAACAGGTTGACTTCACGAACGCCTTGTTCCGCCAGTTGTGCAATTTCATAAATGACATCATCAACCGGGCGACTGACTTCTTCGCCGCGAGTGTAGGGCACAACACAGAATGAGCAATATTTGCTGCAGCCTTCCATGATAGAGACAAAAGCGCTGGCTCCGTCTGCTTTAGGTTCGGCTAAACGGTCAAACTTTTCAATTTCAGGAAAAGAGACGTCAACCATAGGTGCATGAGTCTCGCTGACCTGATTCACCATTTCTGGCAAGCGGTGCAGAGTCTGAGGACCAAAGATAATATCGACAAAAGGCGCGCGGGCGCGAATTTCATTGCCTTCCTGAGAAGCAACGCAGCCACCAACACCAATCAATAAATTAGGGTTGCTCTTTTTCAGATTTTTCCAGCGACCTAATTGGTGAAAGACCTTTTCCTGCGCCTTTTCACGGATGGAACAGGTGTTCAACAGAATGAGGTCGGCATCTTCGGCTTCTTCGGCAACATCGTAGCCGTGGGTTGAGTGGAGCAATTCTGCCATTTTTGCAGAATCGTACTCGTTCATCTGGCAACCCCAGGTTTTGATATATAACTTCTTACTCATGACCACTCGATGGTTGATGGATTTCGTATAAGGCGCTTATTTTATCGCGTATTGGAGCAGATTGCCAAGTTTGAAATGATTAACTTTTGCGCCGTGTCCGTATGGCAAAATAGCCTGCAACAACAATGATTAACGCGCCCCACAACATGTGCCAGGCAAGTTCCTCGCCAAATAACCAGTAGCCGAGTAACGCGGCGAACAAAACCGAGCTGTAAGTAAACACCCCAACCTTTGCCGGTGGAGCTATGGAAAAAGCTTTGGTCATAGCCAATTGCCCATAAACTGCCAGCAAGCCCATAACGATAACACCCAGCCAGTGTTGCGTTGGAATAGGCTGCCACAGCCATAGCAAAGGAAGCCCTGAAGCTATGGTAGCCAGAGTAGAAAAATAAAATACAATTTTACTTGTCGATTCGGTATCCGACATGCGGCGAATAACAGTTTTGGTGAAAGCTGCTAGTGCCGCGGCTAAAAAAGCTAACCCGATGACAGGTGAAAGTTCGCTGTTCATAGGGTCAAGAAAAATAAAGACACCAATAAATCCCAGACCAATAGCCAGCCAGGTTTGTTTAGCGACATAGTCGCGCAGCCAAAGCCAGCCAATAACCGGTATTAAAAAGGGAGACAACAATAAAACCAGAGTGGCCTGCGCCAGCGGAATTGTCGCAATGGCGTAGAAAAACAGGTACATAGCGGCAATGCCCGCAACGCCACGAATAAGGTGCAGCTTCAGACGTTCAGTTTTTAAGTTGCCAAGACCTTTGCGCCATAACCAGGGAAGCAGAACAAGAAAGGCCATAAGGTTGCGGAAAAAGACCAATTGCTCGAAAGGTTGATCCTGACTGATGTATTTAACCAGGGCACTTACGCCCGCAAAACTGGCTTCGGCACTTAGAATAAGCAAGGAAGCAATAATGACCGCTTTTTGTGAACTTTCCCTGGTCTGCATAAAAAACACTCTGAACATCGTCTTATTGACTATGATAACGGAAATTCACAGCGAGATGTGTTATTTATAAGGGCTAGCAGGAATATAAGGAGTGAGAGCGCGGTACATGAAACAGCTATCAGTACTAATAAATGGCGGCGGAATGGTCGGCGCTGCGGCTGCACTAGCGTTAGCGCAGCAAGGCGCAAATGTGACCTTACTTGAACCCTTTCCTCCAGGAGAAGATAGCAGTACAGATCCTGACTGGGATTTACGCATATCATCTGTGAATAACAGCAACTGGGAATGGTTGCTGGGTTTAGGTATCGGTGTTTGTGTGCGTCAGCAGCGAGTCTTTGACTATCAGAAACTGAGCGTGACATCGCAAAGTGGCCATAATTTGAGCTTTCAGGCGAGTGAAGCGGGCTTATCCAAACTGGGCGTTATGGTTGAAAATAATGCTTTGCAGCTGGCTCTGTGGACAAAATTACGCACTCTCAAAAATGTCGATTTACGAGCAGGCGACACGCTCGATAAACTCAATGCCCGGACAAAAACGGTGGTTTTAAGTCAGGGCGATACGCTCAGTTATGATCTGTTATTGGGCTGTGACGGAGCCAATTCTAAAGTGGCTCAGCTTGCCGGTTTTTATTATCGGGGCTGGGATTATGACCAACGTTGTTTATTAGTAAATGTCAGTCTGGAAAAGCCAATAGAACCCGAAACCTGGGAAGTTTTTCGCCCGCAGGGGCCTTATGCTTTGCTGCCGTTGACCGAACAACAAGCTTGCCTTATAGACTACGGCTTACGTGACAACATCAGTTCCCTGCAGAGAGACAAGGCGGGTCTTGAAGATTATTTGCGTGAGACCTTTTCTCCCCATATCGGTAATTTCCGAGTGCTAAGAAGCGCCAGTTTTGCGCTGCAGAGAAAACATGCTGCGCACTACGTTAAAGAAGACTCTATTGTTTTATTAGGCGATGCTGCTCACAGTATTCACCCAATGGCCGGGCAGGGCGTTAACCTGGGGTTTGCCGATGTTCGCTGTCTGGTTGAGGTACTACAGAAAAATACTCCAAGCGCCGCGTTGGCTAAGTACGAAAAGACCCGGAAAGGCGAAAATGCGAAAATGATGCGGATGATGGATGCTATACAGTTAGGCTGGCGCAGTCGTAATGCCGTTATGCAGCTTGCAACCGCAGCATCCTTGAAAATGGCTGCTTTACCGTGGGTGAAACGTTGGTTATTACAACAGGCTGTGGGCGAATAACAGGCACAAAAAAACCACCTTAAGGTGGCCTTTTCTGTTTTCCACTTTTACTTGAGTAAAATTATACTCGAATAAAGTGGTGCGGAGGGGGGGACTTGAACCCCCACGTCCTTACGGACACTAGCACCTGAAGCTAGCGCGTCTACCAATTCCGCCACCACCGCAACAGCAGTTAGTATGGCTGGGGCACCAGGGATCGAACCTGGGAATCGCGGGATCAAAACCCGCTGCCTTACCGCTTGGCTATGCCCCATCCTACTAAGATGGCAATCACTTTTGGAAACAACTAATGGCTGGGGCACCAGGGATCGAACCTGGGAATCGCGGGATCAAAACCCGCTGCCTTACCGCTTGGCTATGCCCCAATTTTAGCTGGCTCTGAGAGTTGGTGCGGACGGAGAGACTTGAACTCTCACGCCGTGAGGCACTGGAACCTAAATCCAGCGTGTCTACCAATTCCACCACGTCCGCATCATAGTCAGTTAAAGGTTGGTGGCTACGGCGAGATTCGAACTTGCGACCCCAGCATTATGAGTGCTGTGCTCTAACCAGCTGAGCTACGTAGCCATACCTTTTTTACTTACCGCTCTCTGTGAGTGCGGCGCGTATTATGCAAATCGCTCCGCAGCCCGTCAACCTATTTTTGAGAAAAAACGATATTAACGGGCGCGTTTGAGCAAAAAAGCAGTGATTTGCTTAAAAAGGCAGCAAATCACCAAGGCAGGCTTTCTCCGTTACTGTGAAAAAATTGTCCGGTGGTGCTTAAGCTTAATTCCTCAATACGTTGCATTAAGCGTTCCGCTGCTGTTTCTGCGGGAATATCGCCGGCATGATTCACCATATCGGTTTGTACAAAGCCGGGATGCAGCAAGACCACGGAAATTTCTTGTTCTTTTAAGTCAAGCGCAAGAGATTTTCCGGCCGCATTTAATGCTGCCTTTGACATTCTGTACCCGTAGCGGCTGCCTGAACCATTGTCCGCAATAGAGCCCATGCGGCTGGTAATTAAGGCAACCTTGCTGCCTTTCTTTAAGTTTTTCAGCAGCGTTTCGGTGACTCTTAATGGCGCTAACGCATTGACTTCAAACTGAGCCCGTATATTACCAGCGTCAATTTCACCTAATACGTCTTTATGCAGAAGCCCGGCGTTATTAATTAAGATATCAATCTTTTTATCGCCAATGGTCTCAGAAAGACGCAGTAAGTCGGAGGCTTTGGTAACATCAATGCCTTCAATAATTTCGACGTCCAACTCTGTTAATTGCTTTGAATTGTTACGGCAAACGGCGATAACTTTGTGGCCTAGTTCGGCATACTGTCGGGCAAATTCGTAGCCAATGCCTCGGTTAGCACCGGTAATTAAAATCTGTTGTTGACTCATTTTGTACTCCAAATACCAGAGGCGTTATTCGCTAACACCACCTTCAGTTAGTTTTTTCGGATCCAGCAACTGCTCAAGTCGCTCACGACCTAAGTCGGTCATATCATCAGCGACATCGATAATGGCTCGTCCATCTTTGTACGCTATTTTGGCAATTTCGGCGGCTTTATTGTAGCCAATGACCGGGTTAAGGGCTGTAACCAGAATAGGGTTTTTCGCTAAGGCTTGTTGTAACCGCTCTTCATTAACTTCGAAGTCGGCAATGGCTTTGCTTGCCAGTGCGTCACAACTGTTACTAAGTATATTAATGGACTGTAGCAAGTTGTAGCCAATAACTGGCAGCATAACGTTTAGTTGGAAATTGCCTTGCTGAGCTGCGGTCGTAATTGTGGTGTGATTACCATTTACCTGAGCGGCAACCATAGCTACAGCTTCCGGAATGACCGGGTTTACCTTTCCCGGCATAATGCTGCTTCCGGGTTGTAATGCAGTTAGTTGAATTTCACCTAAGCCCGCTAGCGGGCCACTGTTCATCCAGCGTAAGTCGTTACTGACTTTGAGTAAGGTAGTTGCCAGCGTATTCAGTTGTGCCGAGAGTTGTAAATTGATTTCCTGTCCGGCAATACCTGTAAAAGGGTTCGCTGAGTGTTTAAAGTCGCTACCACTAAGCTGGGTCAACTGATCAGCAAACTCGGCTGCGAATTCTTTTGGGGCATTTATTCCGGTACCTATTGCTGTACCGCCCTGAGGAAGCACGCGGCTGCGTTGCAATAGTTGCGGAAGCTGTTCAGCGGTAACGTCCAACTGACCGGCCCAGGCTTCAAGTTCTTGTGCCATGGTCATTGGCATAGCGTCCATTAAATGAGTTCTGCCGGTTTTTACCACATTACGCAGCTCAATGGCTTTACTGCGAATGGCATCAATAAGGCCTTTTAAAGCCGGTGCTAACGCTTTCTCTACAGCCAGCACACTCGCCACCTGAATCGCGGTAGGTATTACATCGTTGCTTGACTGGCTTTGGTTCACATGGTCATTGGGGTGAATTTCAACACCGTTTTGCTTAGCCAAATTGGCAATAACCTCGTTCACATTCATATTGGAACTGGTGCCTGAACCGGTCTGGAATACATCAATAGGAAAGTGATCTAAATGTTGGCCATTAATAATTTCTTTAGCGGCTTTAATAATGGCGTCGGCCTGCTTCTTTTCTAACTGACCGATTTTAGCGTTTGCACCGGCGGCGCTCGCTTTGACCATTGCTATGGCTTGTATCAGTTGAGTTGGAAAAGTTAACCCGCTGATGGAAAAGTTATCAACGGCGCGTTGAGTTTGTGCGGCGTAAAGTGCTTTTTGGGGGACTTTGACCTCGCCCATGCTGTCCTTCTCTGTGCGATAATCCTGACTCATTAATAGCCCTCCTGTCATTAAGCTAAGAGTAAAAGCTTGGCGTCTAAACTCGTGTGTTGACACTTATATATTTCAAGTACCAATAATGAACCATAGTGGATCATTAATACGTCCTGCAATCATAGCGCAGTTTCAGTTTTTCGGTTACGGTTGATCAATGTGCGCGTATCCAAGGGTGATTTTGTGGAGGATCCTGTGTGAAGCGATTATTTGTTAGTGTTCTTTTTATGGTATTTGCGGTTTCAAACGTGGTTGCAGATAGCGTACGGATTGAGATTTTGGCTGGAGATGGTCAGCCGTTGGCAAATGCTGCGCTATTAATTGAAAGTAAAAAAGTGTCTGTCCAAGTGCCCGAGACGTCGGCAGTAGTTGATCAGGTGGACAAACAGTTTACTCCCACGGTTAGCGCAGTAGAGCCTGGCACCGACGTCGTATTTCCTAACAGCGATAACATTCGGCATCATGTTTACTCTTTCTCTGAGGCTAAGAATTTTGAGTTAAAACTCTATTCAGATAAAGAAAAACCAAGTGTTAATTTTGATAAAGCTGGGATAGTGACTCTGGGCTGTAATATCCACGACCAGATGGTTGCCTACGTGCTGGTAAGTGACGCATACGATGTTGCTATAACAAATGAGCAGGGTATTGTTGAGCTCACTCTGGAAGAAAGTGAAGCTCCCACAGAAGTCAGGGTGTGGCACTATTGGATGGGGGACAAACTGTCTAAAGCACAGAGCGTGCAATTAACCTCAGATTCAGGGAAGCTAACTGCGCAGGTGCAAGTATCACCGCCGGTGCAGGAAGATAAAGAGCCCTCGCGGCTGGAACAGCGATTTAATCGTAGGGGGAATTGATGATAACACGGTTCAGAACCCGTTTAATTCTCATCCTTGCAGGGCTCGTAGCGGGCGCTTTGTTGGTTGCTTTGGCCGCGGTTTGGGTCGCTACGGAGAATCAGTTAGGTCGCTCCATTGAACGTGAGCTTAGTGTCAGTGAAAGAGTTTTTCGGGAGCTTCTGGATAGCCGTAGCGCTCAGTTGTTACAAGCGGCAGAAGTTCTTACCGACGATTTTGGGTTTAAACGCGCGGTGGCTTCAAAAGATCGGGAAACCATAGTGTCAGCTTTGGTCAATTACGGTGAGCGTATTGAAGCTGAGTTGATGGTGCTGCAAACTCCCGAGGGCGAAGAAATAGCATCATCTCATGCTTTTGATAAGCTACGTATTAGCCATAGTGGGGCAGGCTCGAACAGTGAACTGGCGGTTGTCGAAGGAGAACTGTTTCAACTGGTTACAGTACCGGTTAATGCTCCAAATCTTATTGCCTGGGCAACCTTAGGTTTTGAAGTGGATTCGGGGTTAGCAGAAGAGTTAAAAAACCTGGCTAATGCCGATATCACCCTGTGGCTGGAAAACTCGGGAAAAGTCATTGCTTCCAGTCTGGAGGCCCGACAAGTGTCCTCGTTTGCAAAAGCCCTGAACAAAGACGGTCATACTCTTGATAACTGGCTGTTAAGCCAGGAACTGGCGGGGAGTGAAGTGGTGCTTGATGCCGGTTCCGATGACGCCGTTCATGTGGCATTGACAACGTCACTTGAAACGGCGGCCGCCGAGTTCACACGGCTGCATTGGCAAATTGCTTTAATTGCAATTGTCGCTCTGGTTATAGCGATGCTTTTAGCGGCGATTATAGCCCGAGGGGTTTCCCGTCCGTTACAGCAGTTATCGGGAGCGGCTAGGAAATTACAGCAAGGCGACTACAGCGAATCCGAGTTGTCGCTGAACGACGATGAGTTCGGAGAGCTGGCGAATACCTTTGGCAGCATGCGCAAGGCTATTTCCGAACGTGAAAAAAGAATTTCTTATCAGGCATCTCATGACCATTTAACCGATTTACCGAATCGTTCGTTTTTCCGTGAGCAGTTACAGTACCGTTTAGATGGCAATACCAGCTCCGGATGCCTGTTATTGTTGAATATTCATCAGTTCAGAGTTCTCAACGACAGTGTGGGGCAGGAAATCGGTGATGACATCCTGCGTCAGTTATCTGCCCGGCTGAAGTGGTGTTGTGGCAACGCTGAATTATTGGCTCGCATCGGTGGCGACGAATTTGCTGTTTTATACGCTTCTGATAAGTCCGAATTCGATCTCGACAACAAAATTAAAGAGCTTCACTCTTTTCTTGATACGCCTTTTAAAGTCGGCGACAGTGATTATCGACTGGCCTTTAATATCGGTGTTGTTTATTTTCCTGGGCATGGCAACGAGGTCGATTTACTTATTCGTCGCGCGCAAGTCAGTGTTCAGCAGTCCAAACTCCAGAAGAGCTTTTATGTTGAATATAAAAGTGGGTTGGACGAACAATACATGCGGCGCCTGCAAATTATCGAGTCCCTTAAAGACGCAGTAGCGGATAAGGAGCTACATCTTGTACTGCAACCTAAAATTAATTGCCAGACGGGTTCAGTGGTGGGGGCTGAGGTATTGTTGAGATGGCAAAGTGACAAGCTCGGATTTGTCGGACCGGATGAATTTATTCCGTTAGCAGAGCAATCCGGAGCCATTACAGAGTTGACCAACTGGGTGTGCAGAGAGTCGGCCAAACTGCTTCAGAGCTGGCATGAGCAGGGGCGGACTTTAAAATTGAGCATCAATTTGTCAACCGTCGACTTATTGAGCGACGCCTTACCCTTGCTGTTTGAACAACTCATTATTGATTTTCCTGAGTTGCCAAAATTACTGGTACTGGAAATTACAGAAAGTGCGGTAATGAAAGACCCGGAAAAAGCCATTGCCCGGCTGGAAACATTGAAGCGTCTTGGGTTTTCAATATCAATTGATGACTACGGTACCGGGCACTCCTCATTGGCACAATTGCGGCGTTTACCGGTAGAGGAATTGAAAGTAGACCGGGCCTTTGTACAGCATTTGAGCGAGGAGTCTAAGGACAAATCTATTGTTCGTTCAACCATACACTTAGCTCACGAGTTAGGTCTTCGTGTCGTTGCAGAAGGTGTGGAAAATGAGGATAGCTGGAGAGTGTTGCAGTCGATGCATTGCGATGAGTTGCAAGGCTATTTCTTTAGCAAACCCTTACCAATTTCAGGCTTTATAGAGTACTTAAATATAAATAACCATGAAACCAATGGATGATAACGAATGATGAACAAGTGTTTATATGGCGGCTGTTTTTTGCTGACCGGTGTTTTAGCTTTAACTCCGCCTGTAGCAGCGGATCAGGGAGCCCGATTACTGGCAACCGGCGGTACCAGTAGTCTTGAGGGCTCTGGTGGCGGAGGCATAGTGCCCTGGGCTACGTTAAGCAGTTATGCCGGTGAAGGCCAGTTTGGCGCGACGGTTAATTTAAGTGAAGTGTCAGTTGATGATTTTCGCTTAAGCGTTCAGGGCGCCAGTTTGAGCTGGAATAACCGTATTGAGCTGTCATATGCCGAACAAACCTTTGATCTCTCTACTATTGGCGGCGAATTAAGCCAAAGCATTATTGGTGCAAAAGTACGTTTAGCAGGGGACCTCATTTATGGTGACCTACCGCAAATTAGCCTGGGTTTACAACACAAGAAGAACAAGGACTATGAGTTGCCCGCGGCGGTAGGCTCTCAGGATGACAGTAGCACTGACTGGTATGTCAGTGCGGCAAAAGCCTGGCTGGACGGGCCTTTCCACCGTACCTGGGTTGCCAATCTGACGTTGCGTTCAAGTAAAGCTAACCAACTGGGCTTACTGGGGTTTGGCGGCGATAAAGAAGATAGCCGTGAGTGGCTGGCTGAAGCGTCCGTAGCTGCATTTATTAATCGTTATTGGGCTGTGGGCGTTGAGTACCGACAGAAACCGGACAACTTAAGTTTTGCGAAAGAGCAGGACTGGAAAGATCTTTTTGTTGCTTATTTTCCAAACAAACAGGTATCGGTTGTTGGTGCCTACACCGATCTGGGCTCTATTGCCGGCCTGGATGATCAAACGGGTTGGTATTTATCGGTTCAGGCGGCCTTTTAAGGAGAGACTATGAAAATCGTTTTGTTATTGGCGGTATTGTTTCTTTCGCCGCTGAGTTTTGCTCAGAGTTTGTATCAGCAACTGGGACAGCAGCAGGGCATAGAGACTATCGTCGAAGAAATGCTTTATCGGGTGGGTGGTGATGATCGTATTGCGCATCATTTTGATGGTGTTGATATTATGCGCGTGCATAAGCTCATCAGTGAACAAGTGTGTGACTTAAGTGGTGGTCCTTGTGATTACAGCGGCGAGGATATGAAAACTTCCCATCGTAATATGGGAGTCGACAATGCGGATTTTAACGCTTTAGTCGAACACTTGATTGCCGCAATGGAAAAAGAGGATGTTCCGGTTTCAGCGCAGAATCAGTTATTGGGCGTGCTGGCGCCAATGCATAGCGATATCGTTGAAGAGTAATGGGTGAAAAAATGGCTCGCTGAGAGCGAGCCACTAATTGCTATTTAAACGTTAAAACGGAAGTGAATGACATCGCCGTCTTTCACAATGTACTCTTTCCCTTCCAGACGCCATTTACCGGCATCTTTTGCACCTTGTTCACCGTTGTTGGCTATATAGTCGTCATAACCAACGATTTCGGCACGAATAAAGCCTTTTTCAAAGTCAGTATGAATGCGTCCGGCAGCCTGCGGTGCAGTTGAACCCACTTTAACAGTCCAGGCGCGAACTTCTTTTACGCCAGCAGTGAAGTAAGTGTGCAGGTTTAGTAGTTCATAGCCGCCACGAATAACGCGGTTCAGACCGGGTTCGTCCTGACCCAGCTCGCTCAAGAACTCTTCTTTATCGGCTTCGTCCAGCTCGGCAATTTCCGATTCAATAGCGGCACATACCGGAACGACTACCGCATTCTCGGTTGCGGCAATTTCACGAACTTTGTCAAGATGAGGGTTATTTTCAAAGCCGTCTTCGTTGACATTAGCAATGTACATAGTCGGCTTTAAAGTCAGCAAGTTGTATGAACGAATAGTGGCACGCTCATCTTTGCTTAGCTCAACAGAACGAGCCATTTTGCCTTCGTCCAATGCCGGTTTCAGCTTTTCCAGCACGGCGATTTCGGCTTTAGCTTGTGAATCCCCACCTTTCGCTTTTTTACTTAAACGGTATAGAGACTTATCAACCGAATCTAAATCGGCCAATGCCAGCTCGGTGTTAATAGTGTCAATGTCATCGGCAGGGTCGATACCACCGCTGACATGCACGATGTTGTCGTCTTCAAAACAGCGAACAACATGGCCAATAGCGTCAGTTTCACGAATGTTTGCTAAAAACTGGTTACCTAAGCCTTCGCCTTTTGAAGCTCCTTTAACTAATCCGGCGATATCCACAAATTCCATGGTTGTTGGAATAACGCGTTCAGGGTTAACAATAGCGGCTAGCTTATCAAGACGAGGATCAGGAACAGGCACAACGCCAGTGTTTGGTTCGATGGTACAAAATGGAAAGTTTGCAGCTTCAATGCCTGCTTTGGTCAGTGCGTTGAAGAGAGTGGATTTACCTACGTTAGGTAAACCAACGATACCACATCGAAATCCCATGAGAGTTTAGCCTTTCTGTTCAGGGCGGTAGCTGTGCAGGCGCTGCAACGCAGTTCCCCAGCCTTCCGCCATTAATGTGTCGATACTGCGGCTGGCTTCATCGATACAGTCATCAATAAGCCGCTGTTCATTTGCTGAAGCTTTGCCTAAAACAAAGCCAGTTACTTTTGTTTTATCGCCCGGGTGACCAATACCAATGCGCAACCGCATAAAGTCCTGCTTACCAGTCTGAGCAATAATGTCTTTAATTCCGTTATGCCCGCCGGCACCTCCGCCTTTCTTAAACTTAGCAACGCCGGGGGGTAAATCGAGCTCATCGTAAGCCACTAAAATTTCATTAGCCGGTATTTTATAAAAATTAGCCAGAGCCGCAACAGAGAAGCCACTACGGTTCATAAAATTTTGTGGTAATACAATGCGCAGGTCATGAGCGCCTTGTTGCCAGCGTCCAATCAGAGCTTTGCTTTTTGAATCAGGGGAGAGCGTAATCGCGTGGCGTCTGCAAAAGTCATCAACTAACCAGAAACCAGCGTTGTGACGAGTTCGTTCATACTCGGGGCCCGGATTTCCCAGGCCCACAAGCAGTTTTACTTCAGTTCCCATAACAGGAGACTGACTTATTCTTCGTCAGCGTTTTTGCTGTTTTCAGCAGGAACGTCGCCAGGTGCTACTGTATCTTCTTCGGTCTCTTCTTTCTCGACGCGAGGAGCAGTAACAGACACAACCGCCTGGTCGTGGTCTTCACCTTTAGTCAGTTCAACTAACTCAACGCCTTTAGGCAGTTTTAAGTCAGTCAGGTGAATGGTGTCACCAACGCTGAGTTCAGCAATGTCAACTTCCAGGTATTCTGGTAAGTCTTTAGGTAATACAGTAATTTCCACGTCATTTACGTGGTGAACAACAACACCACCTTCTTCTTTAACGCCCTTCGCAGTTGTTTCATTTAAGAAGTGCAGAGGTAAGTTAGTGTGCAGTTTGTGGCCTTTCTCAACGCGCTGGAAATCCAGGTGAGTCAATTTAGGCTTGTACGGGTGACGCTGCATGTCTTTTAGAATTGCCTGATGTTTCTTACCATCAAATTCCAGCGTCAAAATGTGCGAATAAAAGGCTTCGTAGTCGGCCATGTTATTCACTTTGTTGTGGTCTAGTGCTAATGCGATTGGCTCGCCTTTACCACCGTATAAAATCGCTGGTACTTTGTCCTCATGACGCAGGCGGCGGCTCGCACCTTTCCCTTTGTCCGTGCGGACGGTAGCTTGGATGTTAAAATCTAATTCAGCCATGATTTGGCCTCTCAATGTTTAAAGTTTTTATTTGTCAGCACTCGCGACCAAGAGCTGACCCAGAAACTTAGAAACCGACAACGAGGCCGGTTTCTAAGGGCGCGCAATACTAGCACTGGGTACGAATAATTACAACAATCAGTAATCGAACATTGCTGAAATAGATTCTTCATTACTGACGCGGCGCAGTGCTTCTGAAAGCATACCGGACAAGGTCAACTGAGTAACTTTACCCGTGGCTTTCATCGCATCGCTTAGCGGAACACTGTCGGTAACGATAAATTCGTCAATTTCAGAATCTTTAATGTTCTGCACCGCATTACCGGAAAATACCGGGTGGGTAGCGTAAGCAAACACACGTTTTGCACCGTGAGACTTCAGTGCTTCTGCGGCTTTGCAAAGCGTTCCGCCAGTATCAATCATATCATCGACAATAATGCAGTCGCGGCCTTTAACATCACCAATTATGTGCATAACCTGCGACACGTTGGCTGACGGACGGCGCTTATCAATGATGGCTAAATCGGTGTCGTCCATAAGCTTGGCAAAAGCACGGGCACGTACAACACCACCAATATCAGGGGAAACCACAACCGGATGGTCGAAGTTTTGCTGGCGCATGTGTTCTAACAATACCGGAGTACCAAAAACGTTATCGACAGGTACGTCAAAAAAGCCTTGAATTTGTTCTGCGTGTAAGTCGACAGTCAGCACACGGTCAACACCAACACTGGATAAGAAATCAGCAACAACCTTAGCCGTAATAGGAACACGAGCTGAACGAACCCGGCGATCCTGACGAGCGTAACCAAAATAAGGCATCACTGCAGTAATACGACCAGCTGATGCACGACGTAATGCGTCCACCATAACAATGAGTTCCATTAAATTGTCATTGGTTGGGGCGCAAGTAGATTGAAGAATAAAGACGTCGGAACCGCGGACGTTTTCATTAATGGCGACGCTAATTTCGCCGTCACTAAAGCGACCAACGGAAGCTTCACCAAGTTTGATATAAAGGCGATCGGCGATTTTCTGGGCTAGCTCAGGAGTGGCGTTGCCGGCGAAAAGTTTCATGTCAGGCACAACATACCTCGACTTTTATTGGGTTAATGTCTGGATAAGTGGTGAACGGTTCTGGCCTTGAGCGATAAATGAGCAAAGTTCTTTGGGAACCTGCTGTTGCGCTTCCTTTGCGGCTTGTCTCGTCTCAAATATTGAAAAAAGACATGCTCCACTGCCAGTGAGCCGAGTCGGGGCGTATTCTAGCAAGGCACGGCGTAACATAGCAACTTCGGTGTGTAGATCGCAGACCACCGGTTCAAACACATTCGCTACTTTTTGCTGTTGCCAGTTTTCCGCGGTAACTGGCGAGCAGTTGCGCTGTAGTTCAGGGTGAGAGAACAGTGCTGCCGTGCTGATAGAAACATTGGGTTTAACCACTAAATACCACGGAGTAGGTGGTGTTATATTAGTGAATACATCGCCGATACCTTCAGCAAAACAGGCATGTCCATGAATAAATACCGGTACGTCGGCACCGAGCTTGCGACCTATTGCCTGTAATTCAGTGTTATTTAAATGACTGCCCCAAAGCTGATTCAACCCAACAAGTGCAGTTGCCGCATTGGATGACCCCCCACCTAACCCGGCACCCTGAGGAAGTCTCTTAATTAATTCAACCGAGCAGCCGGGTAATTGCGTCATGCCTTTTTCTTCGTAAGCTTTTTTCAGCGCTGTTAGCGCTTTCCAGACTAAATTCTCTTCGCGGGGAATAAGGCTGTTGCGGTCAACTAAATCAAACTGGTTGTCATCGGCTGTGCAGAACTTCAGGGTGTCAGCGTAGTCCAGAAACTGAAAAACGGTCTGTAAATTGTGGTACCCGTCGGCGCGGCGTCCGATAATATGCAAAAACAGATTAAGTTTCGCCGGAGCGGGGAGCGTTAATGTATTGACTGCCATTCGTTCACTTGCACCTTTATCTGTAGCTCAGGACTTTCCAAATGGATTTGTTCCGGTAAGGTTACTGTTTGTGCTTTGTTCTGATCGTAGAACCAACTGAGCTGCCAGTTTTGCCCCTGATGAAATATCGTCGACTGAGCTAAGGTTCCATCTTTATGATAACTCACGGACTCTAACGTACTTGTTTTTCTTCCCAGAACCCAGTTGTGTAACTGTTCAAAGGGAACAGTCGCACCCAGCAGACGGTATAGCAAGGCATCGGCTGAAGGAGCCCAGCGTTCCTGGTTATCGGAGTCAGTCAACAAAGCGCCGCTGTCGTCGACGATCAGTTTAGCCAGTTGGCCTTTTAGCGGATGAGAAAAACGAATGACTTGCTGGTGGGGCTGGTAACGCCAGTTAATGTAAAAGCTGTCTCTTTCCTTATTCTGCTTCTGGATAACCGCCATGCGACCACTTAGAGACCATTGTTGCAACTGCTCCAGCTTTTGTTGATGGGAATCAATAATACGTTGATTAACTTCGGCACTGCTTGCTTGCTCTGATGGCGTCGGCAGCGCGCACCCGGTTAACGATGTAATAACAACCAGGCAAACCCAGAATAGTCGGCGTTGAATCATATTTTTCAATTGCTGCAATCGGAATGTAATTAGTTGACCAGAAAGCGCTGTCACTTTCAATGACTAAGGCTTTCACGTACAATCGGGCAACTTAGATTTTGGCCGCGTTGGGATAACGAGTTTCACAGTCAGATGACCATTTCAGCTCTCGGAATTAATCATAAAACCGCATCAGTCGATTTGCGCGAGCAAGTCGCGTTCAGTGCTGAACAGCTTGATGCTGCGCTGCAGGCCGTGCGTAATCTTCAAGGTGTTGAAGAAGCCGTTATCGTCTCTACCTGTAACCGAACCGAGCTCTATTGCCGAGGGGAAGTGTCTGGCGACTTGCTCCTGGGCTGGTTAACCGGTTTCCACAAATTGGCACCAAAGGCTCTGGAAAATCATCACTATCATTTTCAGGGCGAGCAGGCCATTACTCACCTTATGTCGGTTGCTAGTGGTTTAGATTCGCTGGTATTGGGCGAGCCACAAATTCTTGGTCAGGTAAAACAAGCCTATCAGGCGGCGAAACGTCAGGCCTCTGTCGGCGGTATTCTTGAACGTTTATTTCAGCAAACCTTTCGTGTTGCGAAAACCGTTAGAAATGAAACGGCGGTAGGTCAAAACGCGGTTTCGGTTGCATATGCTGCGGTCTCTATGGCGCGTCATATCTTTGCCAATTTGCAAAAATCGAAGGTGCTGCTGATTGGAGCGGGTGATACTTCCGAGCTGGTTGCTCAGCATCTAAAACAACAAGGCGTTAGTGAAATTCTGGTGGCAAACCGAACCTTGCAACGGGCTAGTGAGATGGCCGAGCGTGTTGGTGCAACGGCTCACAGTCTGTCTGAGCTATCAGAGTTATTACCGCAGGCCGATATTGTTGTCAGTTCAACCGCCAGTACCTTGCCTATTGTTGGTAAAGGAAGCATTGAAAAAGCACTGAAAAAGCGTCGGCATAGACCCATGCTGTTAATTGACCTGGCTGTGCCACGAGACATTGAAGAGCAGGTTAATGAACTCGATGACGCGTATCTTTATACCGTTGACGATCTGCAAAGTATTATTAGTGAAAATATCCGTAACCGTGAGCAGGCCGCTCGTGAAGCTCAGGTTATTATTCAGCAGCAAACGAAAGAGTTTAATGACTGGCTGAAGTCGCTGAACAGTGTCGAGCTGGTGCGGGAGTATCGTACGCACACAAAAAACTTAGCCGACGAGCAGTTAAAGAAAGCGATAGCGCAAATAGAGCAGGGCAAAGACCCGGCCGAAGTGCTGCAGCGATTCAGTCATAGGCTGGTGCAGCAGTTAACGCATAAACCGACAAGCTTATTGAAATCTGCCGGCGAAAATAACGACCAATATACGCTGGCCGTTTTGCAACAACTTTGGTCAGAGCCATCCTCTGACTCATCAAAAGGCAAATAAAAACATGTTGAATCCATCCATTGAACGTAAACTAGAAGGATTAGTTGAGCGTTATCAGGAAGTGCAGGCTTTATTGGGTGAACCCGATGTGATCAGTGATCAAAACCGTTTTCGCTCATTGTCGCGTGAGTACTCTCAATTGGAAGAGGTGGTTGGTTGCTTTGAAGAGTACCGCCAGAATCAGGAGGATCAGACAGCCGCAAAAGATATGGCTGAAGATGATGACGCTGACATGCGTGAAATGGCGGAAGAAGAGCTAAAAGAGGCGAAAAAAGCCGAAGAAGAGCTGGAGAACCGCTTACAACTTCTGTTGCTACCTAAAGACCCTAACGACGATCGTTCATGCTATTTGGAGATTCGTGCCGGAGCTGGCGGTGATGAGGCTTCGATATTCGCTGGTGACTTGTTTCGTATGTACAGCCGCTACGCTGAAAAAAATGGATGGAAGGTCAATATAGTCAGTGCCAGTGAAGGTGAGCATGGTGGCTATAAAGAAATCATTGCTCACATGAGTGGTGACGGTGTTTACGGACGCATGAAGTTTGAGTCTGGTGGGCACCGCGTACAACGTGTTCCGGAAACTGAATCGCAAGGGCGTATTCATACTTCAGCTTGTACTGTTGCTGTGTTACCGGAAATTCCAGAAGCCGAGGCCGTTGAAATTAATCCGACCGACTTACGTGTCGATACTTATCGCGCCTCCGGTGCTGGTGGTCAGCACGTTAACCGAACCGATTCTGCTATTCGTCTTACCCACATACCAACCGGTGTGGTGGTTGAATGTCAGGAAGAACGTTCGCAGCATAAAAACCGGGCTAAAGCCATGTCGGTTTTACAGGCAAGAATACAACGTCTGGAAGATGAAAAACGTCAGGCAGAAGAAGACAGTACCCGTCGTAACCTGGTAGGAAGTGGTGATCGTTCAGAGCGTATTCGCACTTATAATTACCCGCAAAGCCGGGTAACAGACCACCGTATTAACCTGACGCTGTATCGGTTAGATGAAGTACTTACCGGCGATATCGATTTGATACTGGATGCCATTATTACTGAGCATCAGGCGGATCAACTGGCGGCTCTGTCTGAAGGACAGCAATGACGCTGGAGCAAGCCATAAACTGGGGGCGGGAGCAGTTAAAGCAGACTGAAGACGCTGCTGCGGATGTTTCTGCCTTACTTTGCTTTGTGCTGGATAAAGAAAAAACGTACCTTATGACCTGGCCGGAAAAGCTGCTGACGGAAGAGCAGCACCGCCATTATGAGGAATGTATTTTAGCCCGGCAGAAAGGCAAGCCCGTGGCTCATATCACTGGTCGCCGCGAGTTTTGGTCATTGATGCTTGAGGTAAACGACAGCACGTTAATTCCCCGTCCCGATACTGAAACGCTGGTTGAAACGGCACTTAGCCTGGAGCTTCCCGAACAGGCGCGCGTACTGGATTTAGGCACGGGTACAGGTGCTGTTGCGCTGGCTTTGAAGTCTGAACGTCCCGGCTGGCAAGTTTGGGCGTGTGATAAAAGCCGCGATGCGGTGGAACTGGCACGCCGAAATAGTCAAGCTTTAGGTTTAAATGTTGATATTTTGTGCAGTAACTGGTTTCAATCTGTGCCAAAGTCTCTTAAATTTGACTTGATTCTATCGAACCCTCCCTACATTGACGCAGGCGATCCGCACTTGAGTATGGGAGATGTCAGATTTGAGCCCCAGACGGCGTTAATTGCGGAAAATAACGGTTTAGCCGATATAGAGACTATTATAAAAGAAGCCAACAACCATTTAGCAGACCAGGGGTGGTTACTACTTGAGCAGGGATGGCAACAGGCTGATAGCGTTGCAGAGCTACTGTTTAAAAGTGGTTACAAAAAGGTTAACCGCTGGCAGGATTATGCTAGGGTAGAACGAGTTACCGGCGGGACAAAAGCCAGGGCGGGGAGAGACGAATAATGAGCAATCAGTTTATGTTTGCTGACGAAGGCAGCCAGCAAACCACAAAATTACCGACAGAATACTGGAAAATTCTGATTGTCGATGATGAACCAGAGGTGCATGCGGTAACCAAACTGGCACTCAACGACTTTAATTTTTTAGGTCGTGGCTTAAAGTTTTACAGTGCTTTTTCTGGTGAAGAGGCAAAGCAGTTAATTGATGAGCATCCTGATGCAGCCATATTACTGCTGGATGTTGTTATGGAAACCGATGATGCCGGACTGCAGGTAGCTCGTTATATTCGTGAAGAAGCTGACAACCATTTTACCCGTATTATTTTGCGAACAGGGCAGCCGGGTCAGGCACCTGAACGCACGGTTATTGTTAACTACGACATCAACGACTACAAATCCAAAACTGAACTTACTGCACAGAAGCTTTTTACTGCAGTAATGTCATCGCTGCGCTCGTACCGCGATATCATGTCCATTGATCAAAGTCGTCACGGGCTTGAAAAAATCATCGCTGCTTCGGCTAACCTTTATGCTCTGCAACCAATGAACAGTTTTGTTGATGGTTTAGTGCAGCAGTTGAGCTGGGTCATCGGCGGTGCCAAACAAACCTTGTATGCTACCTCTAACGAAGACGGCTCGTCCTATAAAGTGCTAGCCGCTCACGGAGAGGACTCTGGAGTGTGTGTTGGTCAGACGTTACGTTCGGTTATTCCGTCAAAAGCCTTAGCCGAGCTAGAGCATGTTATCGCAAATCATGGCTCGTATTATGGTGACGACTTTGTGCTGTTATATTGCCGCAGTCATTGCCGGTCGCACGGTTCTGTTTTGTTTATCGGCGGCTTATCCAGAGCACTTACGGCCGATGATCACCATGTGCTTCAACTATTTTCTGAAAACGTACAGCTGGCGCAAGATAACGTGGTCTGTCTGGAAGATTCCGATAAGTTTCTGGCGCGTTTAGCTGACCAACTTATGCTGCACCATGCCAGCCACTTTAACGGCATTCTGGAGCAAAATAGCGAAGTCCGGCTGGCCTACGCTGTAGCTCAAAAAGTTGCGGCAGAAGACGCAGAGACAACGGCTTTGGCCTGGTCTTTATTCGCGCAGGCGCGACCGTTGCTTAACTGCGCTTCGGATGCGGCTGCAGCGGTAGAAACTACGTGTCAGCAACGAGTTGCCCGCTCATTACGAGCGCTGGGTCACGGTGAGCACGAAGCAACACAAAGTGCGCACAGAGCACTTATTGAGAGACTGGAACGCTGGGACGGTCTGGGTTTGCCCGAAGGTAAACAAGGCTCGGATATTGCGATAAGTACTCAGGTTCTTCTGTTGACCGAGCAGTTGCTGGATTGGTGGGAAAGTGGCATTAGTGACAGCGATATTGCTGTGCGCCTGAAAGACGAGCGGGGCCGCTATTATTCACCTAAGTTTCTTGATGTTGTTATAAAATCCCTGCCTGAGCTGAGAACCATTTAATTAAATTAAAAATAAGAGGTTACTGTGTACACTGCTTTTAAACACCTGCATGTATTATTTGTGCTGATTTCGATCAGCCTTTTTTTATTCCGTTTTGTGCTTTTGCTTCTTGACTCTCCTTTATTAAAAAAGAAGTGGCTGAAGATAGTCCCTCACATTAACGATACCTTATTGTTACTCAGTGCTGTGGGTATCATGGTGACGTTAAGCATGTACCCAATTCAGGTTCCATGGTTAACCGATAAAGTCATAGGTGTTATTGCTTATATTGGCTTTGGTGTCTTAGCTATGAAAGGAAAAACAGCGGGTGCGCGCTGGCTTGGTTTTATTGGTGCTTGTGGCTGGATAGCCTTCCTGTTTCATGTGGCCGTGTCCAAACAAGCACTTATTGCCGGTTAAGTTAAGGGAGTACCTATGTTAGCGCCTGAGTCTGTTGTTTCGGAAACGAATGCCTTAATCACTAACGATGGGGTTGTAATTGGTTTATTGCTGGCCATTCTTGGCTTTGTATTTTACACCAATAGCAGCGAGCATCCTGTTTTCAAAAAATTCTATCGCTTTGTTCCGGCTTTATTGCTTTGCTATTTCATACCGTCTTTGCTGAATACCTTTGGTATTGTCGATGGCAATCAAACCGCCGTAACAGATATAGCAATGGATTACCTGTTACCTGCCTGTATGGTCTTGCTTACCTTAAGTCTGGATTTAAAAGCCGTAGTGGGTCTCGGGTCAAAGGCTCTTATTCTATTTTTAACCGGTACTTTCGGTATTGTCATTGGCGGCCCTATAGCCTTGTTACTGGTGTCTGCTATATTCCCTGAAATGCTTGGTGGCGCTGGCCCCGATGCAGTTTGGCGTGGCATGACAACCATTGCCGGAAGCTGGATTGGCGGTGGCGCAAACCAAGCTGCCATGAAAGAAGTTTACGAAGTTGGCGGTGATATTTTCTCAGCTATGGTGACTGTCGACATTATTGTTGCCAACTTATGGATGGCTGTACTGCTTTATATGGCCGCAAATGCCAAGAAAATTGATGCCCGCACCGGCGCTGACACATCCGCTATCGATAACATTCGTCGTAAAGTGGAGCAGTATGAAGCGGAGCATGTCAGAAACCCAAGCTTACGTGATTTAATGCTAATTCTGGCTATTGGCTTTGGTGTGGCCGGGATAGCGCATTTTCTGGCCGACTGGATAGCACCGGGAATAGCAACGAACTATCCTGCATTAAGTAAATTCAGTCTCGACAGTTTGTTTTTCTGGGTCATTGTGTTAGCCACTGCTGGCGGTATTGCGCTTTCCTTTACCCGGGCTCGTTCTTTGGAAGCTGCGGGGGCGTCTAAAATAGGTTCGGTCTTTGTTTACATATTGGTTGCCAGCATCGGCTTACATATGGACGTGACTAAAATTGTCGAGGCGCCTAAGTACTTCTTAATTGGTGCTATCTGGATGTTGATCCACGCCGGGCTTATGTTACTTGTGGCCAAACTGCTTCGTGCTCCTGTGTTTTATATGGCGGTGGGCAGTCAGGCTAATGTGGGGGGCGCAGCGTCGGCACCGGTTGTCGCTTCAGCTTTTCATCCGTCATTGGCGCCGGTTGGTGTATTATTAGCGGTAATGGGTTATGCGCTTGGAACCTATATGGCGTATTTCGCCGGACAGATTCTACGAGTTGTCGGTAGTTAACCGCGGGAGTTTATGATGATTAAAGAGTTACAGCTTGGTGACATTCAAATAGCAAATGATAAACCCTTTGTTTTATTTGGCGGAATGAACGTGCTGGAATCTCGTGATTTAGCGTTGCGAGTTGCCGAGCATTACGTTGAGGTAACCAGTAAACTTGGCATACCTTACGTGTTTAAGGCGTCGTTTGATAAAGCCAACCGGTCATCTATTCACTCTTTTCGCGGCCCCGGTCTGGAAGAAGGGTTACGCATTTTTGAAGAAGTGAAACAGCAGTTTAATGTGCCTTTAATTACCGATGTACACGAACCGCATCAGGCCGCTCCGGTCGCTGAAGTGGTTGACGTATTGCAGTTACCGGCGTTTCTTGCCCGTCAGACTGACCTGGTGGTAGCACTGGCTGAAACCGGGTCTATGGTGAATATTAAAAAGCCACAGTTTCTTGCACCACAGGAAATGAAGCACATCATTAAAAAGTTTGCCGAGGCTGGTAATGAAAAACTGATGCTGTGTGAGCGCGGCTCAAGCTTTGGCTATAACAATCTTATTGTTGATATGCTCGGCATGGACGAAATGAAGCCTATGGCGCCGGTGATTTTTGACGCAACTCACGCTTTGCAGCGTCCTGGTGGCCGAACCGACTCCGCTGACGGACGCCGCGCGCAAGCAGCACAGCTGGCTCGTTCTGGTATGTCGCTGGGTATTGCAGGATTGTTTATTGAAGCACACCCGAACCCCGATGAAGCGAAATGTGATGGTCCCTGTGCGTTGCCTCTGCATGCTCTGGAACCCTACCTTCAGCAGATGAAAGCGATTGATGATTTGGTAAAATCATTTGCTCCTTTAGACACGTCTAACTAGAACGATGTCAATGCAAGCCAGCCAGTCATTGCGTCAGACTCCGCTTGATAAACGTCAGGCTGTTAAGTTATTGCTGAAAGCCATTGGCGGCCTCATCGCCTTGCTTTCTATCGCCTTGCTCGCGCCTTTTGTTATGGCGGTGGTCAATGGTGAAAAAGAGCAGTGGACCTATCTGACGCTGTCCAGCTTAGGTTTGGTTTTTGGTTTGGTTTTGTTCCTGCAGCCAGCGGGTGATGCCAAGCTGCGGGCAAGACAGGTTTTCCTGTTAACCTCCTTGTGCTGGGTTTCGGCCAGCTTATTTGCAACTTTGCCATTTATTTTTGCACGCCCTTATCTGGACTTCTCCAGTGCCTGGTTTGAAGCCATGTCAGCCATTACCACTACCGGAGCGACAGTTATATCCGGGCTGGACGATTTACCCGCAAGTGTTTTGTTGTGGCGCGCTATGCTGCAATGGTTGGGCGGAATTGGAATTATCGTTATGGCTATGGCCATTTTGCCGTTTTTGCAAGTTGGCGGCATGCGGTTGTTCCAGGCTGAATCCTCGGACATGTCGGGGAAATTTATGCCGCGTTCCAGCCATATGGTTTTGGCAATAGGGCGGGTCTACCTCATTCTGACGGTTGCCGTTATTAGTTTGTACTTGATTGGCGGCATGGGCAGTTTTGATGCCTTCGTTCACGGCATGACCACCATAGCGACAGCCGGCTTCTCGAACTACGATGCGTCTTTTGGGCATTTCTCTGATACACCCTTTTTGGTCATAACCGGCACGCTTTTTATGGTCGCAGGCGCTTTGCCTTTTGTGCTCTACATTCGCTTTTTAAAAGGTGACTTTGGGCCACTTTGGAAGGATAGCCAAGTACGCGCTTTTGTTACCTTCCTTTTCATTGTTATTGCATTGATTACCTTGGTTCAGATAGTTAAAGGGCGGGAACTTGGCGACGCATTAATGCATACCGCGTTTAATGTTGTTTCGGTAGTGACCACAACCGGCTACGCAACCGAAGATTACGGAAACTGGGGAAGCTGGTCATTAATGGCGTTCTTCTACTTAATGTTTATTGGGGGATGTACCGGCTCCACTTCTGGCGGTATGAAGATTTTTCGTTTTCAGTTGTCGCAGCTTTTATTAAGAAAGCAGTTCAGCCAACTAATTCACCCTAACCTCGTTAGCGTCCAAACCTATCAGGATCGTCGGGTAAATGACTCTTTACTTGGTTCAATGGTCGCTTTTTGCTTTATGTACTTTTTGCTGATAGCCGTTATTGCATTAGGTTTGTCATTATTTGAACTGGATTTTATGACGGCAATATCTGGTGCAGCTTCCGCAGTAGGTAACGTTGGACCTGGATTAGGTGACATTATTGGCCCGGCTGGTAACTTCGCCAGCCTTGATGCTGGTGCTAAGTTGTTGCTAATTTTTGCTATGTTGGCAGGGCGGCTGGAAATTATGACCGTACTTATTTTGTTCCACCGTCATTACTGGCGGCACTAATAGTGTAGCCTACTAAGGTTTACACTCTCACCAAAAATAAATTCAGCGAACACTTGCACGCTGAAACCACATGAATTAAATTAAACGCATGTTTAAATCATGCGTTTATTTATTTCATGGCAGCCCGAATTCCGACTCAAAAGAAAATACTTAATGCCGCAGAAATGCTCTTTTCCCGCGATGGGTTTGAGCAGACTTCATTACGGCAAATTACGCAGGAAGCAGGGGTTAACCTTGCTTCTGTAAACTATCACTTTGGCTCAAAAAAAGCACTTATTCAGGCCGTAATGGCGCGTTACTTGGTTGTTTTCATGCCCGTTTTGGAGGAACAGTTGAAACTGGCAGAGCAGCAGAGCGAGCTAAAAACAGAAGAGCTGTTTAAGCGCTTTAAAATACCTCTGGCAAAGTTAACCGAGGTCAATAAACACGGTCCCGATATCTTTTTGAGGTTACTGGGCTTTGCTTACTCTGAAATTCAGGGCCATTTACGTAAATACACTCAGCAGGAGTTTGGTGAGGTATTGCAGCATTTAATGGCTTTATTAAAGCGCGCAAATCCACATTTGGATGAGCAACAAATGTTCTGGCGTCTACACTTTATTTTGGGAGCGGCAGTTTTTGCCCAAGTATCGGGACAAGCTCTGATTGAAATTGCGGAGGCTGAGTTCAATCAAAAAGTGGGTGCGCAGGACGTTATCGATCATTTGATCCCATTTGTTTCCGGCGGGCTGGAAGAAGCATAATAAACCTGTCGTAAATTTGATATTTGACTACACTTTCATTGTGATGGTGCACTGGAGATACCCATGGAAATTCTTATTCTGTTAGTGGTTTTAGTGGTACTGGTGTTTGCAGTCGGAGATATTCGTCGCAGCCTGGTAACTAAGCCTGTTTTTGCAATTTTTAAACGCATTTTGCCACCCATGTCTGACACAGAACGTGAGGCTATGGAGGCGGGTGATGTTTGGTGGGACGGAGAACTGTTCAGCGGACGCCCGGACTGGCAAAAACTGCTGGATGTACCTGAACCTAAGCTAACCGCCGAGGAACAGACGTTTGTCGATAACCAGCTGGCTAAGCTGCTGGATATGCTGGACGATTTCAAAATTGTTCAGCAGGATCGCGATTTGCCCAAACAAGTTTGGGATTATCTGCGTAAAGAACGCTTCTTCGCCATGATTATTGGTAAAGATTACGGCGGCCTTGATTTTACCCCAGCGGCAAATTCCTACATCGTCTCGCGCATTGCCAGTCGTTCTATCAGTGCTGCGGTATCTGTTATGGTTCCGAACTCTCTGGGGCCGGGCGAACTACTAACGCATTATGGTACTAAAGAACAAAAAGACTACTGGTTGCCGCGTCTTTCTGATGGCACTGACATTCCGTGTTTCGCCTTAACCGGACCAGAAGCTGGCTCCGATGCTGGTTCAATTCCGGATGAAGGTATTATTTGTAAAGGCGAGCACGAGGGTGAAGAAGTTGTTGGTATTCGTCTTAACTGGTCGAAGCGTTACATTACCTTAGCGCCTTCAGCAACAGTTCTGGGTCTGGCATTTAAGCTCTACGATCCGGAAGCCTTATTAGGTGATAAAAAAGAAATTGGTATTACTTGTGCGTTAATCCCGACATCGCACAAAGGTATTGAAATTGGCGATCGTCATTTCCCTCTGAACCAGGCGTTTCTGAACGGTACAACCTTTGGTAAAGACGTCTTTATTCCGTTGAAATGGATTATTGGTGGTTCAGATTATGCCGGTAAAGGCTGGCGTATGCTGGTTGAATGTTTGTCAGCAGGGCGTGGTATTTCATTGCCGGCACTGGCTGCTGCATCAGGCCACGTAACTCAGCGTATGACTGGCGCTTACGCTTATGTGCGTCAGCAATTCGGCATGCCAATTGGTATGTTCGAAGGTGTTCAGTCATCAATGGGTAAAATTGGCGGAACCAACTACACACTCGAATCTATGCGTCGTCTGACCATTTCTGCTTTATGTCAGGGGCAGAGTCCTTCGGTGGTAACCGCCATGACCAAATACCACATGACCGAAATGGGTCGTGAAGTATTAGAGCACGCAATGGATGTTCACGCCGGTAAAGGCATTCAATTAGGTCCGCATAATTATCTGGGCCACGCCTACATGGCGACACCAGTGTCTATTACGGTTGAGGGCGCAAATATTCTGACCCGAAACTTGATGATATTTGGTCAGGGCGCAACGCGTTGTCACCCCTACGTACTTAAAGAAATGAAAGCTGCGGCTAACCCGAATGAAGACGAGGGCATGCGTGAGTTCGACGGTCTGCTGATGAAACATATCGGTTTTGCCGTCAGTAACGTCTTTGGCAGCTTATGGCTGGGTCTGAGCGGCGCACGCTTTGGCGAGTCTCCGGTGAGTGGTGAAACTGCGCATTATTATCGTAAGCTGGGTCGTATGAGTCGTGGTTTAGCTTTAGCATCAGATATTTCTATGCTGATGATGGGCGGCGATTTGAAACGTAAAGAAATGATTTCAGCCCGCTTAGGTGACATTTTAAGTCATTTATATATGGGTTCGGCAGTACTGAAGCGCTTTGAAGACGAAGGCCGTCAAGTAGCTGATTTACCTTACGTTCATTATGCGCTGAAGCACCATTTATACAGCATTGCCGATGCGTTTTACGGTTTCTTTGATAACTTCCCGAATCGCTTCATGGCGTGGGTAATGCGTATTTTGATATTCCCACTGGGCAATCATTTCAAAAAACCGTCTGATGAAATTTTACAGGACATCAGTGTCAGCATGATGGAGCCGGGCGTTACTCGTGACCGTCATACCTTCCTGTGTTACTGGAAAGACAGTATTGGTGATGCCACCGGACATATGGAAAAAGCCTTTATTTCGATGCTGGAAATGAAGTCAGTTTACAAAAGCCTGCGTAAGGCTCAAAAGCGCGGTGAGATCTCATCAAACCTTAATGGTAAAGAGCTGGCTGATGCGGCTCTGGAAAAAGGCCTGGTGGATAAAGACACGGCAACTAAACTGGCTGAAACCGAAGAGTTGCGCTTAACCGCAATTGGTGTTGATAGCTTTGCGCCGGGTATTATCGAAAACAATCAGTTTTACACCACCAAAGGTGACATAAGAAAAGCAGCGGTTAAAGACTAACCGCTGCTGCATCGGGTTCCTGCATATAACCTTACTGCAGGGACTCGCGCTTATCCTTCATGTTGTGAATAGGTTTAACAAAAGAGCGCGCCTGAGCGCTCTTTTTTATTTCTGCGCTGGCGGAGTCTACCGGGCAACTGCCGGTGCTAATGTATGTATTGGCTGCCGCCGTTAATGGGTCCTCTGGGCTTCCCCAGTCAGCGACCAACTGGTCTTCAACCGAACAGGTTGGTGTCAGACCATTGTAGTATTTCCCTTCACCTTCTGAATTGACAGTTTCAAAGTTAATGGCAAAAGTGACTTTATCGCACAACTCGGCGGGCTGTTGTCCAACTGGTTTACCGCAAGTTGGCTGGCCTAACGTGACTACCTCTATATGAGGTTTTAAAGAGTTAATAATGATTTCTGAAGACGAACAACTGCTGCCGGTGGTCAACACAAACACCCGGTCTAAATCAAGTTGCTCGACACCATCGACCAAACTAAAAGGGAGTGTCTGGTTCTGGTCGCTGTTCTGCTCGTTAAAGCGGTATTGCAAAAAGGTTTTCCCCTCAACATTCGTGCCCGCAGTCTGAGTTGCAATTTGATTGGCATAACGAATTAAGCCCCCGCCGTTATAGCGCACGTCAATGACTAAATGGTTAATGCCTTCGCTGGCAAATTGGTCAAATGCGGTATTTAAATCTGCGCCAGTGCGGTTAATGAATGAGTCCAGTGCAAAGTAACCAACCGTGTCACCATTTTGCTCGTAAGTTTGAGCTCCCATAACGGTATTGGTTTCTACTTCAACTTTGCTCAACAACTCGGTCTGCTCGGTTCCATCCGGCTTTTGCCAGGTAATTTCACGGCTCAGACCTTGCTCACTCGGCCCCACGGCTTCGTTGAACTCTCCATTGGCCAATAATTCAGAAACGGATACGCCATCAATAGCCAGAATTTCGTCAGCACGCTCCATACCTGCAGCGGCAGCAGGCGAACCGTCATAAACAAAACGAATTTTTACCCGGCTGGCGCTAATTTGCTCCATAGAAAAACCAAACCCGAAATAAGTGGCACTGACAAACAAGCTATCGTATTCCTCTTCTGTAAGAATATAGCTGTAGGTATCCTCCGGTACGCGTAATTCTTCAAGAACCGCATAAACGTCGTCAAAGGCCTCAGGGTCTAAGCTGTTCTGTAGCTGGCTTGCCCAGAAGTAATCCTCTTTCATGTCCTCGAAAAATTTTTTATTTTGATATTCAGCGGAACAAAAAGCGTAATTATTGTCACCACCACCGGCAGAGCCACCGGAGCTGCCGCTGTCTGAGATGCCGCTGTCTGAACCGCCGCAGGCCGACAGTGCTAAAGTGATACCAATACATAAAAGCGATTTTTCGAGTTTCATATCGCGCCTCTTTTGTTGTAATAATGTTAATTTAGCACAGCGAACGAAAAGATAAACAAGGAACATGGCGTCTTTACTGAACTCATGGCAAACTGCTGACTATTGAAAACCAAACGAGAAAGCCGCTGTTATGGCACAACTAATGATAGATATTGCGGGCACAGAGCTGACCGCGGAGGATAAAAAACTTCTTGCGGCACCGGCCGTAAACGGACTCATTCTGTTTACACGGAATTTTGCCTCGCTGGAACAACTGCAGGAGTTAATACGTGAGGCTCGAGCCGCCGCGGCTAAGCCGTTGCTTATTGCAGTTGACCACGAAGGCGGGCGGGTGCAACGCTTCCGTCAAGGCTTTAGCGCCATTCCATCTATGGGCTCGCTGCAAAAAATTGAAGATGAAGACGAACGCCAGCGCGCCGCGCGTGACTTAGGCTGGTTAATGGCTGCAGAGGTTCAGGCTGTGGGCATAGATATCAGTTTTGCCCCGGTATTGGACGTAGCCGACTGCAGTGACGTTATTGGTGACCGTGCATTTTCTGCGGTGCCTTCGGAGATTTCTAAGGTGGCGTCTTCCTTTATGGAAGGCATGCATGAAGCCGGTATGGCTTGTACGGGTAAGCATTTTCCCGGACACGGTTCCGTTCAGGCAGATTCTCACATTGCCATTCCGGAAGACGACCGTACCTTAGAGCAAATTCGCGCGCACGATTTAAAGCCGTTTTTGTCATTAAGCCAGAAATTGGACGGCATAATGCCGGCTCACGTTATTTACCCGCAAATAGACCCACAACCCGCCGGTTTCAGCGAGTTCTGGCTACAGCAAATACTGCGCAGCGAACTGCAGTTTAATGGCACTATTTTTAGTGACGACTTGTCTATGCAGGGCGCAACCGTTGCTGGTGACATGCAGCAGCGCGCTGTGGCGGCGCTAAAGGCTGGCTGCGACATGATTCTGGTGTGTAATGACAGAGCCGGAGCGGTACAAGTACTGGACGCTAACTTACCCGCCACTGAGCCGGAAAGTGCGCAGCGCGTGAACCGAATGCTGATGTCATCGTCGGCGGTGTCGCTCGAAGAGTTAAAACGCACCGAGCGCTGGGAACAAGCCCAGCGCTGGCTGTAGGTTATTTGTAGCTTTTATTCGTATGCAATAGGGTCTTCAATGCCGTTGGCGGCGAAGGCCTCTAAACGTTCCTGGCAGGCACCGCATTTACCACAGGCTTTGTCGCGGCCGTTGTAGCAAGTCCAGGTTTGGCTGTAGTCCAGCCCCATTTTAATGCCGTCGGCTAAAATCGCGTTTTTGTCCACGTCTAAATAAGGCGCGTGCACCGCTACCGGCTCGTAGTTCGCCATTTTACTCACTACATCCATTTGGCGTACAAACTCAGGGCGACAGTCCGGGTAAATAGCGTGGTCACCCGAATGCGCACCGTAATACACCGCAGAGGCCTCTTCAGACACCGCGTAACCAATGGCCAGTGACAGTAAAATCATATTGCGGTTAGGTACCACAGTGGATTTCATCGACTCTTCTTCGTAGTGGCCTTCAGGAATGTCTATGTCGTCGGTTAGCGAGCTACCCGACAGTAGCGAGTTAATAGCGGTAATATCCACCACTTTGTGGGGTATTCCATGCTGTTTACAGACGTTAGCCGCAACTTCTAGTTCTTTGACATGGCGTTGTCCGTAGTTAAACGACAGAGCCAGTACCTCTTTTCCCTCGGCCAGGGCTTTGTGCAAAACGGTAAAAGAGTCCATTCCGCCTGAATAAATAACAACGACCTTTTGCGACATGCTGTAACTCCCCGTATAATCCGCATTCACTCATGTTAACCAAAGCCATTTTAACGGAAGCTATGTCTTACCGCATCAACGAAATTTTTGAAACCTTGCAAGGCGAGGGCACCTTTACCGGCGTGCCATCTATTTTTCTGCGTTTGCAGGGTTGTCCTGTGGGCTGCCCCTGGTGCGATACTCAGCACACATGGGAAACCAACCCCAGCGACCAGGTAAGCATAGACGCATTAATGGCAAAAACCGAAGCCTCGTCAAAATGGTCAGAAATGACCGACGAGGACGTTATTGCGCGCTTTGAACAAGAAGGTTACTCCGCCAAACACGTGGTAATAACCGGCGGTGAACCCGCTATGTTTGACTTACTGCCGCTTGGCGAAGCTTTAGAAGCCAAAGGCTACCAGCTGCAAATAGAAACCAGCGGTACCTTTGAGCTAAAAGTAACCGACAATACCTGGGTAACAGTATCGCCCAAGCTGGATATGCCCGGTGGTTATTTAGTGCGCCCCGACTGCATGGCACGCGCTAATGAAATAAAGCACCCCATAGCCATGCAAAAGCACATAGACGCGTTAGATTCCTTACTAGAACGCTGCCCGCCCAAAGCAGATGCCATTATTTGTCTGCAACCCATAAGCCAGCGCCCACGCGCCACAGAGCTTGCCATGAAAACCTGCATAGCGCGCAACTGGCGCCTTTCCGTGCAGATGCATAAATATCTTAATATTGAGTAAGACATTTGCTACTTCTGATCTGATCCTCTAAAACTCGTTCTATACTTCCTGACTTCAACGCCAATTGTGGTGTTGATTATTGCCAGGAGGGAATTATGAATACGCATTTAGCTCGGCGTTCTCGTGGTCAGGGAATGACGGAGTACATCATTATTGTCGCTTTGATTGCCGTTGCTGCAATCGGAGTCTATTCACTTTTTGGTAAGTCCATACGTAACCAGGTGGCTGGACTTGCTCAAGAAATGACAGGTCAATCATCTACGCAACAATTAAACAGAGCTCGGCAGTCTTCAAGACGCGCCGGAACTGTGGCCAATACTGAAGTAAACCTCGGAAATTATGACGAGGCCACTGAGCAAGGCAAGAAGAAATGATTGCTTTGGAAAAATCCAACACGCGAATAAAAGGACAAACCCTGATTTTAATGGTCGGGGTTTTGTTACTCGTTTCGATGTTGCTTTTCGCTGTGACCGATATGGGGAAGCACGCCAGGCGCCAGTGGTACTTGCAAAGTGTTGCTGATAACGCGGCTTATAGCGCAGCTGTCGCTATGTCCCGGCAAATGAATTTCTTGGCTTTGACAAACCGTGCGCTTATTGGAAACCAGGTAGCAATAGCTCAGTGGGTTGGTCTAGCGAGCTATATGTCTATGTTGGATCGCACCGCGGATAATTTAGAGGGAGTGACCTCATTCATTCCTTATTTGGGGCAAATAACCAGAGTGTTATCCACCATTCTCGACCGAGTCGAAGAAGGTTATCAGCAATTGGCGCGTGTCTTAATCCGTTTCCAATCGGCTGTGATACAAGGAATATCAGCGGCACAGAGGCTTTTAGATGCAAGTTTCGTCATGGAGCTACCACTTCTTATTCAAGATATCGTTTCTAAGCATTCTGGAGAGCTAAGTTGGGAAGCGTATCAGGGAGGTGGTGTCGTGCCATTCCCAACTCTTTGGTGGCGCAAAACAGAAGTCCGTAAAACCAGTAACGAAAGAGAATCAAAAGAACTAGAAGAGTTGACACTGAAAAGTCTGGATCCCTTCAGTAAATCTAGAGGATATAACTGGATAGACATATTCACTCATAAAATAGTAAAGCGCGGTGGAACAGAATTATCAAGAAACAGAAACGGAGGCTGGGACTGGCATGCGCTGGATTCAGTTTCTCTTCACGGACGAAAATGGTTTTTTGGAAGTTATAGGGAGCAATTGCCATTAGGTTGGGGCGCTAAAGCACAGAAACAAAAACGTTATCATCGTTCCGGTTATGGGGGCGCGTTTCAAAGTAACTCAATGTCGTCCCGACTAGGATTAGCGCAGATGGAGTCGTTTCATTCGAATCCGCAAAAGTTTAGCTATATGCGGCTAAACAACTTTTTAAAGATGAGCATGGATACGGTGATAATAAAAGTGGGGGGCAGTAACCAAGTTGCATATGCTAAAGCAAAAACGCATTTTAGTCGTCCAGACAAAATCTTCTCTAGAAAAGATGAGCTTTATGAAACGGATAACTTGTTTAATGCGCTCTGGGAGCCTCAGCTAACTTCAATATCTTATAAAGATAAAACAGGAATTTTAGGTCGTGACGCGCTTTAAATATAAAGGTCAAGCTACTGTTGAGGTTATGTTATCAATTGGTATTTTGCTAGCTATTTATTTGTCGTTGTATCAAGTTCTTATACCTTCGGTTAACAACAGTACCGTTAACCTTATTGAGGCTCGTAAAATTATTTGGAGCAGGGTTATGGATGTTGATCGAGCTAAATTATCGGGAGAGTATCGGCTAAATAAACATACAGAAAAGCTATTTATCCCTCTAAATAAGCTTCTCCCCGTAAAGCTCCAGGGAAAAAACTTAAGAGAGTTGAAGAAATTGGATAAAAAACCTTTTTATCCAATGACTAGGTTAACCGATAGTTGGCAGGTAAAAAGCAGCGAGGAGCTATCGACTAGGCCTGCGTCTTTAGTTGTAAATAACTTACTCTCAGGAGAAATAAAAGAATTAATCCAAGATGGGCTTGGCTCAATTTTTTTGGCTAAAGAGCTTAGTTCCGATTATTTAGTTTTCGGTACGATATCTCCGGATGTCGTGCCAGAGGAAGTACTTCAAAAAAAGGAATAGTTATGGATTTACCCGTAGTTTTAGATGACTGGAGCTGGGCTGAGCAACCGATTAGCTCATCCATCAATATTGATGCTCTTTTTTTGAGAAAGCCAGAAACTCCTGACTGGAAAAAGTTGAGCCAATTTTATCCATATTGTCCCGGAGGGGAAATAATCTTTTGGCTTTGTCCAATAGAAGATACCGACTGGACGTTGTTTGAGGTAGAAAACGGACAGTGGATACTAATGCCACTGACCAAGTCTCCAGCACATGAAGAGTCTTTAAGGGGGCCTATTACTCCCATTTCAGAACATGAGAGAAATGGAGAGAAAATATGGATTTATTTGGCTAGATATCCGCTTAAACATTTACAAACCGCAATGATGTCCTATTACAGTCAAAAAGTTGATTCTTTTCAATCTATTGAGAAGGAAAATGATGTTTGGATATTAAAAGAGAATATGGGGCGCGTAATTTTTTCTGAGCAAGGTGAGTATGTGATTCTGGCTCATTTTTTATGAGGAAGATTTTAGTCATGTTTCGATACGAACAACGAAACAGACTTAGCTAACATGCACGCGAGTACAGCGGTAATAAGTCATGGTTGAAGCTTTAATTGAGGTATATAAATATGATTTCTGATATTCCTGCAGGGTTTGATAAATGGGAATGGTCTGAAATACCAATTTCTCAGAATGCGACGGCTACTGCTTATTTTTTACAAAGTCCTAATGTTCCAGACTGGAGCGTTATTGAAGATTTCTATTCCTACTGTCCTGCTCCTCATGGAGATTTTTGGATTTGTCCAATTGGAGAAGACAACTGGACTTTCTTCAAAGGAAATGATGGTTCATGGATTTTAAGTAAAATAATTCTTCCGCATATGGAAAAGCCTAAGCTTGACGGGCCTTTTCATGCCATTTCAAAAAGCCAGAAAAATGGAAAAGAGGTCTGGGTTTATTTATCGACATTCAAATTCAAAGATATAAAAAAAGTATTAAAATTTACTTACAGCCAAAAAATAGATTCTTTTCAATCGATTGAGAAACCTCATGACTTTTGGATCTTTAAAGAAGATATGGGGCGCCTAATGTTCTCCGAGCAAGGTGAGTATGTAATTTTGGTTTATGTCTTATGAGAAGAAAACAAAGTGGTCAGGCATCGACAGAGTGGTTATTGATCTCTCTCTTAATAATGACCACTTTACTTATTTTTGAAGAGCAATTTTCACTGATTGATTATTTAATTGAGACGGGTCGTAACGCGAAAGATTTTTATTATTTTATTTGGCGCTATTTAGTACTAATACCAGGAGGAGGCTCATGACAAAAAAGGCGAAATGGATTTTTGCCGTCATTTTTAGTTCAATAATTTCGATGGTGACTGTTTTTTTAATTCATCAATATCTACAGAAAGAAACTTCCCGACGACTTCAAGAGGCCTCAGGAAGTGCTGGTAGCGTTGTTGTTTTTTCCAAAGACCTTAATGCCGGAGATATTCTTGAAGTAAGCGACTTGCTGGTTCGAAAATATCCGCACGAACTTATCAATGAGCATTGGTACCTGGAGAGCTCGGCTAGTTTAGTTATCGGTAGGAAACTAAGAAATTCTGTTAAATCTGGTGAACCCGTTTCTGAACGAATTTTATCGAATAATCAGAACAGTGGTTTGTCGGAAGTTCTGCCTAATGGTTATTACGCTATCACGGTCACTACGGATAATTTAGGCCACCATAATGCGCTGCTGAAAGTCGGAGATCAGGTTGATATTGTATTTGCCGGGGATTCTTTCGAAAGTTCACGAGAGTACCTTTCTTTTGAAAAAATTGAAGTTTTCGATATCCACGGATTGCAGGAGGGATATGGTTCATATTCGCTGACATTGTTGGTGGAGCCTGAGAAGGTAGCGGCATTTACGAAAGCTATTGGAAGTCCAATGTTGGTCTGGGCGAGAAGCCGCCATTTGGATCAAGTAAGTATTTGGCATCAAGATTCTAAACAAAGCAAGGTGCAACCATGGAAGGTTCAGTAAAGTTCAAACATTACTTAGTCGTGGCTCTGTTATTGTTCGTCGTCCTTAATGCTCGGGCCGAGGTTAATCATAGCTCCTACTATCTTGAAGAAGGTGAGACTCGAATTATCAGTATAGAGCCAGGAAGCGATATACTTATCAGTGACGAGACTGTTGTAGATGTTCATGTGCTCGATAATAGCCGTGCAATTTTAAGAGGGGTGGGAGTTGGCAAAGCTGATATCTGGCTAAAATCCGAAGAGGTATTAAAAGAGTTAAAGGTTATTGTAACAGCGATCCTGGAGCTCTCCCTGGAGGGGCGTTTAGACGCTATATCTGAAGCAGAACAGACTCTTAACAAAACAGAAAAGTCCGGAATTACAGTTTTAACGGGCAAGGTATCCAAAAGAAATTACGAAGAGCTCGAGAAAATTTCCGAGAATCATGAAGAGATTTTAAATTTAACTGAATCTTTTCAGGAAGAGCCGCCGATGTTGACCTTGAGAGTCAATATTCTGGAAACCAAGCGCCAGTATCTCGAAGATCTTGGAATTAGATGGCAAGGGACAACGAGCGGCCCTACATTTTCGAGCTCTTTATCTGGTTTGTTCGAGTGGGACGCCGAAATTAATTCCCAACTGATGCTTATGCAGCGACGCGGTCTAGCCAAACTATTGGCAAATCCTGTTTTATCTACCCAAAGCGGTGAGAAGGCGACGTTTCTTGCGGGAGGGGAACTGCCTATTCCTCAAGTTGTCGCGCAGGGTATGCAGGACGTTACTTTCCGCGAATACGGCATAAGGCTTGTTATTCAGCCGGTCGTTTTAGATGACAACAGAATTAAAACGCAGCTCCACGCCGAATTAAGCAATATTGATCCTGCTGTTTCTGTTTCAGGTGTCCCCGGCATACTTAGTCGTCGTACGGAATCGGTGTTTCTTTCAAATGACGGAGACACGCTGGTTTTGTCTGGTCTTTTAAGTACAGATGAGTCAGCTCAGGATGACGAGATACCGGGCTTAGATTCATTGCCGATTATGGGAAATGCCTTCAGAAGTCAGCAGAACAGAGAGCAAACCACGGAATTAATTATTATGGTTACCGCTGAGCGTATGGATACGGCTAAAGAGCGATTGAATGATAAGCAAAAACGATTAGCGCAAAAACACGACTGGTATCAGAAAGACTCCATTTTACAGCTAAGGGAGACATTTCGATGACATCAGTAAATTTAATCAACAGCCTTAAAGAGCATTTAGATACCAGAGATCCGCGTTTTGAGTCTATGAGTGAATGTGAGTTGAGACGCTATGCTGAATCCTATTTAAAGGAAACTACAGGTGAGTCCGGAAAAGACATAGCAGATGTAGTGGCTGAAGTGATTGGTCTGGGCCCTATTGAGCGCCTTTTAGAAGATGACTCAGTAACTGAAATTATGGTTAATAGCTATGATCAGATCTATGTTGAACGCTCAGGTAAGTTGCAAAAAGCGGATGAACAATTCAGTAACGAATTTTCTCTGCGGCGGACTATCGATAAGATTGTTCTGCCTTTAGGTCGTCACGTTGATGATGCTTCGCCTATGGTCGATGCTCGTTTACCGGACGGTTCTCGCGTAAACGCTGTTTTAGGACCTTTAGCGACCAAAGGATCGTGTCTCACTATTCGAAAGTTCATTAAGAAATCTTTAACGACCAAGGACTTGGTAGATAGTGGCTCATTAACGGAGCAAGCTGCTGAATTCTTAAGGCTTGCTGTTCGTTGTCGCCAAAATATTATTGTTTCTGGCGGGACTGGAACGGGAAAAACAACCTTATTAAATATTCTGTCTCAGGCAATTCCTGAAGATGAAAGAATTATAAGTATCGAAGACGCGGCTGAACTGCGGTTAGATCACAATAATTTGATAAGTCTTGAGGCCAGACCCAAAAATCAAGAAGGGACCGGCGCTATAAATATTCGCGAGCTCGTTATTAATGCGCTGAGAATGCGTCCCGATCGACTTATTGTAGGCGAGTGCCGTGGGTCGGAAGCTTTAGACATGTTACAGGCTATGAACACTGGTCACGCGGGATCTCTGAGCACGGTTCATGCGAACAGTGCTCGCGATGCTTTAAGACGTTTGGAAATTATGGTCTTGATGGGTGGAATAGAGCTTCCTATTTCTGCGTTGCGGCAACAAATAGCCAGTGCCGTTAATATTGTGGTTCAGATAGCGCGTCTTTCTGATGGCAGAAGATCCGTGCTTAGTATCAGTGAAGTTATGGGTATAGACGATAATGTTTTACAGCTGTCACCACTATTTGAAAGGCGCAATACGACTCAGTCATTAATAAGTAATAAGACGTTATGTAAGTTTGCTGACGAACAAGGGGACGACATTCGCCAGGAGGTCTGGGAATCGATTATGGGAGATGGGTTATGTTCATCTTCGTTTTAGCGTTCTTAATCGTTTGCAGCGGACTTTGCTGGCTATGGATCTTTTCGCATTTAACACCAAAACGATATCAGCAACTTGAAGAGAAATTGACGCTATCAACAGTACGCTCTTTAGAAGAGTTTTTCTTGAGAATGCCGGTAACAATTTTGGTCAGAAGTTATTTGGTAGTCACGCTTTTATCGCCCTTAATCGTATGGTTTTATGTTAATAGAACCTGGGCAGTAGCGACGTTTGTTATGACTCTATTGGCTCCGCCATTTGTTTATCACCATTTTAAAAAGCAACGTTACATAAAAGTTGAAAAGCAGTTGCCCGGTATGTTGATTGGCCTCAGTAACCAGTTAAGAAGTGGTACAAGTGTCGGATCAGCATTGAAGAATTTAAAAGGAACGTTACTACCTCCCTTAGGGCAAGAGGTGGACGAGCTGTTGAGGCAGGAAAAAGTGGGTAAGCCATTAACTGATTGCTTGGAAGACTGGCAGCGGAGAGTTCCTGTTTTCTCCATTAAACTGGTGGTTCAATCTTTAGTTTTAGGTTTGAAAAGTGGAGGGCAACAATCGGATTTATTTCTAAGATTGGCTGATAATCTCCAACAACAGCAGCACATAAAAGAGCGGCAGATAACGCTGACTTCACAAGCCAGGATGCAGGCTAAAATTCTCGTTATGATGCCAGTTGGATTGTATTTTCTTTTAAGTTGGATGAAACCAGAACATACAGCACTTTTTACTGAGTCACGCGTTGGTATTTTTATGCTTATAGTGGCTCTTATATTAATGGTTATTGGTGGGTGGATGGTTAAGCGAATTATGCATCCGGAAGATGAAAAATGATTATAGTTGCTGCCTTAATATTTCTCGCTACTCTTAGCTTTTCGCTTTTAGTCCCCCCTGTCTGGCAAATACTGGGGCTTGGGCAAAAGCTTGATTATGCAGTATCAAAAATTTGGTCCGTTTTACCGGAAAATGTCAAAAGATGGACTGTTCGTTACCTGGAAGTAGATTTCCTAAAAGGAGCCGGTCGATCATTTTGTTTCTGGGTTTTTATGGCATGTGTGTCAGTCTCTATCTCTCTGCTTTCTGGATTTTGGCTTTTAAGCCTTGCTTATATTCTCTTATTACTAATGATCATAAATAAGAGAAGACAGTTAGTTCTAAAAAATAACAAAGCGATAGTTCGCCAACTTCCTGATTTTTGTGATCTAATTTCTATGATGATTGCTTCAGGTATTCCGTTAATTTCCGCTTTAGAAAAGGTATCTGCGTCGTGCAGCGATCTTCTGCTGGCGCGGGAGATCACATCGATGCTCAGTCGGCTAAGGCGAGGGACAAGTTTTGCTCAGTCAATGGATGAACTGAATGAAAGGTATGACGCAAAGCAGCTCCATGAGTGGACTTCGATGCTAATAAAAGGATATCAGCAAGGAACTAGCCTAACCAAGTCGTTAAGGTTTTATGCTAATCAATTAAGACAGGATTTACTTAACTCAGCGGAGAAGAGAGCGCAAGAAGCGCCAGTAAAGCTTCTTTTTCCACTTGTAACCTGTTTTTTCCCGGTAAATTTTCTGGTTATTCTGGGGCCAGTAATTGTTCAAATAAGCCAAGGAGGGTTTGGATGACAAATGAGAAAGAAATTATATTATGGCCCAAAGTAAAAGCCATGAAAAAGTTTCATCAAAGGTTGATTGGCATGCTGGGCGAGCAGCAACCAACGACAGAGATGGCTTTTTGGTTCCCTTTTTGTAAATCAATACACACCTGGGGAATGAAAGAGCCAATTGATGTTGTAGCCTTTGACAAAGGAAACAACATTATAGAGATTCGCCGATTCATTTGTCCCAACGAAATGGCCCGTTTTAAAGGGGCTCACGGATTAATTGAAATGGCTGCTGGAAACTTTTGGCCTTTAGAAAAATGGGTTGGGAACAAACTAAAGTTTATTAATAAGCATGGAGAGCTAAATGAAAACAAGCATTTTGATTGCTGTATTGCTATTGAGCTTAACTAATCAAGGCTGCAGTGCGACAGTAGAAGAGAGGCAAGTTAGGGAACAGAGTCTGGAAAGCGCCATTAACTGGTATAAGGATGGGGATCTTTTATCAGCAGAACAGCACTTGCAATGGTTACATCGTAAGGGGTTAGGAACGGATAAAAGTTGGGCTCTGCTCGGTAATATTTACTTTAGACAGTATCGTTTTGAAGCTAGTGAATCAGCTTACGGGCGATCCCTGAAATTTAATTCCTCTGACCGGAATGTGTGGTTTAACCTGGCATTACTCAACTTACGTCAGACCACCAACATTCTTATGGATGCTCGGGTTGAGCTGGATACATTTGACGGAGAGCTTGAAAGGCTACTCAATCAACTATTGAAACTTCAACAGGCACGCCTGAATGACGCACCTGAAGTTCCAATTAACGCACCGAATGCTTCATTATCCGAGCTTTCTGGCGTTGCCAGTCGCGCTCTTTAATGGTGTCGCGTTTGTCGTGTGACTTTTTACCCTGGGCTAAAAATATTTCCAGTTTTGCCCATGGGCCTTTCCAGTACATGGTTGTGGCAACTATGGAATAGCCCTCACGCTCTGAGGCGCCAATAAGCTTATCCAGCTCGCGGCGCTTCAGTAGCAGTTTACGGCTGCGGTCGGGCTCGCAGTAAACGTGGCTTGAGGCTTGGTTAAGTGGCTGAATTTCGGCACCCAAAAGGTAAGCCTCGCCATTTTTTATAATGACGTAGCTGTCGCTTATGTTGACCTTGCCAGCCCGTATGCTCTTAATTTCCCAGCCCTGCAAACTGACACCCGCCTCGAACTTGTCTTCAAGGAAGTATTCATGCCGCGCTTTTTTATTACGAGCGATGGTATTGGATGATTGTTGTGGTTTCTTTTTACTCATGACAGCCATTATACCTATGCGCACTGAAAAGAAAATTGCTTTAAGGGCTTCAAAGCGTTTCTGGTTGCGTTATTATTGCGCAGTTGATTTTAGTCGTAGGTAAAAAAATGCCGAGTATCGAGAAAAGTGCTTTAGTTTCGTACAGCGCAAAACAAATGTTCGACCTCGTTAACCACGTTGAAGCTTACCCGGAGTTTGTACCCGGATGTGCTGCTGCGCGGGTGCTGGAGTCGTCCAGCCAACAAAAAGTGGCTGCGTTAGACATAAGCAAGGCGGGTATCAGCAAAACCTTTACTACCCGCAATACGCTGCACGAACCCGAACGTATAGACATGGACCTGGTAGACGGACCATTCAAAAAATTAACTGGTGGCTGGGTATTTACGCCACTGGCCGACGACGCCTGCAAAGTTGAGCTTAAGCTGGACTTTGATTTTTCCAGTCGCTTGCTGGGCATGGCCTTTGGTAAAATATTTAAAGAAGTGACTTCCCGTATGGTTGATGCCTTTGTGAAAAGGGCGGAGCAGGTGTATGGAAACCAGCATGGGCAATAAACTCACTATTGAAGTGGCTTACGCTACTCCTGACAAGCAAGTGCTGCTAACGGTGCATCCGCAAGAGGGCGCAACGGTAGAAGAGTGCATACGAATGTCGGACGTGTTCGAGCAGTTTCCGGAAATTGATCTTGAACAGCAAAAAGTGGGTATCTGGAATAAGACGGTGAAGTTAAATGCGCAACCGCGAGACGGTGACCGCATTGAGATTTATCGTCCGCTCATTGCCGATCCAAAAGCCGTACGCAAACGTCGTGCGGAAGAAGCCAAACAGTCCGGCCGGGCTAATCGGGTTACCGGTGGCCGACCTGACACAAATCGCCGAACGCAGGCCGAGGAGTCTAAGCCAGAATGAAGCTGTATATCATGCGTCATGGTGAAGCAAACTACCCACAGGGCAGTTATTCTGATCGCGAGCGCCGTTTAACCACCAACGGTGAACACGAAGTTATAACCACGGCGAAATGGCTGATAGATAAACAGCCGAAAGTTGACTGTGTTTATGTCAGCCCTTATATACGCGCTCAGCAAACGGCTTCTATCTTATTGTCGCATCTGAAAACCGGGCAGAAGCAAAATTGCGATGACATTACGCCCGATGGTCATGCCGGTTCGGTTGTCAGTTGGTTGGCCGCAGAAATTCAGCAGCACGGTTATGAAAGTGTGGTGTTGGTGTCGCACATGCCGCTAGTGAGTTATTTAGTGCATGAGCTGGATGCCAGCGTGCAGCCTCCTATTTTTCCGACAGCGGGTATTGCGGTTGTCGACTTTTCGCCGGAAACTTTACGCGGCAAATTTCAGCAGCTGTTAATAGCAGAGCGGTGTGCGGGCTAATTACTAGCTCGCAACTTTTAACAGTACCAATAGCGACGCCGCGCCACCCCATTCCAGCGGCGCCTGATGGAACGCCCGAACATGCGGATGCTGCACCAGCCAGTGTGGCAATTGCTGCTTTAATTTACCACTGCCGTGCCCGTGCATAATGCAGCAACAGTCTATGTGTTCGCGCTCACATGCCAGTAATAACGCCGCTAACTCCTGGCGTGCCGTGGCTAATGTCATGCCGTGTAAGTCCAGCAGTAACTCGGGTGTGTAGTCTCCCCGGCGTAACTGTTTAACCAAATACCCAGACTCCCCCTCCGCAGCAAAACGAACCGGGCCGTCGGCAAAATGGGCTTCAAAATCATCGGAAAAATAATGACTGGCCGAGCGGCTAGCATCGGCAATTTGCTGGGCGCTGGGGTGTTGCGACAACTGCCTGCGTTTACGTAATTCAGCAATTTTGGGTGGTTCCGGTGCCAGTTTGTCCTGCTTTATACGGGCAGCACCTTTTGCGGCTTCACGAAAAAGCTCGATATCGTCTTCAGAAAGTGATGATGACTGACGTTTGTTTGCAACCATGATTGATGAAAACCGCGCTGAATTAAGGTATCTTTAAGGCATTAAGTTTATTTAGTATAAAACATTCAATGGTCGGGAGACAGCCTTTGCAAGTGCGTAATCTGGAACAAGCCATTCAGGAGTTAGTAAGCATTGATGACATGACTCGCTGGAGCGTAACTCAGCTGAACCAGTCTGACGTGTATTACGGCCATGGTACTGACAACCCAATTGATGAAACACGGGTTTTGTTAAGCTATGTGCTGCAACTGACTACGGCTCAGCTGGCCGGTATGGGGCATTGCCGTTTACTCAACTCTGAGAAACAAGAGTTTGCCGAATTATTAAAGCAACGTATTGAACAGCATATTCCGGCTGCATATCTGACCCACCAGGCATGGTTTGCCGGGCTGCCATTTTATGTTGACGAACGAGTGCTGGTGCCACGCTCACCTATAGCCGAGCTTATTGAAAATGGCTTTCAGACCTGGTTAGTCGAAGCCCCGCACCGTGTTCTGGACTTATGTACCGGCGGCGGTTGTATCGCTATAGCCTGCGCCTATGCGTTTCCTGAAGCCGAGGTCGATGCGCTGGATATTTCCACGGAAGCGCTGGAAGTGGCGGAGTTCAATATTGAGCAGCACGGTTTAACTCATAGGGTTACGCCTATTCAGTCGGACTTATTCGACGCGGTAAAAGCAGAAAAATATGATTTAATTGTTACGAACCCTCCGTATGTTGATGCCGAGGATATGGCTGATCTACCGGCTGAGTATCACCATGAACCGGAACTTGGGCTGGCTGCCGGTGAAGATGGTTTAATTTTGGTAGATAAAATGCTGATGCAGGCGTCGGAATTACTGAACGATGGCGGCCTGTTTGTTTGTGAGGTGGGTAATTCAATGCCGGCTTTAGCTGAAAAGTATCCAAGAACGCCGTTTATGTGGCTTGAATTTGCTAACGGCGGCGACGGTGTATTCCTGTTGACGAAACAGCAACTCATTGAACATAAACAACGTGAAAGTAAGGCCAGCTAATGCCAGGAAACAGTTTTGGGCAGTTATTCAAAGTGACCACCTTTGGTGAAAGCCATGGGCCCTCGCTGGGTGCCGTTGTTGACGGTTGTCCTGCAGGTTTAGAGTTAACCGAAGCCGACTTACAAGACGCCTTAGACCGCCGTAAGCCCGGGCAAAATCGCTATACCACGGCACGTCGCGAGGCCGATCAAGTTAAGATCCTCTCCGGCGTGTTTGAAGGCGTGACAACCGGCACCTCCATTGGTTTGCTGATTGAAAACACCGACCAGCGTAGCCAAGATTATTCTGACATCAAAGATACCTTCCGCCCGGGTCATGCTGACTACACCTATCAACATAAGTACGGTGTACGAGATTACCGTGGTGGCGGCCGTTCTTCAGCCCGTGAAACGGCAATGCGGGTAGCCGCTGGCGCTATAGCCGATAAATTGCTGCAGCAGCAGGGCATACAGGTACAGGCAGCATTAACGCAAATGGGCGATGTTGTGGCTAGTAATATTGACTGGCAGCAGGTACGCGAGAATGAATTGTTCTGCGGTGATGCCAATGCGGTTGAAGCTATGCAGGAGCTTATTCGTCAGTTGAAAAAAGAGGGCGATTCAATTGGCGCTAAAATTCGGGTGCAGGCTACCGGTGTGCCACCGGGCTGGGGCGAACCGGTTTTTGACAGGCTGGATGCAGATTTAGCCAAAGCACTGATGAGTATTAATGCGGTAAAAGCGGTGAGTGTTGGCGACGGTTTCGAGGTGGTGAGCCAGCGAGGCAGCGAACACCGTGATGAAATGACGCCTGGCGGTTTCTTATCAAACCATGCCGGCGGAGTCTTAGGCGGTATTAGCAGTGGCCAGCCGATTTTCGCAGATATCGCACTGAAACCAACCTCAAGTATTGCTATTAGCGGGCGCACAATTGACCGCTGGGGCAACGAACAGGCCATAGTAACGAAAGGTCGTCATGATCCTTGTGTTGGTATACGTGCGGTACCTATTGTTGAAGCTATGACCAGCCTGGTGTTAGCCGACCACTGGTTACGCCAACGTGCACACAATTTAAACGTGCAAACTGAAACACCGGATATTAGTCGCTAAGCGAATATGAATAAGACGTCAGAACATCATTATGAGCGCTTAATTGACGTTTTTAAGCGCTGTTTCCGTGAAGATTACAACACAATACTGGTTGCGGGTGACGATGAGCCGTACTATCAGCCAGCAACAAAAGCAGGTGAACTGCATGAGGTGGTGTTTGCTCATGGTTTTTTTGCCTCCGCCTTACACGAGACCGCGCATTGGTGTATAGCCGGTGAAGTGCGCCGAAAGCAGTTTGATTATGGTTACTGGTACGAGCCGGATGGGCGCAACGAAGCTCAGCAAAAGTCTTTTGAACAGGTTGAGCAAAAACCACAGGCGCTGGAATGGCTGTTTTCTTTGTGTTGCGGCTTTCCATTTCAGGTAAGTGTGGATAATTTAAATGGCGTTGAGGTAGACAGGCAGGCGTTTACAGAAAAAGTGGCTGCGCAGTTAAGTCGTTTACTGGAAGAAAATACCATACCGCCACGCGCGGCACAGTTTGCAAAAGCGCTCTGTCACGACTTTAATTGTAGCTGGCCAAACGGTCAATCCGTCAATTTTTAGTCCTTGATAAGGAGTTATCTATGTTTTTAAGAGCATTGTTAGTCACCGTTGCAATACTGGGGTTAAGCGCTTGTGAAACAATAGAAGGCGCTGGCCGCGACTTGCAAAATGCCGGTGAAGCGATTGAAGATGAGGCTGATGACGAGTAGTAATGGAAACAAGTAGTAGATTAACCGTTGGTTTTATTATTAATCCGTACGCGGGTATTGGTGGCGCCTTAGCTTTGAAAGGAAGCGATGGCGCCGATATTCGCGAAAAAGCATTGGCGGCCGGGGCTGAGAAAAAGGCTGCTAAAAGAGCTGAGACCGCATTAAAGTTACTGCAGCCATACAAACAGCAACTTCATTTTGTTACTGCCGATAATGAAATGGGCGCTGATAGCCTCAAAGCGCTGGGTTTTTCATTTGATTCGGTCTACAAAGCTTCTGAAACGCCATCCTCACCAGAAGATACAAAAAAAGCGGTGTCTGAAATAGTGACTCATGACGTCGATATTCTTTTATTCGCCGGCGGAGACGGTACTGCGCGCGATATCTATCAGGTGGTTCCCGAACAACAGTTAGTTCTGGGTATACCGGCTGGCGTTAAAATTCATTCGGGTGTGTACGCTATCAGTCCAACCGGTGCCGGGCGGGTTATTGAGAAGATCCTGCAAGGCGAGTTATCCAGTATTCATAACGCCGATGTAATGGATATTGATGAAGATGCTTTCAGAAAAGGCACAGTAAAGGCCCGCCGTTTCGGTGAAATGTCGGTACCAGCCGAACTTGAATACGTTCAGGCGGTAAAAATGGGCGGTAAAGAAAGCGACGAGATGGTACTGGATGATATTGCTGCTGAAGTAACTGAGCGCATTGACGACGAGCTTTTAGTCATGGGGTCTGGCTCTACAGTAGAAGCTATTATGCAGTCTATGGGTCACGAGAACACCTTGCTTGGTGTTGACTTAGTCCAGCAGAATAACCTGCTAGCCGGTGACGTAACCGAAAGCCGTTTATACGAAGCTGTGGCTCAGCGCGAAACCGGAAGCGTCAAATTGGTTATAACCTTAATTGGCGGGCAGGGGCATTTATTGGGTCGTGGAAATCAGCAGTTAAGTCCTCGGGTTATTCGGCATATTGGCAAAGAGAACATTTGGGTGGTTGCCACTAAAACTAAGTTGCAGGCTCTGAATAACAAACCACTACGAGTCGATACGGGCGACTCTGAACTAGACCGTGAACTCTCAGGTACCATTCGGGTTATTACCGGCTACCACGACGAAGTTCTTATGCCGGTGGCAGCCGTGTATTAATTTCAGGCTTATTTAGAACTGAGTTTTCGGCATGTGTACAACTAAGCCGTCTAATTCGTCAGTGACTTCTATCTGACAGCTTAAGCGGCTATTGTCCTGCGGCTCTAAAACCATATCTATCATGTCTTCTTCCTGCTCCGACGGGGCAGGAATTTTGTTTTGCCATTCTGGCGGTATGTAACAATGGCAGGTTGCGCACGACATAACGCCGCCGCATTCGCCAATAATGCCATCAATAAAATTTTCGACAGCGGCTTCCATAACGTTGGTTCCTGCATCGACAGATGCTTCAAATTGGTTACCATCGGCATCAACAAAGTAAACGGTTGGCATGATAAATTCTGTATCCTGTTAAAAAATAAAAAGTGAGCAACAAATTCTGTAGCAGTTAGGATAAAATACCTGTCCTTTAACCACAACGCCAAACTTTCAAGGTTTCTCATGCTGGAAAAGCTGTTTTCAATAAAAGCAAGTGGTAGTTCGGTTAAGTCTGAAGTTATTGGAGGGCTCACAACCTTTCTGACTATGGCTTATATTATCTTTGTTAATCCGTCCATTTTAAGTGAAACCGGTATGGATTACGGAGCCGTATTTGTCGCTACCTGTTTGGCGGCGGCTATTGGCTGTCTGGTCATGGGGCTGTGGGCGAATTATCCGGTGGCACTGGCGCCAGGTATGGGGCTCAATGCTTTTTTTACCTACACTGTTGTTTTTAGCATGGGTTACACTTGGCAGACAGCCCTTGGAGCCGTGTTCTTTTCCGGTTGCTTATTTTTCTTGCTTTCGGCTTTGCGTGTTCGTGAATGGATCATAAAGTCCATTCCGACCACATTGCGTTTAGCTATTGCTGCAGGTATCGGGGCTTTTCTGGCGTTAATTGGCTTGCAAAATGCAAATATTATTGTGGCCAACGTCGACACCATGGTGACTTTAGGTTCTTTGTCTGAGCCCTCCGTATTGCTAGCTGCAGCGGGGTTCTTTCTCATTATTGGGTTAGTTGCGCGGCAAATACAGGGGGCGGCTTTAATCAGTATTTTGCTGGTAACCGTTATTGCCTGGGCAATGGGGTTGGTTGAATACAATGGTATTGTGTCTGCACCACCGAGTTTGCTGCCAACCTTTATGCAAATGGATTTAGCGGCAGCTTTTGATATTGGCATGTTATCGGTTATTTTTGCTTTCTTGTTTGTCGATCTGTTTGATACGTCCGGCACTTTACTGGCGGTGGCGCAGAAAGCGGGGCTGGCAAAATCCAATGGTGAAATGCCACGTTTGAATAGAGCATTAATGGCAGACAGTACGGCTACCGTTGCCGGGTCCATGCTGGGTACTTCAACTACCACCAGTTATATCGAGTCAGCTGCAGGAGTGGCATCGGGTGGTAAAACGGGGCTTGCCGCGGTGGTGGTCGGCATTTTGTTTTTATTGGCCATGTTCTTTGCGCCGCTGGCTGGTATGATCCCTGCCTACGCAACCGCAGGTGCAATCATTTATGTTGCGGTGTTAATGCTGTTTACGCTAAAAGATGTCGAATGGGACGACATTACCGAAGCCGCGCCGGTAACAGTGGTTTTACTAATGACGCCACTGACATTTTCGATAGCTGACGGCATTGCATTAGGGTTTATTAGTTACGTTGTGGTGAAATTACTGGGCGGACGCTATCAGGATTTAACACCAAGCGTCGTTTTCTTGGGCGCACTTTTTGTCGCTAAATTTATTTGGTTAGGGTAACGAAATTATGGGATGGCATTCAAACCGCGAGTTTTTTGTATCATGGGAAGAGTTGCACCGCGCAACGCGCGAACTAGCACGTCGCCAATTACCAGCGGAGCAATATAAAGGTATTATTGCGGTTAGCCGGGGCGGCTTAGTTCCGGCGGCAATTGTGTCGCGCGAGCTTAATCTTCGAGTTGTTGACTGTGTTGCTGTTAGCTCATATGACCACACAGAACAGCGTGACGATTTACAGGTAATGAAAGACGTAACGGCAACGGAAGACGGCGAAGGTTTTCTGGTCGTTGATGACTTAGTGGATACCGGTAATACGCTGAAATTCCTGCGGGAACGCTTACCGAAAGCTAAGTTTGTAACGGTGTACGCAAAACCCAGTGGTATGGAAATGGTCGACGATTTCGTTGCCGACTTAGCCCAGGACACCTGGATCCACTTTCCGTGGGATATGCACTTACATTACATTGAACCTTTGGCGGGCCAGGAGTCTTAGACTCTCTTGTTAAAAAAGTTAAGTCAAAAAAATGGCCTGATAGCGAAAACTATCAGGCCATTTTTATTAAAAGCATAAGCTAGAGTTGCTGCTGTATGAAGCTAATGCAGTCATCTAAATTGATTTTCTGCTTCTCTCCGCCTTTACGGCTTTGGTACTCAACCTGGTTTTCATCAAGGTTACGCTCACCAACCACGACTTGATGAGGAATACCTATGAGCTCCATGTCGGTAAACATGACCCCAGGGCGTTCCTTACGGTCATCAAACAGAACATCAATACCCTTAGCCTTCAAGTCAGTATAAAGCTTCTCAGCGGCTTCCTGTACTCGTGCCGATTTGTGCATATTCATTGGCACAATAACAACCTGGAAAGGCGCTAAAGCTTCAGGCCAGCAAATACCGCGCTCATCGTTATTCTGCTCTATGGCGGCAGCGACTATGCGCGAAACACCTATACCATAACAGCCCATGGTTAAGGTTTCGTGCTTACCGCTTTCAGACAACACTCCAACTTTCATAGCGTCGCTGTATTTTTTTCCGAGCTGGAAAATATGACCAACTTCAATACCGCGAGCAATTTTGACTTTGCCCTGACCACAAGGACTCGGGTCACCGGCAACGACGTTGCGAATATCGACAACGCTGAAATCACCCGTGTCACGGTTCCAGTTAACACCGGTTAGCCACTGACCATTTTCATTGGCACCACAGGCAAAATCGGCAAGGTGCGCTGCACTGCTGTCAACTAACAGAGGTAATTTCGCGTTTACAACACCAATGTAAGGGGCTTCTGCGCCGGTGGCTTTCTCTGTTTCAGTCAGGATTTCCAGCGGAGCCGCGACTTGAGCCAGTTTCTCGGCTTTTACTGTGTTCAGTTCATGGTCAGCGCGAAGAACGAGTTGAACGTATTCAGAATCAATGTCGTCCGCTGCTTTAACAATAAAAGACTTGGTTGCCTGCTGACTTTCTACCGACAAAGGCTGCAGAACAGCAGCAAGCTCGTCGCTTTGTACTTCATGCTTTTCTACTTTTTGATTCGGAGCAGGGCGCTTACCGGCAGGAGCCAGCGCTTCTGCCATTTCCACGTTTGCCGCGTAATCTGAAGAGTCAGAAAACGCGATGGCGTCCTCGCCCGAGCTTGCCAGCACATGAAACTCATGCGAGTGACTTCCGCCAATTGAGCCTGTGTCGGCTATGACCGGACGATAATCTAAACCAAGACGCTCGAAAATACGGCAGTAGGCCTGATACATATCGTCGTACGTTTTCTGCAGAGATTCGTCGGTCAAATGGAAAGAGTAGGCGTCTTTCATCAGAAATTCGCGCGCACGCATCACGCCAAACCGAGGGCGGATTTCGTCACGAAATTTAGTCTGTATTTGGAATAAGGTTAACGGCAATTGCTTGTAGCTGCTCACTTCCTTACGTACAAGTTGACTGATAATTTCTTCGTGGGTTGGCCCCAGTAAAAAGTCACGCTGGTTACGATCTTTTATACGCAGTAACTCCGGGCCGTAGTCATCCCAGCGTCCTGATTCCTGCCAAAGATCGGCGGGTTGCACCATTGGCATTAAAATTTCCAACGCGTTAACGGCTTCCATTTCTTCACGCACAACGTTTTCAACTTTGCGCATTACACGCAAACCGGTTGGCGTCCAGGTATACAACCCGGCGGCGACTTTACGGATCATACCTGCCCGCAACATCAGCTGATGACTCACGATCTCAGCATCAGAAGGTGTCTCTTTAAGCGTTGATAATAAATATTTGCTGCTGCGCATAGTCCGGCGTCTCTGCAAGTTATAGTGGTCAGAAATTAGAGCGAAGTTTAGCAGTGTCTGACTCAGCCCAAAAGCCTTTTACAGCTGTTTTAATGAGATTTCTTCAACAAAAACGGTGTTTTGTTGTACATACCAGCGAATATTGTAATTCAAAAGCGCTGTGCCGTAATTTCTCTGATTTTCCTGTGACTTATGGTAAGCGGGTCTGGGGTCCTGTCTTAGTACCTCAGTAATCAGCGCTTTAAGCTCAGGAGTGCGCTCTGACTCTCTGGTAAGAGTCGATTCCGCAGCCTCCAAAAATTTCACCTTTAAGCTTTCTTCCGGTTTTTGCTGAGCAAACCCTGCTTGAGCGTCACTAATGGCGTCTACATAGGGAATGTAAGGTTTTATATCAACAATAGGGGTGTTATCCACTAAGTCAGCTCCGCGTACCGTCAACACCACCTTAGGTTCGGTTTCTACTGCAACTAACTCAACCACAGATAAGCCTAATTGATTCGGCCGAAAGGGCGAGCGGGTGGCAAAGACGCCCAGCTGTTCATTACCGCCAAGCCGGGGCGGGCGAACGCGCTCTTGCCACGAACTGTGCTGATGAAACTCGAAGGTTAACCAAAGATGAGAGAACTGCTCTATTCCCGCTATGGCTTGTGCATGTTGGTAATTTCCAACTAACTCAATCTGAGCCAATGCAGAGGGGGCCAAACCAGGTTGCCGGGGAACACTAAACTTTTCGGGAAAAGGCGTACGAATGATAGCGATGGGTGTTAATTGCTGCTGGCTTTTCATTCTGCCTCCGCTAGTGAATATCCAAAACTGTGGTAGCCAATTTCACCACATAGTTTGCAAATTCACTAACCACTAAAATTAAAGATATCTTAACCGCATGATTTTAAATAGTTTTTATTTTTGGCACAGGCGTTGCAAAAGCTAGTCATAAGCAACTTTTAGTGCTTTAGGGGTTAGCATGAATACCTTTAATAACAATAGGAAAAGAAAAATGATGAAACACAAAATTTGGCCTTTAACTTTAGGCTTTATTGGTTTGGTTACGGTAAGTACAGCTGCGTTTTCTGCTGAAAGTGAACGTACGTTAAGTAGCAGTTACATCGTTAGCGACGACACCGAAATTCATTTAGACGCAACAGTGGGAACGGTTGAGCTAAATGTAACCGACGGTGATACGGTTGGAATTGAGCTTCTTGTAGAGTCGGATGACGACGGCTGGTTTGTCGGTGGTGGTGAGCTCGACAAAGTGATTATAAAAGGTGAGCGAGACGGGAATCGTCTGGAGATTTCTGCTACGCCGGATGACGACATGTCACAACACTGGATAGTATCGGTACCGCGTAGCCGGTTGCTGGAGATAGACCTCGGTGTTGGGCAGATTGAAGGTGACGTACCATTCAACGATTTAAAAGTTGATTTAGGTGTTGGTGATGTATCTTTGAATCTGGCGAAGGGAAACTACAAGCAGGTAGAAGCTTCAGTAGGAGTCGGCGATACTAGTTTAAAGAACTTCGGTAATACTCAGGAAGACAGAATGATAGTGACATCTGAGTCGCGTTATCAGGGTAATGGCTCTGTCAGAGTTCAGGTGGAAGTTGGCGTTGGCGACGTGACCTTGAAACAAGGTCATTAATCACGCCACTGAACAGCACGACCTACGCAGCTGACTTCACTGTAACAGATGGAGTCGGCTTCGGGCTTAAAAGAAAAGCACTGAGTGCTGATAACCGCATGAGCTTTAAACCGCGCAGCGTCTTCCCGCAGGGTTTTAACTGCATCGTTAGCTGAGGCTTCTGCGCCTTTAAATTGTCGCTGGCAGCTTTCACCATTTACAATACTGATTAATTCGTATGCGCGCGATGGCTTATCGTCGTCACGGTAAATTTCAATGTCACCTGAATCGATCCGATGAGACCCTCCTGACATCTGAGGTAAGATGCTACAGGCAGAAAGGCCGAATAATGGCGTTAATACGAATGCTATGAAACGATAGCGCAATGTCGATCCTTGCCAGTTTGAATTTTCTATAGCCTAATCAAGCTGAGCCTATTGTTCAACAAAAAGCGTAATCAATACTCCCTATTCGTATCGATTACGCCGTATTTATGCTATTTAATTAAAAACCTTTCTAAGGGCGTGCCACTATCAACGGCCGTTTTTATGGCTTTTGGCATGCGTCCCTGGCCCGTCCAGGTTTGTTTCTCGCCATTTTCGTCAGTGTATTCGTATTTAGGAGGCTTAGGTGCTCGTTTTTTACGAGTAGTTTTAACAATAGGTTCGCCACCCAGCTCTTGCTCTAATATATCGGATAGCTCAATACCGGCATCAGCCATGGCATTTTTAAATTCATTAATCTTTTTCTGCTTTGCTTCGCTCTTGCGTTGCTTTTCAGCCTCTTCTTCACGACGCTGAGAAATAACAGAATCCAATTTAGCTTTAATACTTTCCAGCTCGTTTAAGTCCAGTTCTTTTAATGCGGCTTTTAAACGGCGTTCGTGACGAAGAATGTTAATGACTTCACTCATTTTTTGCTTACCTTATTTGATTGCTTAAATATTGGTTTCTCTTCATTGTAGCTGTTATTACAGTTTAAGTTGAAACTTCTTTTTATTGAATAAGTACATAGAAATAGAGGGAATGGATTAAAGCCACAGTCTAGTGTTATTTATTAACAATTATTTATAATTACTATCAATACTGCTCTCGCTTCCTTTGTGTGCTTCATTTGCAAGTAAATCTATCACTTAAATAAGTCGAAAAATTATAATTTTCAGTTCCAAAAACGAAAAAACACCAAAACATTTATCATGCTTTGGTGTTTTTTGTTATTCATTTTACGAAGTGTTTATTTACATATTAGGGTAGGTAGGTCCGCCGCCACCTTCAGGTACAACCCAGGTGATATTTTGGCTAGGATCTTTAATATCGCAAGTTTTACAATGTACGCAGTTTTGCGCGTTAATTTGAAAAACTTGTTTACCGTCCTCTTCAACAACTTCATAAACCCCAGCAGGGCAATAGCGTTGTGCAGGCTCCGCATATTTCGGCAAATTGACCTCTAATGGAATATTAGCGTCACTAAGCTTTAAATGGCAGGGTTGATCTTCTGCGTGATTAGTATTCGACAAAAATACCGATGACAGACGGTCAAATGTCAGTTTATTATCTGCTTTTGGATAGTCGATTTCCGTATAGTTTTCGGCTTTACCTGTCGCTTTATAATCTGGCGTCCACTCTTTAAATTTAAAGGGTAATTTACCGCCAAACCAATTTTGATCGACCATATTGTAAGCGCCACCAAGTATTGTGCCTAACTTATGTACAGCACCACCGAAATTGCGTGAGCGATACAATTCATCAAATACCCAGGACTTTTCAAACGCCTCTTTGTAGCGGGTAATGTCGTCGTTGGCTTTACCATTTTTTAGCTGTTCAAATACACATTCAGCAGCCACCATCCCCGACTTCATTGCGGTATGGTTTCCTTTAATTTTGGCAAAGTTTAAGGTGCCTGCGTTACAGCCAACCAGCAAACCTCCGGGAAAGGTCATTTTCGGTAACGAATAATAGCCACCTTTCGCAATAGCACGCGCGCCGTAGGACACTCGCTTACCATTTTCTATAACTTGCTTAATAGCCGGGTGAGTTTTGAACCGCTGAAACTCCTGAAATGGGTTCAGGTAAGGGTTAGCGTAGTTAAGATCAACAATAATACCTAAGTAAACTTGTCCGTCTTCGGCGTGATAAAGATAACCCCCGCCAGTAGCATCACTGTCGGTTAATGGCCAGCCGGCGGTATGAACCACTTTGCCGGGCTCGTGCATGTCTTCTGGCACATCCCAAATTTCTTTAAAGCCTAAACCGTAATGTTGCGGGGTGCTGTCTTTGTCCAGTTCAAACTTGCTAATCAGCTCTTTGCCTAAATGACCGCGACAACCTTCTGCGAATAAGGTGTACTTAGCACGCAGTTCCATGCCCGGCATATAGCCGTCTTTTTCGCTGCCGTCTTTAGCAACGCCCATGTCTCCGGTTTGAATGCCGGCAACACTGCCATCATCGTTATACAGAATTTCAGAGGCCGCAAATCCCGGGAATATTTCAATACCCAGTTGTTCGGCTTGTTCTGCCATCCAGCGACACAGGTTACCCATACTGGCAATGTAGTTGCCTTTATTATGGAAGGTTTTAGGGACACTAAAGTCCGGCAGGCGACTGTGGTTATTTTCGTCTTTTAGCAATAAAACATCATCGCCGGTAACTTCGGTATTGAGCGGAGCGCCGCGATCTTTCCAGTCAGGGAAAAGCTCGTTCAGGGCTCGTGGTTCAAACACCGCGCCGGATAAGATATGAGCGCCGATATCAGCACCTTTTTCAACCACGCATATCATGAGCTCTTGCTCATTTTCCTGTGCGAGTTGTCCGAGTCGACAAGCGGTTGCCAGCCCCGAGGGGCCCGCACCGACTATAACGACGTCAAATTCCATGCTTTCGCGTTCCACGTTAACCTCCACTATATTCAGGCTATCTGGATAGGGATAAGCCCTTTATACTGCTGCAATAGTTCAGTGATTTGCCGCGCCGGAACCGGTCTACTGAAAAGAAAGCCTTGTCCGGTACTGCATTCACGTTGTAATAAAAATTCGACTTGTTCTTCGGTTTCAACACCCTCAGCAACCAATTGCAGATTTAAATTACGTGCCAGACTAATAATGGCCTGGGTAATGGTTGCGTCGTCTTCGTTGTGTGGTAAATCTCTGACAAAAGAGCGATCTATTTTCAACGAAGTAACCGGGAAATTCTTTAAATATGACAGTGATGAATAGCCCACACCAAAATCGTCTATAGCCAGTGACATTCCCTGTTCACGCACCGAGTGCATGAAGCGGGTATGAGACTGAATGTTTTCTATAAACACTTGCTCAGTTAGCTCTAATTCTACTTTGTTTGGCGGTATCTGGGCTTCGTTCACCCGTTCCATAATGTCATCGACCAAATCAGCTAAGTGTAGCTGCTTTCCTGATATATTGATGGCAATGCTCAATTCTTCGAAGCCAAGTTGGTGCCATTGCTTTAATTGGAGAAAGGCTTCTTCCATCACATATTCCGATATTGGAATAATGAGGCCGGTATCTTCAGCCAGTGGAATAAACTCATCCGGAGGAATGATACTGCCATCGTCATCAACCCAGCGAACCAGAGCCTCCAAACCACTGATACGGCGACTACCAAGTTCGACTTTAGGCTGGTAATAAACGGTAAGCTGCTGCTTGGAAACGGCATGGCGTAGCCGTTTAACCAGCTCCAGTTTTTTGGTCAAGTCACGATGAATGGCTTTATCGTAAACTTTATAGGTATTGCGGCCATGTTCTTTTGCCTGATAAAGCGCAGTGTCTGCATTACGAATAAAGTATTCAGCGTTGAAATCGGCATCATCCGCAAAAGTGACGCCAATAGAGGCACTAATAAAGAGCTCATAGACGTCCACGAAAAAGTGCGTGTCGAGCGCCTGAAGCAGCTGTTCCGACAGCTTAATAACACTTTCACGACTATCAGGCTTTGCTATTGCCAGTAAAAACTCATCACCGCCGGCTCTTGCCAGAACACTACCTTTAGGCGCTAATTTTGTGATGCGCCGCGCAACCCGGCGTAGCAATTCGTCACCAACTGTATGACCCAATGCGTCATTGACCTCTTTAAACCTATCTAAATCAATAAACAACAAAGCGGCTTTTTTGTAGGGTGACTCGGTTTCTAACCACTCACCCAGAATGCGTTTTAAGGCGTTTCGGTTTACAAGGCCGGTAAGAGAATCATGTTCGGCAAGGTAAGCCATTTGCTTTTCAATGCGTTCGCGCTCATCAATTTCACTATAAAGTTCAATATTGGAATCGGCGAGCTGCTGTGCCTTAAAGCGGCTTTGACTTAAAATATAAAGTACAAAAGTTAGCATGCCAGTGACGAGTAAGCCGGCAATTAACGCAGCTACCGAAATGCCCCCACGGAGTTGCTCCAGGTGATCAGCGGTTGGCCAGACTGAGAGCTCCCAGCTATTCCCCACCAATTGCAGTGAATGAAAATGCGACCATTCTTCGCGTAATGAGGTATCGCCGGCAAATTGATACAGTATGTCGTTGTTACTGCGAACACTGAGTTGGAAGCCTTCACTGATGTTGCTGCGCACAACATTATTAAACAGGCTTTGCAGACTTATCACAAACCCCAGAAAGCCGTGGGTTTGCTCTTGCTCTACACGGACAAAAATAGCTATGTCGCTGCTAATACGGCCTAAATTTCCGGCAGGGCCCATCATCGCATGACGGTTTCCTTCAGACGTTTTTAATTTTTCCAGCAATGGCGTCTTAGCAAAAGGCGTTCCCAGTAGCTCAGGCTGCCCGTTTGGAGGGTAAATAAGCTCAATATCCAGTTCATCATTGAGCCAAGTGATGCCTTTTACGTTCTGATAGTAAAGAGTCACGATATCGGCGTTGTCTTTCCAGCGTTCTTCTATAGAAAGAGCATTGCGTTCCCACTCGCGCGCCAACAGTTCAGCTACAAATAAATGAGAGACCAGGCTTTGCCGAATGTCTCGTTGCAAGTTGTAAGTTTCCGCTTCGAGGGCATCGTGGACAACTTGATTTTCCTGATAACGCAAATAGCTAAAAGCGGTAACCGTAATAACCAAACCAACAAGGGCTGCTATAACAGCCTGCCGTGATCCGTGCAGGAACATCATGGATTAACGCAACTCCTCTCTATCACGGAAGTAATCCAGTGCCTCTGGGTTTGCCAGAGCATCCGTGTTTTTCACGGGCTCACCGTGAATCACATTACGTACCGCTAATTCGACTATCTTACCGCTTATAGTACGGGGTATGTCGTCAACCTGCAAAATTACAGCAGGTACGTGCCGTGGAGTCGCGTTAGCACGAATGGTTTTCGCAATGGTTTGGCGAAGTTCGTTATTTAGTTCTCTGCCGTCTCTGAGTTTTACAAAGAGAACGACGCGTTCGTCATCTTCGTACTGCTGACCGACAGCAATACTCTCCAGCACGTCATCAACCTTTTCTACCTGACGGTAAATTTCAGCGGTGCCAATACGCACGCCGCCCGGGTTAAGAACGGCATCGGAACGACCGTAAATAATAACGCCGTCATGCTTGGTGAGCTCGGCAAAGTCACCATGTGCCCAGGTATTTTTAAATCGATCGAAATACGCATTAAAATAACGCTCGCCATTCTCGTCGTTCCAGAAGCTTACGGGCATGCAGGGGAACGAATTTTCGCAAACCAGTTCACCTTTTTCACCTTTAACCGGTTTTCCGTTCTCGTCATAAACGTTAACGGCTAAACCAAGGCCCCGGCATTGTAGTTCGCCCCGGTAAACCGGCAGAATAGGGCAGCCAAGGGCAAAGCAGGAGACAATGTCTGTACCACCTGATATTGAGGAAAGACACAGGTCTGTTTTAATGTCGCGGTAAACGTAGTCAAAGCTTTCTGGAGGTAGTACCGACCCCGTGGTTAAGATGCTGCGCAGGTTTTCCAGGTTATGACTTTCTCCCGGTTTAACGCCTTCTTTCTCAAGCGCTGCTAAATACTTGGCACTGGTACCAAATACGGTAATGCCTTCTTCGTCAGCTACGTCCCATAAAAACTCAGGCTCAGGCGCAAAGGGCGAACCATCGAATAAGGTTAGGGTCGCGCCCACAGCCAGACCACTGACCAGCCAGTTCCACATCATCCAGCCGCAGGTGGTGAAGTAAAACAGATTGTCGTCACGGTCTAGGTCGGTATGCAGACCGTGCTCTTTTAAGTGCTGCAATAAAGTACCGCCCGTACCATGAACAATGCATTTAGGAACGCCCGTAGTGCCCGACGAAAACATAATATAGAGGGGGTCATTAAAGTTGCGCGGAGCGAAATCTATCTGTGTTTGTTCGGCATCTCCAAAATCGCTCCATGAAAACACATTGTCGCCTTCTATACGGTCTTTTTGTTGACTGAAATTAACCAATGCCGTGGCTTCAATGCTTGGAATTTGTTTGATGATATCGGCGGTTTTGTTTTTTATATTGATGTTTTTGCCGTTATAAAAATAACCATCAACAGTAATCAGAACTTTAGGCTCTATCTGACCGAAACGGTCAAGTACGCCCTGAACGCCAAAGTCTGGCGAGCAAGACGACCAGATAGCGCCGATACTGATGGTTGCCAGCATACCAATGATGGTTTCAATGCAGTTAGGCATCATGGCAGCAACACGGTCACCGGCTTCAACTCCCCGTTGGCGTAAGCCTTCGGCGAAAGCAGCAACTTCGTGGTTGAGTTCGGCATAAGTTAGCTGTTGGCGTGTGCCATTCTCACCGCGAAAAATTAGAGCAATATGGTCGTCTTTATGACGCAGCAGGTTTTCGGCAAAATTTAGGCTGGCATCAGGAAACCACTGAGCGCCGGGCATCTTTTCTTTATCGGTGACTATCGTAGTGCCTTTTTCACCAATAACATCAAAGTAGTCCCATATCATAGACCAGAAACTTTCGTCGTTGTCGACGGACCACTGATAAAGGTCGTGGTAATTGGCCAGCGCGGCAGATTTTTCGGTATTCACTTGTTGTAGAAAGTCTGTCATGCGGGCATTAGCAATGGTATCTGCTGACGGTTGCCATAAAGCTTCTGAAGTCATTTTAATCCCCTTATTTTGCTAATTAAGCTTTTGCCAATTCTGCTATTGCGACCTGAGAGCGAGCGCCGTGCGATAAATGCTGGCAAATACCGGCTCCGGCCGCGATTAACTTGTTCAGGTCAATACCGGTTTTTATGCCCATACCATTTAACATGTAAACCACATCTTCAGTGGCAACATTGCCACTGGCGCCTTTAGCGTATGGGCAGCCACCCAGACCAGCTACGGCTGAGTCAATAGTTGCAACGCCTAGTGGCAGGCAGGCTATGATATTAGCCAAAGCTTGCCCGTAAGTATTGTGAAAATGCAGCGCTAGCCTGTCCATGGGGACTTTCTCTGCAACAGCGGCAAGCATTTCCTGGGCTTTTAACGGCGTACCGACGCCTATGGTGTCGCCCAGCGATATTTCATAACAGCCCATGTGGTATAAGGCTTCTGCAACTTTAACCACATTTTCTAGCGGAACTTCACCCTGGTAGGGGCAACCTAAAACGCAGGAAACATAACCTCTGACGGGAATGCCTTTTTCTTTAGCTGCGGCAATAACTGGCTTAAAACGCTCCAGCGACTCGTCGATACTGCAGTTAATGTTCTTTTGGGTAAAAGCTTCCGACGCTGCACCGAACACTGCGACTTCGTCCATGTCGGCTGCAACTGCCGCTTCAAAGCCCTTCAAATTTGGCGTTAGACCGGCGTAAGTGACTCCCGGGCGACGTTTAATCTGCTCCATAACGGCAGTGCTGTCAGCCATTTGTGGCACCCATTTGGGGCTGACAAAGCTGGCACTTTCGATATAAGAAACGCCGGCTTCTGCCAGCGCTCCAATTAAGGCAACTTTTGCATCAACAGAAACAGCAGTTTCATTTTGCAAGCCGTCACGAGGACCAACTTCGACGATTTTTATCTGTTCTGCAATAGCCATAGTCACTCCTGATCACTTCTGATTATTTTTTATTATTCGGTTTCGTTCACTGCAAGCAGTTCATCGCCGTCACTGACCAAATCTCCTGCGGCGAAAAAGACATCGGTGACTTCACCTTCATGGCCAGCTTTAATGGTGTACTCCATTTTCATGGCTTCCATAATGACCAACGGCTGATCTTTCTTGACCGTGTCACCTTTTTCAACCAGTACTTCCATGATGGTTCCGTTCATTGGGGCAACGTGACCACCGTGAGCCGCTTCATCCGACAGCGTATCAGCCACACGGTGTCGATGGAAAGTCATAGGGCCGTTATCAGTGAATACCGTAATTTGCTGGTGGTCGGCACTGACGTAGCGATGATAGCGCATACTACCGGAAGTTAGCGTGAGTTTGTCGTCGGTTAAAGACGCCTGCCATTGTATGCTTTCGTTATCAATTTGCTGCAGGAATTCTCCGTTAGCGCCTTCGACTAGTGAAATAGGGTAAGTTTCTTCGCCGAATTGCAGTGAAACTGTATGTGTGGCTGCTGAGTTCATTCTAAACGCATTACCACTTTGCCATGGTGAACTGCCTCGTTGCTGTTGGCGCTGACAAATATCAAATAAAGCCGCTTCCGTCGCAATTTGCTGATAATTCACTGAACTATCGGGCAGCAACTCCTCTTGATGTTGTTGAATAAACTCAGTAGTGAGGTTGGTCTTCACAAATTCGGGATGTGAAGCTAAACGATGTAAAAAGTCGACGTTAGTCGTTAAGCCGGTTAAACGATATTCACGCAAAGCCTTTTGCAGACGCAACAGGGCGCGGGTACGGTCGGTGTCCCAGACAATCAGTTTGGCTATCATTGGGTCATAGAAAGCAGATATCTCGTCGCCTTCTTCAATGCCGGTGTCAATGCGGATGCCGTTCTTTTCTGCAGGCGTGCGTAAATGTTTAATAGTACCAGTGCAGGGCAAGAAATCGTTGTCCGGATCTTCGGCGTAAATCCGTGCTTCGAATGCGTGACCGTTTACTTGAATGTCATTTTGCGCCAGAGGTAGTGGTTGACCTGAAGCGACCAGCAATTGCCATTCGACTAAATCCTGGCCGGTGATCATTTCCGTAACCGGATGCTCAACCTGTAAGCGAGTGTTCATCTCCATGAAGTAGAACTCGCCACTTTGATCAAACAAAAACTCAACCGTTCCAGCACCAACATAATCTATTGCCTGGGCTGCGCGAATTGCAGCTTCGCCCATTTCTGTGCGCGTTTTTTCAGTCAATGCCGGAGCAGGGGCCTCTTCAAGCACCTTTTGGTGACGGCGCTGCACCGAACAGTCGCGTTCTGCCAGGTAGACGGCGTTACCATGTTCATCGGTAAACACCTGAATTTCCACGTGGCGAGGGTTACGAATAAAACGCTCCATCAGCATTTTATCGTTACCAAAAGAGGACTTCGCTTCGCGTTTGGCGGAATTCAGGGCGTCGTCGAATTCGCCCATGTTTTCTACCACACGCATACCTTTACCACCGCCGCCGTACGCCGCTTTTAGTAGTAATGGGAAGCCAACTTTTTCAGCTTCGGCTTTTAGCGTTTCAATATCCTGTTCGCTGCCGTGGTAACCCGGAACCAGAGGTACACCGGCGTCCTGCATAATGGATTTAGCCGCGCTCTTAGAGCCCATAGCGGCAATAGACGATACCGGTGGTCCCACAAAAATGATGTTGTTCAGCTCACATTGGTCAGCGAAGTCTTCGTTCTCTGAGAGAAAACCATAGCCCGGGTGAATGGCTTCAGCACCGGTTTGTTTAGCGGCGGCGATAATTTTATCGGCACGCAGATAACTGTCAGTGCTGGCTGCAGGACCAATATGTACGGCCTGATCCGCCAGCTTAACGTGGCGTGAGTTGCGGTCGGCATCGGAGAATACCGCTACGGAGCGAATTCCCATTTTCTTTGCTGTGGCAATAATACGACAGGCAATTTCACCACGGTTCGCAATCAATAATGTTTTGATCATAATGAGACCTGTTGTTAACTCTGTTTAAGCCAGGCGGCGGGGCGTTTTTCAAGAAACGCACTGAGTCCTTCCTGGCCTTCGTCCGACACGCGAATTTCGGCAATGGCTTTAATGGTATGTTCACGTACGTCTTTATCAATTGGACGTGAACCAACATTGCGGATCAGTTGCTTACAGGCGGTTACCGCTTGTGGACTATTCGCTAGAAGCGCGTCTAGTAGTTTGTTTAACGGCTCTTCAAAGCTTTCTACAATTTCGTTGACCAAACCTAGCTCTTGCGCTTTGTCGGCAAAGAAGCGCTCAGCGGTCAGCATATAGCGGCGTGACTGGCGCTCACCAATAGTACGCACAACATAAGGACTGATAACTGCCGGAATAAGCCCAATTTTGACTTCACTCAAGCAGAAGCTGCTACGCGGTTGTGCCAGTACAATGTCACAGCAAGCGGCAAGGCCTACTGCGCCACCAAAGGCCGCACCTTGGACTAACGCGATACTGGGCTTGCTAAGCAAGTCCAGGCGTTCCATTAGCAGGCCAAGCTCACCGGCGTCATCCACGTTTTGCTGGTAGTTTTTATCCGCCATTGAGCGCATCCAGTTCAGATCCGCACCGGCAGAAAAGTTTTTGCCCTCTGAGCGAAGCACCAGCACTCTCGCGCTGGCACTTTCTTCCACCTTTTTTAACGCCTGTAGCAGCTCTGCAATCATCACATCGTCAAATGCGTTGTGAACATCCGGGCGGTTTAACGTCAGTGTCGCAACGCCCTGATCGTTGATATTGAGTTCTGTGTATTTTGCCATGGTTAATAACCTCCGATTACATGCGAAAGACGCCGAAGCGGCTGTCTTCAATCGGTGCATTTAATGAAGCGGCAAGGCTTAATGCCAGAACTTCGCGCGTTTGTGCCGGGTCAATAATGCCGTCGTCCCATAAGCGTGCTGACGCATAATAGGGGTGGCCCTGTTTATCGTACTGCTCGACAATGGGCTTTTTAAGTTCTTGTTCTTTTTCTTCACTTAAGCTTTCGCCTTTGCGGGCTAAGTTGTCTTTGGTTACCTGCGCCATAACGCCAGCAGCCTGTTCACCGCCCATAACAGAGATACGGGCATTCGGCCACATAAACATCATGGTGGGATCATAAGCGCGGCCACACATGCCATAGTTACCAGCACCGTAGCTACCGCCGATTAACACAGTAAACTTAGGCACTTTAGCGCAGGAAACCGCCATAACCATTTTCGCGCCATGCTTGGCAATGCCCTCGGCCTCGTACTTTTTACCGACCATAAAGCCGGTAATGTTTTGTAGAAACACCAGTGGAATTTTGCGCTGGGCACAAAGCTCAATAAAGTGGGCGCCTTTTTGTGCCGACTCAGAGAACAAGATGCCGTTATTCGCGACAATACCGACGGGGTAGCCATCAATGCGGGCAAACCCCGTCACCAACGTATTACCGTAGTTGGCTTTAAATTCGTCGAAGTCTGAGTCATCAACAATGCGCGCAATCACTTCGTGAACGTCATAAGGTTTGCGTAGGTCGGTGCCGACAATGCCGTATAACTCTTTTGCATCGTAACGCGGTGGCTTAGCCGGTTGACGATCCAGTTTGGTTGGTTCACCGCGGTTAAGGCGTGCGACCGAGCGGCGCGCTAAGGCTAAGGCGTGTTCATCGTTGTGAGCGAAATGATCCGCAACACCGGAAATGCGTGTGTGCACGTCGGCACCGCCAAGCTCTTCGGCTGACACTTCTTCGCCCGTTGCTGCTTTAACTAACGGTGGACCTGCAAGGAAAATAGTGCCTTGCTCTTTTACTATGACGCTTTCATCGGCCATAGCCGGCACGTAAGCGCCACCGGCAGTACACAGGCCCATAACCACAGCAATTTGTGGAATGCCTTTGGCAGACATATTCGCCTGATTAAAGAAAATGCGACCAAAGTGCTCTTTGTCCGGGAAGACTTCATCCTGACGGGGCAGATTAGCGCCTCCGGAGTCCACCAGATAAATACAAGGCAGGTGACAACGCTCGGCAATTTCCTGGGCACGCAGATGCTTTTTCACGGTCAGCGGGTAATAGGTGCCGCCTTTGACGGTGGCATCGTTGGCGATGATCATACACTCAGTGCCTTCAACCTGACCAATACCGGCAACTACACCAGCAGAAGGAACGTAGTCTTCGTAACATTCCCAGGCCGCAAACTGACCGACTTCCAGAAACGGTGAACCCGCGTCCAGCAGTTTATTAATACGGTCGCGGGGCAATAACTTACCCCGGGACAAATGGCGTTCCTGATACTTAGGCCCGCCACCCTGATGAATTTTTGCCGCTTTTTCCTGCAGGTCGTTAACGACGGCCTGCATAGACTCGCTGTTAGCTGCAAATTGTGCATCGCGGGTGTTGATTTTACTGGATAAAATCGCCACGGCGTTGCCTCCTTATTATTTGGATTCAGTGAACAGTTCGCGACCAATAAGCATGCGGCGAATTTCCGATGTACCAGCGCCGATTTCATAAAGCTTCGCGTCGCGCAGCAGGCGTCCTGTGGGGTATTCGTTAATGTAGCCGTTGCCGCCTAATAACTGTATAGCGTCCAGTGCAAGTTGGGTGGCCAGTTCTGCGGCGTAAAGAATCGCTCCGGCGGCATCTTTACGGGTGGTTTCGCCACGGTCGCAAGATTGAGCCACGGCGTAAACATAGGCACGCGCCGCATTGGTGCGAGTGTACATATCAGCAACTTTGCCCTGAATTAGCTGGAATTCGCCGATTTCTTTACCGAACTGTTTACGATCATGAATATAAGGCACGCAAGTATCAAGGCAGGCCTGCATAATGCCTAAAGGGCCTGCAGCAAGAACGGCACGCTCGTAATCAAGACCACTCATCAATACTTTAACGCCTTCGTTTAGCTCTCCCAAAATGTTTTCTTCAGGGACTTCTACGTCTTCGAAGACCAGTTCACAGGTATTTGACCCACGCATACCCAGCTTGTCGAGTTTTTGCGCCTGGCTGAACCCTGGTGTGTCTTTTTCAACGATAAAGGCGGTAATGCCCCGAGAGTTTTTCTCCGGTTCGGTTTTTGCGTAAATTACGAAGACATTAGCTTCCGGACCGTTAGTGATCCACATTTTATTGCCGTTCAGAATGTACTTGTCGCCTTTCTTCTCCGCGCGCAGCTTCATACTGACTACATCAGAACCCGCATTAGGTTCACTCATAGCTAAAGCGCCAACGTGTTCACCGGTGCATAACTTAGGCAAATACTTTTGTTTTTGTTCTTCGTTACCGTTGCGATGAATTTGATTAACACAAAGGTTTGAATGGGCACCATAGCTTAAGCCAACTGAGGCAGAAGCACGGCTAATTTCTTCCATAGCAATAACATGTTCAAGGTAGCCCATGCCGGAACCACCGTATTCTTCGGCAACGGTTAAGCCCAGCAGACCCATGTCGCCAAGTTTTTGCCATAAGTCGCCGGGAAATTGATTTTTTTCATCAATTTCTGTGGCGCGTGGGGCGATTTCATCACGCGCGAAGGCATTAACTTGTTCACGGATCATATCGGCTGTTTCGCCGAGACCAAAATTAAAGGTGGTATATTGACTGATCATAACGACTCCTGAGAATGAACTTCTGAAACTGACGACTGAATGTTCTCGAGCTCGTCCTGACAACGCTGCTCCAGACCACTGAGCTCGGTCAGTAACACATTAATATCTTCCATTTGTTGCTTGAGTGAGTGTTTCTTCTCACTGACCAGCTCAAGTACCTTTTCGAGCTGGGCCGCACTGCTGTTATCCGCGTCGTAAAGTTCGAACAAACGACCGGTTTCGGCCAGTGAAAAACCGAGTCGTTTGCCGCGTAGAATCAGCTTTAAACGAACCCGGTCTTTGTTGGTATATATGCGTTGTTGCCCTTGGCGTCTGGGGGAAAGCAAGCCTTCGTCTTCGTAAAAACGAATGCTGCGGGTGGTAATGTCAAATTCTTTTGCCAGTTCGCCAATAGTGTAGGTCACTTTATTGTTCATCGGTACTTGCTTTTTGGTTGTCCTAAGATCTAAGCTTAGAGGAAGTTTACGTTAACGTAAAGTGCATTTGGAGGAAAAATGTCGAGCGATTCTATCGTTATTGTAGCGGCCAACCGCACGCCAATGGGCGGTTTTCAGGGCAGTTTGAGTGAAGTTACGGCTCCTGATTTGGGCGCAACAGCTATAAAAGCAGCGCTGAGTAACAGCGGTTTAACAGCCGATGATATTTCAGAAGTTATCATGGGCAATGTGTTACCTGCCGGTTTGGGTCAGGCACCAGCGCGTCAGGCAATGCTGCATGCCGATTTACCTCGCTCTACCGGCGCGACAACCATTAATAAAGTATGCGGCTCTGGCTTGAAAGCTGCAATGATGGCGCACGATTTAATTAAAGCAGGCTCAGCAGATGTGGTGCTTGCCGGTGGCATGGAAAGTATGTCGAATGCACCTTATATGCTGCCAAAAGGCCGTAGCGGTTATCGTATGGGGCACGGACAAGTTCTGGATCATATGATGCTGGACGGGCTGGAAGACGCCTACGAGCATAAAGCTATGGGATGTTACGCACAGGACACTGCTGATGAATACGGTTTGGATCGTGAAGCAATGGATGAGTTTGCCATTCATTCACTTACCAAAGCTCAGACTGCTATTAAGGATGGCCTTTTTAAAGACGAAATTACCCCGGTTACATACTCCACCCGTAAAGGTGACGTGACTGTCGATATCGACGAACAACCGGGTAAAGCGCGTCTGGATAAAATTTCTCAGTTGCGTGCGGCATTCAAAAAGGATGGCACCATTACCGCGGCTAATTCCAGTTCCATTTCTGACGGTGCAGCAGCGCTTATTTTAATGCGTGAGAGCGATGCAAAGGCCAAAGGTTTGCAACCGCTGGCGCGAGTAATGGGTCACACGACGCACTCGCAGGAACCGTCTGAATTTACCGTCGCACCAATTGGGGCAATGAACTCCTTGCTCAGCAAGCTGGACTGGACAAAAGACGACGTCGATTTATGGGAAATTAACGAAGCTTTTGCCATGGTAACTATGCTGGCCATTCAGCAAATGAAGTTAGACCCGGCTAAAGTCAATGTGCATGGCGGAGCTTGTGCGTTAGGGCATCCGATTGGCGCAAGCGGCGCACGTTTGCTGGTAACGTTGTTGCACGCTTTGAAACAGAAAGGCCAGAAACGAGGCATTACCTCACTGTGTATCGGCGGCGGTGAAGCCGTCGCTCTGGCTGTGGAAATGGTGTAATAGGGCTTTGCTGATATAGGCTAGCCGGAGGGTTTCAGTTTTTGAGCTCGTCCGGCTAGCCAAATGGCAAGTACTATAATCAAAGCACCAATGCTTAAGCGGGTGTAGTCAAATGACTGTTCCCAGAATAAGACATTAACCAGAATTCCAGTGGGAATTAACGCATTGTTCATCGTGGCCAGTTGTCCGGTGTTGACCCATTTACTGGCAAGGTTCCAACCAAGGTAACCAAGCCCGGAGGCAACAGTACCGAGCCACAATAAGATGCCCCATTGAAGATGAGTGGTCGGCATTTTGGTTAAGTTGCCAAAGAATAAAACACCAAGGCCGGCAACGATGCTGGCACCAAAGAAAAAGGCGGCAAATTGTTGACTTTGTTCTAAGGTTTTACCTGTGGGTAAACGCTTATAAGCAACTTGACCGGTGGCAAAGCACGCATTGGCTGCCTGAATTAAAAAGAAGCCGGTGACGAAGTCATCGGACAAAGGTTGATAGCGAATAATGGCGGCACCGCATACCGATACCGTTGCGGCTATCCACCATAAGAGCGGGAGATGCTTGCGGTTAAGTATCAGCTCGTCAATTAGCGTTATATAGAGTGGTGTAAAAATAGTGAACAAAAGCACTTCGGCAACGCTCAAATACAAAAATGCATGATAAAGAAACAAATACATGGCGCCAATTTGTACAGCGCCAATAACGGCCAGTTTAGCCAGTTGAGGTAGCTGCCCACTTTTGGGAGACAAATGCCGCCAACGAAATAGCGGCAATACGGTTATCAGGGCTAAAACCATGCGGATAAAGACAACAATATAACCGTCAACCTGGCCAGCAAGATAAACGCCGATTAGCGAAAAGCTGGCGGCCCAAAGTAAAGTAATCAGAATTAAGAGGGTCACGTTAAGGCTCACTTAACTAAATTTAGCTCATCAATAGATGACAAAATAACACAATAAGAAGGTGAATTATGTCTAAGAAAGTGCCTCTGTATATAGATGGCGAATTTATCGCCTCGAAGTCAGAACAGTGGATTCCTGTCACCAACCCGGCAACTCAGGAAGTTATTGCACAAGTGCCTGTTGCTACCCAAAGCGAAATGGACGCCGCGGTTGAGAGTGCTCGCGAAGCCTTTAAAACCTGGAAAGAAGTGCCGGTTTCTGAGCGTGCTCGCGTAATGATGCGCTATCAGGCTTTGTTAAAAGAACATCAGGAAGAAATAGCTGAAACGCTGGCACAAGAAACTGGTAAAACTTTTGAAGATGCCAAAGGTGATGTTTGGCGTGGTATAGAAGTGGTTGAACACGCAGCGAACATTCCTTCGTTATTGATGGGCGAGACCGTTGAAAACGTTGCCCGTAAAATTGATTCTTACAGTTACACTCAGCCACTTGGCGTTTGTGCAGGTATTACACCATTTAACTTTCCGGCGATGATTCCACTTTGGATGTTCCCGCTGGCCATTGCTTGTGGTAACACCTTTATTCTTAAACCTTCTGAGCAAGATCCATTAACGCCAAATCGTTTGGTGGAATTATTTGAACAAGCTGGCGCGCCTAAAGGGGTGTTGCAGGTCTTGCATGGCAATAAAGATCAGGTTGATTTTCTGCTGGATCATCCGGCAGTTCGTGCCTTGTCGTTCGTTGGCTCTGTACCGGTTGCAGAGTACATCTACCGTCGCGGTACAGAAAATGGTAAGCGCGTACAAGCCTTTGCCGGTGCGAAAAACCATTGCGTTATTATGCCAGATGCCAATAAACAGCAAGTGATCAACAATATGGTTGGCTCTTCTGTCGGTGCGGCAGGTCAACGTTGTATGGCGATTTCTGTCGCGGTATTTGTTGGTGCGGCAAAAGAGTGGATCCCTGAAATTGCGGAAGCCATTGCAAAAGTTCGTCCGGGCGCATGGAATGATGAAAATGCCGCTTATGGTCCGGTGATTAGCCCACAAGCAAAAGAGCGCGTTGAAGCTTTGATTACTCAGGGTGAAAAAGAAGGCGCGAAGCTGCTGGTTGATGGCCGTAACTGTAAAGTTGACGGTTTGCCAGACGGCAACTGGGTTGGTCCAACGGTCTTCTCTAACGTAACGCCGGATATGGAAATTTATAAAACGGAAATTTTCGGTCCAGTATTGTGCGCCACAGAAGTGGACAGCTTAGAAGATGCATTAGAGCTGGTTAACAACAATCCTTACGGTAATGGTACTTCTATCTTTACAGCAAGCGGTGCCGCAGCGCGTAAATACCAACACGAAGTTGAAGTGGGTCAGGTAGGGATTAACATTCCAATTCCGGTACCACTGCCGTTCTTCTCATTTACTGGCTGGAAGCGTTCATTCTTTGGTGACCTACACGCTTATGGTAAGCAGGGCGTTCGTTTCTATAGCGAAACTAAGACCGTAACGGCGCGTTGGTTTGAGAGCGACCTGGAAGATCCGGCAGGTCCTAACATGTCAATTAACCTAAGATAACAGGGGATAACGATGAATTTCGAATTGACAGAAGATCAGCAAGCTTTTGTAGACACTGCTAAGGCCTTCGCTGATAAAGAGCTGGCGCCCAATGCGGCTAAATGGGACGAAGAGCATTACTTCCCAATAGAAGTGTTTCGTAAAGCTGGTGAAATGGGCTTTATGGGCATGTATACACCGGAAGAGGCTGGCGGCTTTGGAATGAGCCGCCTGGACTCTGCGCTTATTTTTGAGCAACTGGCGGGCGGTTGTACAGCAACCACGGCTATGATGACCATTCATAATATGGTTACCTGGATGATTGGCTCATTCGGTCAACAGTCTGTGATTGACCAGTGGGTACCAGAATTAGTGACAGGCGAGAAGCTTGGCTCCTATTGCTTGACTGAACCCGGATCTGGTTCGGACGCTGCGAGCTTACGCACCAGTGCGAAAAAAGACGGCGACGAGTACGTTCTGAACGGCTCTAAAATGTTTATTTCCGGTGCCGGCGAAACTGATGTTTTAGTGGTTATGGCTCGTACAGGTGAAGACGGACCTAAAGGCATTTCTGCCTTTGCGGTACCGGCGGACGCCAAAGGTGTTATTTACGGGAAAGCCGAAGATAAAATGGGCTGGAATGCACAGCCTACCCGCTTAGTGACTTTTGAAGACGTTCGTATTCCGGCAGAAAATCTGCTGGGCAAAGAAGGCGAAGGTTTTAAGTTTGCGATGATGGGCTTAGACGGCGGCCGCATTAACATTGCGGTATGTTCAGTGGGTACAGCGCAGGCGGCACTAAATACTGCCAAAGCTTATATGCAGGAGCGTACGCAATTCGGTAAGCCCCTGGCGGCTTTTCAGGCGCTGCAGTTTAAGTTGGCCGATATGGCGACTGAGCTGGTTGCAGCCCGCCAAATGGTTCGTCTGGCTGCCAGTAAAGTCGATAACAACGACGCTGATAAAACCACCTATTGTGCTATGGCAAAACAGTTTGCGACCGATGTTGGTTTTAAAGTGTGTAACGATGCACTGCAGCTTCACGGTGGTTATGGTTACATTAAAGAGTATCCGTTAGAGCGCCATGTAAGAGATGTTCGTGTACACCAGATTCTGGAAGGCACTAACGAAGTGATGCGCATGATTATTGGGCGCCGTATACTGGCGGATGACGATCGCGAAATCTTGTAAGGAGATTCCATGCAAGACGTTGTACTTTTTGAAGAACTGAACGCCGGTGACAAAGTCATCGGCGTTGCTACGTTAAATTCCGAGAAATCGCTGAATGCTCTGAGCCTGGCGATGGCTGAAAAGCTCTTACCGCAGCTGGAGAAATGGGCAGAAGACGACAAAGTCGCCTGTGTCTGGTTGCAGGGGGCTGGTGAAAAAGCTTTCTGTGCCGGTGGTGACATTGTCGCCATGTATAAAGCCATGCAAGCGGAGCCGGGCAAATTAGTAGAGGAAGTCGAAAACTTCTTCACGAAGGAATATCAACTGGACTACTTTATTCAGACCTTCCCCAAACCTCTTATTTGCTGGGGTGACGGCATTGTGATGGGCGGCGGTATGGGGCTGATGAATGGCGCCAGTCATCGTATTGTGACCGAACGTTCGTTACTGGCTATGCCGGAAGTGACTATTGGCTTGTACCCAGATGTTGGTGCGACCTCCTTCCTTAATCGTATGCCACAAGGTTGCGGCTTGTTCTTAGGCATTACCGGCGCGACGATGAATGCGAACGATGCACTGTATCTGAACCTGGCCGATCACTTTGTCGGGCATGAAAGCAAAGAAAGCATTCTGAATAAACTGAAAGAAGTTCAGTGGGGCAATACTGAGGCATTGAACAAACAAAAGGTGACGGACTTACTGAGTGACGAGGCAAGTAATGACCCAACAGCGTTACCCACGCCTCAGGTAGAACCGCATCAGAAGCTAATAACAGAGCTTACAACGGGCAACGACATTGGTGAAATTGTTGAACGTATTGTCAATGATGAAACGGATGATAAATGGCTGGCGCGGGCGCGTAAGAATCTGGCCAATGGTTGTCCTTTTACATCGCACCTGGTCTGGAACCAGTTGCAGCAAGGCTCTGATTTGTCGTTGGCTGATTGTTTCCGTTTAGAGCTAACCTTGTCCTGTAACTGTGCGGTTCGTGGCGATTTTGCGGAAGGTATTCGGGCACTGCTGATTGATAAAGATAAGAATCCACAATGGCAGCATAACTCGGTAGCCGAAGTACCAGCGGAAGAAGTTGATGCATTCTTTTTACCGCCTTGGGGCGAGCGAACGCATCCATTAGCCGATCTTGATAAATAGAACGAATAACGAGAAGGAGTGCCAATATGGCAACCGTAGGATTTATTGGACTGGGTAACATGGGTGGCCCAATGGCCAGTAACCTGGCAAAAGCCGGCCACAAGGTTAAGGCTTTTGACTTATCGGAAGAAGCACTTAAAGCGATAGTTGCTGACGGTGCACAGGCGGCGAAAACAGCAGCTGAAGCCATCGAAGGAGCCGAGTTTGTAGTGTCTATGCTGCCTGCAGACCGTCACGTAAAAGGCGTTTATCTCGGTGACGATGGCCTAATCAACAAGCTGAATAAAAATCAGTTGGTTATTGACTGCAGTACCATTTCTTCTGAAACCGCTATGTATGTGGGTGAACATTTAGAGAAAGCTGGTATTGCCTTTATCGACGCCCCGGTTTCCGGTGGTGTTGGTGGCGCGAAAGCTGGTACTTTAACCTTTATTTGCGGCGGCACAGAAACTAACGTTGACCGGGCTCGTAGCGTGCTTAACGACATGGGCAAAAATGTTTTCCGCGCCGGTGATGTCGGTGCCGGACAGATTGCAAAAATCTGTAATAACATGTTGTTGTCAGTATTAATGGTAGGTACCTCTGAAGCTTTGCAATTGGGTAAGGCAAACGGGCTGGACCCAAAAGTTTTATCGGAAATTATGCTAGCAAGCTCAGGTAGCAATTGGACATTACAGGTATATAATCCGTGCCCTGGGGTAATGGATAACGTGCCCTCAAGCAATGACTATCAGGGCGGCTTTTTGGTTGACTTAATGGCTAAAGATTTAGGCCTTGCGCAACAAACTGCATTAGAAAGCGGTGCCGCAACGCCTATGGGGTCACTGACTCGCAACCTTTACCACAGCTGGTCTGAGCAAGGCCATGGTCGCCAGGACTTTTCCAGTATTTTTAATTATGTGGCACCTAAGTCACAGAAGTAACCTAAGAATTGGGGAAACACATGCAAATTAAAGACAGTGTCATTGTTATTACCGGTGGTGCTCAGGGGCTAGGCCTCGCGATGGCTGAAGATTTCGCCAGACAAGGTGCCAAACTTGCACTTATCGATATTAACGGCGACGTATTAGGTGAAGCTCAGGAACAATGCGAAAAGCTGGGCGCAGCCAAAGTGGTTGGTTATGAAGTTGATATTACCGATGAAGAGTCGGTAGAAACCGTATTTGAGCAAATTCAGCAAGAATTTGATGGCATCGATGTGCTAGTGAACAACGCAGGCTTACTGCGTGACGGCTTGCTGATCAAATTCAAAGACGGCGAACTGAAACAGAAAATGCCATTACAGCAGTTTCAGTCGGTACTGGATGTGAACCTCACCGGTACCTTCTTATGCGGACGTGAAGCCGCAGCGCAGATGGTAAAAGCTGGTAAGAAAGGTGTTATCATCAACATTTCCAGTGTCGCGCGAGCCGGCAACATGGGGCAGACTAACTACTCCGCAACGAAAGCCGGTGTGGTTGCTATGACAGTCACCTGGGCTCGTGAACTGGGTCGTTACGGCATTCGCTGTGGTGCTATTGCGCCTGGCTTTATTGAAACGCCAATGACGGCACAGATGAAACCTGAAGCGGTTGATCGCGCGTTGTCTATGGTGCCGCTAAAACGCTGGGGCCAGCCCAATGAAATTGCCCACAGTGCTCGCTACATTATTGAAAATGACTTCTTTAGCGGCCGTGTGGTCGAAATTGACGGCGGCGTTCGTCTGTAAGTCACATTAGTTAAAGTAATGATAAATAGCCGAACTAAGGGCGTCTCTGTTATAGTGGTGGTTATCTACTAAACAGAGACGCTTTTTAGTTAATGGCATGCGGAAATTACCTCCCTTAAACGCGCTAAAATCATTTGAAGTGGCAGCGCGTCATCTCAGTTTTACCAAAGCAGCCGAAGAGTTATTTGTGACTCAGGCGGCCGTCAGTCATCAGGTAAAAGCGTTAGAAGACTTCCTTGAGCTTAAGCTTTTTATTCGACGAAACCGCTCGCTGCTGCTCACCGAAGAAGGGCAGGAATACTACTTAGAATTACGGGATATTTTTGAGCAATTGGCGCAGGCCACCGATAAACTTCGGCTAGTGTCTGAACGCGGTGCTTTGACCGTGTCGGTTCCGCCCAGCTTCGCCATTTTATGGTTTGTTCCGCGGCTCAGCAGTTTTCGCGAAGAACACCCAGATATGGACATACGCATTAAAGCGGTGGATGAGATTAGCGGCTCTTTGACGGACGATGTAGACGTTGCTATTTACTATGGTGATGGTCGCTGGCCCGGCGTAAAAGCTTACCAGCTGCATGAAGAATACTTATGGCCTGTCTGTTCTCCTTTGCTGTTAGACAAAGCCAACATTAAAGAGCCGATAGATTTATTCAAACAAACGCTACTGCATGATGAAACCCGAAATGCCTGGAAGGACTGGTTTCAATTGGTAGGGTTGCCCCAGTATAAAGGCGATAACGGACCAGTATTTAGTCATTCCAGCCTGGCTTTGCAGGCTGCAGTCCACGGGCAGGGCATTGCATTAGCCAATAACGTGTTGGTGAAGTCTGAAATTGACAGTGGCCACCTGGTTCGTATTTTTCCTCAGGCACTGCAGCGGAATAAAGCGTTTTATCTGGTTTGTCGTGACAATCAGGCGGAGATAGGTAAAATCGCGACCTTTCGTCAGTGGCTGCTAAACTTGGTTCAAAAAGAAGAGCAAGAGTTTAACCAATAATGCGTTATCAACAACAGAACCCGGAAGGAGCGTTCCGCATCGTGTTTTTGCACGGCTCAGGAGGCGGTCCCGACACAGCTTTTATGAATTTCTTTGCAGAGCATGGCATAGCGCTTGGTGCGGAGGTTGTGCGCCCGGACTTTCCTTATTGGGAAAAGGTTCGTGAAACCGGTAAGCCACGTCCGCCGAATAAAATGCAGGCATTGGTCGATGCGATTGATGAACTGCTGAGCGAGTTACAGCAAGATAATAAACCGTTAGTTTTGATGGGCAAGTCGTTAGGAAGCCGGGTAATGTTGCGCTTAGCCGATAAATACGGCGCGAAAGCAGTCATTGCTTTGGGCTTTCCGTTCCACCCACCGCAAAAACCTGAGAAGTCACGCCTTGAAGAATTAAAGATGACGCAGGCGCCCGGCCTTATTTTGCAGGGAACGCGTGACCCGTTCAGTAAGCCGCTTTTAAAAAGAGCCGAGCAGGGGCAAGGCGTGGAGCTGCCGCATAACTGGCAGTTACAATGGCTAGAGGGTGCCGATCACGGATTTGCCGCCACAAAAGCCAAGGCGGTGAATACACCTAAGCTTTGGCAGCAGGCAGCAGATGCCATTAAGGAGTTTATTCAATGAGTCAGGTATTTTTAATTGTGGCCGCCATTTTAGGCGGTACCGGCGTTATGTTGGGCGCTTTTGCTTCGCACGGTTTAAAATCGAAATTAAGTGAGAGTTTGCTGAGCGCTTTTGAGACCGGAGTCACCTATCAGTTTTATCATGCGTTGGCACTGTTTGCTTTAGCGCTTTGGTTAAAGCAGTCACCGTCGGTTTGGTTTGTTGCCAGCGGCTATTTGTGGCTGGCTGGCGTGGTTCTATTTTCTGGCAGTTTGTATGCCTTAGCACTTACCGGTGTTAAATGGTTTGGACCTATAACACCTATTGGCGGAGTATTATTTATTGCTGGCTGGGTCAGTTTATTAGTTGGCGCAATGAAGTTAGGAGCAGGTAGTTAATGAGTGAGATTGTTAACGGCAGAGGTAGTGGCATTGTATTGCTGTGTCGTGCGGGGTTCGAAGGTGATTGCGCGGCCGAAATTCAGGATAAAACCGCGGAACTGGGTGTTTATGGTTATTGCCAGACACAACCCGAACAAGCTTACGTTACCTACCATTGTCAGCACGAAGAAGCAGAGCATATTGCCCGTAAACTGACGCTGAAAGACCTGGTCTTTGCGCGCGAAATGTTTGCCTTGCTGGGGCCGGTTAAAGTGGCCGGTATTGAAGACCGTGCCAGCGAAGTCATAAAGGTACTAAAACCTCACCAGGAAACTTTTGGTTTAGCCGGTGAGTTACGGGTGGAAACCCCAGATACTAACGAAGCTAACCAGCTATCCAAATTTTGCCGTAAGTTTAGCGTACCGCTGCGTCAGGCGTTGCGTAAAGAAGAGCTTTTAAGTAATAAACCGTTAGCCAAACGACCGATGCTTCACGTGTTATTTGTCAATGCGGCACATGCTTTGGTGGGGTATTCGTACAGCTATAACCAGACAGTGCACGATGGTGGGATTGTGCGTTTGCGTATGCCAAAAGAGGCACCAAGCCGTTCAACGTTAAAACTGGATGAAGCCTTTCAGGTATTTGTGCCTGAAAACGAACATGAAAAACGTGTTCATTCGGGCATGAAGGCGGTAGATCTTGGTGCAGCGCCGGGAGGCTGGACTTATCAGTTGGTACGCCGCGGTATGATGGTACAGGCTGTGGACAACGGACCAATGGCAGAATCTTTAATGGAAACCGGTCAGGTAAAGCACATTCAGGAAGACGGCTTTAAATTTCGCCCGAAACGCAAAAATGTTACCTGGTTGGTGTGCGATATGGTTGAAAAACCCGCACGTGTCGGCGAGCTGATGACCAGTTGGTTACTAGACGGTGATTGTGAAGAAGCCATCTTTAATCTTAAGTTACCAATGCGTCAGCGCTACGCCGCAGTTAAAGGCTACCTGGATCAGATTAAAGAACAGCTACAAACCGAGGGGACTAAGCCGTTTGAAATTCAGGCCAAGCACCTTTACCACGACCGTGAAGAAATTACTGTACACTTGCGCTGGTTGCCCCGCAGCTAGCTTTAAAGGCATAGCCTGAGTTCATTCATGGCTATGCCTTTCGCCTTAAAGACGCTCAATAACTGCCTGAGTAAAATCAGTGGTACCGTGCGAGCCGCCCAAATCACGAGTGGTACGGTCGCCACTGGAAATCACATCTTCTAATGCTTTGGTGATTTTTTCGGCTTGTTCTTGCATACCTAAGTATTCCAGCATTTGAATTGACGCTAAGATAACTGAGGTTGGGTTTGCCAGGTTTTTACCAGCAATATCCGGGGCTGAGCCGTGTACAGCTTCGAAAATGGCGCAGTCTTTACCAATGTTAGCGCCGGGTGCCATACCTAAGCCGCCGACCAAACCTGCGCACAGGTCAGACAGAATATCGCCAAACAGGTTGGTGGTAACAATAACGTCAAACTCTTCCGGGTTCATAACCAAGCGCATGCAGGCCGCATCAACAATCATTTCTGTTGATTCAATATCAGGATACTCTTCCGCAATTTCGCGCGCTACTTTCAGGAATAAACCGGAAGTGGATTTCAGAATGTTGGCTTTATGCACCGCGGTGACTTTCTTACGGCCTTCGCGACGTGCGGTTTCATAGGCAAAACGAACAATGCGCTCAGCGCCTTCACGAGTGATTTTGCTTACTGCTTCGGCTTCGTTACCGTCTTCAGATACTTTTTGGCCTAAGCCGGAGTACATACCTTCGGTATTTTCACGAATGGTAATAATATCAATGTTTTCGTAGCGCGCTTGTGTGCCGGTAAAAGACAAAACAGGGCGCACGTTAGCGTATAATGAAAAATGTTTGCGGAGGCTGACATTAATAGAGGTAAAGCCTTCACCAACCGGAGTGGTTAGCGGACCTTTTAAGGTAACACCGTTACGCTCAATCGCATCAAGAGTGTCCTGTGGCAGTAACTCTCCGGTTTTTTCCAAAGCAGTTAAACCAGCGTCGACGTATTCATATTCAAAGTCACAACCTGCTTTATCAAGAATGGCTGTTGCGGACTCGACAATATCCGGACCGATGCCGTCACCTGGAATTACTGTGATAGTTCTACTCATGAATTGATTCCTTTAAACCGTGTTACAACAAAAACAGGAATGGTAATTCTACCATTGCGGCGTTAATACTGACTAGCAAAGCATTATTCAGCCAGTAAATGTAGGTTATAACGGTGAGTAACAGTGACTTTCAAAAGCTGATTTAGCTTTAATTCGGGTCAGTTGCTCACCGTTTACTTGAAGTTGCTGACAATAAGACTTTAGCAGTGATTTGACCGAGTCGCTTAATAACACATTGGGGTAATAGGTACTTATGGTCAAATAATTGGCTAAGAAAAACAAAGCATTGAGTTCATTGTCTTCACTCTTATCGGGATCCAATAAATTTTCAGTGGCGGCCGGCAATTGCCAACGCTTAACTAATTGTCGACTGCGACGAAAGTCACTGATATCCAGTGCAGAGCCTACCCAACTTGTACTGTAGCAATGCTCTATTTCTCGCGGACGGGGCCACCTTGCCGATTTAAGCAGCTCTGGGTGACGAAAAAGATCGGAGCCTGAAAGCAGAGCAAGCAGTGGTGCCGGGGTTGGCAGGCTAACGCCGGTTTCTGTTGATAAGTGCTGTAGCGTTGTGGTCAGTAAGCCGAGCTTTTGCATCAATGCGTTATGCTGAGGAATGGTATTTAATGAAAACTGATGCTGCAAAAAAGCAGTAGCAAGAATAACTGAAGCTCGTTTAGAGCCTAACCATAAATAAGACTGCTTTAAGTCCATACGGCTGGCTTCGCTGTAGCCAATGCGTTCGCTCTGATGCACGGCAGCATGGAGGCTGCTGGCTAAAAAAGGCAGTTGGTTAATTTGCTGAATTACTGCGTTTAAGGCGCCACTGGCATTGGCGTAACGGTTTATTGCCTGTAACAGTTTCCTGGGCGTTTGTTGTGTTGCACTTTTTGGCTTGTGCTTTAGCAATCGGTGCTGAGCCAGAGCGTTCACCTGTTCCTGAGTCAGAGGTTTGTCGTTAACGTCCCAATTTTGTGTCTCGTCCGGGCTGACATAAAATGGGCTGTCCAGCTTATGTATAAGAGCCAGAATCTGATGTTTTCCTTCAAAACCTAAAAGTACTGCGGTCTGCTGGTTCTTATGATGTGAAAACTTCTGACCCGTGAGTCTTAAAGGAAGTGTATCCTGCTGATTTAACAGCGCCCAAAAGCGATAGCGGAATTCACTGTTCAATAAGGGGAAAAAAGCTTGAGTAGGCTCACAGCGTTGCAGCTGAACCTGAGTTAAGGCGTTAACCCAATAGCGAAAAACGACAATGTCAGCAGATTTTAGCGTTAAAGGCTCTAAAGCAGAGAGCCACAGCGGCTGTCTTAAATGCAGCTGCTTCCAGTGGGCAGGGTCTGGATTAAGCTTTTCACTGACACAAGCAGCGGCCAGAATTCGGCGATAATGTGAGTGCAAAGACCATTGATAACCGCAATGCAGCGCGTTCACACAAACCGCGAGTAACTCACTTATTATCTGATTATCCGCAGGAGCGTATTGCTGAGCGTAAAGGGGAAGCAGTTCAGGCCAGCGGTTTTGCTGATATTCTTCATCAATAAACTGAACCAGACGATAAAGCTGACGAACGTCGTGTTGTTTCAGTAAACTTGCCGCTTTTTCACAACACTCGGTCAGCTCTCTCATTCTCGCCTCTGATAATTCTGATAGTCACGATAAGAGTCGTTGCCCCAGGCGATAAGCTTATTATCGCGAAAAACCAAAGGGGTACATTCATCTTTAGTCGTTATTCCGTCAGAAGTCACGTGATGAGTTCGATAAAACAGAACTTGCATGTCACCTTCAGATGAGGCTTTTGCTTCGTTGATATCGGGTGAGCCTAAAATACGAATAACACTGTCTTTGGACATACCGAGATCCAACTGGCCAATTTGTCTGGCGTTATAGGTCTCTCGTTCCTGCCACTGTAAATCAGCAGGATCAGCCTGATAAAGCATCAGCACTGCTCCTACTATGGCTAGATAAGAAACAGCGCCAATGGCGAGTATGACAAAGACTTTATTTTTCATAAATCCTTCAGTCAGTAACAACCTTATAACAAGGATGATACACCGAACCTGGCAATTTCATACGTCCTTGTTCGACGAATGCTCTTAACAATACGTCCAGTCGTTTCATTAACTCTTTTTCACCGTGAATGGTAAATACGCCTTTTTCCCGAATTTGACGAATGCCACCATCTTTCACGTTCCCGGCTACAATAGCTGAAAACGCACGTCGTAAGTCGGCTGCTAGCTCTTCTTTAGGCTGTTCCGGGTGCAGGTTCAGTGACGCAACATTTTCGTGAGTCGGGTAGAACGGCCGCTGGAAGTTTTCATCAATAAATAAGGTCCAGTTAAAGTAGTAAGCGTCACCAGAATCACGGCGGTATTGTTTTACTGCGGCCATGCCGGCGTGCATGTGCTGTGCAACACCTGAGGGGTCAGCAATAATAATACGGTAAAAGCCTCGAGCCTCTTCACCCAGAGTTTCAACAATAAAGGTGTCCAGCGCATCAAAGTAATCTTTAGACGCCTCAGGGCCTGTCAATATAACCGGTAAGCTTTGTTGTTGGTTTTTCGGGTGCATCAGTATGCCAAGAAGATACAACAGCTCTTCAGCGGTGCCAGCGCCACCCGGGAAAATAACAATACCGTGCGCACAGCGAACGAAAGCTTCCAGGCGTTTTTCAATATCGGGCAAAATAACCAGTTCGTTAACAATAGGGTTAGGTGGCTCGGCAGCAATAATGCCAGGCTCAGTAAGACCTAAGTAGCGACCACCACTAATACGCTGTTTAGCATGACCAATAGTCGCGCCTTTCATAGGGCCTTTCATTGCACCCGGGCCACATCCGGTACAGATATTTAAGCCACGCAAGCCCAACTGATAACCCACTTCTTTAGTGTATTTGTACTCAGCTTCGTTAATTGAGTGACCGCCCCAGCAAACCACCATATCGGGCTCTTGCATGGCCTGAATAGTACGGGCGTTACGTAAAATGTCGAACACCACGTGGGTTAGGGTGGCACTGTCAGCGTCTTTCAGTTCTTCTTCTGAGTAACGTTCTCCGGTAAAGAGAATGTCGCGCAATACGGATTCCAGTAATTCGCGAATGCCGACAATCAGTTCGCCATCAACAAAAGCTTCAGCCGGCGGCTCAATCAATTCAATTTTTATACCGCGCTCTTTGCGGATAATATTAACGGCGAAGTCTTCATATTTATCGTAAATTTCAGCGCTGCTATCGGTATTGCTTCCGGCATTTAAAACCGCGAGACAGCAATTGCGAAATAATTTATAGAGTTGGCTGTTTGAGGATTGCTTTAAACGTTCTATTTCCAGTTGTGACAAAAGAGACATGCTGCCTCTTGGAGAAATACTTGCTCTCATTATTTTTTCATACTCCTGTAATAACGATGACTCGGGGTCATTCTTGTACCGGCGGTGCCCATCAGATTTGCTCTTTATTTTGCTGTGATGACTTTGTTGCGCCCGCTGTTTTTTGCTTCATAGAGCGCCTTATCGGCTCTTTCAAAAACCGCCAGTGGTATATCTTCATTGTACTTAAATTCAGCTATTCCTGCGGAAATAGTAATGCGTATATCGTCGGTTTTAAATCTAAACGGGATATTAGCCACTTTCTCCCGAGTATTCTCTATATGTTGACAGGCACTTTGTCCGTCAGAACAGAATATGATAGCAAACTCTTCGCCACCATAGCGACAAACAAAGGCTGATTCTCGTAGCGATTTGCTGAGAGTACCTGCGATAACTTGTAAGGTCTTGTCGCCGGCAATATGGCCAAAGCTATCGTTAATATTCTTAAAATGATCAACGTCGATAATGGCTATGCTGAGTGGCGTTTCACCGTTTTTCCAGCGTTGGAATTCCAGGTTTAAACGCTCATCAAAAGCAGAGCGGTTCGGCAACTTGGTCAGATTGTCCTGTAAGCTGCGGAACTTTTGTTTAGCCAGCTCCTGCTTGTAATGTAAAACCTGTTCTTCGGTTTCACGGAGTTTCTGCTCCATGGCTTGCGTGTTGCTATGGAAACTTTGACGCTCTTCGTCATGTAACTTGAGGTGTCGATTCAAAGTTTCACCTAAACGGTGCAACTGCAAGCCGACCGACTCTTTTAAATCGTTCAATTCATACGCGTCAGTGACGCAAGCTTTTATCTCGGAAACGCCACTTTTTAGTTGTTGGTTCAGATGCAGTCGTTGGTCAGCAAAGTCAGCAGAGTGATTTATGGTTTTACCTAATACACTCTGGACAGATTCTAATGAAGCATTTAATTGTTGCAGGAACAGCTGTGCTGAGCGGCGTTCATCGTTAATATTGTTAAATACCAGCCGCATAACTTTTAATGTGATAGCTAACAAGGTTTCGCTGGTTTGCGGCTTTTGTAAAGCTACCCTTACTTGCTGCAAAGTATCAGCGGCGCTTCCAAGAAACTCGACCTCACTTAGTAAATCAAGCAATTGACTTTGATATTGGGTTACTTGCGTTTCTGTCTGAGTACCTTGCTGCTGGTAGGAAAGTGTCAGCAATTGGTTTACTAATGGCAAATAATGAGAAACCGTCATTGTTGGTTGCTCGAATTCATTTGCTATTTTTTGTAGTTGGCTTCTGCCACTGCTATCGCGTGGCTTAATAGACTGTAATGCCAGGTGAATACTTTCGTTGGTTTTTTTTAGCAGCGTTTGCATACGAACAGTATGCTGAGAAATCACCTCACCCACTTGTTGCATTATGGGCTCTATAACCGCAGCGGACGCATTTTGCTGCAGATGACCTCGTAATTTATGCAGTAAACCGTCTAACTCACTATCAACACCATTTAATGCCAGACAAAGATCGTTCACAAAGTTTGAGTAACGTTGCGAGTCGCGCAGATAATCGTCTTCTATCTGCTTACGCGACTGGATGCTCTGTCGCAGTTTCTTGCTAAGGTGCTGAACCTGCTCTTGTGGTGTTTCTGGTAATGCCAATGCTCACCTACCAAATGTTGAAGTCAATACGCATAATACGAAAAATAATGTCATAAAGTCTAACCTATCTGAATTTATTTTCTATCGGTGGATTGTGGTAGTCTTTAAACAAGTTAACTAACAAATAAAGCGAAACTAACGGAGATAAACTGTGCGCAAGAGCTTATTAGCTGTTGGTGTTATGTTGGCACCTTCCATTGTATTGGCAAATACCAATTATAAAATTGATTTAACACAACCTGAGCACCACAAAGGCGAAGTGTCTATAACCTTTCCAGCCAGTGATACTAAGTTTCTGGATGTAAAAATGCCAGCCTGGAGAACCGGATATTATCGCATTTTGAATCTGGCTAATGGGGTTCGGGATTTTGATGCTCAGAGCAACGGGGAAGAACTTCGCTGGGAAAAGGTCGATAAAAGCACCTGGCGCGTATATTTACCTGAAGACAGTGGTGAAGTAACCGTCGATTACGAAATTTACGCGAATCAGCTCGGGCGCCGTAGCCGCCATATCGACGACAGCCATGCTTACTTAGATGCATCCGCTGTATTTATGTATGCAGACGCCTGGCGCGATAAACCGGTGTCAGTGTCTCTGGATGTTCCGGATGAGTGGAAGAGTTACTCCGGTATGGACAGAGACGGTGCACACCAGTTCTCGGCCGAAAGTTGGGATGTGTTAGTTGACTCGCCCATAGAAACGGGCATTAACAAACACTATGAGTTCACTCAGGATGATCGCGATTATGAAGTCGTATTCTGGGGAGAGGGTAACTACGACGCTGAGAAAACGGTCGAAGACTTACAAAAGCTGGTGGCTACCGGTGACTCGATTTGGAGCAGCTACCCATATGAGCGTTATGTTTTTATGGTCCACGCGACAACTGGCGCAGGTGGTGCGACTGAACACAAAAACTCGACGATTATCCAGCGCCCAAGATACAGCTTTGCTAGTCGTGACGATTACCTGTCGTTTATGTCGACAGCGTCACATGAGTTTGTGCATACCTGGAACGTGAAAGCTTATCGCCCGGACGGACTGGTTCCATACGATTATCAAAAAGAAAACTACACTGATTTATTCTGGATTGCTGAAGGTTCAACCAGCTACTTCCAGAATCATTTGTTATTACAGGCAGAAATTATGAAGCCGTCTGAGTATTTCGAACGAGTAGCAACCAGCATTGACCGCTATCGATCAAAACCAGGCCGAGATGTTATGTCAGTGGCTGAAGCCTCTTTTGAGGCGTGGATTGATCAATATGGCGACCGCGCGCACAACGATTCTGTGAATATATACTCGGAAGGTGCTCTGGTTTCCTGGCTGCTGGACAGCGAACTGTTGAAAAAAACTGATGGAGAAGTTAGCTATCGCGACGTGCATAATGAGTTGTATCAGCGCTTTGATGCCGACGAGCAGGGCTTCACTTCAGCCGATGTGCTAACTATTTTGAAAGACTTAACGGGTGAATCCTGGCAGGACTGGTGGCAAGACAATGTTGAAACTCCGGCCGCAGATATTCCGTTCGAGAGTATGCTGGAGCAGGTGGGTTTAAAGCTGGTTTATGATCAGGACAAGGATGAAGAGCAGGACGAACGCGAAGCTGAGAAAGTCTGGGCTGGCTGGAGTGCCAGTGAAGCCAGTGGCGGTATGGAATTGACCAGAGTTAGCAAAGGCAGCCCCGCCTGGGAAGCCGGCTTTACGCCGGGTGATGTCATTGTTGCTTACGACGGACACACCGTAGTTGATGGTCGCTTTAAAGAAGCTTTTGATGAATATAGAGCGGGTGATTCTATTGAAGTGACATTTTTCCGTCGCGACCAGTTGCACAAGAAAACCTTAACGGTGCAACCAACTCCTGAAACTGACGCGAAAATAGAACCATTAGACGAGCCTACTGCTGAACAGAAAGCTCGTTTCCTGCAATGGTTACAAATTCCGCACCCTAACGCTTAATCCCTTATTGTCGGGCCATGCGTTGCATTTGCAGCGCTGGCTCGAAGTCTGAACGAAACGGATTTATGTCCAGACCGCCACGACGTGTGTAACGGGCATAAACCGTCAACTTCTTCATTCCCAGTGCTTTCAAGTCCTGATAAATGCGCTCAACGCATTGCTCGTGGAATTCGTTATGGCGTCTGAATGACACCAGATAAGCGAGCAGCGCAGCGCGATCCAACTTCGGCCCCTGATAATGAATGTAAACCGAACCCCAGTCGGGTTGATTGGTTATCAGACAGTTCGATTTTAACAGATGACTGTGTAGCTCTTCTTCTGTTTCATTTTGCTCTGTAGCAAGCAGTGACGGCTGATAGTCGTACTGCGAAATACGAATATTCTGATGGTCGATACAGTGACCCGGAAAGGTTGCCACAGACTCGCCTTCCAACTCAGACAACTGTCTCAGCTTGACGTTAACCGACGCACCGGCACAAGCGGACAGGTCGGTTTCCATCAGTTGTTGCACCTGCTCCCAAGTGTTAAAACGCGAGTCATTGAAGCTGTTTAAATAAAGCTTAAATGACTTGGATTCGACCAGATTAGGGCTCTTGGCAGGCACGGTAAAATAACCTACCGCAACCTGTGGCAGTCCGTTTGCGTTTAGCCACGAAATTTCATAACCGGTCCATAAATCCACACCCGAAAAAGGTAGCTCGTCTTTAAGCCCTATAGGTTCCCGATTCAGTGAGCGGGGGACTGGTTGCAGCTGTTTTGGGTCATATTCATTCGGGCAGTCGGTGTGCTGCCCCAGAGATAAGTGGTCTAGTGCGTCCTTCTTTGGCATTTAAGTCGCTCCGTAAGTACAATGGCTGTATTGTAAATTTTCTTAGGTGTAAGTACCAGATGAAGACGCTAGAAGAATCAATCGATGCACTAATGATGCGCTATCAGGAAAATGTTCCTGTGCGCTATACAGAGTATGTAGAAGAGTGGAAGAGTCCAATTTATGGAACTGTTATTGACGAGAATACGGTTGAATGGACGCCATGCCGGCAACCTGAAGCGCTAAACTTTGATGATCTTGAGAGTGCTCTGGAAACGAATTTTCATGGAAGTATTAAAGCTTTGTTTGGCCGCTGGTACGCGGGAGACCTTGCGCTTGACTACCAGGGCCATCCAGTTAGCTTGCTACAGACGCAGAGTGCAGAAGACGGTGAGCGCTTATTAGAGAATATTACTGGTCACATTTTAATGAAGCGTCGTTTGAAACAGCCTGAAACGATCTTTATTGGTTTAGGTAGCGAGGATGACAGCTTGTTGGTAACCATAGATAACCAAAGTGGTGCGGTTGGACTTGAATGGGTAGGTAAGGAACAACACGAAGTTCTGTCTGACTCTCTGGCTGACTGGCTTGAGAATTGTCAGCCTCAAGTTAAAGCTGATAACAACTCTTGATGACAGTCTTGCTTTAATAGCGGGTAAATGGGTCTCGACAGAATTCTGAAAAATGGTTAAGTTGGTGTTATAAAAACTAACGATTGGCCATTTACTATGCAGGGTTTGACAGAAAAAACGGAAAGCGAAATTGATGACGCAGGTGAGAACAGCCGTGAGCATGTTCAGGGTGAACTGGTTTACCTTGTAGCTGAAGATCTGAAGCTAGCAGCCTCTCTTTTATTCAAGACTTATTACGATGACGAGTTGTTGCAAAAGATTTTCCGGTTCGACAAGCCTGACTACGATAAACGTTTAAGGGCCGCTATTCGGGAAGACCTGAACGCTTTCTGGGAAAGCGGGCAACCTATTATTGGTATTAGAGATGGCGGCACATTATTAGGTGTTGCGTGTCTTACCCGTCCTGGTAAAAGCTTTGGTCCCGGGCGTTTCTGGCACTGGCGGATAAGCATGTTGCTCACGGCTGGTTTTTTGAGTACTAAACAGGTGCTTGAAAAAGAACGCTTAATTCAGGAAGCGATGCCGGATGTGCCTTATCATATGCTGGCATTTATTGCGGTAGCACCCCAATATCAGTCGCAGGGCTTGGGGCACTTACTTGTTGAAGCTGCCAAAGCGGTTTTTGAAGAAGATCCGGAATCACAAGGGATAGCCGTTTACGTCACTCGTTCGGATTATCAGGCTTTCTTTAAAAAGCGCGGCTATCGTATTCAGGCGCAAATAGAAGTCGAAAAGCTGCCCGGTGAAGTCCTGTTTTACCAACGGCAGCCTAGTTAAACTATTGCGCGGGAATACGAAACGGCGGTAATTCAACGCCGACCAAACGCTGGTTATGAAGGGTTAAGTCGCCTTCATAACGAGTTTCGCCGTCGCTGCTAAAGCCCATTTTGAAGGTACTACGCCAGCCTGGCTGGCTGCCCTTAAACGACCAACGCGTGTCCTCGCGACGAATATCTAAAAACTGAAGCCTTTGCTGCTTGCAATAAAACAGCGCATGTTTTTGAGCGCTTTCCGACTGTTGCCGGTGTTGCCAGAAAACCCATATTGCCGTTGCCAGCGCCAGTAAAACAATGACATCGAGTAAATTCATTAGCTTCCCTGTGTCTGTTGTTTTAATCGATTTAATGCTTCATTAACTGCCGCAGACTGTTTTTGTTGGGCAATAATGGCCAACAGTAACGGGCGTATATCTGGCAGGGCAATAATGTCCTGGAATAAGGCATCAAACAGCGAATTATCGAGCGCTGCTATGGCGTCTAAGTAGCGCAACAAATTTGGTTCTTCGCAAAGCACCGGCCATAAACGAGCAGCAATAACAACGAGCTGATCGGCATTGGCATTTGGAACCAGTTTGTTTATTGCTTTTTGTACCCGAGGATGAGCTGAAGCGGAGGCCAGCGCGCGCAAACTGTCAGTGCACAGTTGAGCATTACTGCTCTCGAGGTTCTGCAGAAGAGCGTCTCTTACCGGTGGAGTCAGGCTTTGTTGCTCAAGCGCAACGGCCAACGGCTGGCGTACAGCACTTGGGTAATGAGAAAAATGCGTTGCTATGGCTTTGCTCAGTTCCGGCAGTTGCTCTAACCGGGCTGCGCAGTCGTGTAACCCTTGCAAGCCTACTTTTTGCCAATCTATACCGCTTTCAGGTTGCCTCAAATACGCTTCCGCCGTTTCAAAATGTATGGACGGCGATAATTTTTGCTGGCGCTGAACCCGGGCATGCAAAGCCGCGCGCTGTTGCTCATTCGGCGTTAATAAATACGGGTTTTGTTGCAGCTGATTTTGCTGCTCCTCGGTCATTTCTCCGGTAATTTCGTGGCCTAATGAATTAACCACATACTCCAGGTATTGATTACGCGCGGCTATATTTAAAAGACCCCGCTCGTCCAGCGGAAATTGCAGAAACCAAATAAAAGGCTGTTGGTCACGTTGTTTATGCTGGAACAGTATTGCCAATTGAGCCTGCCGCGCTATGGGGTAGGGGTATGGACGTTGCTGTTGCTCAATGGCTGCAAACTCTTCTTGAGACAGCTCTGTCAGGCATCTGCCTATATCAAAAATTTTGTATTCGGCTTGGCCGGCTTGCAAAAACTCACCCAAGGTAGTTATGGTCGGTGCTGACACAGGCGCTCCCTTTTTGCTTGAATTTTAAGGCGTATTAAATCACTATGGCGCCATTATATCGGTTTATACAATTATGTGGTAACGGAGTCTGATATGGAGCAATATCAGAAAGCCGCTCGATTGCTGGACAGAATAGAGCGTGAACTAAACAGTCTTGGCTTATGGCAGTCTCAGCACCCGCCGGTGCAGGCGTTGGAGAGTCAGCAGCCATTTGCTGTCGACACGCTGGAATTTCATCAGTGGTTGCAGTTTATTATGCTTCCCCGAATGTGGGCGTTAGTGGATAGCAAGCGCCCTTTGCCTGAGGGGATTGCCGTTAGCCCAATGGCTGCGCATATCTACCGCAGCGAGCTGGAACAATACGAACAACTCATTGCACTGATACGTGAATTTGATGTGTTGCTCAGCGGAACTGACCCCTTGCAGGAAGATGTCTGACAGTGAGTCAGTTAGACCTTGTTTACCTGGATAAGCATCTTGCCGTTATTAATAAGCCCAGCGGTTTATTGGTTCACAGAAGCCGTATAGCAAGCGGTGCCCGTGAGTTTGCAATGCAGATGCTGCGCAATCAACTTGGCTGCCACGTTTACCCTGTTCATCGTCTAGATCGCCCGACATCCGGTTTGTTGGTTTTTGGCTTAAACAGCGATGTTGCCCGTACTATGACGGAGCAATTAATCGCGCGCGAAGTGAGAAAAACTTACCATGCTGTGGTCAGAGGCTACGTATCAGAAAGCGGCACTATTGATTACGCCTTGAAAGAAGAATTGGATAAGCTTGCTGATAAAGACGCGGATCCGGATAAAGATAAGCAACCTGCGGTGACGCATTATCAGTGTTTAAAGCAGATTGAGCTGCCTTATAAAGTCAGCAAAAAACATGACACCACGCGTTACTCACTGGTTCAGATGCAACCGGAAACGGGTCGCAAGCATCAATTACGCCGGCACATGGCACACATTCGGCATCCCATTGTCGGTGATACTAACCATGGTGAGGGACGGCATAATAACTTTTTTCGCGAGCACTTTAATTGCCACCGTTTACTGCTGGCAGCGACAGGGTTGAGTTTTAAACACCCGGTCAGTGGTGAATCTGTAAACCTGGAAATACCACTGCCGGATGAGTTTCACCAGCCATTTCTTAAGTAAACGTTATTCCGCGCTGCGTAGCAGGGCATTGATACCCACTTTGGCACGAGTTTTCGCATCAACCACTTTGACAATGATAGCAGCGTAAAGGCTGTGAGTGCCACTTGCGGAAGGCAGCGAGCCGGGCACAACAACGGAACCCGAAGGGACGCGACCATACAGAATTCGGTCGTTTTCCCGGTCATAAATGCGAGTGCTCTGGCCAATATAAACGCCCATGGAAATTACCGCACCTTCTTCGACAATAACGCCTTCAACGATCTCAGAGCGCGCACCAATGAAGCAGTTATCTTCAATAATCGTTGGGTTAGCCTGCAATGGTTCTAAAACCCCACCGATACCAACACCGCCGGACAAGTGAACATTTTTTCCAATTTGCGCACAGGAACCAACGGTAGCCCAGGTATCCACCATAGTGCCTTCACCAACGTAAGCACCAATATTAACGTACGATGGCATTACGACAACGTTACGGCCGATAAAGGCACCTTTACGAACCATAGCGGGTGGTACAACGCGCATGCCCTCAGCACGGAAACGGGCACTGTCGTAGTCGGCAAATTTGGCCGGCACTTTGTCCCAGAAACGGGTTTCTCCGCCTTCAATCAGGTCGTTGTCGTTTAAGCGAAATGACAAAAGAACCGCTTTCTTAAGCCATTGATGAACAACCCATTCACCGGAAATTTTTTCGGCAACTCGTAACTCGCCGCGGTCAATTTCATCGATAACGTAACGCACAGCTTCGCGGAGGTCGTCGTTTTCGGTTCGGGCATTGATTTGATCACGTTGTTCAAATGCATCAATGATGCGCTGTTTTATGTTTTCCATGATAAGAATTTAAAACTCCAGGTCTTTGATAATTTTTGCTTTCAATGTTTTTTTTTGCTTGTCGCTAAGAGCGGTTTGCTGCTCGGTAGTGACAATAAATAAGTCTTCTGCCTGCTCGCCTATGGTGGTGATTTTCGCCGCCAGCAGGATAACGTTCTGTTGCTGCAAAATAGCGGCAAGCTTAGCAATAAGCCCCGGCCTGTCCAGTGTTACCAGTTCAAAGGTAGTGCGGCCGTGATGTTTACTGGGTATAAAAGTGACCTCAGTTGCCACCGAAAAGTTCTTCATGCGACGCGATAAAGGCCGTTTCGTGCTGGGAACGGGTATCCGTTTGTGCAGGACATCCAGCAACTGTTGTTTTACCTCTTCAATACGATGAGGCTCTGTTAACGGTTTGCCGTCTCGTTGCAATACGACAAAGGTATCCATAACAAAGCCGTCACGGGTAGCCAGAATTTGTGCATCCAGAATGTTGAGTTGCTGGCTGTCCAGAACGCCCGCAACCGAGGCAAACAAATGCCCCTCTTCGTGATGGTAAATAAACAACTCAGTTGTGCCGTAGTTGTTTTCGTCTCCAATGAGGATGAGCGGCAGTTGCTCGCTTGGCAGGTTCAGAATATGCTGTGAATGCCAGCTGATTTGCTCTGCCGTATGGCGGAAAAAATAATCCGCAGTAAAGCGTCCCCATAATGCCAGAATTTCCGCTTTTTCGAAGCCTGCGCTTAACAGTAAGGCCATTGCACTGGCTTTATTTTCATTAATTCTTTGGCGAATATCCAGGGTAGGCTTATTACTGTCCTGTGCCAGCAAGTAGGAGGTGGCGTTATAAAGCTCTTCCAGTAACGTTGCTTTCCAGTTGTTCCAAAGTGACTGGTTCGTTGCCCGAATATCTGCCACCGTAAGACAATAAAGGAAGTCTAGTCGCTCAAGCGTTGAAACTTGATTAGCAAATTCCTGGATGACTTCCGGGTCATGAATGTCCCGCTTTTGCGCGGTAACCGACATGGTTAAATGGTGCCGCACCAGCCAGGCCACTAGCTCTGCGTCTTCTTCACTGTAACCGTGTTGGTGGCAAAAGTTACGCGCATCCATTTCGCCGAGCTCTGAGTGATCGCCGCCGCGACCTTTAGCTATGTCATGGAATATACCCGCCAAATACAAGCAATAGCGGCGATCCATTTTCGCAACCAGCTTTTCGCACAGCGGAAACTGATCCTGATAATCGTCGTCGCTAAAGCGGTACAAGTTTCTTACTAAGCGAAAGGTGTGTTCATCTACTGTGTAGGCGTGAAAAAGGTCAAACTGCATTTGTCCGACAATTTGTTGCCACTGTGACAAGTAGCTTGCCAGCACACTGTGGTGATGCATTAGTGCAAAAGACAAGCCACAACCTCTGGGATGCTGAATCAACTGATTGAATAGGTCACGGCATTCCGGGTCATGGCTGAGTGGCTCACTTAGTTGAGCTCGGGCATTTCTGAGTAAACGTATGGTGTTCGAGTGTATGCCCTGTATTTGCGGATGTTCCGCAATGCAGACAAAAGCGCGGATAATATTGCAGTGACTATCGAATACATTATCATGCCGAGCCGTTAACAGTTTATTCGCAACGGCAAAGTTATCGTTAATATTTTCAGCGTGTTGTAAGTCCTGCGTTCCTAATATTGCCTGATGAAAAAACTGCAGAAGCATTTGATTAAGCTCGCTTACGCGTAAAACCACTTTAAAGTAATCTTTCATCATGGTTTCAACGGAGGCTTTACCGTCATTACCGTAGCCCAGGCGAACAGCAACGCCTGGCTGAAAATCAAAGAGTAAGCGGTCTTCGCGTTTACCTGCCTCTAAATGAAGCGCAAAGCGTATGCGCCATAGCCAGTTCATGCAGTCACGCAGCTCAACGAATTCATCGGCTGTCATATAACCGTATTCAACCAGGTTTTCATCCGAGTGAGTACGGAAATGACGTTTAGCAATCCAGCCTACGGTCTGAATATCACGTAGCCCACCGGGACTCGATTTAATGTTCGGTTCCAGGTTATAAGACGTGCTGTGGTATTGTTGGTGGCGCTGCTTTTGTTCATCAAGTTTGGCTTGATAGAAATCCCGGCTTGACCAGGGAAAGTCATTTAACAACTGTTGATGAAACTCATTGTAAAGCGACTCAGATCCTGAAAGGTAGCGACTTTCAATAAGGTTTGTGGCTATTGTGATATCCTTTTCTGACTGAGCGAAGCAGTCTTCGATAGTACGTACCGAATGGCCGATATCCAGGTGTAGGTCCCATAAAAAGGTAATGAACTGCCCGAGCTTTTCAGACAACTTAGCTTCGGCTTCAGCATTTTCCGGACCCACTAAAATGAGCAGGTCGATATCTGACCCGGGGTGCAGAGTTTCACGACCATAGCCACCCACAGCTAAGATAGTTGCCGGCTCGTTCTCTAGTTGAAATTGCTGCCACAACTGGCTAATTAACTGGTCAAAGAAGGTTGCGCGGTGATGAATCAGCTCATCGATATCCGCGGTGACAAAACGTGCTGCAGACCAGTTCTGGTAACTTTCCAGAAGCGCTTTGTAGTCTTTTAGGCAAGGTTGCAGGGTTCGGTCAGGCCAGCGCCCGTGAAAGTCTTTATCTTGTTGAACGTTAGCCATAGGCTCCCCCTGCAAATGCGTTAGCTGTGCTCGATAACTCGCGCTAAGTCGGGCTCATCACTGCGCAGTGTCAGTACTTCAACACCGTTATCGGTAACCAATAATGTATGTTCCCACTGTGCACTTAAGCTGCGGTCTTTAGTCAGTACGGTCCAGCCGTCTTTCATCAGTTTTGTATGGCGCTTACCTACATTGACCATAGGTTCAATAGTGAAGCACATACCGGCTTTTAGCTCTTCGCCTGTACCTGCCTCACCGTAATGCAGAATTTGAGGGTCTTCATGGAAGACAGAACCAATACCGTGACCACAGTATTCTCTAACAATAGAGTAGCCATGGCCTTCGGCATGCTTTTGAATAACTTCAGCAAAGTCACCCAGCTTGATACCCGGCTTAACCATTTCTATGGCTTTATAAAGCGACTCCTGAGTTACCTTAATTAACCGCTCGGCCATTATTGAAGGTTTACCAACAATAAACATTTTCGAGGTGTCGCCATGGTAACCATCCAGTTTAACGGTAACGTCAATGTTCATGATATCGCCGTCTTTCAGTTTTTTCGGGCCGGGAATACCATGACAGACACAATGGTTTACCGAAGTACATACCGACTTAGGGAAGCCGTGATAGTTTAATGGTGCTGGATAAGCGTTATGATCCGTGATGTACTTATGGCATATATCATCCAGTTCTTCCGTGGTTACGCCAGGCTTGACGTAATCACCAATCATTTCAAGCACACTGGCGGCGAGTTTGCCCGCGGCGCGCATTTTTTCGATTTCTTCGGGTGTCTTAATTGAGATGGTCATTCTCTTCCTGTCCATGACTGCTGGAAAAGCCGACAGTTTAACAGTGACTGATAAAATTCGCTATCTTTGAGGTAGGCCAATGCAGAAGTTAGCGAAGGTTTTTTGTTGTGCAGGGCTCGGCTTTATGGTATAAAACGCACGCTTTTTTGGCCTTATGCCAACTAAGTACACTTGTATGTAAATTATAATCCACACATACATCGACACATAAGGCGGGGTGCTTGTCTAAGAACAGGTCGGCTTATGGGATGTATGGAGGCTTAACCCCCTAAAAAGGAAAATATTATGGCTAACGTGTCAATGCGTGACATGCTGAAAGCGGGTGTCCATTTCGGTCACCAAACTCGTTTCTGGAACCCAAAAATGAAACCTTACATTTTTGGTGCTCGTAACAAAATTCATATCATTAACCTCGAAAAAACTGTGCCTATGTTCAACGACGCGTTGAGCTACATGCAGCACGTTGCTTCTAACAAAGGTAAAATCCTGTTTGTTGGTACCAAGCGCGCAGCAGCTGAAGCGGTGAAAGAAGCAGCCATTAACTGTGGTCAGTACTATGTAAACCACCGTTGGTTAGGCGGCATGTTGACTAACTGGAAAACAGTTCGTCAATCAATCAAGCGTTTAAAAGACCTTGAAACAATGAGCCAGGACGGTACTTTCGAGAAACTGACCAAGAAAGAAGCTTTGGTTAATACTCGTGAAATGGAAAAGCTGGAAAAAGGCTTAGGCGGTATCAAAAACATGGGCGGCTTACCTGACGTTCTGTTTGTTATCGACGCTGATCACGAACACATTTCTATTAAAGAAGCAAATAACCTGGGCATTCCAGTTGTTTCTGTTGTGGATACAAATTCTAACCCTGACGGTGTGGATTACATTGTTCCAGGTAACGATGACGCAATCCGTGCTGTTCAATTATACTTGAACACTGCTGCTGAAGCGGTAAAAGAAGCACGTACAGCGCAAGTTGAAGCGAAAGACTCAGACGATTTCGTCGAAGCAACTGAATAATCGAGGAATAGAATCATGGCTATTACAGCAGCTCTAGTTAAAGAACTGCGCGAGCGCACAGGCGCTGGCATGATGGACTGCAAAAAAGCACTGCAGGAAGTCGACGGTGATATGGAAGCGGCAATTGAACTGATGCGTAAAAGCGGTCAGGCAAAAGCAGCTAAGAAAGCAGGCCGTGTTGCGGCTGAAGGCGTTATCTTAGTTAAATCTGAAGGTAACCAGGCAACGTTGGTTGAACTGAACTGTGAAACCGACTTTGTCGCTCGCGATGACAGCTTCCTGGCATTCGGCGATAAAGTTATCAACGCAGCATTTGCTAACAAAGAAAATGACGTTGAAGTATTGAAAAAAACTGACATCGGTGGTCAGACTGTTGAGAAAACTCGTGAAGACTTAGTGGCTAAAATTGGTGAGAACATGAACGTGCGTCGTGTTCAAACTCTTGAAGCTGGTGACGTTGTAGCGACTTATACTCACGGTGCTCGTATCGGTGTTGCTGTCGCTTTAACTGGCGGTGACGAAGATTTGGCTCGCGACCTGTGCATGCATGTTGCGGCAAGCAGTCCGCAATTCGTTAAGCCTGAAGACGTAGAAGCTGAAGTTGTTGAGAAAGAACGCGCGATTCAGGTTGATATCGCAATGCAAAGCGGTAAGCCGAAAGAAATTGCTGAAAAGATGGTTGAAGGCCGTATGCGTAAGTTTACCGGCGAAATCAGCCTGACAGGTCAGCCTTTCGTTAAAGATCCATCAATGACTGTTGGTGAGTTACTGAAGAAAGCTGGTGCTGACGTAGTGACTTTCGTTCGCTTTGAAGTGGGTGAAGGTATTGAACGTAAAGAAGAAGATTTCGCTTCTGAAGTTCAGGCACAAGTGGCGGCAGCGAGTAAAGGCTAATAGCGTGGTCTCGACCAGCCCCATGAAATAGAAAATTATAAACCGCGTCTTGAGCGTTCAGGACGCGGTTTTTTTTAAACTAAAGGAAAGAGTAGAGGCAATGATGAGCACCCATCCGAAACCCAGTTATCGACGCATATTGTTAAAACTCAGTGGTGAAGCTCTTATGGGAGATGAGCCATTTGGTATTGACGCCAAAGTACTTGATCGTATGGCGCAGGAAATTAAAGAATTAGTTGAACTTGGGGTTCAGGTAGGTTTAGTCATTGGGGGCGGTAACTTATTCCGCGGAGAAGGCTTAGCAAAAGCCGGTATGAATCGTGTTGTGGGCGACCACATGGGCATGTTGGCAACCGTAATGAATGGTTTGGCTATGCGCGACGCTTTACACCGTGCTTTTGTTAACGCACGTTTAATGTCAGCTATTGAATTGACAGGAGTCTGTGACAGTTACAACTGGGCAGAAGCCATCAGTTTGCTAAAATCAGGACGTGTGGTGATATTTTCTGCGGGAACCGGTAACCCGTTCTTTACTACTGACTCTGCCGCTTGCTTGCGCGGTATTGAAATTGAAGCCGAAGTCGTACTTAAGGGAACCAAGGTTGACGGAGTATATTCTGATGACCCGGTGAGTAACCCGGATGCGACTTTGTATAAGCACATTAATTACGATGATATACTGGAAAAACAGTTAAAAGTAATGGATTTAGCGGCATTTACTCTGGCGCGTGATCACGCTCTGCCTATCCGGGTATTTAATATGAATAAGCCGGGTGCCTTACGAGCCGTGATAATGGGTGAAGAAGAAGGTACACTGATTAGTAAGAACGCAGAGTAACTGCAGTTATTGAATAAAAGGGTATAAGACAGTGATAAAAGAAATTATAGAAGACGCTAAAGATCGCATGGAAAAGAGTGTTGAATCGCTGCGCAGTCAAATGTCAAAAGTACGTACAGGCCGTGCTCATCCAAGCATACTGGACAGTGTCATGGTGAACTATTACGGTACTGACACGCCTCTTAAGCAGTTAGCAAATATCACCACAGAAGACTCCAGAACTCTGGCTCTGACAGTGTTTGATAAGTCGGCTTCAGCGGCTGTCGAAAAAGCTATTATTAATTCTGATTTGGGTCTGAACCCAGCCTCAGCCGGTGCGGTTATTCGTATTCCATTGCCTCCGTTGACGGAAGAGCGTCGCCGCGATTTAGTTAAAATTGTTCGTGCCGAGGCTGAAAACGGACGTATTGCGGTACGTAATATTCGTCGCGATGCGAATGGTGATATTAAAGACCTGCTGAAAGAAAAAGAAATTACCGAAGACGAAGAACGTAGTGCTGAAGAAGAAATTCAAAAACTGACCGATAAATTCGTTAAGCAAATTGATGAAGCTCTGAAAGCAAAAGAAGGGGATTTGATGGAAATTTAACCATCAAACCTTACCTACGTTGGTCTATGACGCCGTGTCAGGTATACTCGCACGGCGTTTTTTAATGTTTACGGCAGATTGAATGAACGAATTACCGTCTATTGAGCAGTTAGTCCCCAAGCATGTTGCCATTATAATGGATGGTAACGGGCGCTGGGCGAAACAACGCGGTAAAATAAGAACCTTTGGGCATAAAGCGGGCGCAGAAGCAGTGCGCAAGGCTGTTGCCTTTGCTCGCCGTAACGGTATTGAATCATTGACTTTGTTTGCATTCAGTAGTGAAAACTGGAAGCGTCCGGCTACAGAAGTCTCGGTACTGATGGAATTGTTTATGTCAGTACTGAAAAGCGAAATTAAAAAATTAGATGATAACGATATTCGCTTGCGCATTGTTGGTGACAAAGAGGCTTTTTCAAAGCGTTTGCAAAAGCGCATGAGCGAAGCGGAAGAGCAAACGCAAAGTAACAGCGGGCTGAATCTGAACATAGCGGCGAACTACGGCGGCCAGTGGGATATTACGCAAGCCAGTCGTAAATTAGCTGAGAAAGTCAAAGCAGGTGAAATAGCACCGACAGAAATTACTGAACAGGCAATAGCCAGTGAATTGATGATGGCAGATCAGCCAGTGCCGGATTTACTCATTCGCACAGGCGGTGAACATCGTATCAGTAACTTTCTTTTATGGCAGCTGTCTTATGCTGAACTGTATTTCACTTCAGTTTTATGGCCTGACTTTGACGATACCGCCTTTGCTCAGGCAATTACAGATTTTGCGCAACGGGAACGCCGTTTTGGTTTAACGAGCGAACAACTAACCGTGCTAATGCAAGGCATAGAAACTCGGATAGAGGAATAACACTTGCTAAAACAACGTATTATTACAGCACTATTGCTGGTTCCGGTGGCACTGTACGGTGTTTTTATGCTGCCGTTATGGGGCTTTGCTCTTTTCATTCAGGGGGTCCTTATGTTGGGCGCCTGGGAATGGTCTCCGCTAATGGGCGTGCGTCGCACTTCAGCGCGAATCGCTTACACCTTATTTGTCGGTGCTATAATTGGCGTATTGTCCTGGCTGGCTCCGTACGAGCATTTGTGGGAGGGAGGTGAGCTCTCTAAACTCATCTACTACACCATTTTAGCTGGCGGTGTCTGGTGGGTTGTTGCGCTGGCAATGATCGTAAACTATCCCTCCAGCCGGCGCATGTGGTCCCGAACCCGCGCTATTGTTGGTGTATTCGGCTTGCTCATCTTCATTCCTACTTGGGCGGCATTAGTCACGGTTCGCTCAATTGATATTGATGAGTCTCGCTTCTTTGGTGGCTGGGTGGTTCTGTTTATTTTGCTGCTGGTTTGGGCGGCAGATGTCGGTGCGTATTTTGCCGGCGTACGCTATGGTCGTAATAAAATGATGCCGGCGGTAAGCCCCGGAAAAACCATGGAAGGCCTTTGTGGTGGTGTGACCTTAGCTTTTGTGGTGATGATGGTAGTAGCGCACTGGACCAAAGTGCCGGCCGATCAATTTACCGGTTATTATTTAACCGGATTGTTTACCGTTGTTGCTTCAGTATTTGGTGATTTAAACGAGAGCATGTTTAAACGTAGTGCAGGGGTTAAGGACAGTGGCTCAATTTTACCTGGGCACGGGGGAATTCTTGACCGTATTGACAGTCTTACAGCTGCAGTACCTATTTTCACCTTAGCTTATCTGGAGTTTTTGCATTAAACCTATGCGTCGGATAACAGTTTTGGGAGCAACCGGCTCCATTGGTCAAAACACATTGGATGTTGTTTCACGGCACCCGGATGACTTTCAGGTTTTTGCCTTAACCGCCCATAGCCAGGTTAGTGCCCTGGCTGAGCTTTGTGTAAAGCATAGTCCGCAATATGCGGTTATGGGTTCAAAAAATGCCGCAGCAGAGCTTAAGACGTTGCTCGGTCAAAAGACTGCAACTCAAGTTATTTATGGAGATCAGGCTTTAGCTGAGGTCAGTTCGGCTGGTGAGGTGGATGTGGTTATGGCGGCTATTGTTGGTGCTGCCGGACTTTCACCGACACTTGCTGCAATTGACGCAGGTAAAGACGTACTGCTAGCCAATAAAGAAGCCCTGGTCATGAGCGGTCAGTTGTTTATTGATCATGCACAACGTTCTGGCGCTAAAATTATCCCGGTCGATAGTGAGCACAACGCCATTTTTCAGTGTTTACCCCTGGCTGCGCAGCAGCAGGTCGGAAGTATGGCGTTAACCGAACATGGGATACAGTATTTATTGTTAACCGGCTCCGGCGGCCCATTCCGCGATTTACCCCTTAATGTGCTGCCTCAACAAACTCCGGCTGCGGCATGCAGTCACCCTAATTGGTCCATGGGTCGGAAAATTTCGGTCGATTCCGCCACTATGCTGAACAAGGGGCTGGAATACATTGAAGCCCGTTGGTTATTCAATTGTTCACGCGATCAACTGAAAGTTGTCATTCATCCGCAAAGCGTTATCCACTCTATGGTGCAATACACTGATGGTTCCGTACTTGCTCAAATGGGCGAGCCGGACATGCGCACACCAATAGCTCATTCGCTGGGTTATCCGGAGCGTTTGGAAAGTGGTGTGGCGGGCTTAGATTTTACTCAAATAGCTGAACTGACCTTTAAGCAGCCCGAAGCGCAACGTTATCCGTGTTTACAGTTGGCGATAGAAGCGTGTTGGGAAGGGCAGTGGGCTACTACGGCTTTAAACGCGGCGAATGAAATTGCGGTTGCAGCATTTTTAAGAGAACAGGTTGGTTTTACTGATATTGCAAAAGTGTGTGATTCGGTACTGCAGTCAATACAAGCTGATGAGGCCGATAGTTTACAAGCGCTGTTAGCCATAGATAAACAAGCGCGTTTAGCGGCCAATAAATGGCTGCAGGAGTACGCATAGTGATAGACGCAATTTGGTATTTCTTTTCCTTCGTTGTAACTCTGGGCATTTTAGTTGCTTTCCACGAGTTTGGACACTTCTGGGTTGCGCGCCGGTGCGGTGTAAAAGTGTTAACGTTTTCGGTGGGTTTTGGCCGGGCCATATGGAAACGTAAAGGCAAAGACGGCACGGTTTATCAGCTGGGTATTATACCTCTTGGTGGCTACGTACGCATGCTGGACGAACGCATTGATGATGTCAGCGAGGAAGAACGAGATGTCAGTTTTAATGCACAATCAGTTTATAAGCGTTTCGCTATAGTTGCTGCCGGTCCGGTTGCGAACTTTATATTAGCTGTTGCTGTTTTATGGCTGATGTTTGGTATTGGTGTACCAACAGTGAAACCGGTTATCGGCGATATAAAAGCAGGCTCTGTTGCTGCCGAAGCTCAGCTTGAAAGAGGCAGCGAAATTCTCTCAGTTGATAATGTTGAAGCCTATGACTGGCAACAGGTTCAGTTGGGGCTTATGTCGGCCATTGGCGACGATGAAACAGTACTCACATTAAGAACGCCGGACGGTGATGAAGTAAAACGCACACTGAATTTAAGTGACTGGCAGTTTGATCCGGAAACGGAATCGACCTTTGGCAGTTTGGGAATTGAGGTTTATCAACCCGCTGTTTATACCGAACTTAGCCAGGTAGAAAGTGGCTCGCCAGCGGAAGTGGGTGGCTTAAAAGAAGGTGACACGATCACCCGAATTGGTGATGAAAGTGTCGAAAGTTGGACTGAAATACGTAAGATAATCGCTCAATCGGCGGGACAGGACGTTTTATTTACGGTTGAGAGGAACCAGGTTGAGCAGCAAATTTCTGTTCAAATAGGGGAACGGGAAAGCCAAAATGGTGTCATAGGCTACCTTGGCGTAGTTCCGGTAACAGAGCCGTTGCCAGACAATTACGTTTTTAACCATCAATACGGTTTTTTCGGTGGCTTAGCGAAAGGCGCAGAAAAAACTTGGGAATTGATGGTTGTTAGCGTGAAAATGATAGGTAAACTGCTGACCGGAGATGTTTCTGTAAAGAACCTGGCAGGGCCTTTAAGTATTGCCGAAGGTGCTGGAGTGAGTGCCAGCAATGGGTTCGTTTATTTTTTAAGTTTTTTGGCGCTGTTAAGTGTCAATTTAGGGATAATTAATTTATTACCTTTACCGGTATTAGACGGCGGTCATTTGATGTTTTACAGCATTGAATGGGTTCGCGGTAAGCCGGTATCCGAAAGAGTGCAAGACGTTTGCTATAGGATTGGTGGGGTGCTGGTATTCGCGTTGATGGCGTTAGCAATATCAAATGACATCGCCCGTTTCGCATTCTGAGTCACGAATTAACAATAAGTAGCTAGTGATAATGACGTTTAAAAAGCTGTTAGTGAGTGCCATGATTGCAGGTGCAGTAGCACCAGCCTACGCACAAGATGAATTTGTTGTCGAAGATATTGAAGTAAAAGGATTACAACGCGTCGCTTTAGGTGCTGCGTTAACATACATCCCCGTAAGGGTTGGTGACGAAGTGAGTGAGCTGCAAATTCGTAGCGCTATTCGTTCGCTTTACTCCTCTACTCACTTCGACTATATCGATGCGCGGAGAGATGAAGACACTTTGATCTTCACCGTTAGTGAACGGCCAACCATTGCCGAAATCACCTTTGAAGGTAACAGCGATATTAAAGACGAGCAGCTTCAAGAGAGCCTGGTTGATAATAATATTGTGACTGGTGAGCCTTTAGACAGAACCACTATTTCAGGCATAGAAAAAGGTCTGGAAGACTTTTATCACAGCGTTGGTAAATACAATGCCTCGGTAGAAGTGCAGGTCGTGGACTTGCCGCGTAACCGTGTTGAGTTGCGTATGAATTTTGAAGAAGGCGATGCCGCTGAAATTGCGCAAATCAACATTGTGGGCAACAAGGCGTTCGCTGATGAGCTATTACTGGATACCTTTGAACTTCGGGATAGCCTTCCATGGTGGAACTTTATAGGTGAAAAGCGTTACCAGAAGCAACAATTAAGCGGTGACCTGGAAACCTTAGAGTCCTTCTATCGTGACCGTGGTTATTTGCGGTTCCAGGTGGAGTCTGTGCAGGTTTCTATGACGCCGGATCGTGAAGGTATTTATATTACTATTAATGTGAATGAGGGTGATAAATACAATATTAGCGAAACGGACGTTATTGGCGACTTAAAAGGGCATGACGAGCTGGTTGGAAAAATTGCTAAAATTGAGGAAGGCACGCTTTATAACGCGGCTCAGGTGACTTATATTGAAGACATGATCAGCCGCTTTTATGGGCGGTACGGTTATGCGTACCCAGAAGTTAGAGCTATTCCTGAGCACGATGACGAAGATAAAACGGTAAAAATCACCTTTTCGATAAACCCGGGAAAACGTGTCTACGTTCGCCGCATTAACTTTGAGGGCAACGGCGCAACCAAAGACCGGGTGTTACGCCGTGAAATGCGTCAACTTGAAGGCGCCTGGTTGTCTGACAGCAACATTGAGCAAGGTAAAGTGCGCCTTCAGCGCTTAGGCTATTTTGAAACCGTAGAAACCTCTACTGAACGAGTTGAAGACAGCGATGATCAGGTCGATGTGACTTATAAGGTCAAAGAGCAACCCTCAGGTTCTTTTAATGCTGGTATCGGTTACGGCGATTACTCTGGTCTGCAACTTAATGCAGGTGTCCAGCAAAACAACTTTTTGGGTACGGGAAACCGGGTTGGTTTTAACATCAGCACCAGCCGATTTAATAAAAATGTCAGCTTGTCGTATTCCGACCCTTACTTCACCATGAATGGTGTTGGGCTTTCAGGTCAGGTTTATATGAGTGAGTTTGATGCGGGTAATGCGCAAAACCTCGTAAACTATAATCAGAAAACCTATGGGTTATCAACGGGACTTAACTTTCCAATTGATGAAATTAACCGTCTAAATTTTGGTATTGGTTATAAAAACCAGGAAGTGAGTGTCAATTCGCAAAACCAAAGTATTGAGCAAATTCAGCAGTTTTACCGGTCTTATTTGGATGACCAAAATCCGGAGCGACCAATTAGTTTCGACATTTATGAACTGAACGCAGGGTGGTCACGGGTAACATTAAATCGTGGACGGTTCCCAACCAGTGGTTCGTCGCAGCAAGCCAGCTTTGAAGTCTCTGCACCGTTTAGCGATGTCAAGTACTTCCGCTTTAATTACGACTATAAACATTATTTCCCACTAAGCCGTGACCAGCAGTGGTCATTTCTCACCAGACTGAATATTGGTTATGGTAACGGTTACGGCGAAGACGATGCTGGTAATGATTACTTGCTGCCGTTCTGGGAATACTTCCGTATCGGCGGCCAGGGCGATTTACGCGGCTTCGAACCGAACACGGTCGGCCCAAGAGCTGTGTATGTTGTACCCGAGTCAGTTAACTCAGAGGGTATTCCGGACTTTACTGGGTTGCCGACACCGAACTACAGTTCAGAAACCGGCAACCAGCAGTTGTTTGTACAAAATAACTACTCTTTAGGCGGTAACGCTAAAGTTTCTGGTGGACTGGAACTGATTGTACCGACACCTTTTGTAGATGAAGGTATGCGTAATAGTGTACGAACGAGTGTCTTTGTTGATTTTGGTATGGTTTGGGATACTGAATTCGACTACGATAGATACAAGGATTTGGAAAATACCAGTCCACAACCGTTAACTGACTATAGCTCACCGGGAGATTTCCGCGCATCGGCTGGTGTCTCTGTGCAATGGATATCTCCAATGGGTCCATTAACTTTCTCGTTAGGTCGGGCCTTAAAAGAAGTTGAGGGTGATGAAACCCAAGTGTTCTCATTTAATATCGGAACCACATTCTGATAATAATAATTAAATATAGTGATAAAATTTGAAGGAGTTTTACCTTGAAAAAGTTAATTAAATCTACAGCTGCAGCGGTTGCTGTTTCTACAGCGCTTTTTGCTGGTGCCGCACAGGCACAACAAAAAATTGGTGTTGTTGATATGATGGAAGTATTCCAGCAGTTACCACAACGTGAGCAAATTTCAGAGCAGCTACAAACTGAGTTTCAGGATCGCTTTGAAGAAATGCGCCGCCTTGAACAAAAAGTTCAGGAATTGCGTCAAAAGCAGGAACGCGATGCATCAATCATGTCTGCTTCTGAGAAAACTCAGTTAGAGCGTGATCTTGAGCAAACGATCTCTGAAGCACAGCTGAAGAGCAAAGCGTTGCAGGAAGACACTCGTCGTCGCCAAAATGAAGAACGTAACAAGCTACTTGGAAAAGTTCAGGACGCGATTACTGCTGTTGCAGAAACTAAAGACTACGACATGGTTCTTGAAAGTAATGCGGTTACTTACATGAAGGCCGATAATGACTTGTCTGGTGCTGTCGTCGAGAAAATGACGTCAGGTAACTAATCTATGTCTGAGTACACATTGCAGCAGTTGGCTGACCATGTGGGTGGGGAGGTGCGAGGCAATTCGCAGCTCCCCATTTTGCGCGTGGCGACCTTGCAGTCTGCTACTGGTGACGCTATCGCTTTTCTGGCGAATAGCCGTTACAAAAGTCAATTAGAAACAACCTCTGCCGGCGCGGTTATTGTCTCTGAAAAAGACGAAAGCGATGCGATTGATAATGCGATTCGTGTGTCCAACCCTTACGCGGCTTTTGCTCGAATAGCGCAGCTATTAGACACTACGCCGAAACCAGCGAAGGGTGTCGCTGAATCTGCGAAAATTGCACAGTCAGCCAGCATAGGCAAAAATGTTAGTATTGGCGAATACACGGTCGTTGATGATGACGCTATAATTGGTGATGACACCAGTATTGGACCACATTGCTATATTGGCCCTGAAACGCAAATTGGCTCTGGATGCACACTTTGGTCAGGCGTTAAAATTTACCATCGTTGTATTATTGGCGATGACTGCCTGTTTCATTCCGGCTCTATTATTGGTGCTGACGGTTTTGGCTGGGCACCTGATAATGGCAAATGGCTAAAAATCCCTCAGCTAGGCCGCGTTGTTATTAAAAACAATGTTGAAATTGGTGCCAGTACGACGGTCGATCGTGGAGCGCTAGACGATACCATTATTTCGTCGGGCTGTATTATTGATAACCAATGTCAAATAGCACATAACGTATTCATTGATGAAGATACGGCTATTGCAGGCTGTACTGTACTCGCAGGTAGCTGCCGCATTGGTAAGCGCTGTATGATAGGCGGAGCGTCGGCTATTAATGGTCACATCAGTGTATGCGACGACGTGCAAATTATGGGATTTGCTATGGTGATAAAAGAAATCACCGAGCCAGGTGTTTATGCGTCAGGTATCCCTGCCAGTGGACACCGCGAATGGCGACGTAATGGGGCGAGATTCCGTCAGCTGGATGATCTTTTCAAGCGTGTCAAAGAGTTAGAAAAGCAAGCTGACGATAATAATTGAGTAAGGTGAAAGGTTTGAAAATTACGGAATCAGGGTTTGATATTCAGGGCGTATTAGATTTACTGCCTCATCGTTATCCGTTTTTATTAATAGACAGAGTTATAGAAACAAATTCTAAAGACTCGTTGCACGCGATAAAAAACGTGACTTTTAATGAGCCTATGTTTAATGGGCATTTTCCGGCGAAGCCTATTTTCCCAGGGGTGTTGTTGCTTGAAGCCATAGCTCAGGCTTGCGGTTTATTGGGGTTTAAAATTACCGAAAGTAAGAAGAATGCAAACGATTTGTACCTTTTTGCTGGTATCGATAACGCTCGCTTTAAACGTCAGGTTATCCCGGGTGATACCGTTGATTTCTTTGTTACCTTTGAAAAAGAACGTCGCGGTATCTGGAAATTTACCGGTCGCGCGGAAGTTGACGGTGACGTTGCCTGTACTGCTGAAATTATTTGTGCAAGAAGAGAAGTTTAAGTGATTCACGAAACCGCAATTATCGACCCCAGCGCCAAACTCGGTACGAACGTTAGTGTCGGTCCCTGGACGGTTATTGGCCCCGATGTTGTCATCGGCGACAACTGCGATATCCGCTCACACGTTGTCTTAAAAGGCCCGACAACCATTGGTAAAAATAATACCATTTATCAATTTGCGTCTGTTGGTGAAGACTGTCAGGATAAAAAATACGACGGTGAACCGACAGAGCTTGAGATTGGTGACAACAACGTCATCCGCGAGTCGGTAACCATTCACCGTGGTACAGTGCAGGATAGCTCGTTAACCAAAATTGGTGATAATAACCTGTTTATGGCTTACGTACATGTTGCTCATGATTGTGTCATAGGTAATGACAATATCTTTGCTAATCAGGTTACTCTGGCTGGCCATGTTCACGTAGGTGACTGGGTTATTCTGGGTGGCATGAGCGGTGTACATCAATTTTGTCATATTGGTTCGCACTCTTTTGCCGCGGTTAATTCTATTATCGTTCAGGATATTCCTCCCTTTGTGATGGCGCAGGGCCATAACGCCAAACCCAGAACAATCAATGCTGAGGGCTTAAAACGTCGCGGCTATACACCCGAACAAATTCAAAATGTTCGTCGTGCCTATAAGATATTGTACCGCTCCAGCCTGACTGTAGACGAAGCTCTGGAGAGTATTTCAGCATTAAATGAACCGGCTCTGGATGGCTTTAAAGCCTTTGTTGAAAACAGTTCACGAGGCATTATTCGTCCGTAATGAACCACAACCAGCCGCCTAAAATAGCTATTGTTGCCGGTGAGCACTCGGGTGATCTGTTAGGCGCCGGGCTAATGCAGGCCATTGTCAAACGTCACCCTAATGCAATTTTTATTGGGGTCGGCGGGCCTTTAATGGCAGAGCAGAGAATGGACTCGTTCTTTGCCATGGATGATTTGGCCGTTATGGGCATAGCTGAGGTTTTTCAGCAACTGCCTAAGTTGTTAAAACACAGAAAGAACCTGGTCAACTATCTCATTTCTGAACAACCGGATGTGATGATAGGCATTGATGCTCCTGACTTTAATCTGACGGTTGAAGCCCGCCTTAAAAAAGCCGGTATTTCTACTATTCATTATGTCAGTCCATCTGTCTGGGCATGGCGTGAGGGTCGTATCAAAGGCATAAAAAAAGCTGTTGATCACGTACTGTGTTTATTGCCTTTTGAGAAAGACTTCTACGACAGGCACCAGCTACCAGCAACCTTTGTTGGTCACCCGCTGGCAGATGATATTCCTATGCAGTGGCAACAAACAGAAGCACGTAACGAGCTGGAACTTGAACCTGATGTTGCGTATCTTGCCATTTTACCTGGAAGTCGTAAGGGTGAGATTGCCCGAATGGCGCCGATATTTCTGAAGGTCGCGAACAAGCTAGCGAAAAAATATCCAGAACTACGCTTTGTGGCACCTATGATAAGCGAAGCTCGCGCCACACAATTGCGGGAACTAGTAGATCAGTACAGCCCCGATCTGAATATTGCACTACCTGTTGGTGAAAGCCGAAAAGTTATGGCTGCAGCCAATTATTTACTGCTAACGTCAGGAACTGTTGCGCTTGAAGCCTTGCTGATAAAACGCCCGATGGTGGTCGCTTATCGCTTTCACTGGTTGTCTTATCAAATTATAAAACGTCTGTTTCATGCGCCTTTTTTCTCCTTACCTAACCTTTTAGCGGGTAAAGAAATAGTGCCGGAACTGGCTCAATCAGAAGCCTCTGAAGAGGCTATCGAACAAGCGCTTGTCCAGTTAATTGAGCAGGACAACCAGCCCTTGTTGGAGCAATTTACGAATCTTCACCAACAACTGAAAGTGTCGGCGAGCGAAAAAGCCGCTGATGTGGTCGAGTCCTTTCTATAGTTCTATTTTTTAGAAAAATAAATAGAAAATAATGCGCTAATAATTCCAAAAAATAGACTCTATTATAAGGCCATACCAACTTAAGGAGTTTATTATGGGTTTATTAGTTGATGGTCAATGGCACGACAAGTGGTATGACACCAAAAAACACGGTGGCCGCTTTGTTCGTAGCGAATCACAGTTTCGTAATACCGTAGCGGAGGGCACTGAGTTCGAGCCTGAATCAGGGCGTTACCACCTTTACGTTTCTTACGCATGTCCGTGGGCTCACCGGGCGCTTATCTTCCGTAAATTAAAAGGTCTGGAAAGTCACATTGACGTTTCTGTTGTGCACCCGCTGATGCTGGAGAATGGCTGGGAGTTTGCTGACGCGCCACTTAACGAACCACTGTATGACGCAGACTTTCTTTATCAGCTGTATTTAAAAGCCGACCCGGAATACACCGGACGAGTAACCGTCCCAGTGTTATGGGATAAGAAAAATCAGACCATAGTGAATAATGAATCAGCCGAAATTATCCGTATTTTCAATTCAGCGTTTAATGAACTGACAGGGAATACACTGGACTTCTTTCCTGCAGATAAGCAAAAGCAGATAGAAGAAGTTAATGAGTGGGTATACAACGACATTAACAACGGTGTTTATCGTAGTGGCTTCGCGACAACGCAGCAGGCGTATGAAGAGGCGTATGAGTCGCTATTTGCTGCTTTAGACAAGGTAGAGAGTATTCTTAGTCAAAACCGCTATTTAACCGGTGATAAGCTCACCGAGGCGGACTGGCGATTATTTACTACTTTGGTTCGTTTTGATGCGGTTTATTTCGGGCACTTTAAAACCAACAAGAAGCGCATTGTCGATTATCCTAACATGTGGAATTACCTGTTAGAACTGTATCAACACCCGGGTGTTGAAGAGACCGTGGTGATGGACCACATTAAGATGCATTACTATGCCAGCCATAAAACCATTAATCCGACACAAATAGTACCTAAGGGGCCGGAAATCGATTTCCACCAAGAACATAACCGGGGTAGCAAAGGGAGTGGCCAGTCATGAGTGTTATTTTAGCCAAACACCGTGGAATGCCGGCGCAGGATGGTGCGGGAGTTAAACTCACTCGTGTTATTAATCAGCCGGGGCTAAAACATCAGGACCCGTTTTTAATGCTGGATGAGTTTCGCTCCGATAACCCGGATGATTATATTGCGGGTTTTCCGCCGCACCCGCACCGCGGATTTTGTACCCTGACCTATATGTTAGCGGGGACTATGGAGCATAAAGACTCTGTCGGAAATAGCGGTGAAATTGATGCAGGCGGTGTACAGTGGATGAAAGCGGCGAAAGGTATTATTCACGCCGAAATGCCGAAGCAAGTTGAAGGCCTAATGTGGGGCTTTCAGCTATGGGTCAATTTGCCGGGCGATGAAAAAATGAGTGAACCTGAGTGGCACGACTACCCGTCAGCTACTATTCCTGAGGTGAAAAATGGTGATGCTCTGATAAGGGTTATTTCAGGACAATACCAGCAGCAGGAGGGCCCTGTTAATGCGCCGGGAAGAGACTTTTTAATGCTGGACATTCACTTAGCAAGTGACGGTCTCAGTTTTCCGTCACAAGGTCAAAAGCGACGTCTGGCTTATGTTTATCAAGGTGATCTGACAGTGAATGGAGAGGCGGCGAAAGAGGGTGAGTTGATGTTGCTTGACTCTGCTGAAACATTAGATTTCTCCGCTATCGAAAATGCGCGCTTTATTCTGTTGGCCGCCAAACCTATTGATGAACCCATTGTCCAATACGGTCCCTTCGTCATGAATTCGTCGGATCAGATTGAGCAGGCTATTAAAGATTATCAATCGGGGCAGTTAGCCGCTAACCAAAAACTAAGCTAGCGCAGTTCCAACTCTTCGGTTTGCTCCAGTAACCGCCCGTACCGGTTACTGTGGCTACTGGATAATTGCAGCCCCTCTAAGACTTTAAAACAATTGTCGCATTCTTTCTTAAGGTGAACCCGCTCGCCGCCAGGTGTTTCCTCTGCATAACGAACGGCGGCCTGAACAAAGTTAAGTGCTGCGCCGCTGTTCATTGGCGCGGCTTCCATCGCTTTGCGAAACAGCTCTAGTGCACGAATGTAGTGGCCTTGCTGGTATGCATTTAAGCCTGCCTTGTGAACTTCAAAGAAGTTATCCTGCTGTTTTTGAGCCGCGGCCAGGCGCGCCCGTAAAATTTTAGAGGTGTAAGTGTCAAGAGTTGGATTTTCGTCCTGGTTCGTTGCGAGCGCATTTGCTTTTTCGTATTCCCCGACATCCAGCAAAATGGCGATAACGTCAGGCAGTAAGTCTTTATTAATAGGCTGGTTGTGCGCCAATTTTTCGCCAACAACTTCATTTAAGCGCTGCTGTGCCTGGTGTAAGCGTCCATTGAATGAGTCAATACGCGACAATAAAATGGATTCTAAATCTTCAAATGAAATATCGGCATGCAACAGATGCTCATCATAGCGGGCACGTTGCAGCTCCATTGTTGCTTCTGTCTGATATTTACTGATTTGCTGAGGCGTATCGCTGTTTTCGGCCGCATCTAGAATACTGCGTAAATAGTTACACAAGTGATGCGCGTTACGAAAAACCGATTTACGGGCTATCTGCAACACGTTGTTCATGGCTTGTTTGGCAATATCAAAGTCGCCGTTATCGCGGGCAATGTGGGCCAGTTTGGTTTGTCTTTCAATTGAAAATGGCGCCATGGTAATGGCATCGCGAGCGCTTTCCAAAGCGTCTTCCAGCTGTTGCTGTTGAAGGTAACACTCAGTTTTCAGGTCATACGCTTCAACAGCATTAGGCATGCGCTTAATTAAATGATTAAGAATATTCAGCGCTTCTTCGGGAGAGTTTTGTAATAACCGTGTTTCAGCCAGTTTTAGAAAGACCCAGCTGTGGGAGTTTTCTTCCAGCAATTCTTTAATTGCCGTTTCCGCTTTATCTAATTGCCCGGTTTTGTTGTATAACTCAATTTGCAGTTTACGACAGTAATTACTGTAGCGGCTGTTAGATTGAATATGTTTCTGGCAGGCATCAATACAGGTATCATAATCATGGTTTGTCAGCGCCTTGAATACGTCTTTTAACCACATGCGGCGTTTATAGGCCCGTACCAGCCGGGAGCGCAACACACGATGTGAAAACGGTTTCATCAAATAATCATCGGGTTGTAATTCTAGTGCGCTGAGCACCATAGGGCGAGTGTTGTCCCCCGTAATAATAAAAAACAGCGTATGCTCTTTCATTAGCCCCCGAACTTGCAGTTCCTCTAAAACCTGTCGACCGTTGCGACCACGCCCCAAGTTATAGTCTACCAGCAGAATATCGTGTGGTTTTTTTATGTAAGCGGCAATACCTGCTTCGCCGGTGGTCTTGACTTGTACGTCCTGCGCCCCCAAGTTTAGCAACAGGCCTTTGAGCATGACCTGAAAGGGTTTCTGGTCATCTATTAACAATACGCGTTTATTATTGAGCTCTAAGGTTTTGTCCATTGGCGCCAAACAGTATCCTGATCATATCCATATCGACAGCATACTGGCTAATTTCAATAATGTTAAGCTGCAACAGAGGCTGATATGAAAGCAATTTCGATTTCCGAACAAAAAGCACACTGGCTGAATCACCCTAATCTGGAAGAGCCTAAGGCTAATGAAGTTCAGCTGCGGGTACTAAGCGCCGGACTTAACCGTGCCGACTTAATGCAAATAGCAGGAAAATATCCACCGCCTAAGGGAGCTTCAGCTGTTCCTGGCTTAGAAGTCTGTGGTGTAATAGAAAAGGTGGGGAACAAGGTCAGTAGCTGGCAAACCGGGCAACGTGTCAGCGCCTTATTGGCTGGTGGCGGCTTTGCTGAGCAAGTGAATGTTTCCGCCGAACAAATACTGGAGGTTCCTGAAAGCTGGGCTAATGCAGAAGCTGCGGGCTGGTTGGAAACCTTTGCTACGGCTTATCTTAATGTCTTTCAACTGGCTGACTTAAAACCCGGAGAGAGAGTATTGGCTCATGCCGGTGCTAGTGGTGTAGGTTCCTCATTAACACAGTTGTGCCGGGAAAGCGGTAACGAACTTATCGCCATAGTGGGTAGCGGAGAGAAAGCAGAGTTTTGCCTGAAACTGGGAGCAAAACATGCGGTTAACCGGCACGAACAGGACGTTCTCGAAGAAGTTAAAGCCCTCGGTGAAGTTGACGTTATTCTGAATCCTGTCGCTGGTGAATCCATAGCAAAAGACCAGCAATACCTGGCACAGGATGGTCGTATTATTTTAATTGGCTTAATGGCTGGTGTGACTGGTGAAGTTAATTTCGGACGGATGCTGATGAAACGTCAAAAGCTGATTGGTTCAACTCTGAGAGCATTATCACCGGAACGCAAAGGGCAAATTTTACAAGGTTTGTGGCGTGACTTTGGTGATCAGTTTAAAAACAGCACCATAAAACCTATTATCGATGAAGTTTTTGCGGCTGACGATATTCAGCAGGCACTGGATTATGTTGCAGATAATAAAACTCAGGGTAAGGTGGTTATAACACTTTCGGAGGAGTAACTCAGGCTGATAGCGAACTGGCGCTGCAATAAAGAAATGGTGGAGGGAGCAGGATTCGAACCTGCGAAGGCTGAGCCGTCAGATTTACAGTCTGATCCCTTTGGCCACTCGGGAACCCCTCCACTCAAGAGGCGCGTATAATAACAGTCTTAGCTTAGCTGTAAAGAGAAAACTTAAACTTTTAGGACTTTGGCCGATACAGAAGTATCTGTAACCGATTATCCAGAGTCTTAATGAGTGAAGTTTCAGCTGTACAGAATGCTGCTGTCGAAAACCAGGCCGCTCACTTCTTTGAGCAACACGCGAGCGAAGCAGTTAATCACGGCTTCGCGGGCGAGTTTGCTTATTGGGTGTCTGCGTTGGGTGGCGACCCGGTTATTTCTGAGCGTCCTGCGCAAGTTAACTGGCAAAGAACCATTGGTGCTGGCAGAGCGCGCCCTTTAGATGCAAAGCCAGGTATGGTGCTGGCTAGTGGTGTCTATGCAACAGTTAGTCAGTTGTCAGACTTTAAACTGCAGGACGCAACTCATCCTCAGCCGCTTATCCCCGATGCAACGCCTGATCGTTTGCCCCTGGAGCTTCTCCACAACCTGGACTGGCGTGTTCGTCAGCGGCTGGAAAAGAAAAAACAACCACAAACGGAAGAAAAAGATGAGTACAAACACAAAGGGCCCGCTGGCCTATATGATGTTCTGCAGAAACTGGGCATTACTCATTAGCGCTTTACTTCTTTACTGGGAGTTTCGCACAAGCAGTTTCAGCCGCTCTCGCTATACGGCATAATAGCATTATCATTTCGCTAATTTTCCAAAACCCATGAAGCAACTCCGCCCAGAGGACGAAGACCGTATTGATGCTTTTACTGAGCATCTCTGGCTGCATCATGGGTCCAGTAATAACACTCAAGCCGCGTACCGCAGTGACTTACGCCGTTATTGTGAATATTTGCTGCCGCTGAAGAAATCCTTAATGGACACCGATGAAGTTGTGTTACAGGACTACCTGTTGTGGCGGCGTATGCAAGGCTTGTCCCCACGAAGTACCTCGCGTTTTTTAAGTTCGACGAAGAAATTCTTCCAGTTTGCTGTAAAACAGCAGTGGGTGGCAGTAGACCCAACCGCACGCTTAAAACGCCCTAAATTACCGCAAAGCATTCCACATTCGTTAAGCGAAGACGATGTGATTTCTCTATTGGAACAACCTGATACAGAAACTCCCATTGGTCTGCGTGACAGGACTATGCTGGAAGTGCTCTATGCCACCGGATTACGGGTAACCGAACTTATTCGTCTGCAATATGACCAGTTGAGCCGCCAGCAAGGCTTAGTTCGGGTTGTCGGCAAAGGCAACAAGGAACGCTTGGTGCCGTTAGGGGAAGAAGCGCTGGAATGGCTGGATAATTATTTAAAACACGGACGCCCGGCAATAACGAATAAGAGCAGTCCCTGGATATTTGTTACGCAACGTGGCTCGTTATTAACACGCCAGGCATTTTGGTACAGATTAAAGCATTACGCCGAAGAAGCCGGCATTTACGCACATTTGTCGCCACACACTTTACGCCATGCTTTTGCCACGCATTTGCTGAACCATGGAGCCGATTTACGTGTCTTACAGCTACTGTTAGGTCACAGTGATTTATCTACCACACAAATTTATACCCAGGTTGCACGTGAACGTCTGCAGGCCTTACATGCTCAGCATCACCCGCGCGGCTAATTGCATTTTGACTGGTAACAGGGTAGGGTTCGGACAGTTAATTTAAGAGGTATTTATGCGCAATTTAATGTCTGTAGTTGGATTAGTAGGGCTGGTTGGTGCAAGTTTTAGTGCGCCGGCAATTAGTGCTGAACAAAATGAAGTCGACACCCGGCACCTGAATAAAATTGGTATTGAAGTTTTGTCGACAGAGCCCGGTGAAATTGACGGCTATGTCCGTGCGGTGACCAATCAGGGCATGTTTTATGTGTCCGATGATGGTGAACGGCTTATTAGCGGCAATGTGTTTGATATAACCGGTAATGAACCGGAAAATTTAAGTGAAGCTGGCATGGCTAAAGTTCGCCTGAAAATGCTGAAAGGCTTTGAAAACGATATGATCGTGTACCCCGCTGAGAATGAGAAATATCAGGTAACGATTTTTACTGACACTACCTGCGGTTATTGTCAGCGCCTGCACGAAAACATGGACAGCTATCACGCCGAAGGCATTACCATAAAATACCTGGCCTTTCCTCGTGGAGGCATGAGTAGCAAAGGTGGACAGCAGCTACAAACGGTTTGGTGTGCGGACGACAAAAAAGCGGCCATTACCGCCTTTAAAGAAGACGAAAATTACAGTGGCGACTCAAGCTGTTCTAATCCGGTTGCTGAGCACTACCAACTGGGAAAATCGTTTGGGGTAAGCGGCACTCCCGCTATTGTTCTGCCCGACGGTCGTTTAGTACCGGGAGCGCTACCTGCATCACGCTTAATTGCTGAAATTAAAAAAGGTGAGTCACAGTAATTCATGAGTGATTATGAAATACGTCGTTATCAAGTCGTTGACGATGACTTTTTGCCGCAACAAATGCCACCTTTGTTGCGGCAAATTTATGCCCGTCGGGGTGTCCGTCGTGCTGACGAATTATCTTTGAAAGCCTCCGGGCTACTGCATTTTTCTTCGTTAAAAGACATCGGTAAAGCCGTTGAACTGCTGCAAAAAGCGTTAAAAAATCAAGAAAAGGTTTGTATTTGCGGTGACTTTGATGCCGATGGCGCGACTAGCTCAGCATTAATGGTGTCGGCATTGCAGGCCTTTGGTCTACAGCAAGTGGATTATCGTGTACCAAATCGAATGACTGACGGCTATGGCCTGTCTGTTGCCATGGTAGAACAACTGGCTGTCGAGAATGTGCAGTTAATTGTGACTGTCGATAACGGCATTGCAGCGCATGAAGCTATTGCACTTGCTCGTGAAAAGGGCATACAGGTGCTGGTTACCGACCACCATCTGCCGCCTGAAGAGCTGCCTCCGGCTAATGCGATAGTGAACCCGAATCAGCACGGCTGTGAGTTTCCCAGCAAAAATTTAGCGGGCGTGGGCGTGGCGTTTTATGTCCTGCTGGCGTTGCGTTCAGCGTTACGTGATGAAGGTGTTGAGCCATTACCTAACCTGGCTGACTGGCTGGATCTCGTTGCTCTTGGCACTGTCGCGGATGTTGTACCGCTGGATTATAACAACCGCGTATTGGTGCAACAGGGGATAGCCCGTATTCGTAAAGGTATGAGCCGCCCCGGAATTAAAGCGTTGCTGGAAGTTGCGAACCGTGATGCCAGTCAGCTGGCCGCCAGTGACTTAGGGTTTGCTCTTGGTCCGCGAATTAATGCAGCAGGGCGCTTAGACGATATTGGACTGGGAATAGAGTGCTTATTAGCGGGTGAGTCCCGCGCGCAGCAGTTAGCGCAGCAGCTTAACGAATTAAACCAGCAACGTAAATCGATTGAAACGGAAATGCGCGAGCATGCCGAAAGCGCTGTCGCAAAGCTGCGTTTTGATCAGGGGCAGGTACCTGATTTAGTCACCTTGTATCAGCCCGACTGGCATGCCGGTGTTATTGGTATTGTCGCGGGAAGAGTAAAAGAACAGGTGAACCGTCCGGTTATTGCGTTAGCCAACGATGATGATGAATTCCTAAAAGGCTCCGCACGTTCGGTTAGCGGTCTGCATATGAGAGACTTATTGGAACGTGTTCATAGTCTGCAGCCGGGAATCATGGAACGTTTCGGTGGACATGCTATGGCCGCCGGTTTAACCATGAAAAAAGAAAATCTGACGCGCTTTTCTGAACTGGCTGAGCAAGTTGCGTCGGAGTGGCTTTCAGAAGAAGAGAAGCAACGTGTATTCTGGTCCGATGGCGAACTCACAACAGTGCAACTTTCGCAGGACAGTGTGAATATGCTGCAAAGTGCAGGCCCCTGGGGACAACAGTTTCCAGAACCTATGTTTGACGGCCAGTTTGAGCTGGTGGATCAGCGTATTGTCGGAGAGCGACATTTAAAATTGGTGGTGCGTCATCCGCAAGGCGAGTTATTAGATGCGATTGCCTTTAACGTTGATACACAACAATGGCCGGCGCGAGAGAGCTCGGTTGTTGAACTTTTATACAAGCCACAACTTAATCACTTCCGCGGACGCACAAACGTTCAGTTGTTGGTGGAGCAAATACGCGCAATACGTTAAACTACGCCCCTTTTAGAATTAACAGAATTAGGTAGTCGCATGTTTGAAACTAACGCAACCTACAACAACATTAAAGAAATGCGTGAGCGTAGTAATTCGCTTAGGGGGTATCTTTGACTACGATGCTAAGTTAGAGCGTCTGGAAGAAGTTACCCGTGAGATGGAACAGCCCAATGTGTGGGATGATCCACCCAAGGCACAAGCCTTAGGTAAAGAGCGTGCGGCGTTAGAGCAAGTTGTACAAACCCTGGATAAACTTCAGCAGGGGCTCGACGATGTCGAGGGTCTGGTTGATCTTGCGGTAGAAGCAGAAGACGAAGACACCTTTAACGAAGCTCATGAAGAACTGTCCGGTCTAGTAAAACAACTGGAGGCGTTAGAGTTTCGTCGTATGTTTTCAAAAGACAACGACTCGGCAGACTGCTACCTGGATATTCAGTCAGGCTCTGGCGGAACCGAAGCTCAGGACTGGGCTAACATGCTGCTGCGCATGTACTTGCGCTGGGCAGAGGCGCATGACTTTAAAGCGGAAATTACTGAGCTGTCAGAGGGCGATGTCGCGGGTATAAAATCGGCCACCGTTCGTGTCGTTGGCGAATACACTTACGGCTGGCTTCGCACCGAAACCGGTGTGCATCGTTTAGTGCGTAAATCACCCTTCGACTCAGGTAATCGCCGCCATACCTCATTCGCCTCGGTATTTGTTTACCCGGAAGTAGACGACGATATCGATATTGAGATTGATCCGTCCGACCTGCGGGTGGATACCTATCGTGCCTCTGGCGCGGGCGGTCAGCACGTTAACCGTACTGATTCCGCCGTTCGTTTAACGCACGAACCAACAGGCATTGTGGTGCAATGTCAGAGTGACCGGTCGCAGCACAAGAACCGCGATTCAGCAATGAAACAGCTGAAAGCGAAATTGTATGAATTTGAATTACAGAAACAGAACGAAGAGAAACAGGCATTAGAAGACTCAAAAGCTGATATCGGCTGGGGCAGTCAAATTCGCTCTTATGTTCTGGACGATGCGCGTATCAAAGATTTACGTACGGGTATCGAGAACCGTAATACTCAGGCTGTGCTTGATGGCGCACTTGACCCATTTATTGAAGCCAGCTTAAAAAGCGGGCTGTAAGTTTAATTTAAGTATCCCGACAGAGGAAAATCGATAATGACTGATAAATCGCAGGCACCTGAAGTAGACGTAAACGAACAGATCGCGCAGCGAAAGGCGAAACTGTCGGCGCTTCGCGATAAGGGTATCGCATTCCCGAACGATTTCCGTCGGGATTCTTTAGCTGCCGATTTGCACGCTGAATACGATGATGTGAGCAAAGAGGATCTGGCTGAAAAGGGCATTCGCGTGAAAGTGGCCGGTCGTATGATGACCCGTCGTATTATGGGGAAAGCGAGTTTCGCAACGGTTCAGGATATGAGCGGCAAAATTCAACTGTATGTTGCCCGCGACAATCTGCCCGAAGGTTATTACAACACTGAATTTAAAAAGTGGGATTTAGGCGATATTGTCGGCGCCTCTGGTACCTTGTTTATTACCGGAACCGGTGAGTTAAGCGTGCAAGTTGACGAAGTACGTTTGCTGACTAAAGCGCTGCGCCCGTTGCCCGATAAATTCCATGGCCTGTCAGATCAGGAAATGCGCTATCGTCAGCGTTATTTAGATTTGATTACCAACGAAGAGTCCCGCAGTACTTTCGTGGCCCGCTCTAAAATTATTGACTATATTCGTCGCTTTTTAAGCGATCGCCAGTTTCTGGAAGTTGAAACACCGATGATGCAGGCTATTCCCGGTGGTGCAGCAGCTCGTCCTTTCAGTACGCACCATAACGCCCTGGATATGGAGCTGTTTTTACGTATTGCACCAGAACTTTACCTGAAACGTTTAGTCGTTGGTGGTTTTGAAAAGGTGTTTGAAATTAATCGTAATTTCCGTAATGAAGGTCTTTCAACGCGCCACAACCCTGAGTTCACTATGCTGGAGTTCTATTGGGCGTACGCGGATTATCACGACTTAATGGACTTAACTGAGCAAATGTTACGCGGTGCGGCTGAGTCGGTGTTAGGTTCTGCTCAGTTTACCAGCCAAGGCGTGGATTATGATTTTGGTAAGGCGTTTGAGCGCATGACAGTGCTTGAAGCTATTATCAAATACATGCCGGAAGTGAGCCTTGAGCAGCTTAATGATATGAATCGTGCTACTGAAATTGCAGAGCAGGTTGGTGTGAGCGTTAAGCCGTCGTGGGGCTTAGGCAAAGTTCAAATCGAAATTTTTGAAACAGTTGCCGAGCATCGTCTGATTCAGCCTACGTTCATTACAGCGTATCCGGCTGAAGTGTCACCGTTGGCACGTCGTCACGACGATAATCCGTTTGTGACTGACCGTTTTGAATTCTTTGCCGGTGGCCGTGAACTAGCTAATGGTTTCTCAGAGTTGAACGACGCTGAAGATCAGGCTGAACGTTTCCGCGAGCAGGTTGAGCAGAAAGAAGCGGGTGATGACGAAGCCATGTTCTATGACGAAGATTACGTTACCGCACTGGAGCACGGCATGCCGCCAACAGCTGGTCAGGGTATTGGTATTGACCGTCTGGTTATGCTGCTAACGGATTCTGCGTCTATTCGCGACGTATTATTGTTCCCACACATGCGCCCAAAAGCGGATTAATTACCATTATGAAACAAAAAACCCGGCTAATTAGCCGGGTTTTTTTATCAAAAACAGCGCTTAGTGATCTTCGCCGTCAGTGTGAACGTGACCGTGCTCAAGTTCTTGCTCAGTCGCGTCACGAACTTCAATAACTTCTACGTCAAAGTTCAGGTTAACACCGGCTAATGGGTGGTTACCGTCAACAGTTACTTCGTCGTCTTTTACTTCAACGATAACAACAGACTGCTCGCCTTGATCCGTGCTGGCGCGGAACTGCATGCCAGGCTGTACTTCGTTTTCGCCGAATAGGTTACGTGGTACAGTCTGGATTAAGCCGTCATGACGTTCGCCATAAGCTTCTTCTGGCTTAACTTCTGCAGTGAAGCTATCGCCAACGGTTTTGCCTTCCAGTGCATTTTCCAGACCAGGAATCAGCATGCCACGACCGTGGATGAAGTTCAGTGGGCTGCCGTCTTTTGACTGGTCAAGGGTCTGGCCATCTTCCGTTTTAACGGCATAGTTGATAGCCACGACTTTGTTTGGTGCAATGGTTTCGCTCATAAATTTAACCTAATTGATAAGGCAGTGAGTGTATTTCCAGGAAACTTGCGTCGTCATCCCGAACCCGTATAGCCGTGTCAGTGCCTATGTCACTGGGTAAAACAGCTAACAAGTCCACTTGGGTGTCGGTGCGGTTCACTGCCATAATGACCGTACCTGCACGACGCCAGTTATCGCCAATGGCTTTTTCTAATTGCGTACCAGCAGTAACTTGAGCCGTTACTTTACCGGATAAGCGAAAAAGCGCCCGTTTCTGTTTGCCCAAATACTTCATCCGGGCAATAGTCTCCTGGCCGATATAACATCCTTTGTCAAAACTGATTCCATCCCACGCCTGCAAATTCATCATTTGCGGGACAAATGCCTGGATGTTCTCAGACGTAAGTTGTGGACGAACCCGTTCAATTTCCAACGCATCCCAGTAGGGTTGCGGATAATCCGTAGAAATTGGTTGTTGGCTAAGTAACATATATTGGTCGGGACTGGTCCCAACCTGTATTACCCGGCCATCAAATTCTGCTGCCACGCTGGCTGCTTTACTACCGAAAACACCGGCTATGCTCCAGTCGTCGCTTACATCTTCAATACTGACTTTGCTAAAGACTCCAAACTTCTTTAATTGCGCTAAAGAGCCTTCGATGGCGCTGCGATGCATCACTAAAAAAACGGTGTCGTCTTCGCGATAAGTCCAGAAGATGCTAAATGCTTTTCCGGTTTGATCGCAATGTGCGCCATATAAGCAATTATTCTGGTCGAGTTTGCGTAAATCACATGTCAGCTGACCCTGTAAAAAACTGTCAGCATCTTCGCCAGAAACCGAGAGGATACCATAGTCCGTCAGTTGAACGGAAAGGTGATCCTGATTTGCGTCAGTAAAATGCTGTGTTAACTCAACCACAATGACTCCTTATTAAATGGCTTACGTGGTATATTAGGGCACATTATCGAATTACAAGGGCAATTGCTGCGGAGATTTTATGTTGCCGTTAAAACAGTCGGAAGAAGCACTTAAAGATAAGCGTCGTTTACGTTGGGCGTGCCGCCGCGGGATGCTGGAGTTGGATGTATTGTTTGAGCCTTTTGTTGATCAGGCTTATGACGAACTGACTGAAGAGCAAAAAGCTGTCTTTCGTCGTCTGGTTACCTGCGATGACCCGGATCTTTTTGCCTGGTTTATGGGTCACCAAAAGTGCGAAGACGAAGAACTGGCCGAAATGATTCAGTTTATGTTGTCGCGCGTTAAGGTATAGACCCGCGCGGTGAACCCTGACAGTTATTTCCACTTAAAGCGACCGATGCGCGTGTTGTCGGCGTCGGCCTGCGGGCGTTACTGGTGGTGGCAGAGTGAGCGCTGTCAATTATTCAGTAAGGCACTGGTCGTAGGCGGTATGTTGGTTTTACTGCCGCTTGCCTATAAAACAGAAAAAGGTCAGGAAAAGCGGCGCTGGCTTCGGGTTTGGTGGTTTCAGTTGTCAAAGGCGCAGCAGATAAAACTGCGGCGCCAGTTACAACATCTGTCAGAGCCCTAACTTTTAGGTGTCAGCACCGTAGGCTGAGTATCCGGCAAGGTGTCAGGGTAGTCCAGAGTATAGTGTAAGCCGCGACTTTCTTTACGACTAATAGCGCTGCGTACAATAAGCTCCGATACCTGCACTAAGTTACGTAACTCCAGTAAATTATTACTCACACGGAAGTTCGAGTAATATTCGTGAATTTCACGCTGTAACAACTGAATTCGGTGAAGTGCCCGTTCCAGACGCTTGGTGGTACGAACAATGCCAACGTAGTCCCACATAAACAGTCGTAGCTCATGCCAGTTATGCTGAATAATAACTTCCTCATCGGAATTGCCTACCTGACTCTCGTCCCAACCGGGAATATGGTTTAAGGCTTGTTGATGTGGGCGCTTAGATAAAATATCTTTAGCTGCCGCACGGGCGAAAACCAGACATTCAAGCAGGGAGTTGCTAGCCATGCGATTGGCTCCGTGCAGACCTGTGCAGGCAACCTCACCAACGGCATACAAGTTGGGTAAATCGGTCGCAGCGTTCATATCGGTTTTAACACCACCACAGGTATAGTGAGCCGCAGGAACAACCGGCATCGGCTGTTTGCTGATATCAATACCCAGCGACAAGCATTTTTCCATAATGGTAGGGAAGTGATGCTGAATGAAGTCTTTCGGTTTATGAGAAATATCCAGATACATGCAGTCGGCACCCAGTCGCTTCATCTCAAAGTCGATAGCGCGGGCAACGACGTCGCGTGGCGCCAACTCAGCAGACTCATGAAAGTCCGGCATAAAACGAGTACCGTCCGGCCGCTTCAGCAAAGCACCTTCACCACGCAAGGCTTCGCTTAATAGAAAGCTCTGAGCATTGGGATGAAATAAACAGGTTGGATGGAATTGATTAAACTCCATATTGGCAACACTACAGCCTGCACGCCAGGCCATGGCAATACCGTCGCCGCTGGCAATATCCGGGTTACTGGTATACTGATATACCTTACTTGCGCCGCCCGTTGCCAGTACCACGCAACCTGCGGCAACGGTTTCCACTTGTTCTTTCTGACGACTCCAGACATAAGCCCCATAACAACCATCTGGTTTACCGATACGTGACCCCGTGATCAAATCGACCGCGTTGTATCGCTCCAGCACCTGAATATTAGGATGCTCCATCACTTTTTTCTGCAATGTCGTCTGTACCGCCTTGCCGGTGGCATCTGCTGCGTGCAGAATTCGGCGGTGACTGTGACCGCCTTCACGGTTCAAGTGGTACGTCGGGTTGCTGTCTTTAGATTCAACTTGATCAAAGCCCACTCCGGCATCAATCAGCCATTGCAGGCTTGCACGCGCGTTTTCTGTGGTAAACTTAACGGCTTCGGGATCGCAAAGGCCGGCACCGGCAATTAAGGTATCCTCGATGTGACTCTCAATACTGTCGTTTTCGTCGAATACTGCGGCTATGCCGCCTTGCGCATAAAAGGTTGAGCCTTCTGTCAGCGGACCTTTACTCAGTACCGTAACGTTCAAGTTGTCGGCCAACTGTAAAGCGGTAGTTAATCCCGCGGCTCCCGAACCAATAATCAGTACATCGCATTGATAATTTGCAACAGGTTCCATAAAGTACTCAATGTGAATTTTGAACGATTTTACGCATTTGGCGATATTTTTGCGAACTTTTTACATGCGGCTCTGTCACAGTCAGTAAGAAACAGGACGGGCCGCCAGTTCCAGCAGTTCCTGGGTTAAGGGAGAACAGGCTCGGATGAGCGAACAGGTGAGTGACCAACAGCTGGTCGAAAGAGTACAACAAGGTGATAACCGGGCTTTTGATCTGCTGGTAAAAAAGTATCAGCACAAAGTCATGAGTTTGATATCGCGTTATGTCAAACAACAAGGTGACGTAGCTGATGTTGCACAGGAAGCGTTTATAAAAGCGTATCGGGCGTTACCGAACTTCCGTGGTGATAGTGCCTTCTATACCTGGCTGTACCGAATTGCGGTTAATACGGCGAAGAACTATTTAGTTTCGCAAGGTAGAAAGCCGCCCGCATCTGATATTGATGCAGAAGACGCTGAGTTTTATGAGGGAGCGGGTGCGCTAAGAGACAGCGCCTCTCCGGAAAAACAAATGCTCTCTGATGAGATTCGAGATGTGGTGTTAAAAACAATTGATGAGTTGCCGGATGATTTACGTCGGGCAATTACATTAAGGGAAATTGAAGGTCTCGGTTACGAGGAAATTGCGCTAGAAATGGACTGTCCTATAGGTACTGTCCGCTCTCGCATCTTTCGCGCTCGGGAAGCAATAGATAATCAACTCCGACCGTTGCTGGAACGGTAAACTAACAGAGGGGCATCTATGTCTCGGAACAAATCAGAATCAACATCCGCGCTGTTTGATGAACAGCTCATCAAGGCCGATGAAATTGAAGCACTGTTGAAAGATGAACAGGCTCAGCAGGAGTGGCACCGTTATAGTGTTATTCGCGCGGCAATAAAAGGTGACTTAAACTCCGATATCAGCCTTGATATTAGCGAGCGGGTTCGCGTTAGCGTAAGCCAGGAGTCCAATGTCGTTAAGCCAGGTTTTGGTCGCTCTAAGAGCCAGAATAAAGCGGCTTCACGTTGGTTCCAGCCTTTCGCAAAAGTTGCTGTTGCGGCAAGTGTGGCAGTGGTTGCGGTGATGACAGTGCAAACTTATCAGCAACCCGCGACACCTGATGGCAGCAGTGCAGAACCGACTCTGCTGACCAGCCCAATTGGTGGTGGCCGCGAGCCGGTAAGCCTGAATCGTGTTGAGCCAATGTCGCAAATCAGCGATCAGCAAAGACGCCGCCAGGTTCAGTCATACCTGATTGATCATCAACAACAATTGATGTTGCAACAAAAAGCAGATAAAGATGAGCAGTCAGAGCAGGAGCTCAACAAAGGTAATTAAGGCTATGATAACTCGGTTGTACCGGTCTATTTTATGTGGCGCTGTGTTATTCACCGGAACCATGTCGGTAAGCGCACAACAGGCTAGCGAACAAGCAGAAAGTGGTGCTGACTGGTTCAACCGTATGGCAGAAGCTTTAACTGAACTGAATTTTGAAGCGTCGTTAGTTCATGTACATGGTGACCAAATTGAGCCTTATCAGTGGCTACAGGGTAACGATCCGGAAACAGCAAGTACCGAACTGTTAATCCAGATGAATGGTCCGGATTTTCGCATCTTGAGAGTGAATAACAAGGTTGCCCACTTTAATACGTCAGCCAGTAACTACGCATTAAAGTCCGATACAATTACCGCTATTTTCCCGGCCGCATTTTCTCAACCCTTTGAAAAACTTAGCCATAGCTATAAGGTGACTGTTGGCGGTGGTGCAAGAGTTTTAGGTCGCAACGCCCAGCATATTCGTATTTTAAGCCGAGATAACCAACGCTATAGCTATGCACTATGGATTGATCGCAAGCACGGTATGCCGCTGAAAATGATCATGATGAATCAGTCCGGCGATGTTGTGGAGCAAATGCAATTAACCAGTTTATCCGTTCGCAATACTGCACCTGAAATTACTAAAGAAATAAGCAATATTGAAATGCCGCCACTGCTAAAAGATCTGCGGGTGCAAAGTGCAACAAATTACGGTGTTGAGCCACAGTGGGCACCGCGAGGGTTCAAATTATTGAGTCAGCAAAGCCATACTTTAGTCGTTGATTCGACGCCGGTTGACCACTATTTATTTTCCGATGGTCTTGCCGAGTACTCGGTTTATGTGGCCGAGCTAACTGAGGGTATGGAAACCGATCTCGCGTTATCCTCTTCACACACTTTGTTCTCAAAGCGTTATAATAACTTTCTTGTGACAGTGGTGGGTCAGGTACCTTTAACTATGGCTCAACGCATAGCGGCAGAAGTTAAATAATGAAAGAAATAGCAGAAGTAACAGCGGTTGATGGCAACCGCGTAACCGTTACCACCAAGTTGAAAACTGCCTGCTCGGGTTGTGCGCAGGTATCTAACTGTGGTGCCGGCATTTTAAGTAAAGTTTTTTCTGACCGAAATGCGCAGTTTACCGTGGTTACTGAACAAGCTTTTAACCCAGGCGACCAAGTGCAATTAGAAGTACCGGAAACCGCAGTAACACGCTTTGCTTTACTACTCTACGGTTTACCCATACTGACACTGCTGCTATTAGCTGTGCTACTGGAAAACACAGGCACGTTACCCGAAGGTTTTGTTATTTTACTGTCCTTTGCCGGCTTTGCTTTTACTTTCTGGGGACTAAAACGCTGGTTCCGTAAACGTGACATTCAAGTCAATGCAATGGTCAAACTGGAAAGCGTTGCGGTTGAAGTTCGGCACTGAAAGCCCTGAACTGTCATAAAGTCCTTTGTTCTTGCCGCTAACATGAGTATGATCAGGGCTAATTTTTTAAGTTCCAGAATTTAGTTTTACAGAGGTATCATCAATGCCGAATAGGGCGTTCAAGCAAAGTAATATTCGTAATTTCTCGATAATCGCTCACATTGATCACGGTAAGTCGACTTTGTCGGATCGTCTGATTCAGCATTGTGGCGGACTGACTGACCGTGAGATGGCTGAGCAAGTACTTGATTCCATGGATTTGGAGCGTGAGCGGGGTATTACGATTAAAGCACAGAGCGTAACCCTTTATTACACGGCTAAAGATGGCGAAACCTATCAGTTAAACTTCATCGATACTCCAGGGCACGTTGACTTCTCTTATGAAGTCTCGCGTTCACTGGCGGGTTGTGAAGGTGCGCTGCTGGTTGTTGATGCAGCTCAGGGTGTTGAAGCGCAGACTTTGGCAAACTGTTACACCGCTATCGAAATGGACTTAGAAGTTGTTCCGGTACTGAACAAAATTGACCTGCCGCAGGCCGATGCAATGGGCGTGGCGCAGGAAATAGAAGATATTGTCGGGATTGAAGCGGTGGACGCGGTTCAGTGCTCGGCGAAAACCGGTATTGGTATCGATGACGTGCTTGAACGCATTGTCCGGCAGATACCGGCGCCTAAGGGTGAGCCAGAAGAACCATTACAGGCACTGATTATTGACTCCTGGTTTGATAATTACCAGGGCGTTGTTTCTCTGGTTCGCGTGCGCAACGGAACGTTACGTGCTGGTGAGAAAATGACAGTAATGTCCACTGGTCAGTCGTATCAAATTGATAAGGTCGGCTATTTTGATCCAAAGCCTCACGAAACCGGTATTTTGCACACCGGCGAGGTAGGCTATGTTATTTCGGGCATTAAAGACATTCTGGGCGCCCCGGTCGGCGACACCCTAACCAACACGAAGAGCCCGGCAAAAGAACCGGTGCCAGGTTTTAAAAAAGTAAAACCTCAGGTTTACGCCGGCATGTTCCCAATCAGCTCAGAGGACTACGAATCGTTTCGCGATGCTTTGGGTAAATTGTCCTTAAATGACGCGTCGCTTTTTTATGAGCCGGAGAATTCTGCGGCACTTGGCTTTGGTTTCCGTTGTGGTTTCCTTGGTATGCTGCACATGGAAATTATTCAGGAACGCTTGGAACGTGAGTACAACATAGACCTGATTACCACGGCGCCAACGGTTGTTTACGAAGTTGAAAAAACTGATGGCAGCATGGTGAAAGTTGATAACCCGGTTAATTTACCACCGGTTAACGATATTGAAACCATTTACGAACCTATCGTAGAAGCCAATATTCTGGTTCCGCAGGAGTTTTTGGGTAATGTGATTACCTTATGTGTTGATAAGCGTGGTGTACAAACGGCTATGGCTTATCACGGTAAACAAGTTGCGGTAACTTACGAACTGCCTATGGCGGAAGTGGTCATGGACTTCTTTGACCGGTTGAAATCGACCAGTCGTGGTTACGCTTCACTGGATTATCAGTTCAAGAAATTTGAACCTGCGGACATGGTTCGTGTCGATATACTAATTAACGGTGACCGGGTAGATGCGCTGGCAATGATCACCCACCGTGATCACGCTGAAGGTCGTGGCCGCATGTTAGTGGATAAAATGCGTGAGTTAATTCCACGACAAATGTTTGATATTGCCATTCAGGCGACCATTGGCAACCATGTTATTGCGCGCTCGACGGTCAAGCAGCTGCGTAAAAACGTAACCGCTAAGTGTTATGGCGGTGATGTTAGTCGTAAGAAGAAGCTTTTACAAAAACAAAAAGAGGGTAAAAAGCGCATGAAGAACCTGGGTAACGTAGAAGTACCTCAGGAAGCCTTCCTTGCGGTTTTAAAAGTAGGCAAGTAGGAAATGGCCAATTATTTTTCAATTATTTTAACCATAATTACGGTTCTGTCCGGGTTGTTATGGCTTTACGATGCGCGGGTATTGAAGCCAAAGCGTAAAGCGGTTATTGCTGAGGTTGAGACAAAAACAACCAAGGCTTTAACCGAACAGCAGATTGACACTCTGGCGCCTCAGCCTAAATTGATGGAGCTGAGCGAGTCTATTTTTCCGGTTATTGCTTTAGTACTGGTGGTACGTACTTTGCTGTACGAGCCGTTCCAGATACCGTCAGGATCAATGATGCCAACCTTGCTGAAGGGCGACTTTATTCTGGTAGAAAAGTTTTCCTACGGCATTAAAGACCCAGTTTTTCAGGAAACCCTGGTAGATACCTCAATGCCGGAACGCGGTGATATTGCGGTATTTAAATATCCGGAAGAGCCAAATATAGATTATATAAAGCGCATTATTGGTTTACCCGGTGACCGTATTATTTACCGTGATAAGTCGCTTTATATTCAGCCGGCTTGTGCCATTGGCGAGAAAGATTGCGAAGAAATGAAAGTGATATCCACCACGTTAAAAGAAGATGGTGAGTATTTCTCTGGTTCGTCGCCTTTACGCACGTATGCCGAGCAGTTAGGTGACGTAAACCACGAAATTCTTATCGACCCACGTGTTGCGCCGCGCACCATGCTTTATTTTAATCAGCCGGGCACACAGAAAGATGAGTGGGTAGTGCCGGAAGGCCAGTATTTTGCTATGGGTGATAACCGCGACAATTCTCGTGACAGCCGCTACTGGGGCTTTGTTGACGAAGAGCTGCTGGTTGGCAGAGCGGTATTCATCTGGATGAGTTTTGAAATGGATCGCAGTAGCGATAGTTGGTTGCCGTCGTGGGTTCCTACGGGAGTTCGATTTGAAAGGCTAGGGAGTATTGAGTGAGTTTGCCCAAACCACCTTTAACGGAACTGGAAAAAATTGTTGGTCATAGTTTTGAAAAGCAGGATTTACTGCATCAGGCAATGACCCACCGTAGTGCTTCATCAACGCACAATGAACGTCTGGAGTTTCTGGGCGATTCTATTTTAGGTCTGGTGATAGCTGAAGCTTTGTATCAAAAGTTTCCCAAAGTAGCAGAAGGCGATTTAAGCCGTATGCGCGCTGCTATAGTTTGTGGTCGTTCTTTGGCGAAGCTGGGTAAGAAAATGGGGCTGGGCGATTTTTTGTCGCTAGGTCAGGGCGAGTTAAAAAGCGGTGGTTATCGTCGTGAGTCCATTCTTGCCGATGCAGTAGAAGCCATTATTGGTGCCATTTATCTGGACAGTGACATGGATACCATTCGGCAAGTCATTCTTAACTGGTTTGAGCCCCAGTTAACCTTGATTGAGCCCGGAACCAGCCAGAAAGATCCAAAAACACGCCTGCAGGAGTTACTGCAGTCGCGTCAGAAGCCTTTACCTGAGTACGACGTGGTCGCTACGCAAGGGCAGGCGCATAATCAACAATTTACCGTAAACTGTTCTGTAGAAGGTATCGAAAGTCCTTTTAAAGGCACAGGTACCAGCCGCCGTAAAGCCGAACAGGCTGCAGCAACGGCCGCATTAGAACATTTGCAGGAGAGCGCATGACGCTGGATATAGAACTGGACGAGAATAAACACAGCGGCTTCGTCGCCATTGTTGGTCGTCCGAATGTGGGAAAATCCACACTGATTAACCGGTTGCTGGGGCAGAAAATCAGCATTACCTCGAATAAGCCTCAGACTACCCGCCACCGTATTTTAGGTGTAGACACCGACGATGGCTGTCAGGCCATTTATGTCGATACGCCGGGTATGCACAAAGAAGAACCTCGTGCCATAAACCGCGTGATGAACCAGACTGCTTCCTCTGCGTTAAAAGATGTAGACTTAGTGCTGTTCGTGGTTGAAAACTTAAAGTGGTTAGAAGACGACAAAATGGTGCTGGAGAAAGTTCAGCGCAGTAAAGTGCCGGTAGTGTTATTGGTTAATAAAGTTGACCAACTGAAAGATAAAGAACGTTTATTACCGCACTTGCAGTGGTTGAATGAGCAGCACAAGTTTGATGCCATTTTGCCCATATCGGCAACACACGGCGATAATGTTGACGAGCTGAGAAAAATTGTTCGCTCGCATTTGCAGCCGGGCTACCACTATTATCCTGAAGACTACGTAACCGACCGTTCTGTACGCTTTATGGCGGCAGAAATTGTGCGTGAAAAACTTATGCGTTTTACCGGCGAGGAGCTGCCGTATGAAACGACAGTAGAAATTGAGCAGTTTGGTCAGTCTGAAAAAGGCACCACTCACATTCATGCCTTAATACTGGTAGAGCGCGAAGCGCAGAAACGGATGATTATCGGGCAGGGTGGTAGTAAACTGAAAACTATAGGCACCGAAGCCCGGCGCGATTTAGAAAAACTGCTGGACAACAAAGTCATGATGAAACTTTGGGTTAAGGTAAAATCTGGTTGGTCGGACGACGAGCGAGCGTTGAAAAGTCTGGGCTACCGGGAAGATTAACCGGTGGCGCAGCGGGCACTGGTGTTGCATCGTTGGGACTATCAGGAAACCAGTCTCATTCTGGATCTGTTCACTGAAGATAAAGGACGGGTCCGGGTGGTGGCAAAAGGCGCTAAGCGTCCGAAAAGCCCCTGGCGCGGTTTAGCACAACCTTTTATGCCACTGTTGGCCGAGTTTCAGGGGCGCAGCGATTTAAAAACTTTAACCTTGCTGGAACCGCAGCAGCCAACCCAAGAACTGCGGTTGCAGGGCGATAAACTTTACAGTGGCTTTTACCTCAATGAGTTAATTCAACGGCTGGTGCCGGCAGAAGCTGAAGCGCCCGAGCTTTTTGAAAGCTATTTGTCAGCCTTACAAAACATGACCAACAGCGAGCGTGTAGAGCCTGCTTTGCGTCAGTTTGAATGGCAGTTATTGCAGCATTTAGGAGCGGCATTTGACTGGCATTATGACGCCGATACCGGTCATGTGCTGTCCGACTCGAAGTGGTGCTATTTTATTCCCGATCATGGCTTTGTGACCCAAGCCAGAGACAATCAACAACGAGCATACTCGGTGGCGGATATTCAAAAACTGGCCGCGTGGGATGTTGACGACGAAAGCCGCTTAAGACTGCTAAAATATATTATGCGTGATGCCTTAGCGGTTTATTTAGGTGACAAACCGCTGCGCAGTCGTGAACTGTTCCGTGGCACTAAGCGTCAGTGAATTGCGAAGAATTAGCCGAAAAGCGAAAGGAGCTGAATAATGAAAGGTTTACGCCTGGGCGTTAACATTGACCACGTGGCCACGTTGCGTAACGCACGTGGAGTTCGTTATCCCGACCCGGTAGCTGCGGCAGCTATTGCCGAACAAGCTGGTGCCGACGGCATTACCATTCATTTGCGTGAAGACCGCCGCCATATTACTGACCGCGACGTTGCCATGCTGAAGCAAACACTGAACGTGCCTATGAATCTGGAAATGGCGGTTACTGAAGAAATGCTCGATATAGCGATAAAAACGCAGCCTACCTACAGTTGTCTGGTACCTGAAAAACGCCAGGAACTGACTACGGAAGGTGGCCTGAATGTTGCTGGTCAGTTAGAAACCATTACCGATGCCACTCGTCGCTTAAGCGATGCGGGTATCCAGGTTTCTTTATTTATTGATGCTGACCACGAGCAAATAGATGCCGCTAAAAAAGCCGGTGCACCCATTGTGGAATTGCACACCGGGCAATACGCGGAGGCCGAAACTGAAGAGCAGCGTACCGTTGAACTGGCACGCTTAATGGAAGCGTCAGAATACGCGCATTCCATTGGTTTACAGGTGAATGTGGGGCACGGTCTGCACTATCACAACACATTAGAAGTGGCGGAAATTCCGCAAGTTTGTGAATTAAATATTGGTCATTCGATTATTGCCCGTGCGGTATTGGTTGGCTTGGATCAGGCTGTGCGCGATATGCGCAATATTTTAGATAAGGCACGCTAATGGCAATTTGGGGCTTAGGTACTGACATTGTTGAAGTAGCCCGTATAGAGCAGTCGTTAGCGCGTGGCAACAGTTTAGTGAAACGCGTGTTAACAACAAAAGAGCAGGAAGAAATGACAGCCTCGGTTGATGAAGCTGCTTTTCTGGCCAAACGCTTTGCTGCCAAAGAAGCCTGCTCCAAGGCTTTTGGTCGTGGTATTTCCGCCGGATTGTCTTTTCAGCATATGCAGGTAGTACATAACGAATACGGTAAACCTGAATGGCATTTCACCGGAACCGCGGCACAATGGGTAAAAGAGCAGGGCATCACCGGCAGTCATTTATCCATTAGTGACGAAAAGCACTACGCGGTAGCAACGGTTATTTTAGAAACAGACTAGAAATAAATCAGGTAAAGCAAAACCAACATGGCGCAATTTTTTAAGCCGCAAAAGCGCAATAAGTCCGTAAGTAAAATCCTAAAAGGTCAGGTGTCAGCACTTGACCATCAGGCGCGTGCGGTTGTACGTGCAGCTGTAAAAGGTCAGCCCACCCGTTTTATTATGGGCGCCTTGCCGGGCGAGATCATAGAGTACAAAACTGCGGGCAAACACAGTGGTCATTTAGAGCGTATTCTGGAGCCCAGTAGCGACCGTCGTGAAGCGCCTTGTCAGTATTATGCTAGCTGTGGAGGTTGCGACTTTCAGCACATAGACGAGCAAAAACAGCTGGCTCATAAGCGGCAAGTGGTGGAAGAGCTGTTTCAGAAGTTCGGCGTATTTAATCCCCAAACCAGCAGTCTGCCGTGGCAGGAACCGCTGATTAGCGAACCGATGCGTTACCGTCGCAGAGTGAGGCTGGCAACGCGCTGGCTGGGCAAGGAGCAAAAGCTGCTGATTGGCTTCAGAGAAGCACAAAGCCACCATATTGTCGCCATACAGGACTGCCTGGTAGCCGATGAAATTCTGCTGCAACGTGTCAATGCCTTGTACCCTTTGTTAAATACAGCGGCTGTTGCCAGCAAGCTCGGCCATATTGAGGCTATTAATACCAATAACCCCATTATTTTGCTGCGTATAACGGAAGCGCTGCCAGTCGATGCTATGCAGACGTTGCAGGAGTGGCAAACAGCCAATAAAACCGACATTTGGTTACAGAGCGAGAACGATCTGCAGCCTTTAGCCGGAGCCGCAATGCCTTTTGATACCAGCATTGACGGTGACAAACTGTATTTTCAGCCGGGAGACTTCCTACAAGTTAACGGCGGTATTAACCAGCGCATGGTGCAACAGGCTATGGACTGGCTTAAGCCGGAAAAAACACAGCGTGTGTATGACTTTTTCGCCGGTATTGGTAACTTTAGTTTGCCTTTGGCGCGCAGGGCAAAGTCGGTACTGGCAGTAGAAGGTGTTTACCGCATGGCCGAGCAGACGCGCATTAACGCTGAAAACAACGGCATGGATAACCTGAGTTCACTTAGCGCCGACTTAAACGAAATTACCGCTTCAGACTTAGGTGAGCCCGCCGATTTGTGGTGTTTAGATCCTGCAAGACCGGGGGCTGAAGGTGTGGTGAAGTTGCTGCATAAGCTGAAGCCCGAACACAGACCACAGCGCATTTTGTATGTTTCCTGCGCACCGGATACTTTGGCGCGGGATATTGCCGGCATGCTAAGCGAAAGCAAAGGTTGCAATTACCGCATAATCGGCCTGAGTACAGTTGACATGTTTGTGCAAACCCATCACATTGAAACTATGGTTTGTCTGGAGAGAGCGTCGTAAATCATGGTCCATGTACGCAGTACCCACGTGGATGACCCCAAATACAAAGACAGCGAACAGCATTGGCTGAACGCTGTGACTGATCCTGAGCCGTTAGAAAGTACTTTTCAGCAGTTGAAGCAGCAGTTTCCTGAAGAAGCTGAAGCCTTGCTGAAAGGCCAGGAGATGGTCGAAATACTGGCACCGTTAAAGCTGGATGCAGAATCCTTGCTGGCGGCGTTGTACGTGCCATTGCTGGAAGCAGGCAAGCTCGATTTAGAGAAACTCACCGGTAAACAATCGAAAACCCTGATTGTGCTACTGCGAAACGTACAGCAAATGCAAAGTATTGGTGATTTACAACACTTCCAACACGGCCAGCCAGACGGCAGTCAGATAGACAACGTGCGACGCATGTTACTGTCTATGGTGGAAGATGTGCGCGCGGTGCTGATAAAGCTGGCCGAACGCATTTGCTATCTGCGCGAAGTAAAAAAAGCCGACGAAGAAACCCGGGTACTGGCCGCTAAAGAGTGCGCAGAAATATACGCGCCGTTGGCTAACCGATTAGGCATAGGGCAGCTGAAGTGGGAGCTGGAGGACATTTCTTTCCGTTACCTGCATCCTAAAACCTACAAAACCATTGCTCAGCGTCTTGATGAGCGCCGCACCGACCGCGAACTCTACATAGATAATTTTGTGTCGGGGTTGCAGGAGTCGCTGAAGCAGCAGGGTATTGATGCCGATGTCTATGGCCGCCCCAAACATATTTATTCTATTTGGCGCAAAATGCAGAAAAAGCACCTGCAGTTTGACCAACTGTTCGACATTCGTGCTGTACGAATTCTGACGCATAACCTGAAAGACTGTTACGCCGCACTGGGCGTGGTGCATTCCAGCTGGCGCCATATTGCGTCCGAGTTTGACGACTACGTAGCAACGCCTAAACCCAACGGCTACCAGTCCATTCACACCGTGGTTATAGGGCCTGAGCACAAGAACGTTGAAATTCAGATACGCTCGCACGACATGCACGACGACGCCGAGCTGGGTGTGGCTGCACACTGGATGTACAAAGAAGGCGCTGCGGCCGGTAAACGCCACGGTTTTGAAGACAAAATAGCCTGGCTGCGTAAGCTACTGGCCTGGCATGAAGACATGGCTGGCAGCGAAACTCTGGTAGATGAAATTCGCTCGCAGGTGTTTGAAGACCGTGTGTATGTGTTTACCCCGAAGGGCGAGGTGGTCGATTTGCCCATGGGCTCAACTCCGCTCGATTTTGCTTACTACATTCACAGTCAGGTAGGGCATAAGTGTATTGGCGCAAAAATCGACAGCCGTATTGTGCCTTTTACTTACCAGTTGCAAAACGGTGACCGGGTTGAAATTCTGACTCAGAAAAACGCCCAGCCGCGGCGCGACTGGTTGAACCCGCAACTCGGTTACCTGCATTCCTCGCGAGCGCGGGCCAAGGTTCACACCTACTTCAAAAAAGAAGACAGAGAAAAGAACCTGCAGGCCGGTAAAGAGTTACTGGAAAACGAACTGCAGAAGTATCAACTGCATGTGGCAGATGCTAGTAAAGCGGTCGAGCGCTTTAACGTGCCGACGCTGGACGATTTGTTAGCCGCTATTGGTGCCGGCGACGTGCGCTTGCACCAGGTGGTGAACTTCCTGAAACCGCAGGAAACCGAAGCCGACAAAGTAGAGCGCTTAACTAAACGTCGTAAAGCCAAGCAGTCGCCAAAAACACCGAAGTCTGACGTTACGGTAGAAGGCATTGGTAACCTGATGATGCACTTTGCTAACTGCTGTGAACCGCTGCCGGGTGAGCCCATTACCGGATTTATTACTCAGGGACGGGGCGTGTCCGTGCACCATAGCGACTGCGATCAACTGAAGCATTTATTGCACCAGCACCCCGAGCGCGGTATTGAAGTGTCCTGGTCGGGGCATTCCAAACAGGAATACCGGGCAAGCCTGCGTGTGTCAGCTTTAGACCGTAACGGGTTGTTGCATGACATTACCAGTGTGCTGTCGAACGAGAAGGCGGCAGTGGCGCAAATGGACAGCGAAAGCGATGCGCAGTCACAGTCGGCAACTGTGGTGTTAACTCTGACCGTAAAAGACAGCGACGCACTCAGCCGTATTACAGACAGACTGCGCCAGGTTCATGGTGTTGAGCAAGTTCAGCGCATTACTTTAAAGCTTTAGTTGAAACAATAGAGGTACCTCAGTGAAAGGCATGCAACAACTGCAACAGGTTATGACTCAGCTACGCAACCCAGAAAGCGGCTGCCCCTGGGATTTAAAGCAGAACATGACCTCGTTAATTCCTTACACCATAGAGGAAACCTACGAAGTGGTAGATGCCATTCAGTCGGGTAACTGGCAGTCGATAAAAGATGAGCTGGGCGATTTACTGTTTCAGGTAGTGTTCTATGCTCAGTTAGCGCGCGAAGAGCAGCAATTTGAGCTGGACGACATCGCTGCACATACCGCTGAAAAATTGATAAGTCGCCACCCGCATGTATTCGGCACCGATGCTGAGCGCAATCTGTCTGACGCTGAAATTAAAGCCCAGTGGGAACAGATAAAACAGCAGGAGCGGACAAAGAAAGATGCCAAAGGCTCTGTGTTTGACGACATACCCAGTCAACTGCCCAGTATTTTAAAAGCTGCCAAACTGCAAAAGCGTGCCGCGTCAGTGGGCTTTGATTGGACCGAAGCTGAGCCTGTTTACGCCAAAGTTGACGAAGAAATTCAGGAAGTAAAAGAAGCCACCGACCAGGACCATATCGAAGAAGAAATTGGCGACTTATTGTTTGCCGTAGTTAACCTCGCCCGCCACAAACAAGTGAACCCCGAAGCCGCGCTGCAACGCGCCAATGAAAAATTCAAAAGCCGCTTTCAGCACATTGAGCAAAGTTTAAGTCAGCAAGGCAAGCAACCAACCGACTGCAACCTTGAAGAGTTAGAATCTCTATGGCAAGTCGCTAAGCGGAAATAACGGCAAACCCTCGCGCGTAAATACGGCTGAGTGAGCGGCCTGGATATTCAGGCCGCTCACTCTTACGCCTCTTCCCGCCCGAGGGTATGCCTCTCCCTTTTCCTACTCATCATTCCCTGTTTTACTTGAAAAACGGATGACTTAATCAAGTTTTGAAACTTTGCTGCACAGCAATGGTCAGTTACTTGTGTAAAATACCTTTGTCAAAAGAAGATGCGCAAACAATGGCTGAAGGGCAACAGATGGTAAAAGACTGCCGCGAAAACAATGAAAAAGGAGGAGCGGGCAGTATGAACGTGAGACTAGTCTCTGCCTGCCGTGATGATAACTTTTCATGGAGTAATTCAGAGTTGGATATTTATTTAAAGACTCAAGACGACGAAGACTTTTTCTTGTTTCTTGAGGATATGGACGTCACTAAATTAGATACCGACGTTCAGCGCAATATCAATGCGGTTCCTAATTGTGATAAAGCCCGTTAATTACGAGCTCTAATGAATTTAGCGCTTTTTGATTTTGACGGATCAATAACAGAGCAGGATACTTATACTCAGTTCCTGTTTTACGTTACGCCTAAACGCCGATTGATAATGACGCTGCTATTAGCGTCCCCGTTTATTGCACTGTATAAACTAAGGCTGCTTAAACCGTCAAAGACTAGGCCGCTATTATCTAAAATCGTGTTCTGGAATCGCTCCGTGGCTGACATTACGAGGTTAGCCCGTAGCTTCTCCGAGCAATATCTACCCAATGTTATCAGAGCCGAAGCCCTTAAAAAAATTGAATGGCACAAAGCGCAAGGAGACGAAGTCTATGTGGTGTCGGCCTCTTTAGACCTTTATCTTTCCCGCTGGTGCCGTTCACAAGGTATTAAGTGGGTATGCAGCGAACTGGAAACAAAGAATAATAAATTAACAGGACGTTATGTGTCAGGTGACTGCAGCCTGGAGAATAAAGTCATTGCCATTAAACGAAAAGTAAATTTGATCGACTTTAAAACCATTTATGCCTACGGCGATACAGCAGAAGACTTGCCAATGCTTGCATTAGCCCATGAGAAGTACCTTAACTGGAAGCGTATTACTGATTGAGAACACCCATTCAAGTAACCCTGAAATAGCCCCCGTTAGCGAACAAGTTGAGAAGAATTTGTCTGTTTTAAGACGCGTTAATTTAAGCTGAGCGCTAACTACCCAAAGCGGTATCGAGTACAAACATCAGCACAAAACCCAGCATCAGACCATTCGTTGCAGACATTTCGTGGCCTTGCTTGTGAGACTCTGGGATCATTTCATGGCTGATAACAAACAGCATCGCACCGGCTGCCATTGCAAGACCCCAAGGTAAAACGGCGGAATTGCTTAACGCTATGGCTCCGATAATTGCCATCAACGGCTCCACCAAACCGGATAACATTCCGACGCCAATGGAAAGTTTGCGGCTGTACCCAGCGGCCAGTAAGGCCATGGCTACGACAAAACCTTCCGGTATGTCTTGTACAGAAATACCAGTTGCCAGAGTTGAAGCTCCAACAGTATCTTCGCCAGCGTACGCGACGCCAATTGCCAGTCCTTCGGGTATATTGTGCAAGATAATAGCAATGACAAATAACCAACTGCGTTTCAATATCAGTGCCTGATGGCCTTCAGTACCTTTAATAAAGTGCTCATGTGGTACACTGCGCTCCAGAGCCATCATCAAAAAAGAGCCCAGGAGAATAGCGGCAGCTACTTTGAGTGGGCCCTGCCAGGCTATTTGCTCTGCTACTTGAAACAGATCTAATGCCGGCACAATGAGAGAAAAAATACTGGCGGCCAGCATGACACCACCACCAAAGCCTAGCATTGCAGCGTGTAAGCGGCCGGAGAGACCACGTGAGAATAGGGCTGGAAGAGTCCCCAAAGCCGTGGCAGCGGCAGCTACTGCTCCGGCATAAAACGCATAGCGTACATTGTCTTGAGACTGCATGAGCAGAATGAGCTGATACAGACCATAGCCCACACCTAAAAATAAGGCGCACCAAGCAAGCAGCTTGCTTCCAAACCGCCAATCTGATTGAAATAATTCCATTACCTTCATTAATGTTCCTCAAAACGCCTGGTAACTTCTAACCAGTGGTTCGCTTAAAATACTGCAGCTAGTCTGCACGTTTACTCCGACACCTTAAATAGTAGCGTGTTCCCAAGCATTCAGATCAAGTATTGGAAGCAGTTTATCAATTAATTATCTTGATTGATTGTGCCGGGATTGGTGACAGTAGAGCAAGCTTTTATTCACGTACGAGCAAGGGGGAGAGAATCAAATTATGTCTATCGATGTGAAGGCTACTATTGGGCATATACTCATTTTTTCGCAGCTACATTAATGTAGCTGCGGGGATAGGATGTATTGAACGCACTGTAAAAATCTTTAGCGATACTCGACGTTGAGCGGCTAAGCGTAAAAGATTCCGGTTAAAAAGCCGCTTTAAAAATAGCAACAACGTCTTCGTGACTGGGTTGAATTGGATTAGTCAGGCCACAAGCGTCTTTCATCGCATTGTCTGCTAGTGTACTAAAGTCCTCTTCTTTTGCCCCCAGTTCTTCCAGACCAGCCGGAATATTAACGCTCTGAGACAGTTGGACAATGGCGGCAATAGCAGCGTCAGCACCTTCTTTGTCTGTTAATCCCTGTACGTCTGCGCCCAGCGCTTTACCAATGTCTTTCAGGCGCGGTGCGACAACCTGACTGTTGTAGCGTTGCACATGAGGCAATAAAACCGCGTTACAGACACCGTGCGGTAAATCGTAGAATCCGCCAAGTTGGTGGGCCATGGCATGTACATAACCCAGAGATGCATTGTTAAACGCCATACCCGCCAGAAACTGTGCGTAAGCCATTTGCTCACGAGCTTCCATATTCGTTCCGTTATGAACCGCTTCGTGCAGATTGTCCCGGATAATCTCTATGGCTTTTATGGCACAGGCATCGGTAATGGGTGTAGCATCGGTGGATACATAGGCTTCAACGGCATGGGTCAGAGCATCCATGCCCGTTGCTGCAGTCAAGCTGGCAGGCATACCGACCATTAATCCCGGATCGTTAACCGACAGGATGGGGGTCACATTTTGGTCGACAATTGCCATTTTAATATGGCGTTCCGGGTCGGTAATAATGCAGAAGCGGGTCATTTCAGACGCAGTGCCTGCGGTGGTATTAATACTAATGAGTGGCAGTTGTGGCTTTTTCGAGACATCAACGCCTTCATAGTCGCTAATATGTCCGCCATTAGTGGCAACCAGTGCTATGCCCTTGGCGCAGTCGTGAGCTGAACCTCCACCTAGTGAAATAACACAATCGCACTGATGCTTCTGCAGAACATCTAACCCGGCTTTAACGTTTGTCACAGTCGGGTTGGGTTGTACGCCATCGTAAACTAGGCTGCCTATTCCATGCTCTTTTAGCAGGGCTTTGATTTCTTCAGTAACGCCCAGTTTGGTCATGCCTGGATCGGTAACTACCAAGGCTTGTTTAAAGCCATAGTTATCCATTTGCGTGGCCGCATCTTTAAGGGCGTTCTCGCCGATAATATTGACTGCTGGAATATAAAAAGTACTGCTCATGGCATTAGCCTTTTCTGTCAGTGAATTTATATTCTCTTATTGTGTTCCTTTGTTCCGTCAAATAGCTTGATCTGAATCAATAATTTGGCATGCAAGCCTTAGTTACTTACGTTGATGCGTTTTGCTTCTTGCAGTGAATAACTTAGCCCTTGGGGGCTGCTTCATTCGGGAACTAAGCTGGTGCATTGAAATAAACACCAGCAATTATCGTGGTTTCGTTATCTATCAGGATGTAAATAAGGCTTCCGAATTAACGAAAAACGATACCACCATCAATTAACGGCGCTTGACCGGTCATGTAATCAGAGTCCGGACCCGCCAGGTAGGATACAAAGCTTGCTACGTCTTCTGGTGTTTGCGCCCGGCCAAGGGCAATCCCATCAACATACTTTTCGTATGTTTCGCCTTCAGACGCGTCAGTCAGTTCAGTAAAACGTTTGTCAATTTCAACCCACATATCGGTGCCAACAACTCCGGGGCAGTATGCGTTTACCGTAATACCCTGACTTGCATATTCCAGAGCTGCGGCTTGAGTTAAAGCGCGCACGGCGAATTTAGTGGAAGAGTACACACCTAATAATGCAAATCCATTATGACCGGCTATGGAAGAGGCATTTATAATCTTGCCTTTTTGTTCGCGCTCAATAAACTTCTTCGCTGCTGCCTGAATGCCCCAAAGGGTGCCATCAACATTAATTTTCTGAATTTTATCCAATTCTTCCGGAGTGACATCTGCAATTGCCTGAACTTGTGCAATACCGGCGTTGTTAACCATGATGTCGAAACCACCTAGTGTTTTTTCGGCATGGTCAATGGCTGCGTAAACTTGCTCACGATCACTTACATCAGCTTTGAATGTCGTTGCCTTCCGGTTTAATGCTTCTACTTCCCGGGAGACTTCATTCATTTTGTCTTCGTTTAGATCAACAATGGCAATGTCTGCACCATCTTTTGCCAATCGCAAAGCTATAGCCCGTCCAATACCCTGAGCGGCTCCAGTCACTAAAGCTACTTTATTTTGTATAGACATAACGTACTCCTATTTGAAAATTGCATTTCAACTATAGTACATACGCGGTGGTTAAATTTCGCAAGTGTAGATGAAACAGTAATGAATTAACTTTTGAATTTTAATGCAACGTCTTTAGGTCAATTGATTCTAATTATTACCCCACCATTAGCGTTTTCGGCTTAAGTTCGATAAAGTAGCGGGCATGAAAATCCCATGGTTACTCATTACAGTCATCCTGATACACAGCTTTTTTACCTGTGCGTCCGCGGTTGGCCATATGGAAGACGCAAGCCACAGCAGTGTGGATGTTGTTTTTGATGTCAACCATGGTTTAGAACATAGCCCGAATTCTTCATCTTTAGATCTTGAGCAGGGTCACGAGCACCAGTTTCATGCGCACGTGAGCTGCATTACTGGTTACGGTATTAGTGTCTCTGCTTGTCCCGTTATTACCGAAGCTCAGCCTACCGCTGTGATTTTTGATAAGGGTTTAGCCCACCAACCGCCGGTTCCCCCACCAAACGATTAATCTCCATTTCTACCGTCATTTTTAAATAGCGAACAATTGGAGATAAAACATGAAGCGTTTAAGCTTCGTGGTGGTCTTTCTGGGTGCCATATTGGTATTTCCGGTTAGTGCTGCCGCGTCAGATTTAACTTTAAGTGATGCATTAAACCGCACGCTGAAGAGTAACCCCGATTTACAAAAGTACGACTATCAACAGCAGGCCGCCGAGGCTCTGACTCTGCAGGCTGGGTTTTCACCTAACCCGAGAATTGGACTGGAAGTTGAAAACTTTGCTGGCTCTGGTGAAAGCTCCGGTTTGGATAATGCGCAGATGACGTTGTCCTTCTCTCAGGTCATTGAGTTAGGAGAAAAACGCCAGCAGCGCATTAATGCGGCAACAGCCGAAGAAAAAGTGCAACAGGCCGAGTTTGAATACCAACGCATTGAGGTACTGGCACAAACAACACAACGCTTTTACCAGGTACTCAAGTTGCAGGAGCTTATTAGCCTTAGCAAGCAGCAGCTACATCGTACGGAGAGTCTGTTAGAAACAGCACAGGAGCGGGCAAATGCTGGCGCGGTTCCAAACTCTGAGGTAACCCGTATCCAACTTCAGCGCGAGAGCCAAGGGGCTGATATAGAGGAACTGAAAGGCCAGTTGGCTAAAGCGCAGGCAAAGCTCAGCGCAATGTGGGCTGAGCAGCCGAACTTTAACCAAGTTTCGGGCACTTTTTATTTCCCCTTAAATTTGCCGGAACAGGCCGACGTTCTAAATGCAGTAAATAAGGCACCTGAATATTTACGCCTGTTAGATTCCGAGCGCTTATTGCAGGCTCAGGCAAAGGCGTTGGAAGCAGACTCCACCTCTGACTTAAGTCTGGGATTTGGCGTGCGTTACAACAATCAGTCGGATGATACCGGTTTTGTGGTTGAGGCGTCGATGCCATTGCAGCTGCAAGATCCTAATATTGGGCGTATTCAGCAGCGTCGGGTGTTGCATCAATCGAACCTGCAGCAGCAAAAGCTGGTGCGAACTCAGTTGCGGTCGCTGGCACTGGCGCTAATAAACAGCCTGCAAACCCACCAAAACTACCGACAAAAAGTGAAAGACACACTATTGCCACTGGCACAGCAACTGGTCGAACAAACGAACCAGGGCTATGCGCGCGGTACGCATTCGCTATTGCAGGTGCTGGATGCGCAGAATGAGCTAGCTCAGCTCGAGTATCAAAGAGTTTCGCGGGAGCACGCCATATACAGCGATGTCATTCAGCTGGAACGTATGACCGGACAAGCATTTTTAGGAGAACAGCAGTGAAACTATCAACTTACTTTCTAACAGCTGCTTTGTTAGCTGTCTGTACTTACACCCAACAAACCTGGGCGTCGGAAGATGACCACCATGAAAAGTTCCATACTGAACTGAGCGATAAAGCCATAGAGAACGCCGACCTGACTATGGGACAAGTTAGCTCCCAACGCATGGCTGTGACTCAAACCGTATTCGGCGTAATTGCGCCGGAAAATAACAATATTGCGCATATTAGCGCCCGCTATAAAGGCATTGTGAGTTCGCTTAATGCCAATATCGGTGACTTGGTTAAAAAGGGCGAGGTACTTGCTGTAGTAGAAAACGTCAGTACAGGTACCAAGTTTAATGTGGTCAGTCCGATTAGTGGCCAGGTTTCTGAACGTTTTACCAATGTTGGTGAATTGGTTGATCAGCAACCTTTATTTCAGGTAATTAATACCGCTTCAGTTTGGGTAGAGTTGTCGGCGTTTCCCGAAAACGTGGAAGCAATGCAGGAAGGTCAAAGCGCCGAGTTATACGACTTGCACCACCATAAAACGGTAAGCGGTACAGTATCTTACATTGCACCTCAGATGACCGGCGGGCACATAGCCCGGGCACGCGTGGTATTGCCCAATAAGTCAGGACATTGGCGCCCGGGAATGCACGTTAAAGCGGATGTCACAACCGACACCTTTACTGCCGATATCGCGGTTGAGTCCGATGCCATTCAGACCTTGAACGGAGAAACCGTAGTTTTTATCCGCAACGGCAACCGGTTTGAAGCCAGTGAGATTAAAACAGGGCGCAAATCGGGTGACTACGTCGAGGTTCTTTCGGGGCTTCAGCCAGGCGCAGAGTATGTCATTGGCAACAGTTATTTGATTAAGGCTGACATTCTCAAACAGGGTGCAGGGCACAGCCACTAGGGGGACTATCATGATTGATGCACTCATTCGCTTTGCGGTTGAACGCCGCTGGTTAGTGGTGGCTGCGACCTTTTTGATTGCGGCTGTTGGTGTGTATAGCACCATGAAGCTGCCAATTGACGCGGTGCCGGACATTACCAATGTACAGGTACAGGTAAATACCGAAGCATCGGGTTACTCACCGCTGGAAACAGAACAACGTATCACTTACCCGGTAGAAACGGCTATGGCGGGTATTCCGAAGCTGGATTATACCCGCTCAATTTCTCGTTATGGCTTGTCTCAGGTGACGGTGGTATTTGAAGAAGGCACTGACATTTACTGGGCCCGGCAACAAATCAGCGAGCGGTTGCAGCAGGTTAGGGGGGAGCTGCCGCAAGGCGTTGAACCTGCAATGGGACCCATAGCCTCCGGTTTGGGCGAAATCTTTAATTACGTTGTCAGAGCAAAACCCGGGGCAACCGACGCAGAGGGTAACCCTTACACTGCGGAAACCCTGCGCACCATACAGGACTGGATCATTAAACCGCAGTTGGTAAAAGTGCCTGGGGTTACCGAAATAAACAGTGTTGGCGGCTATGAAAAGCAATACCAGGTTGCACCTCAACCGGGGCGTATGCTGGCTTACAAAGTGACCATGAAGGACTTACTCAAAGCTCTGGACTTGAACAACCGAAACGCCGGCGCCGGATATATAGAAAAGAACGGGGAACAGTGGCTGGTGCGCTCGCCGGGTCAGCTAAAGTCTCTGGAAGACATTGGCAATGTGGTGGTATCAAAGCGGGACGATGCGCCGGTTCGGGTGCGCCATGTCGCTGAAGTCAAACTGGGTGAACAGCTGCGCACCGGTGCAGCTACATCTAATCAGGAAGAAGTGGTTCTGGGCACCGCCATGATGCTGATTGGTGAGAACAGTCGCATAGTGGCACAAGCGGTGTCTGAAAAGCTGGAACAAGTGCAACAAAGCTTACCAGAAGGCGTGGTTGCTGAGCCTATTTATAATCGTACTACCTTAGTGGATAAAACCATTGCCACGGTTGAGAAGAACCTTTTCGAAGGCGCGGTTTTGGTTATTGTGGTTCTGTTTATCTTGCTCGGCAATATACGGGCTGCCTTGATCACCGCATGCGTTATTCCACTTAGTATGCTGTTTGCTATTACCGGAATGGTCACGAATAAAGTGTCCGGCAACTTGATGAGTCTGGGCGCGATAGACTTTGGCATTATTGTCGATGGGGCCGTTATTGTAGTGGAAAATGCTCTGCGACGACTGGGTAATGCGCAACAGCGGTTAGGAAGAGTGTTAAGAACTCAGGAACGTCTGGTTGAGGTCATGAAAAGTACGCGTGAGGTATTCAACCCGGCGGTATTCGGTGTCCTCATTATTATGTTGGTGTACCTGCCCATATTCGCGCTAAGCGGTGTGGAAGGAAAAATGTTCCATCCTATGGCTTTCACCGTAGTTGCAGCGCTGCTGGGTGCCTTGATTTTCTCGGTCACTTTTGTTCCTGCCGCTGTCGCTATCTTTGTCCGTGGCAATATTAAGCACGGCGAGAACAAAGTGATGCGGGGCGCTCGTAAAGCATATCAACCGGTATTAAGAGGTGCGCTAAAACTTCCGGTGTTCGTTATTGCTATCGGCTTCGGCTTGTTCGCTGTTTCTTTGTTTCAGGCCAGCCGTATGGGCACGGAGTTTTTACCACAACTGGATGAAGGCGACATTGCCATGCATGCCTTGCGAATTCCGGGTACGGGCTTGCAGCAGTCGGTCGATATGCAGAAAGACGTAGAAGCCGTGGTTGCTGACTTTGCCGAAGTGAAGCGGGTATTCTCGAAAATTGGTACACCGGATGTCGCAACGGACCCGATGCCACCGAGCGTGGCTGATACCTTTATTATGCTGAAGGAACGCAAAGACTGGCCCAACCCGGATAAAAGCAAAGAGCAACTGGTCAGTGAAATTCGTAAGGCGGTACAAGAGTTGCCCGGTAACAAGTACGAATTTACCCAGCCGATAGAAATGCGGTTTAACGAGTTGATTGCCGGCGTGCGGGCTGATCTTGGCGTACGTATATACGGCGACGACCTTGAACAACTCAAACAATTGGGTGACTCAGCAGCGGCTATTATCAGAGAGGTTTCGGGGGCTTCCGGCGTGCGCGTTGAGCAAATGACCGGCTTACCTATCTTGTCCGTTGAGCCTAAGCGAGACCATTTGGCGTTGCTGGGGCTTACGGTCGCTGATGTACAAAGTACACTGCAGAGCGCTGTAGGCGGCATTCAGGCCGGGGTTATTTATGAAGGCGACAAACGTTTCAAATTATTGGTTCGGCTGGACAATGACTGGCGGCAGAACATTGAAAAATTGAAACAGCTGCCGGTGGATGTGCCTGCGGCAAATAACCCAGAGCTACAGTATGTGCCGTTAGGTGAAGTAGCTAAATTGACCCTGGCTAATGGGCCTAACCAAATTAACCGGGAAAGTGGTAAACGGAATGTCATTGTCAGTGCCAACGTTACTGACCGCGACTTGGGCTCATTCGTTAATGCGGTTCAAGAGAGTTTAAACACAAACCTGGATATGCCCACGGGCTACTGGATTGACTATGGCGGCACTTTTGAACAGTTGCAGTCAGCTTCACAGCGCTTAAGCCTGGTGGTTCCTTTGACGCTGCTGCTTATTTTAGGTCTGCTGTATAGTGCCTTCGGTTCTTTAAGCAGCGCATTGATCATCTTTACCGGCGTGCCCTTGGCATTAACTGGCGGAATTTTCGCTTTGTCATTGCGAGGGATGCCTCTGTCTATTTCTGCGGCGGTCGGTTTTATTGCTTTGTCCGGCGTCGCGGTGTTAAACGGGGTTGTTATGCTGTCTTTTATCCGGCAATTACTCCGGGATGGCTTACAGCTAAAAGACGCTGTATTTGAGGGCGCGCAACAACGTCTTCGACCGGTGTTAATGACGGCTCTTGTCGCGAGCTTGGGCTTTGTTCCTATGGCGTTTAATACCGGTACAGGAGCGGAAGTTCAACGGCCTCTGGCCACCGTTGTTATTGGTGGTATTATTTCATCAACGCTTCTGACATTGGTCGTCTTACCCGCGTTGTTTTATTTGGTAAATCGATTTAAACAGGCGAAAATGTAATTTTATTAATGCCTCCGAATAAGCGCGTTCATTTTGAGCGCGCTTTTTTATTGATTCACTCTTAACAAGTTAGTTTGGTTTTATTAACATGATTAAAACAATAAGTTCCGATTATTAAGGAAATACCATGAACTCAGGCGCGAAGGCATTAGCTGCTAGCGAAACTAAATTCGACCGCAAAGCCTTTACCATTTTATTTTCCGTTCTAAGTTTACTTTTTGGTGTGGGGCTAGGGTTGGCAATAAGTCTGGTTGAGTTTACCGGCAATTCTGAAATGTACTCTCAACTTGCTTTTAGTCTGATACCCGCAGCTGTTATTTGGACATATGTTCTTTTTCATTATCTAAAACGGTTTGATGATTAAGCTTCCATAATTAAAAACGGATTGGAAAGGGGCGGTAATGGAAGGTAGAAAGGAATACGCTAAGTATGCTGGGTTTCGGGTTCGCTTTGCAGCGATGTTCATTGACGTTGTTATCCTGGTGATTTTGTTTTCAATACCCGTTGGATTTATCTACGGTCAGGAGTACTGGCAAGGTGAAAAGCTGATATACGGCTTCTGGGACGTACTGATTAACTACGTTATACCGGCCATACTGACTATCTTTTTCTGGATTAAGTTCTTAGGAACACCCGGTAAAATGATATTGAACTTACGGGTAGTGGATGAGCATACCGGAGGAAGCCTGAGTATAGGGAAAGCCATCGGCCGTTATTTTGCTTACATTCCCTCGGCGCTACCTATATTTTTAGGCTTTTTCTGGATAATATTCAGTGACAAAAAACAGGCATGGCACGATATATTAGCTGGTACCGTAGTGATTCGCAGCGAATCTAAAGGGCCTTTTGAGTTTAGCGATAAAGAAGCTCATCTCGATTAGGGGACTCTAACTTTAGGACAGGACTCTGAATAGTGAACAAGATCTTAATTTTTATATTGTGTATCTGTTTTCTAATAGGAGGAGTGATTCATCTTTACGATAATATCGCTTTTGGTGTTCTTCCTTATAATTTTGCTCCGCTCTGGATGAATGTATACTGGACATTACTTGGCGTTCTCGATTTGTTAATTGTTTACTTGCTGATTTATCGATTGCGCACTGGATTAACGCTAGGTCTTCTGGTGATGCTTTCGGATGTTGTTATCAATTCTTATGCTTATTACATTTTAGCGATTTTCACTGAGGCTTATGCGTTGCAACTGCAGTCACTGTTTTTGGGTTTTACGATAGCGGCATCAATCGCACTTTGGAAAAGGAAAGTTTGAATGTCTTTTGAAGCAAAAAAGCAGGCCGCAATGGTCGAACTTGAAAACTCCAAAATTTGGAGGCCTAACTATGAACCACCATTCTTATTGTTTATGTGGTGGTTAGGCAAAGAAACAAGGCCGCCGCATTATAATAGCTTTATGCGTAATGCTCTGAGTTTAGGTTCTTTTTTTGCTGTTGGCTGGGGCTTAATTATGTGGCTACTTGTCTGGAACTCTACCGGGCTTTCAGCATTAGCTGCTATTGGCGCGCCGCTATTGGCTGGCTTATCATTTGGTCTTATTTTGGCTTGTTACTACAGCTTTAGCGCAAAGCGAAGCAAATTATCCGGTTGGGAAGAACTGCCCGAAACAGAAGAATGCACTGAGCAATATTCCTGACTTAACCTATCGCTGGATAGGTTTTAGCTGGCGCGATACTAGCAAAAGTGCTTTGCTGGAGACAGGTGGCGTGCTTTTTATTTGTTGTTAGAGCCGTCTTTCGGTATACTACTTTCCCGTCTGAATGCAATCCCAAATTTGACCTGACCAACTAGGTATCACATGGCGACAAACTATATTTTCGTAACCGGCGGAGTTGTATCCTCGCTGGGTAAAGGCATTGCTGCAGCCTCCCTGGCGGCAATTCTTGAAGCACGGGGCCTTAACGTAACTATCATGAAGCTGGACCCCTACATTAACGTAGATCCGGGTACCATGAGTCCAATTCAGCACGGTGAAGTTTTTGTCACCGTAGACGGAGCTGAAACCGATCTTGACCTTGGTCACTACGAGCGCTTTATCCGCACCCGTATGACCAGCAGCAACAACTTTACCACCGGCCGTGTCTATGAAGACATTATACGCCGTGAGCGTAAAGGTGAGTTTTTAGGAGCGACCATTCAGGTCATTCCTCATATTACCAACGAAATTAAGCGTCGTGTTATTGAAGGCAGTAAAGGCTTCGACATTGCCATTATTGAAATTGGCGGCACGGTGGGTGACATTGAGTCACAACCTTTCCTTGAAGCCATTCGTCAATTGGGCACGGAAATTGGTCGTGACCACACCTTATTTATGCACCTGACCCTAGTGCCATTCTTAGGCGCTGCGGGTGAGGTGAAAACTAAGCCAACACAGCACTCAGTGAAAGAGCTGCGTTCTATTGGTATTCAACCCGATATATTGATATGCCGTTCAGATCGTTCATTACCGGCAACTGAGCGCTCGAAAATTGCGTTGTTTACCAACGTAGAAGAGCGCGCGGTTATTGGTCTGCGCGACGTCGACAGTATTTACAAAATACCTTCTATGTTGAAGGCTCAGAGCCTGGACGATATAGTAACCAAGCGTTTCCGTCTGGACTGTCCTGAAGCCGACTTGCATGAGTGGGAAGAGGTTCTCTATCAGGAGTCGAATCCGAACGGTGAAGTCACAGTTGGTTTTGTCGGTAAATACGTTGAACTTCCGGACGCTTACAAGTCAGTTAACGAAGCCTTGGCGCACGCTGGTCTTAAGAATCGTTTAACGGTGAACATTCGTTACATAGACTCGCAAGATTTAGAAACCAAAGGCACCTCAAAGCTCGAAGACGTGGACGCTATTCTGGTTCCCGGTGGCTTCGGTGGTCGTGGTATTGAAGGCAAATTAATTGCAGCGAAATACGCTCGTGAAAACAATGTTCCGTATTTGGGCATTTGTTTAGGTATGCAAGTCGCAATGATTGAATTCGCTCGTAATGTGGCCGGTTTAGCTGGCGCTAACAGCACGGAATTTGATGAAAATTGTAGTGATCCGGTAGTGGGGCTTATCACCGAATGGATGGACGCCAGCGGCCAGAAAGAATTGCGTGATAAGCATTCTGATCTGGGTGGCACCATGCGCCTTGGCTCACAAGAATGTCATTTAGAAAAGGGCTCTAAAGCGCTGAAAATGTACGGTAAAGAGACCATTGAAGAACGCCACCGTCATCGTTACGAAGTGAACAACCATTATGTAGAGGCACTGGAGAAAGCTGGTTTAAAAATTACCGGTTACTCGCATGACAAACAGTTGGTCGAGATTCTGGAAAACCCGAAACATCGCTGGTTTGTGGCAGTACAGTTCCACCCGGAATTTACTTCAACGCCGCGTGACGGGCACCCGTTATTTAAAGGCTTTATAGAAGCTGCTGGTGAATTTCATAAAGAGCGTTTGGGTTAATAACCCGGCTAATGATTAAGCATTAAACAGGATTTAAGCATGAGTAAGATTGTTAAAGTTGTTGGTCGTGAAATTATGGATTCCCGTGGTAACCCGACGGTTGAAGCCGACGTTTACCTGGAGTCTGGCCACATGGGCCGTGCTGCAGCACCAAGTGGCGCATCAACCGGTTCACGTGAAGCTCTGGAGTTACGCGACGGTGATAAATCGCGTTACTTAGGTAAAGGTGTTGAAACGGCGGTTGCCAATATTAATGGTGCTATTGCTGAAAGCTTAAATGGTATTGATGCGATTAACCAGGAAGCTGTCGACAACATTATGCTAAAGCTCGACGGTACCGATAATAAAGAAAAGCTGGGTGCTAACGCCATTCTGGCTGTGTCTCTGGCGGTGGCGAAAGCGACGGCTTTGAGTAAAGGCATCGAGCTTTACGAACACATTGCTAACCTGAATAACACCAGCGGTAAATACAGCATGCCACTGCCAATGATGAACATCTTAAACGGCGGTGAACATGCAGATAACAACGTGGATATTCAGGAGTTCATGATCCAGCCGGTCGGCGCTGAAAGCTTCAAAGAAGGCCTGCGCATGGGCGCTGAAGTATTCCATGCTCTGAAAAAGGTTCTGCAGAAGCGTGGCTTAAGCACCGCGGTTGGTGACGAAGGTGGTTTTGCACCAAACTTGGCGTCGAACGAAGAAGCTTTGCAGGTGATTGTTGAAGCGGTGGAAAACGCAGGCTACAAAATGGGCAGCGACATTACGCTGGCTTTGGATTGCGCAGCATCTGAATTCTACCGTGATGGTAAATACGAATTGTCTGGTGAAGGGAAATCGTTTACCGCCGAAGAGTTTGCTGACTATCTGGCAGAGCTTTGCGACCGTTACCCCATTATTTCTATCGAAGACGGCCTGGACGAAAGCGACTGGGATGGCTGGAAAGTCTTAACTGAAAAGCTGGGCAGCAAAGTTCAGTTGGTTGGCGATGACCTGTTTGTGACCAATACACGTATTCTGAAAGAGGGCATCGACAAGTCGATTGCCAATTCAATTTTGATTAAATTTAATCAGATTGGTAGCCTGACAGAAACCTTAGCAGCCATCGCGATGGCGCGTGAAGCAGGTTACTCGGCGGTTATTTCTCACCGTTCGGGTGAAACCGAAGACGCTACTATTGCGGATTTGGCAGTAGGCACCGCAGCGGGTCAGATTAAAACCGGCTCACTGTGTCGCTCTGACCGGGTTGCTAAGTACAACCAATTATTGCGTATAGAGGGCGATTTGAATGGCCAAGCGCCTTACCGCGGACGACAGGAAGTCAACGCTGGCTAACCAACAGGCGGACATTTTTCAGCCGCTGGCACAGCAGGGCGATTTTGCCGAGCTGTGCTCAGCGCTGTATGAACGCGAATTACCGCAACTGGCACAAGTTAATGATATGCCGGTTGCGGCTTTGCAACGCCGTTTAGCGAGTCTTCCGCACTATATTCGTCACGCTGCGCATGGTTGTCTCAATGCAGTGCAGTATTCGCCGTTAAAGCTGGATGTTCAGAACGCCAGCTGGCAAGCTCCTCAGCCAACAAAAGTTCCTTCAGCCGGTATATCTGCCGAAGCGCAGAGCCAATGGTTTGCTAAACATGCCGCTTTGGGTCTGGTGGTTCCGGTTCGTTATCAAACTCCTGAATTTACGACCATTATGCTGGACAGTATCGATCGCGTTGATCAGGAGAAAAATCGCCTGCATCTCAACTACCGTGGTTGGTTTGATTTTACCGGACAGGGTGAACACAGCCAGGACGCCTTACTGAAACCCAACAAACGCATTATGACCGCGGCCAGCTGTGGGCATCAGTGGAATCATAAAGGGCGCATTAACCCACGCACCTTAACGCTGCGTGAGTTGTTACTGGTGGCTACTCTGGACTGGAAAAAGTTTCAGGTGGCATTGCGGATAGCTCGTTAAGCCAGTCCTGCCATACCGGTTGTAATCCTTTCGCTTTTATTGCCTGCGCCACCTCACTTACTGGCCTGTTGTCGTCTATCGAAAACTGCTCGAGCTCTTGCTGCTCGTTGGCGTAACCGCCGGGCTGAGTTTTTGATTCCGCACTAACCGAAGTCACACCTAAACGGAATAACCCATCACGAAGCGCTTGTTGTTCGCGCGTGGAAAGGCTGAGTTCTACATCCGGGAACCGCAATCGGTACGCGCAAATTAATTGAACCAGTTGTTTATCAGAAATTGTCTTTGCGTTATCGACACCTCCGGCACAGGGACGCAGCCGTGGAAATGACAGCGAGTAGCGACTGCGCCAGTAACGTCGCCGCAGATAATCCAGATGCAGAGCGGTAAAGGTGCTGTCGACACGCCAGTCCTCCAGTCCAATCAATGAGCCCAGGCCAATTTTATCGATACCGGATTCGCCCAGGCGGTCGGGTGTTTCAAGCCGCCAGCGGAAATCACGTTTTTTCCCTTTTAAGTGGTGTTTAGCATACGTAGCGGCCTGATAAGTTTCCTGATACACCATAACCGCGTCCAGACCCAGCGTTCGTAATTCAGCGTACTCATGGGTAGCCAATGGTTGTACTTCAAACATGACATAGCTGAAATAGGGCTTGATAATAGGCAGCGCCTGACGGAAATAATCAATACCTACCTTGGTTTCATGCTCGCCAGTCACTATCAGCAGGGTGTCAAAACCTTTGGCTTTTATGGCCTGACATTCCTGCTCGATTTCAGCTGGCGACAGGGTTTTGCGTTTTAAGCGGTTACTCATAGAAAAGCCGCAGTAGCTGCAATCGTTTGCACACAGGTTCGATAAATACAGCGGGATAAACAGGTGCAGGGTATTACCAAAGCGTTGCCGGGTCAGTTGCTGCGAGCGCTCTGCCATAAGGGGCAGATAAGGTTCTGCCGCCGGCGACAGTAACGCCATGAAATCACCGGTACTGAGATGTTGCTTGCTTAAAGCGGTTTCAACGTCAGCCGCATTTTTGCTGTAAAGCTGCAGGCGGGTATCATCCCAGCTGGTTTGCTCCCAGACAGTGTAAAAGCTCATAACGACTCCAGAAATTCCGTTAAAGGACTGGACGCTGTGGCTTTTAACGAAACATTCTGACTTAAGCCTGCTTCAAAGGCCTGGCGCCCGACAATAACGGCATCGCGAAAGGCTTTTGACATAGCGATAGGGTCATTCGCAGTAGCTATCGCGGTATTGACCAATACGGCGTCTGCTCCCATTTCCATGGCTTCCACGGCGTGGCTTGGCGCACCAATGCCGGCATCGACAATGACCGGTACCGATGCCTGTTCAATGATAATCCGCAGAAAATCCCGTGTTAACAGGCCCTGGTTTGAGCCTATGGGGGCGCCTAACGGCATAACCGCCGCGCAGCCAACTTCCTCTAAGCGTTTGCACAATACCGGATCAGCACCGCAGTAGGGCAATACTGTAAAACCCTCTTTAACCAAAGCTTCAGCGGCTTTTAGGGTTTCTATCGGGTCCGGTAGCAAATAGTTGGGGTCGGGGTGTATTTCCAGTTTAAGCCAATGGGTACCTAAAGCTTCACGGGCAAGGCGGGCGGCAAAAATCGCGTCCTGTGCGGTTTTTGCACCGGAGGTATTGGGTAGTAGCTGTAAACCTAAATTTTGTATAGGCGTGACAATGTCGTCAGTGGGGCGTTCGAGTTCAACGCGCTTTAACGCCAGCGTCACTAACTCGCTACCGGATGCAGCCAGAGACTTCTGCATAATGTCCGCGCTGCTGTATTTGCCCGAACCTATAAGTAAGCGGGAATGAAAATCACAATCGGCTATTCTCAGCATGGTTAACCTCCGGCAACGGCCTGAACAAGGGTGATGGTATCGTTGTCTTTAAGCTCAGTCTGTTGCCATTGCTCGCGATGTATAATCTGTCCGTTCATGGCGACGGCAACGGCCGAGGTATCAATATTCTGAGCAGATAATAGCTGCGATAAATTGGTTTTTTCAGTGATATCAAGATGTTTGTCATTAACTTGAATGCGCATTTTTACCTCCGCATACAGGGCACGAAGCGGCCTGTGGTAAAGAGAGTTGTTGCCAGTTTTGCGATAAGCCGTTGAAGGTGTGCAGGTAACCCCAGTTAAGCTCATGCCCGGTAAAATAATTAATTGCCTGCAGTGCCTGACTAGCCCCCATAATGCCGACAACAGGGCCTGCAATGCCGGCATTACTGCAGTTCAGAGGTTCAGTAACATCGTCGGGATAGAGGCACTGATAACAGCCGTGTGGTTGCTCCGGGTTAAGCGCAATGAGTTGTCCATTAAAAGCTCGTGCAGCTGCAGAAATTAGCGGGGTGTTCAGTCGGTAGCAACTTTGATTGATAAGGTATCGGGTCTCACGATTGTCGGTGCAGTCGAGGACTAAATCGGCTTGCTCGACGAGCACGTCCAGGTTTCTTTCAGAGGCTTTTTCTTCAAGCGCTGTTATACGAATGTCCGGGTTTAACCGCGACAAAGAATGACCAGCCTGCCGCGCCTTGGGCAAACCAATATCATCGCTGGAATAGAGTGTTTGGCGCTGTAGGTTGCTGAGACTAATGGTGTCATGATCGACCAGTGTGATTTGCCCAACGCCCGATGACGCCAGATACTGACTCGCTGGGCAACCCAGACCACCCAAACCAATAATTAAAACATGGCTTTTGAGCAAACGCTGTTGTCCAACTTCGCCTATTTCTTTCATCAGAAGGTTACTGCTGTAGCGCAGAAGTTGCTCGTTATTTAGCATGAGCGACCTCCATTTTTGGCGTAGTCTCAACTTCAGCGTCCATTTCTCTCTGTAGCCGACGAACAGCCTGCTCGACGTCGCTTGCAGCAGTAATCGCGCTAACAACCGCTATGCCGTTAACGCCGGTAGCTTTCACGGCAGCTACGCGTTCTAAAGAAATGCCACCAATAGCAACTGTCGGTATAGTCGTTGGCGCTAATAACGCTGCATAACGGTGTAATCGCTGCAGCCCTTGCGGTTTAGAGGGCATAGCCTTGGTCTGAGTTGGAAAGATATGACCTAACGCGATGTAAGAGGGCTTATAAGCTTGGGCTATCAATAACTCGGTGTAGCTGTGAGTGGAAATGCCCAGTCGTAAACCTGCTTGCTGAATAGCGTGAAGGTTAGCTTCAGTTAAATCATCCTGACCTAAATGCACGCCATAAGCGTTGTGTTCAATAGCGAGTTGCCAGTGGTCATTAATGAACAGCTGTGCTGAATATTGCTTCGCCAGCTGAATACTTCTTTTAATAGCGGTTTCTAGCTGCGGGTCATCTACATCTTTAATACGCAGTTGCAGTGTCTTGATGCCCAGTTTTAAGAGCTTTTCTATCCACTCATAAGAATCTACTACGGGATAGAGTCCTGGGTGTTGGTTTAACCTCGGGAATTCCCCATAGATATCGGGCAACTCGGGCGTTTCAATTTTTGGAAAATATTCAATTTTCTGTGGCCAGTGTGTATGAGCCACCGGACCGGGTCCGCGGCCTATACCTTTGGCTTGAAGTAAGCCTTGATGCACATAGGCATTAGCTACCGTAATGGCATCCTCAAATGGATAATCATGCGCTAATACCGCCGCAATAGCAGAAGACAAAGTACAACCTGTTCCGTGGCTGTGTTTTGTTTTCAACTTTTGCTGAATGTATTGAGTATGCTCTTCGGGGGTTAGGTAATGATCAGATATTTTCCCTGCATTACGAAAGTCAGTACCAGTGATAAGACTCTGAGTTAGTCCAGCATGAAAAAGTTGTTTTGCAGCGCGACACATTGAACTCTTATCGTTAACACTCAAGCCACTCAACCAACTGAGCTCTTCCAAATTCGGGGTAATAATATCAACCAGCGGGAATAACTCCTCGCAGTGTTCTGGTTTGAGTTCAGACAACTGATCCTGCTGAGTGCTGACCACCACTGGATCCCAGACCACGAAAGGCCGGGGAAGGGTATCAGGCCACTGTTTTAGAAAGTCAGCCACAGCCCGCAACTGTTGAACATTACTGAGCAAACCAATTTTTATCGCGGCAGGGGCCATATCCTGTTGCAGGCATTCCAGCTGCTGACGAATGGCGTCAGCAGCTAATGGGAACAATCCATTGGTTTCAACAGAGTTCTGAGCGGTCACTGTGGTTATGACACTGCAACCATGTACATTCAGACTGCGAAATGTGTGCAAGTCCGCCTGAATGCCTGCGCCACCGCCGCTGTCAGAGCCAGCGACAGTCCATACGACAGGTACCGACATTATTCTGCTCCTGCGGTCGCCGCATCTTTTACTTTTACATCAATGCGAGTGTCCGGATTGTATTGACGCACCTCATGAGAAATTTTCATGGAGCAGAACTTAGGACCGCACATAGAGCAGAACTGCGCAGTTTTGTTCGAATCCTGAGGCAGTGTTTCATCGTGATAGCTGCGAGCGGTAACCGGGTCCAACGCCAAGTTAAATTGATCCTCCCAGCGGAATTCGAAGCGGGCTTTTGACATAGCGTCATCCCGGGCCTGAGCGCCTGGGTGCCCTTTGGCTAAATCGGCTGCATGAGCCGCTATTTTGTAGGCGATCATCCCTTGTTTGACATCTTCCTTGTTGGGAAGACCTAAGTGCTCTTTCGGGGTAACATAGCAGAGCATGGCACAACCAAAAGCGCCAATCATGGCAGCACCAATACCCGAGGTAATGTGGTCGTAACCGGGGGCTATATCGGTGGTTAGTGGCCCTAAGGTATAAAACGGCGCGCCGTGGCAGTATTTTAACTGCTCATCCATGTTCTCCTGAATTTTATGCATAGGCACATGGCCGGGGCCTTCTATCATCACCTGCACATCGTATTTCCAGGCAATTTGAGTCAGTTTGCCAAGTACTCTCAGTTCGGCGAACTGAGCTTCGTCGTTAGCATCTGCTATGGAACCGGGGCGCAAGCCGTCACCTAAAGACAGTGATATGTCATATTTCGCACAAATTTTGCAGATGTCCCGGAAGTGTTGGTAAAGGAAGCTTTCCTGCTGATGCGCCATACACCATTTCGCCATAATCGAACCGCCACGGGAGACAATGCCGGTCACTCGTTTTGCGGTTAGCTTAATGAAGTCGTGCAGTACGCCGGCGTGAATCGTAAAATAGTCTACCCCTTGCTCAGCCTGTTCCAGCAGCACGTCTTTAAATACGGGCCAGCTCAGATCCTCAGCAATTCCATTGACGCGCTCTAATGCCTGGTAGATAGGCACCGTACCAATGGGGACCGGGCTATTTCGTAAGATCCATTCCCGGGTTTGGTGAATATTACGCCCGGTAGACAAGTCCATAACGGTATCAGCGCCCCAGCGCGTGGCCCATACCAGCTTTTCAACTTCTTCTTCAATAGACGAACTGACTGAGGAGTTACCAATGTTGGCGTTCACTTTGACTAAAAAGTTGCGGCCAATAATCATCGGTTCAGATTCGGGATGGTGGGTATTAACGGGAATAATCGCGCGTCCACTGGCGACTTCGTCGCGCACGAATTCCGGCGTTATGGGGTTTTCAAGGTGCTCTCTCCCCATATTCTCACGCAGTGCTATGAACTCCATTTCGGGCGTAACGATGCCGCGCCGGGCGTAGGCCAGTTGAGTAATACCGTGATTGTCTTCTTGGTTCTCGCTATGACGTTGCTTGATCCAGTTTTCACGAATTTTTCTCAAACCCTCGTTCACGTCAATTGCAGCTTCCGGGTCGCCGTAAACGCTGGAAGTATCATACACATCCACCGGATCGTTCGGTGGTAACTTCACACCCGGCGTGGGTTGGTGCAAAGTTTCGCTTAAATGAATGCGGCGAAAGGGTACCTGGATGTCTTTGTTACTGCCTGAAAGAAATTCACGGCTGGAATTAGGGTAATAATGCCCGGATAACGACGATAAAAAGGATTCAGCCTGTTGGCGGTTTAAACGGTTATTCGATGGTGCAGTCGACATAGCATTCTCTCATTTTGTTGATGTTAGAGATGCTTGTCAGGAGTGTTGAAAGGAACACCAGCGCAGAAACGACGGTTGTGTCATGCTGATGCTCTCTTGTTCCCTTCGCAGGTATTAGCCTGATCAGGTTCAACGGATCCCGCAATTGCGGTCTCAGCCGGTTACTTAATCAAGAAAGTAACCGGCACTCCGACAAGATTCTTTTTTAGTGGAACAAAATCTTAGAACGAATGCAACCGTCGTTAATCGTTAACCAGTTTGGCGACAACTTTAGCTGGCTTACCCATCGGCTGGCTTAAACCTTCTATACGCTCAACAATAAGTCCTTGCTTATCGAGAATAGTGATCAAATTGCTGTGATCAAAATCACCGTCCGGACGCTGGCGATACCTCACGCCAAGTACTGTAGCTAAGGTTCTGATATCCTGCTCCGAACCGTTCAGAAACAGCCAGCTGTCGTTGTTAAGCTTGTATTGCTTGACGTAGTCAGCTAGCGCTTCGGGTGTATCGCGAGCGGTGTCAAAACTCACCATAACGAGCTTAACTTGCTGTTTAGTGTCTTCGTCCAGCTTGCTGTATAAGCGTTTTACATCATGGACCAAGACTGGGCAGGCGGTGGTGCAACTGCCATAAATCATGGAAAGAATAACCGGCTGGCCTTCAAGTTCTGAAAGCTTGAGTTCGCTATTCTTATGCGTGCTCCAGGTCGCATCTACCTGGTATACCGACTCGGAGTGAGAGACCTCTGCTGCGTTCATTGCTGTATGATTGCTGTGGTCGTTAGCTGTCTGATTCTTGTGCATATCGTGATGCGAATGATCCTGCGCAAGAGACTGGGCAGCAAAGATCAAAGAGGCCAGGGCGGTCAATTTTAGCAATTTATTCATGATCGTTCTCCAGGTCGTATGCGCAACGAAAACCCATAGTGCTGGTTGCACTTTGCGGGGCGTAATCACTGCGCGACTGATAACGGAAAAATGTGGCGTAATTGGCGTTACTAAAACTCGACATAAAGCGCGCTCCGTCGCCACAAGAACCGGAGAGCAAATCGACGTCATCGCCGTTGGTTAGTAATAATTGATAGTCGTCTACCCATTCGTTGACACGGTCGTGCATGTGCATCAATTGGTCAGCATTTGGGTCGACAGTTTGTTGTTTCGCGCTGTGTGGCTGGCTGTACCAGGCAAACAAGTTGCGGGCATAGTCATCATCGCTGATGTTCTGCTGTTGCCGATATTTGACCGACGCATACTCCCACTCGTTAAGGCCGGGCAGGCGGCCACCTTGTGCGGAACAGTATTCGCGTGCGGCAAACCAGGAGACATAAGTGACGGGTTCGTTTTCTTTGCCTTCAGCAAATCCAGTATTATCATCCCAATGCTTCAGGTAATTTCCGTCATGGAATAGGGCAGCGATGTTGTCTCGCTGCCACTGCGGTTGTTCAATGACAAATTCCAGAAACTCTTGGTTAGTGACCGGAGTTGAGTCCAGCATGAAACTTTTCATCTCTATGCTGAGCCGCTCTTTGTCCAGTAATACCGGTGGCTTAAACGTACCACCATTGATCAGAACTGGATCGGCAAGCACTAACGGTGACAATAAAACACCTGCAACTCCAAGCCACTTAACCATAAGTTTCCCCTTATTTCTCTTTGCGCGGACCGGCAATTAATGCGCCAGCTGCGCCACGCTCTGCATCAGCAAATTCGTGATCGACCAGCTTGTAGATGCCTTCTTCCGGAACAATAAACTCAATTGTCGCACTGTTACTGGCACCCAGCAGTACGGTTTGCATGCCGTACCATTCGTTACGCGGGTCACCTTCGTACCAGACGCGGTCGAAAATGGCACCAATAACGTGGAAGCTGGAAGTGCCCGACGGACCTGCGTTTAACACATGTAAGCGCACACGGTCACCTTCGTTCGCGCGTAAAGGGTTGTCGCTAAGTGCTGCAACATGGCCATTAAAGGTCACATGACTTGGTTGGCGGTCTAAAGCTGCACCGTGGTTATAGATGTAGTTACCTTCTGATGCCTCTTCCAGATAATGCTCTGATTGCACCAGAACGAATTCTTTATCAACGTCTTTGTCAGTTGGGTAGCCATCTTTAGGAGATACCACAACGGCGCCATACTGCCCCATAGCTGTGTGCATAAGTACGCTGGAAGTACCACAGTGATACATATAAGTCCCCGCGTAGTTGGCTATCCATTCGAACTCAATAGTTTCACCCGGAGAAATGGTACGCCATTTGTCTTCCGCTGCTACTGTGCCACTATGAAAGTCCATAGAGTGGGGCATTGGGTTAACGACAGGCTGATTATTCTGATAACCGTTGGCTTGTACTTGCTGGAAAAATGGCGAACCATTTTTTACCGGCTTCGTGATAGTCACTTCTTCGTCAGAGCGGTTTTTCATTTTGAAAATGACACGGTCGCCTTCACGCACGTGTAATACGGGACCGGGTACTGAGCCACCGAATGTCCAGGCTGAATAGGTTACTCCCGGAGCAACTTCTATTTTCTGAGAGAACACATCCATGCGTACATCGTGAGTTTTGTTGCCTTCATAGTCGAGCTTGGCGATATTTGGAACCTGAGTAAGGTAGTCGCCAACAACCGCCGGGCCGCTGTAGTCTTCACGGTACACTTTAGCTTCTGGTAAGCCAAAGATTTTACCGTCAATGACATATTCGCTGTCGTGCTTAAGGCTGAGTTCTTCCGCATTAACCGGAGTTGATGCAGACGCCATAGCGGCCAGAAGAGAGGCACTGATAATTGATAAGCTTAGAGTTTTCATAATGATTTTTCCTTTAACTGATAACAAATAGGTTTAACGCAAACTGGCAACGGCTTCGGCTGTGATAGTCTCACTGCCGCCTGCAAGATCGGTATTGATGTAGTCCACTAAGGTCGCGATATCGGCGTCTTTCAGATAACCCATGGGCGGCATAGCGCCGTTGTAGTTAGTTCCATTAACGGTGATAGCGCCTGACTTACCCTGAATTATGGTTTCGGCGATATAAGACGGTTTGTCCTTTAGGTTCGGGTTATTTGCCAGTGGTGGAAAAACACCTTGCATGCCCTTACCATTTGGCTGATGGCAAGCCTGACAATATTTTTTGTAAACGTTTTCGCCCTCGCTGGCATCGACTGCCTGGCTTACGAATAAACCCGCGAGTGAAACGGCAATAAGTGATACTTTGCAAAGAGATTGAATGCTCATAACGACACCTTCGTCATTGACTTAAGATGCCTTTAGAATACTTCTTTAATGAGCTTTTACGAGTGAAATGAAGGGGTAACTCAGGCCTACTCCTTTATGTGTAAAAGAAGTAAGCCTAATGCAGGCTGGTGGGTATTAAATACTGCGTGCTTCTAGTTCAATACGAGAGGCAGCACCGTAAATTTTACTCGGGTCGCCTTCGAATTTGCCTTCTGGAGTTGTGGTAGGCCAGAGGTTTTCGAGATTACCGATGACCTTGCGGGTTTCGCTAATGGCTTCTTCAGCTTTGCTTGCTTCTTTATCATTAATGCGGTTTAAACGTTCGAGCGCAATTTCTTTAAAGCCCATGGCGTCCTGATATTCGTGCACGTTAGCGACTTCGCCATTTTGAATGCCAATAGCGTATTCGTCGGCGGCTACCATTAGCATTGATGAAACACTCAGTATCACGTCTTTAGCTGACATGTCAGCAATAGGTTCATTAGCGCTGACAGAGTCCAGCAGAGTCTTGTAGTTGCTCATAACCGTGTCTTCATCTTTATCATTAATGACACTTTCCGCCAGGGTATTTAACGGTTCGGCAAATCCGGGTAAGCCGCGTGCTTCAAATGCCTCAGTGAGGCCACTGTAGAGCTCGTCACCCGGGTGTTTCATATGAGTTTTGGCCATTTCAATGTGACCTTGCTCGTAAAGTTTTATTCCCACCCATAAATGGCCGCGAATAAAACCCAACTGCGCCAGAAAAGCGGTGTCATTGGTGTTTAAATCAATTTCAGGGGCGGCCATTTCGCCTTCTGCCATAGGGGCTGCCATGAACATAGACGGTGCTGCGCCCGGTTGCGTCAGTGGCGCTGCTGCTACAGTGGTGGCCAGAACACTGCCAACGCCAAGCCAAACTTTTTTCTTTTCAAACATATAAAGACCTTAGTATGCTTTTTTGAGAGAGTTAACTCATGTATATTTGCAGAAATGATAATTATTCGCAAGTTAGAAGTGTGGAAGCATGATATTACAAATTAGCAACGCCGTTGATACAGACACAGTAAAGAGTATTGTTGCGGGTCTTGATGCCGGGCAGTTTCGCGATGGCAAAAAAACCGCAGGCTGGGCAGCGAAAGATGTAAAAAATAACCAGCAACTGTCGGGTAAAAAGTCTGAGGCGGCTACTCAGGTGTTGCTGGACAGGCTTCAGCAAAATGCTCTGGTGCAATCGGTTATGCGGCCAAAGCAGGTGGCGCGGGTGACTATAAACCGATATCAGCAGGGAGAGTACTATGGTACCCACATGGATGATTCCTTAATGAACGGTGTAAGAACCGATATTTCTTTTACGCTGGGTTTGTCACCATTATCGGATTTTGAAGGCGGGGAGTTGGTTATTGAGGATGCCAGTGGCGAGCGGAGCTGGCGACTGGGGCAGGGAGATATTCTCATGTATCCGAGCCATTACCTACATCGGGTTAATCCGGTTACTAAAGGTTCGAGGCTGGCAATGATAGGCTGGGTGCAAAGCTTAATTAAACAGCCTAATTACAGAGAGCTACTCTTTGATATAGAGCAATCGTTGAAAGCGGAATTTGATGCCAACGGTAAGTCTGAAAACTTTGATCGCCTGACCAAAGTGTTTCATAACCTGTTAAGAGAATGGGCTGATGTATAATCAGCCCAGACAACATTAAAGTACTTTAAACCAAAGTTACACCGCACAAAATAAGTAAAGCCACGTTAGCTGCCAAACCAATCATAAAGAAATAGCTGCGGGGACTGGGGTTTTTCTCTGTTGCTATAGCGTAGTAAAGAACCATATGAATTAAGCGTGCAATAGCGAAAATCCAGATAAACAGCCCCGTCCAGAAAGCGCTGGCACCTATGAAGAAAGCAAGAAATACTGTGCCCAGCATCAGCGGATAGTTCTCTAATGAGTTCATTAGGGTACGATGAGCACGAAACACAAAAGATGAATGACTCAGTGAGTCGTCGATTTTGCCCGGGACGGCACCGGGTTGCTTCGCTTTTTGACCACTGGCAATAACCCATTGAACCAGCAAAATGACTAGTGCAATAAGAACGCCCCAATAAGCCATGGTATAAGTTTCACTTCCGTTCATTTTAAATCTCCTTTCGTTTTGTATGATTCATTAAGCCGGGCTTCCACAATTCCAGCAGACTTCAAAAGCGGCTCCGTTAATTTCCTGACAATTATTGCAACGCCAGTCCGCCCCGTTAGCCTGCTCTTCCATGTTTTCAATCAGTGTTTTAGCGACAGCGAGTTGAGTATCTTCAACAAGCCAGAGCTCAGGCCAGGTATCTAATGGCGCTAAATCACCAGCGGCGCCACTGGAAAACTCATTTTTCATAACCGTTTCAATGCCTTCCATTTGCAATAGGTTACGAGCGTTTTCCACTAATAGTTTGTTTTCATGGGTATAAATAAGTTTCATAGGCGTTTCTTATAGGTAAAACCTGAATAGCAGTTAATTTTTACGTTATAGTTAATGTATCAGACTCAGCGTCTGTTTGTGTTCTCCATTTTTTCTAAGGAGTTGTATATGGCGGGTGGCTGGTCGCACGATGGTGCCGTACAGGAACAAATTGATGCCAGTACCGAAGATGAAGTAAAACGCGTACGCAGCAAACTTACCGGCGGCGAAAGTCTGGAGTTTTGCGAAGAGTGTGGTGAGCCTATTCCGGAAGCCCGGCGCAAAGCTATTCCGGGTGTTCGTCTGTGTGTGGAATGCCAGGCGGAACTCGACAAGCAGGACTCAAGCAAAGCGGGCTTTAACCGGAGGGGGAGTAAAGACAGCCAGCTACGTTAAGCTATGGAGCTGTCTTATCTGCCAGAAGTTCGGACTCAGGTACGGGCTTACTGAACAGGTAGCCTTGAAAGGTATCGCAATTTAGCCGGGCCAAATAATTAAACTGTTCTTCGGTTTCGACTCCCTCAGCAACAATGTTCAGTTTTAGACTTTCTCCTAGCTGAATAATGGTGTGAACAATTTGAGCTTTTTCTTTACTATCCAGCATATTGCGTACGAACGACACGTCAATTTTCAGGGTGTCGAACGGAATTTGCATAAGATAGGAAAGAGACGAGTAACCCGTACCGAAATCATCCAGCGCGAACTCAATACCAAGCAGCTTCAAACGCTTTATTTTGTTGGTGACGCTGGAAATGTCATCCATCAGTAAGCTTTCTGTGAGCTCCAGCTTTAACTTATGAGGCGGTACCTCATACTTTTCTACCAGAAGTTGAACCTGCTCAACAAATTCGGGTTGTTGAAATTGTTTGGCACTGACGTTAATCGACAGTTGCATCTTTGCTTTTTCCGGGCTCTGTTGCCATTGCTGGAGAATTTGGCAGGCGCGCTCAGTAATCCAGTACCCCAGAGGAACAATCAAACCGGTTTCTTCGGCTAAAGGAATGAAGTCAGCAGGAGAAACAAAGTGACCATCACTTTGTTTCCAGCGGATGAGTGCTTCAGCTCCGGTAGCCTTTGACTCAACATTTACCTGGGGTTGCAGATAAAGTTCGAATTCGTTCTGTTTTATTGCATGACGCAATTGCTCTTCCAGTTTGACTCGCTTACTGACCGCATCGGCAAAGTCTTGACGGAACAGTGAGACCTCTCCCGTGCCTTTGCGTTTTGAGTGAGATAATGCGAGGCCTGACTGCGTCATTAAGGTTTCAGCATTTGATTCGCTGTCGTCAAACAAGGAAGCGCCTGCGCTAAAGGAGCAAAGGTGCGTGTAGCTGTTTAACTGATAGGGCTGTTGTAGTTGATCCTGCAATTGATAAATTCGGGTCAACAATTGCTGTTTTATGTTAATTGAATTACCGCGCTCAAGGCCAGTTAACACAACGGCGAATTCGTTCGCGCTCAAACGTGCCAGGAATGAGTTGGCTTTGGTTGAGCTTTTCAGCCTTTCTGCCACGCGTTTTAGCAGCAAATCACCCATGTCCGAACCCAGGGTATTATTCAGTATTTTAAATTTATCGATATCGCACAGAATTAACGCGCCGTTTTGCCCGTCTTTCTTATCGGTTGCAAGCTTATCCTGCAAATGATCCAACAAAGAACGGCGATTCGCTAATCCGGTTAAGGCATCGTTGTAAGCCAGGTTACGGATACGTTCACTGGACTCAACTTCTGCACTAATGTCTGTGACCGTTGCGACAAAATGTCGTTCTTTTTGTTGGTTGTAGCGTACTTCTGAAATACTTAAGCGTACAGGAAAAGTCGCGCCAGAGCGCTTTTTCGCATTAACTTTACCTTGCCATGCTGCTCTATGAACTAACGTGCTCTTGATATTTTCCAGTAATTTATCGGCGTGCTCAATATAGTTTTCAATATTGAGTTTACTTCCTTTTAATTGTTTTAGTTCCTCCCCAGTGAGTCGCGTAAAGGCCTGGTTCGCTAATAAAACACGGTTGTGCTCGTCGAATAGCAACAAGCCGTCATCTATGGCACTAATAACTTCATAAAGTTGCTCTGCCGACATTTGGGCCAATTTTTGCTGCTGCTGTAAACGCCGGTCTATCTGCGTGGCTATAATAGCCATCAAAGCGGTTAAGCACGAACCAATGCCGACAACATACGCCAGCCAGTTGCCGTGGCCTATGAATGTTGTATCGGGTTCTCTTGCAGGATAAAAATTAGCCGCGATCATGGCGGTATAATGCATACCTGAGATAGCCAGAGCAATAATGGCGGCAACAACAATCTGTGCGCTTCTGCGACTGAACCAGCTGGTTCTTTCCGACTTTTTATAATGCCGATATGCAAGAGAGGCAATAATGCCCAGCGATACGGCAACAACTACCGAAAGTATAAACCAAAATGGGTCATAACGAAGGTGAGCTGGCACTTGCATTGCAGCCATACCGGTATAGTGCATGAGGCCAATACCTGCGCCTAATATAGTGCCTGCTATTATTATAGCACCGCCCGACGACTCAGATATTTGGATTTTCATGGCAATAAAACTGCCGACAATGGCAGGGACAACCGAAATAAGAGTTAATAATACGCCATGACTCATGGGAAGGTTAAGTTCAAAAGCCAGCATACCAATAAAATGCATACTCCAGACGCCGACACCAGAGATGGCCGCACTGACAACTAGCCAACTGTAGCGAGCAAACTTTGCCTGATATATTCGTACGCGCTCCAGCGTGAGTACCGCGGTATAAGAGGCAAGTAGCGCAACACAATAAGAGAGAGTGACTAACCCAGGATTATGGGAGCCATTTATAGAGGGCTGGGAAAATTGACCCAAATCGAAAAATGCGTACAGGGTTTCAAGCATAAATTTAATTTTACCAGAGCCGTTGGCTGGAGTACTAAAACTATTTAATACTTTGCAATACGACACTGAGTCCTGAAAGTATCATTAGCACCAGTGTAAATTGTCTAAAGCGTTGCTCTGACACATGCTGTTGAAGTCTTTGCCCGACGCTGGCGCCAATAAGTGCGCAGGGTAGTAAGGTGAGTACCAGATAAAGATGGGACTCCGCGTAAATAGACTGGCGCGAGAAATTCGCGACGTTTGCCATGGCAATGCAGCAGAAAAACAGACTGAGTGTAGCGCGAAATTGCTGTTTTGGGATACGGGCATTGGCCAGAAATAAAACAATAGGAGGCCCGCCTAATGTCATTAGGCCGTTGAGTAAGCCGGAGCCCGTACCCACTGCAATATGTCCGGGCGTATGTTCCGCTGTTGGTAGTTGTTTACCGCTGGCTAGTGCGAGTGCAACAGCCAGTATGACAAAACCGAGAACCAGTTTAATAAGCTGTTCGTTTACGCTTAGCAGCAAGGAGCCCGATATCAGAGAGGCGATGACGCCTGAAAAAATCAGCCACTTCCATTGAGACGGGCGAGCTGCTTCTCTGTTTTTCCAATAAATCCAGCCGCCTATCACAATATTAACGACAGACAGCGCAGGCGTAAGTAAGCTAATAGGAAACCACAGCGCCAGAATTGGGACGGCTAACAAACCGGAGCCAAAACCGCTTACCCCCTGAACCAAAGCTGCAAAGAAAAATACTATTGCGGCAGCGAAATACTCCAAATGAACCTCTTTTGTCTTATAATGCTGAAAACGGCTTTTCAGTAACGCCAATAGTCTTCATAATGATAACAGGAAAAACAACGGAGCTGAGCATGCGGGTGACTCTGGTCGTGTTGTTGGCCTTGTTCCTTGCGTTACAATACCGTCTGTGGTTTGGCAAAAACAGCCTACCGGATTATTGGCGGTTGCAGCAAGAAGTCAGCAGTCAGAAAAATACGAATGAAAATCTGGAAAGACGTAATCAACTCATTTACGCAGATATCGAAGATTTGCGCGAAGGGGAAGATGCGCTGGAAGAGCGTGCCCGTAACGAACTAGGGATGGTAAAAAAAGATGAAGTTTTCTTCCGTCTTGTACCTGATCGTAATCCATAGCATGAACGGGTGAGCGAGATGAAAAGTGAGTCAGAGAGCCACGCAGACGGTCAGGCTGATTCGTTAATGGCTGTAATTCCTGCGGCTGGCAACGGAAGCCGTATGCAGACAAACGTCCCCAAACAGTTTCTCACGGTCGCTAACCGGACTTTGCTGGAGTACAGCATCGAAGCCATATTGAACGATTCGCGGGTGAAACAGGTTTTCGTCGCGGTTTCTGACCCTAATGGTGAATACCTTATTGAGCTTAAAGAAACCCTGCCAATAAAGGTTCATTTTGTACAAGGCGGGAATAGCCGTGCCGAATCTGTAATGGCTGGAGTTAAAGTTGCCGTTTCGCAAGGGGCTACCCACGTGCTGGTGCATGATGCAGCGCGTCCGTGCTTACCGAAAAGGGCACTAACAGCGGTTATTGATTATGGATTAACGGATCCTCAAGGCGCAATTCTGGCCATTCCGGTAAGAGACTCTTTGAAACGTGCTGTTATCGCTATCAATAATGAAAACGGTCTGACTCATATAGAATCCAGTGTTGATCGGGAAGCGCTTTGGCAGGCACAGACACCACAAGTTTTTCATGCAGAACGTTTACGCCAGGCTATTGAGCAGATGGGAGCGCTAAACCCTCAGTTAACGGACGAAGCGTCGGCTATGCAATGGTGTGGCTTTCAGCCGGCGCTTATTCCCGGGTCTATCCGTAATTTAAAAGTGACTCATCCGGAAGATTTTGAATGTGTTCGCGACTGGTTATTAGCGAACAATAATGATCATAAAAATTAAAGAGGGCAGTCGTTCATGAAAATCCGTGTTGGCCATGGTTATGACGTTCATCGTTGGGGTTCTGATAAGCCTTTAATTTTAGGAGGCATTGAAATTGAGCATGACCAGGGACTTGTCGCTCATTCCGACGGAGATGTTGTTCTGCACGCTGTCACCGACGCGTTATTGGGCGCTTTAGCTTTGGGTGATATTGGTCAGCACTTTCCGGATACCGATGAACGCTATGCCGGGGCAGATAGTGCCGAATTGCTGAGTCATGCAGTCAGTCTATGTCAGGACAAAGAGTTTAAGACCGGTAACATTGATGTAACCGTTGTCGCTCAGGCTCCGAAAATGGCACCTCGTATTGACGATATGCGGGCCAGTATTGCTCAATGTTTAAAAACCTGCATCGATAATGTGAATGTCAAAGCGACAACGACAGAAAAATTGGGCTTTGTGGGGCGTGAAGAAGGTATTGCCTGTCATGCCGTGGTTCTTATGGAGTCATTTTAATGTTGGCACCCTCACAAGTGTCTTTGGCTGAGTTACCACGTTTACATAAAGGCGACAGACCGAAGGCTAAGTTTAAACAGACGCCGGAAGATTTTCAGGTTATTGAACAGCTGGATGTTGCCGATGACGGTGAAGGTGAGCACCAGTGGCTTTGGGTTAGGAAAACCGGAGCTAATACAAATTTTTGTGCGGAGAAAATAGCCCGGTTTGCCGGAGTATCAGAGAGAAATGTCAGTTACTCAGGGTTAAAAGATCGTCAGGCGGTGACCTGGCAATGGTTTTCTATTCAGCTACCCGGCAAAGAAACGCTTAACTGGAACGAGTTAAATGATGAAGAAATGTCAGTTGAGCGAGTAATACGCAGAACCAAAAAATTAAAGACGGGGTTTCACCGTGCGAATCGCTTCGTTATCCAGTTAGCTAATGTTAGTTCCAGAGAGGCGCTGGAAAAGCTCTGGCAAGGAGTGAGTGAGCGGGGTGTAATAAATTATTTTGGCGAGCAGCGCTTTGGCCGCAGCGGAGATAACGTAGCTCAGGCAGAGCGCTGGCTTATGGCGAGCCGACCACCGCGTATCAGCCGCACCAAACGAAGCCTCTATTTGTCTGCACTGCGCAGCTATTTATTTAACGAGATAGTGGCTGAGCGAATACGCGACTTTGGTATTGAGGGCCATCTGGAAGGTGATTGTGTCATGCTGGAAGGCTCCCAGTCGGTTTTTACCGTAGAGCAATGGGACGACGAACTTAAACAACGGCTGGCAAATAACAATATTTACTTAACGGCACCTTTAGCGGGAAGCACGACTAAACCCTTAGTTAAGGGGGAAGCCGAGGCCTTTGAACAACGTTTTTTACAAGCTTTCGATAGTTGGTTACAGGCGCTCAAAAAGCTGCGTGTAGAAGCAGCTCGGCGGGCTATTCTGTTGCGCATAGAAAACCCAGAAATGAGTTGGCAGGGCAAGGACGCAGAACTTCGCTTTACGCTTCCATCCGGTGCTTATGCAACAGCCGTGTTAAATGAAATTGTGGACTTAAGTGGTGAATCCAGATGATGAAAATTCTATTGAGTAATGATGACGGCGTACACGCTCCGGGAATTCTCGCGTTGTACCAGGCTTTAAAGGAAGTGGCAGATGTAAGAGTGATAGCTCCGGATCGTAACTGCAGTGGTGCCAGTAATTCGTTAACCTTACATAATCCTTTGCGGGTGCGCCGGCTGGATAATGGCTTCTATTCTGTTAATGGCACGCCGACAGATTGTGTTCATTTAGGTACAAATTCGCCAATGGCTGAAGACGTGGATTTAGTCGTATCTGGTATTAATGACAGCCCCAATATGGGTGATGATGTATTGTACTCGGGCACGGTTGCGGCCGCGATGGAGGGGCGTTTTATGGGGCTGCCTTCGATTGCGGTGTCAATGGGGGGCCGTGGACACGACTACTATGACACCGCCGGGCGAGTCGTGGCAGAAATTGTCGCAAATATGGAAAACGATCCGCTGCGACTGGATACGGTACTGAATATCAATGTGCCTTATACGACCTACGATAAGTTAAAAGGCACGCGGGTGACTAAATTGGGGCGTCGGCATCGTGCAGAGACCATGGTTCACGACCGAGACCCTTTTGGCAGCGAAATCTTTTGGTATGGACCCATTGGGCATCATGCAAGTGATGAACCTAATACTGATTTTACCGCGATTCAAGAGGGGTATGTTTCTATTACACCGCTAAGCCTGGATATGACAGCGCAAAGACACACCGATACACTGACAGACTGGTTAAAACAACAAAAATGATGATTAGTAATGGACAGTCGCGGGTTAAGCGGCTGATTCAACAATTAGAGGATCTCGGCATTACCAACAAAGAGGTTTTGAGGGTGATATCTGAAACCCCAAGACATCTGTTTATGCCCGAGTCATTAGCTCACAAAGCCTATGAAAATACGGCACTACCTATTGGTAACGGGCAGACCATTTCGCAGCCATTAATGGTGGCAACAATGACGCAGTTATTAATGCAGCATCATTGTAAAAATGTGCTGGAGATAGGCACAGGGTCGGGTTATCAGACGGCGGTTCTGGCTCAGCTGGTTGACAAGGTTTTCAGTGTTGAGCGTATTGCTACGTTGCAGTATCAGGCCAAGCGACGCATGCGGCAGTTGGATTTACATAATGTTGCCATGCGTCATGGCGATGGCTGGAAAGGCTGGCGCAGCAAGGGTCCGTTCGACGGCATTATTGTTACCGCGGCTGCCAGCGATATACCTCAGGATTTAGTGGATCAGCTTGCCGACGGCGGCGTGATGATCATTCCGGTCGGCGAACAGAACCAGTCGCAGAGCCTGGTCGTTATGCGTCGCTTTGGTGACTCTTTGGAACAACAGCGTATTGGTGATGTGCGTTTCGTGCCTTTAGTTAAGGGAGATGTCGTTTGAAGCTGTTCTCCGCACTGTACGATAAAGTATTATCCTGGACTCAGCACCCCAGAGCAGACATTATTCTTGGTCTGTTGAGTTTTGCCGAATCGGTGATATTTCCTATACCACCCGATGTTATGCTGGCGCCAATGGCAATGACCCAGCCTAAAAGGGCGTGGCGATTAGCGTTTCTGACGACAGTTACCTCAGTCGCAGGCGGAATTTTAGGCTACTTTCTCGGCTACTGGGCCTATGAATCACTAGTTCTGCCAGCGGTTGAGGCACTTGGCTATGAGTCGAAGCTGCTTACTGTGCAGGGCTGGTTTTCGGACTGGGGTGTTTGGATAGTATTTATTGCAGGCTTTTCTCCCATTCCTTATAAACTGTTTACGGTAACTGCCGGCGTTATGCAAATAGCGTTTTTTCCTTTTGTTATTGCATCGGCTATCAGTCGCGGTATGCGCTTTTATCTGGTGGCCTGGCTGTTGCGCACTGGTGGGCCGGAAATGGGCGTGAAACTTCGTGAATATGTTGACCGCATTGGCTGGACACTGGTAATACTGGTTATTATTGGGTACGTAATAGCGCAGTTGGTATAAATGATGTTGGTATCGTCCGGGGCAATTAAGCAATCTCTATTATTGGTTTTTGCCATCATTCTGCTGCAGGCTTGCAGTGGCCGGTCGGCACCTGCGCCCGTCGAAGAACTCTATACCGGAAAAACTTACCGCGATTTTGAAGCCAACTCAATTAACGACAAAGAGTATGAAGTTCAGCCCGGAGAAACACTCTATTCAATAGCTTTCCGGGCTAACCTGGATGTCCAGGATATTGCCCATATCAATAATTTACAAAAACCTTACACTATTTATCCGGGGCAAAAGTTGAGTCTGGAAAGCGCACCGCAACGAGGCGCCACCACAGCCAGAAAGGCGCAGCGAACAGCTAGTGCTAAACAGAATAAAAAAGCCTCTGATAACGCACAAAATAATATAAAAACGCCCGTTGCTAATAAGAAACAGAAAGGGTATGGTCAAAAAACAAGCGCGAGAAAAACGGTTGGAAAACAAACCGATAAGGGGAGCAAGAGCCAACCGATTCAGCGAATTGAACGGTCCGAAGTGGCTCAACCGAGTAATAACAATATTATTTGGCGTTGGCCTTCATCGGGGAAGATAATAGCTGACTTCTCGTTGCGTGAACAAGGCAATAAAGGAATAGATTTTGCCGGTGGTCGGGGTGATTCAGTTAACGCCGCGGCGGCAGGAAAAGTGGTTTACGTTGGAAACGCATTACACGGGTTTGGTAATTTAATCATTTTGAAACATAACGATGATTTTATTACTGCCTACGCTCACAATGAAGACATTCTGGTACAGGAGAAAGAATGGGTGGACGTAGGTGAGACTATCGGACGTATGGGAGATTCCGGTAGTTCTCGTGTGAAATTGCATTTTGAGGTTCGTTTTCGTGGTAAGTCAGTCAATCCGAGGCATTACTTACCCAAATCTCGCTAGTCATGTGGGAATAATAATAACAAGATAAGGAAGTCGACGTGTGTTGTAACACGGTGTTCAGTATAACAGGAGCTTGTTATGAGCCGCATAAAGGAAGAAGCAGTTGAAAACGTCGAAGCTAATGAAGAAGAGTCTATTGTAGATAGCACAGACAGCACAGCAGAAGAGTTGGAAGAGGCGCTATCCTCGTCTTCAACTCAATATCAAAAGAAGATGGACGCGACGCAGTTATACCTGGGAGAAATTGGGTTCTCTCCTTTACTGACTGCTGAAGAGGAGGTCTTTTATTCCCGCCGTGCATTGAAAGGCGACAAAGCAGCTCGCCGTCGTATGATTGAAAGTAACCTCAGACTGGTTGTTAAAATTGCCCGTCGTTATTCTAATCGCGGATTGCCGTTATTAGATTTAGTTGAAGAGGGTAATCTGGGGCTTATTCGGGCGGTCGAAAAGTTCGATCCTGAACGCGGGTTTCGTTTCTCAACTTACGCTACCTGGTGGATACGACAAACGATTGAACGCGCTATTATGAACCAGACGCGTACCATTAGATTGCCGATTCACGTTGTTAAAGAGCTTAACGTGTACCTTCGTGCTGCCCGTGAACTTGCGCATAAACTGGATCACGAGCCAACTGCCGAAGATATTGCGAAAAGCCTCGATAAGCCGGTGGGCGACATCACCAAAATGTTGCGTCTGAATGAACGCATTGGTTCGGTAGATACGCCCATAGGCGGCGATAACGATAAAGCCTTGTTGGATATCCTGACCGATGATGCGGATACCGGTCCGGAAGGTGTTTTACAGGATGAAAACCTGAAAGGAAATATCACTGAATGGTTGCAGTCGTTAAGTGAGAAACAACGTGAGGTTCTCGCTCGCCGTTTCGGGCTAATGGGCTATGAACCTTCAACTTTAGAGGATGTTGGTCGTGAAATTGGTCTCACACGTGAGCGAGTCCGACAGATACAAGTGGAAGCCCTGCGTAAATTACGTGATTCGTTAAAACAGCAAGGCTTAACGTTAGATTCTCTATTTACTGCTCAGTAAATAGAGCAATGACTGAAAGTATTTTCAGTAATGAAAAAGGCTCAACTTTTTGTTGAGCCTTTTTGTTTCTGCTGCCATTGGTAAAGAATATCCAGCGCCTGTTTCGGGGTCAGACCATCAATGTCCAGTTGTTCCAGCTCATCACGCAGTGGGTCGCGTTTTTCTGTATGAGAGGGAAAGGCTTCAGGCGGAGGAGTGAGTTCCATAGTGGTTTGTTTGGGGTCGTTTAAAACTCCGTGGTGAGTATGCTCCAGCTCTGACAACTTTTGTTTTGCTTTATGAATGACATGATCGGGCACTCCGGCCAGTTTAGCCACTTGCAAACCAAAGCTCTGGCTAGCAGCGCCTGGACTGACTTTATGCAAAAAGGCGATGGTATCGCCGTACTCTTTCGCATCGACGTGAACGTTTACCGTGGCTGGTAACTCTTCTGCCAACTCGGTTAACTCGAAGTAATGAGTGGCGAATAAAGTAAGACACTGGAGTTGCCGGGAAAGGTAGTCGGCACAAGACCACGCCAGTGACAAGCCGTCATAGGTTGAAGTACCACGACCAATTTCATCCATAAGCACCAGGCTTTTTGCAGTGGCGTTATGCAGAATGTTTGCGGTTTCTGTCATTTCTACCATAAAAGTCGAACGGCCTGAGGCTAAATCATCAGAGGCACCAATACGGGTAAAGATACGATCGATGTCGCCAATAATTGCCTTATCAGCTGGTACATAGCAGCCCATGTGCGCCAGAATAACGATTAACGCGGCTTGTCGCATATAAGTCGATTTACCGCCCATGTTAGGGCCGGTTATCATCAGCATACGTTGCTGAGGTGCCAGCGACATGGGGTTAGCAATAAAAGGCTCATCGCTTAGTTGTTCAATAACCGGGTGACGGGCTGCTTCCAATTCAATTAAGCTGGTTTCCTTTTGCAGCTGTGGGCGACAATAACGATAATTGTCAGCCAGCCGGGCAAAACAGCACAAGGTATCGAGTTGAGCCAGACCCGAAGCGCTTTTTTGCAGTGCGTTTACCTGTGGCAATAAGTGCTCAAAGAGTTGGTCGTAAAGCCATTTTTCTCTGGCCAGAGAGCGGGCCTGAGCATTCAGAACTTTGTCTTCGTGCTCTTTTAGCTCAGGAATAATATAGCGTTCTGTATTTTTTAGTGTCTGGCGGCGCTGATAGTCATCGGGTACCGCTTCTGATGACTGCCGGCTGACTTCAATGAAGTAACCATGAACTCTGTTATAGCCAACTTTTAATGTGGCAATACCACTTCTCTCACGCTCACGCTGCTCCAGTTGTTTCAGGTAATCGGTAGCACCCGTTGCAAGATCGCGCAATTCATCAAGCTCTTTATCGTATCCTTCGGCAATAACACCACCGTCGCGAATCAATAAAGGTGGCTGCTCAATAACGGCTTTAGTCAGCAAGTCGACAACTTCTGGAAAGGGTTCAATAATGTCTTTCAGATAGCTCAGCGAACGGTGAGATAAAGACGCTCTGACTTCCGGTATTTTAGCCAGGCTGTCGCGCAAACGTGCAAAGTCTTTCGGACGCGCGCTTCGCAAGCCCACACGGGCAACAATACGTTCAATGTCGGCTAACTGTTTTAATGCTAGCTGTATATTTTCAAAACTCAGATTTTCTTTTAACGCATCGACAGCGTCGTAGCGCTGGTTGAGTTCCTGATGATTGCGAACCGGGCGCTGCAACCAACGTTGAAACTGACGGCTACCCATAGCTGAAACGGTTTTGTCGAGTACCGCCGAAAGATGCGTATCGCCTTCACCCATGCTCTGCTGTAGCTCAAGGTTTCTGCGTGTTGCGGCGTCGAGAATAATAGCGTCTTGCGGATGCTCTGTAACCAGCGCCTGAATATGAGGCAGAGCAGCGCGTTGAGTTTCTTTTACATAATGCAAAATAGCACCGGCAGCGGCCAAGGTAGGCTCATTATTTTTGATACCAAAGCCTTCTAAATGCTGAGTGCCAAATTGGCGCGTCAGTAGCATAAACGCGGTTTGTTGCTCAAACTCCCAGGCCGGTCGGCGTTTGCATTTTGCTTTAGCCAAAGGTAGCCCGGCTAACGAGATAGATTCCGGATAGAGCAGTTCGGCCGGTTCTAAACGCTGCATTTCTGCAGCCAGCTGTTCACTGGAATGGGCTTTGGTTATCCAGAAACGGCCGCTACTTAGCTCCAGACTGGATATCGCGTATTCCGCTTCTGGCTGTTTCGGATTCAGCGGGCAAATAGCAACTAACAGGTTTTGTCTTTTTTCTGCTAACAGCGACTCGTCAGTAACGGTACCAGGTGTAACAATACGCACGACTTTTCTCTCAACCGGGCCCTTGCTCGTTGCCGGATCGCCAATTTGTTCGCAGATGGCAACCGATTCGCCCATATTGACCAGGCGCGCCAGATAGCTTTCTACTGCGTGATAGGGAACACCTGCCATTGGAATAGGTTCACCATTACTCTGACCCCGCGCGGTTAGGGAGATATCCAACAGTTGCGCTGAGCGCTTGGCGTCTTCAAAAAACAGTTCGTAAAAGTCCCCCATGCGATAGAATAAAAGCATGTCAGCATGCTCCGCTTTTATCCGTAGGTATTGCTGCATCATTGGGGTATGTGATTGGATCTGTTTATCAGAGAATTCAGGCATAATTGATTATTCTTATCTGGAGCCAGTGTTATGTTAGCAACCACGGCAATCGCGCCGCAAACCTTTAAACTCGCGGAACAAGTGGGTTCGAGTCTACAGCAGAAGCAGCAGACACTATGCACCGCAGAATCTTGTACCGGAGGGGGAATAGGATACGCTATTACCGAAGTTGCGGGAAGTTCTGCTTGGTTTAATGGTGGATTAATCACCTATACTAACGGTCTTAAGCAAAAGTTGTTGTCGGTTGAGTCTCGCGTACTGGAAAAGCACGGGGCAGTATCCGAAGCTTGTGTTCAGCAAATGGCGACTAGTGCCATTGCGGCATGCGATGCCGACTGGGGGATTGCAGTAAGTGGTGTTGCAGGGCCTGCGGGTGGCACAGCGGAGAAACCGGTGGGTCTGGTATGGATGGCAATAGCAAATAGTGACAGCTGTTGGTGCTGGTCTGAACAATTTGCGGGTGACCGCACTCAGGTGCGTCTACAAACCTTAGATGCGGTTCTGGGTAAGCTTATAAATCTAATTGAATTACAATAAGTTACTTTTGTTTTAGTGAAAAAATAAGAACAACGCTTGATACTGTAAATGTGTACAGTATACTGTTTATAAAACCAGTGATTAATAACGGAGCTTATAATGAGCAATGATCGTCAAAAGGCGTTAGATGCAGCGCTCGGACAAATCGAACGTCAATTTGGTAAAGGTTCTATCATGCGTCTGGGCGATAACCAGACTCTGGATATCGACTCTGTTTCAACCGGTTCGCTAGGACTGGATATTGCTCTTGGTATTGGTGGCTTACCTTTTGGACGAGTTATAGAAATTTACGGTCCTGAGTCCAGTGGTAAAACGACCATGACTCTTGAAGTGATTGCCGAGGCACAAAAAATGGGTAAGACCTGTGCCTTTGTTGATGCTGAGCACGCATTGGATCCGATTTACGCGGAAGCTTTAGGCGTTAACGTTGATGACTTATTAATATCTCAGCCAGATACTGGTGAGCAGGCTTTAGAAATTTGCGACATGCTGGTTCGTTCCGGCGCAGTCGATATTGTTATTGTTGACTCGGTAGCCGCGCTAACACCCAAAGCGGAAATTGAAGGGGAAATGGGCGATAGCCATGTTGGTTTGCAGGCTCGTCTAATGTCTCAAGCGTTGCGTAAGCTAACCTCGAACATTAAAAAATCTAACACCATGTGTATTTTTATCAACCAAATTCGGATGAAAATTGGTGTGATGTTTGGTAATCCTGAAACCACAACGGGTGGTAACGCATTGAAATTTTACTCTTCGGTTCGTCTGGATATTCGCCGTACCGGTGCATTGAAAGAAGGTGACGAAGTTGTGGGTAACGAAACCCGCGTGAAAGTGGTTAAAAACAAGGTAGCTCCACCGTTCAAAGAAGCGCATTTCCAAATTTTATACGGCAAAGGCATTTCTAAAGAAGGTGAGCTCATCGACTTGGGTGTTAAACACAAAATGGTTGATAAAGCCGGTGCCTGGTACAGCTATAACGGCGACAAAATTGGTCAGGGTAAAGCTAACTCAATGAAGTTTTTGCAGGAGAACCCTAAAATTTCCGACGAATTAGAAGGTCGTATTCGCGAACTTCTGCTGTCGAAACCAGAAAAGCGAACAAAAGAAACTCGTGAAGCTGAGCGTGCTGCTGCGAAAGACGATGCGAAGAGCGAGGCTAAGGCTGACAAGAAAGCAGAAAAGAAAGGTAACGCGAAAGACGATATCAGTTTGTCATAACTGGCTTATTTTTCGGAACAACAAGCCGGAGCTTATTGCTCCGGTTTTTTATGAGTAAAATTACTGAAATGCACTTTTGGGCGAGCTGACCGAGAACAACTCCTGGTAGAGTTTAGCGGCGTAACCGTCAGTCATGCCGGAAAGGTAATCAGAAATTACGCGCAAAGCATTCCCACCTTTTTGTTGCTGATGCAAGTAACGTACACGGGTGTTTTCAGGCAATAAACGTTCCGGCTCTACGGCTAAAACTTCAAACAGCTCCATAACAATTTGCTGCCCTTTAAATTCCTGCGCTTGCATTTCTGGTTTTCGAATCACCCATTTAAAAATAAATTGCTTTAGTGAATTTAGCAGAATTTTTTCGGGAGCTCCTAACTCAACTTCATATTGCAGCAAAGGGCAGTCAAAACTGTCTTCCGTAGAGGTAAGTCTTGCTGAGGTAAGCAGCCGATTGACTAATCCTCCTATTGCCTGCTTGCGGAGGTGATGGCTGCCGGAGAAGAGATCCTCGGTTAACTTTCGGGCGTTAAAGTCGGAAAGTTCTGCTTCAAGCTGCTGTAAGTCAGAGAACATATGTTCTTCCCAGTGATGCCTCTGGATCAGGCCGACAACAATGGCGTCCTCAAGATCGTGAACGCCGTAGGCTATATCATCTGCCGCTTCCATAATCGATGCATCAACACTTTTTAGAGCACTTTTCCCATGGGTAGTTTGTGATGGTCCGTGCACTAACGACTGGAAATGTTTCTTATCGTTAGTGCTTAGCGGCTGAAGTACCCAGTCTAACTGTTCTGAGTCGTCGTCATACAAGGCTTTTGGTGGCAGCCATTCGCGAGTGGGTAAATGGCGAAAGTTTGTTACCTCAGGGGGAAGTTTTTGTCTTCGGATTGCACTGGCTAATACCGGGTACTTTAACAGCCCCAGCAGAGTTCTTCGGGTTAAGCTCATGCCATGCTCAGGCGTATAAGCTTCAAGCTGGGTGACAATACGAAATGTCTGACCGTTACCTTCAAATCCGCCGTTGTTACGCATCATATAATTAAGAGCAATTTCACCACCGTGGCCAAATGGTGGATGGCCTATGTCGTGCGCCAGACATAAAGATTCGAGTAAAGGCTCTGACAGCTCCAGTTGCTCAGTCAGGGCCGGATGCCGGTTACTTAAATGGACTACCAGACTAGCACCAATTTGGCTGGCTTCCAGTGAGTGCGTCAGTCGTGTACGGGGGAAGTCGTGCATACCAACATACATAACCTGAGTTTTTGCCTGCAGTCGCCGGAATGCAGCACTGTGAAGAATTCGGGCTTTGTCCCGTTGAAAGTTTGTGCGGGTATCGTTAGGGCGCTGTGCTGATGTACCTGACTGACGTTCTGTCCAAATCATCTAACTGCTCAGTGGTGTTGTTGACGAATGAGTAATCATAGTACGATAGATACATTATTAAGAAAAGCAGGAAACAGCACATGTCTGAAGTGAAAGTCGCTTTAGCTCTGGGCTCTGGAGCGGCAAGAGGATGGGCGCACATTGGTGTCATTAAGGCATTGGAAGAGATGGGCGTGCGCATAAATATGGTGGCCGGTACATCAATTGGATCGTTAGTGGGGGCAGGTTATGCGTCCGGGCGATTGGCCGAGGTAGAGCAATGGGTTCAGGGCATGAACCGTTGGGAAGTGTTTAATTTGCTGGATTTTGGTTTTAACCATGGTGGCATCATTGGTGGGGAGAAAGTCTTTAATCGCGCCCGCGAGGAGTTTGGCCAGCGTAACATTGAAGATTTACCTGTGACTTATGGCGCGGTCGCTACTGATTTATATAGTGGCCGCGAGATTTGGTTGCGCAGCGGCGACCTATACGATGCCTCCAGAGCGTCTTGTGCCATGCCTGGAATATTGTCTCCCAAGTCATTCGATGGCCGCTGGTTAATCGACGGTGGTTTGGTTAATCCTGTTCCGGTGTCGTTATGCCGCGCTTTAGGTGCTGATTTTGTTATTGCCGTCCACCTGAATTCGCAGTTGAACTCCAAGGCTTTGCAACGTCGAGGCCGCAGTATTCCGCCTCAGACAGAGGCCGAACAGTTGGAAAAAGAAAAGACGGATGCGGAGATTCAGGATAACGAAAACGGATTTTTCGATAATATGTGGTCGGGCAGTAAAGAGTACCTGGATAGTTTTAAAGAACGCTTTAGAAATAACGGTGAAAAAGCGCCGGGTATGTTCAGTGTTATGGCCAGCTCTATAGACATTATGCAGGAGCGTATTACTAAGGCCCGTATGGCGGGTGATCCGCCTGATATCTTAGTGCAGCCTAAGCTAGGTCACATTGGTATTATGGAGTTTTATCGTGGTCAGGAAGCCATTGATCTTGGTTACGAAACAACGACCAGAATGCGTGACTTGATCATGGAAGAAATTGAACTCTATCGTGAACGCAGAGGCTAGTAAGAACTTCTATTTGTATCTGAAAAGATAAAGCCGTTTCGTCTGGTCTGAGGCGAAACGGCTAACACTGTTAATAACCCGCAGCGTGCCCATCTTTACGGCTTTCCGAAGCTCCAATATAGACGTCTTCTTCATGGTCTTTCCAGATAGCCTGATAACCACCATATGGACCCACGGCTTCCTGCAGTGTGTGCCCCATTTTTATCAGCTCACGGCGAGTGTGTTTAGAGAAACCGTTCTCGAGGCTCACAACACCGCCATCTTCCATTACCGACCCGGTTGGCTGACTTGAACCGGTATGCAGAATACGCGGCGCGTCACCGGCTTCTTGCAAGTTCATGCCAAAATCAATGAGGTTGATAAGAATTTGTGCATGCATTTGTGGCTGAGTTGCACCGCCCATAACCCCGTAGCTCATAAGAGGCTTACCGTCTTTAGTGACGAAGGCCGGGATAATGGTGTGAAAAGGGCGTTTACCTGGTTCAAATACGTTACGGTGGTTTGGGTCTAGCGCAAAAAGCTCTCCCCGGTTTTGCAGAACGAACCCTAAACCGGTTGGAGTAACGCCTGAACCCATGCCGCGATAGTTACTTTGAATCAGTGACACCATATTGCCGTTTTTATCGGCAGTGGTCAGATAAATAGTGTCGCCCTCTGTGGGAGGGTTGCCCGGCTCATAAGAGCGCCCAGCGTGCTCAGAATTAATCAACTGCGCACGCTTTTTGCCGTATTCTTTGTCAATAAGGCCTTGAACAGGTACATCATTGAACGCCGGATCCGAATAGTATTTAGCACGGTCTTCAAAAGCGAGCTTCTTGGCTTCAACAAAATGATGGATGTACTCCGGGCTGTCGTAACCCATTGCTTTGATATCAAACTGTTCAAGCATGTTTAAAATTTGAAGTGCGGCAATTCCCTGGGTGTTAGGCGGTAATTCCCATAAATCGTATCCGCGGTAGTTAGTCGAGACAGGATCGACCCAGGTTGATGTATGCTGAGCTAAGTCTTCGTAGGAAAGAAAGCCGCCATGTTTCTCCACGAAATCACTAATGGTGTGAGCAATGTCACCTTTATAAAAGCTGTCACGGCCCTCGTTGGCGAGCATTTTGTAAGTATTGGCCAGATCCGGGTTTTTAAATCGCTCTCCTTTTTCCGGTACATTACCGTCACGCATAAAGACATCGGTAAAGCCGGGGATATCTTTTAGTACTTCGGCGTTACGCTTCATGTAATAAGCGATGACTTCGGTAACTGGGAAACCGGATTCAGCATAGTTAATAGCTGGCTGTAATATTTTCTCCATGCCTAACTCACCGAAGCGATCGTGCAGTTCAAACCAGCCGTCTACTGCCCCGGGAACGGATAAGGGCAGTACACCGCGAGCAGGAATTGATTCATATCCGTTTTCTTTAAAATAGTCGAGCGTTAAGCTTTGCGGAGAACGGCCGGAGGCATTGAGGCCATAAAGTTTCCTAGCCTCAGCATCCCAGACAATGGCGTAGAGGTCGCCACCAATGCCGTTTCCGGTTGGCTCGACCAGACCTAATACCGCATTCGCTGCAATAGCGGCATCTATTGCATTACCGCCTTCCTGCATAATATCTAACGCAACTTGCGTGGCTAATGGCTGGCTTGTTGCGGCCATTGCCGTAGGCGCCATAGCTTCCGAGCGGGTAGCAAAGTGATGCCCGGTAATACGGTCACTGGCATTACTGGGTAAGGTTGTTGCCGCGCAGGAAAATGCGAGCGCGGCGGATGCAATAATGTTTAATTTAGCCATAGTGGTTACCTTTTTGTTTTTTTCCACTATAGGCCGGACTTCCAAAACAAAAAAGACCAGCCACGATGGGCTGGTCTTTTTATCAGTTACAAGGCGTAAATAGCTTAACCTTTTTTGTCACCATGGTAGTAATCATCAATGACACTTTCCATTTCAACAAATTTATCCTGAAGCTCTTGCTCTGGTTCAGCAGTCATTTTGCTGAAGACGATGACTGCCAGAGTAGACAGGATAAATCCAGGTACTATTTCATAAACGTAAGCTGAAAGGTGCTCGCCACCAAAGGTTGGTCCGTAAATCCAGAACAACACTGTTATGGCACCGGCTAACATCCCTGCCAATGCGCCGTTGCGGTTCATACGCTTCCAGAATAGGCTTAGAATAACAACGGGGCCGAATGCTGCGCCGAAGCCAGCCCAGGCGTTACTGACCAGACTCAGAATGGTATTTTCCGGGTTCCATGCCAGCCAGATGGCGACCAACGAGACAGCCAGAACAGACAGACGTCCAACAAAAACCAGCTCTTTTTGACTTGCATCTTTACGCAGGAAGGCTTTATAGAAGTCTTCGGTTAAAGAGCTTGAGCTAACCAGCAGTTGTGAGGAGATAGTACTCATAATTGCTGCGAGTATAGCGGCCAGCAGGAAACCACCAATTAAAGGGTGGAACAGGAACTGAGAAAAGATAATGAAAATAGTTTCAGCATCGGGGAGACTCATCTGCGTCTCAGAGACGTAAGAAATACCGACAAAACCTGTTGCCATGGCACCAATGATAGAAACCGTCATCCATGAAACACCGATACGACGAGCGGCTTTGACATCGCTTACTGAGCGAATTGCCATGAAACGCACGATAATGTGTGGTTGGCCAAAGTAACCAAGCCCCCAGGCGAGCAATGAAACGATACCAAGAAACCCTAGCATTTCACCCGTTTCGCCATCTTTAAAGAATTGCAGGAAGTCTGGATTAATGTCTCCAACCTGACCTACAACACTGCTGTATCCACCAAGTTCAGCAAAGGCGACGATTGGAACCAGGACCAGGGCAACGAACATGATGCAGCCCTGCACGAAGTCCGTCATACTCACTGCCAAAAAACCGCCGAACAGGGTATAGGCACAAACGACACCAGCCGTGACCCAGAGACCTGTGGTGTAGTCCATGCCGAAGGAACTGTCGAACAGCTTTCCTCCCGCAACTAAGCTGGCTGAAGTGTACAAGGTGAAGAAGATGATAATAACGACTGAAGAAAAGATACGCAGGCGACGACCTTTATCGTTAAATCGATTAGCAAAGTAGTCGGGTATCGTAATTGAGTCGTTAGCAACTTCGGTGTAGGTTCTGAGGCGGGGTGCCACAATGACATAGTTTAAGAATGCACCAATGACCAGACCCACTGCAATCCACAACTGTGACACGCCAGAGACGTAAATTGCACCGGGTAAGCCCATCAACATCCAGCCACTCATATCAGATGCACCTGCTGATAATGCTGTAACTGCAGGACCTAAGCCTCGTCCTCCAAGCATGTAGCCTGAAACCGAGTCGGTAGACTTTTTATAGGCATAAAGCCCAATACCTAGCATGACAATAAAGTACAGCGCTAGTGATATCAGAGTACCTGTTTCCACATTAAACTCCCGTTTTTTAGTTTTTAGTCAGCGATCTTAGCGCTTCTGTCGCTGTTATATTGAATGTTATGTTTTAAATGTTCGTGCAGCAATTGTTGAACGTAAGTTTGCTGCGTGTCTTTTAGTACTATGTCTGTTTTATCAAACGCGATCATTTTACCACGATATAAAATTAAGATCTTATCGGCAATATGTTTTACGATTTGTGGCGAATGTGTCACTAAAATATAAGAAATGCCCATATCTTTCTGTAGATCAAGCATTAGGTTGATGATTTGAGCTCTAATTGATGGGTCAAGTGCGACCAGAGCCTCGTCAGCGACAACAATCTGCGGCTCCAGAATAATGGCACGCGCAATACAGACTCGTTGCTTTTGCCCACTGGACAGCATATGAGGGTAAAACTCCCAGTGTTCGCGTAGCATGCCAACGCGTTGCAAAGTCAAATTGACCCGTTCCTGGCGCTCGGCAGCCGTTAACTGGGTATTAAATAACAGAGGTTCCTCCAGTTGTTTACCTATGTTGAGATGCGCATTCAGGGAATTTTCACTGTCCTGAAATATCATTCGAATGTTGTTGCATAGCTGCGGAAAGTTATTGCTATGGAGCTTCTGACCATTAAGCAGAATGTCGCCACTGGTTGCGGTATCTACACCACCAATAATTTGTGCCAGGGTCGACTTACCGGAACCTGTCTCGCCCATTACAGCCAATATTTCTCCGGCTTCAAGGGTGAAGGACAAAGGTTCTATTGCTACCGATTTAGGAGTCCATGGCCAGCCTTTTCGGGAGCGGTAGGTTTTGCCTAGGTTTTGGACTTCCAGTAAGTGACTCATGAGCTGCTATCCAGTAACGGAAAATGGCAATGATACACACGCTGCCCGTGATGAGTAGCCCGTGGTGCTTTAACGCAGGTTTTTTGAGCGTAAGGACATCGGGGACCCAAACGGCAACCGATCGGCATATGCCGCAATGTTGGTATAGAGCCGGGCAGGGTCGGTAAACGCGCCTTGTGAGGCAACTCTTGCTGCGTTTGCAACGACATACGGAGCATCGAATCGGTGTAAGGGTGCGCTGGTTCAGATAAAATGTTGTGGGCGGGCCCGGTTTCCATTAACTGTCCGCAATAAAGCAGGGTTAAGCGTTTAGTCTCAGGTAAAATGGAGCCAACATCCTGCGAAATTAATACAACAGACATTTTTTGGCTAACGGCCAGCCGTGCCAGCAAACGATGGATCTGTAGACGGGTTGAAGGCTCCATTGCAGTAGTTGGCTCGTCGGCAATAAGGAGTCTGGGACGGTGAGCAATGGCTATAGCAATACTCACTTTCTGCGCTATGCCCTGAGACAATTCAAAAGGGTAGCTTTCCATTATAGACTCGTGGTCGCGAATACCCACTCGATGAAGCAGTCTTTTAACCCGGGTTTTACGGTCAACCCGTCGACGCATGAATGTACCGCGGACGTCCCCTTGTGGAATGGCCTCTACAATTTGCTGCTCGACGGTGCTGTTAGGGTCCAGGTACGCATTAGGATCCTGAAAAATCATAGCCATATCGCGCCCGGTAATTTTCCGGCGCTGTTTAGGCGTCATTGCCAGTAAATCCTGACCGTTCCACCAAAGCCTGTCAGCGGTAACCTGCCAGTTGGGGTTTATAAAGCCCATAATGGCTTTTGCCAGCAAACTTTTCCCCGACCCGGATTCGCCCACAATACTGTGAATTTCTCCCTCAGTAAGCTGCAGATTAACTTTATCAAGTACCCGGACGATGCCGTGCGCTGTTTGCATTTCTACTGTCAGGTTGCGTATATCGAGTAACTGCATTAGCTGTTAACCCTTTCTTTTAAAGCACGCCGCAGGCTGTCTCCGACAATGTTAATAGCCATAATGGTAATAAACAACGTTACGCCCGGTAGCACCATGGACCAGGGCGATAAATAAACCTCGTCCAGACTGCGTGCCAGCATGCTGCCCCATTCAGGAGTTGGTGCCTGAATACCCAGCCCAAGAAAGCTGAGAGCCGCAATATCCATAATAGCAACGGAAAGCGATACCGTAAGCTGCATGACCAATGTGGGGGTCACGTTAGGTAATATCACCCGGTAAAGCAAGTAGGCTTTGGAGCAACCATTGAGTCGCGACGCGGTAACGTAATCTTTATGCCACTCTTCGTGCACCGCATTACGGGTAACGAAGATAAACTGCGGAATTAACGAAAGCGTTATAGCAAAGGCTACGTTATTAAAACCGGTACCGAGAATCGCAATAATGATAAGTGCCATCAAGAAGGAAGGTATGGACAGCAAAGTATCAAAAAGCCGCGATAAGCTTTGGTATTTTATCGTTCGGTCAATCCCAGCAAGAGCCCCTATGCTCATGCCAATTAGTGAGGATACTGCAACCATAAGTATCGGTAGTCCCAGACTGTATAACCCACCAATTAATAGTCGCGATAGCATGTCCCGACCTAAATCGTCGGTGCCAAATAAATAATTCATATTGCCGCTTTCAACCCATGAAGGGGGAAGTGCAATGGCATCAGAGAATTGGGCTGACGTATTAAAGGGTGCGAGCAAGGGGGACAGCAATACGACCAATATCATTGCCAGCAGAACATACAAGGCTGCCATGGAGAGAAACCTTGAGCGGAAGCTCTTCCAGACTAGCTTAAGTGGCGATGGGGTTTCATCGTGATGATACAGATTAACGTGTGGCATATTGTTCGTGCCTCACTATTGGGAATCGCCAGCCATGGTATAGCTCGACCAGTAGGTTAAAGAACAAAATAACGAAAGCGAACATTAATACAGCTGCCTGAATAATAGGGTAGTCACGTTCAAAAATACTACGGATAAGCCAATTGCCCATTCCCGGCCAGTTAAAAATGGATTCAACCACAATACTGTTGGTTAATAGTAAACTGAAGATGAGAGTGGTTTGTTGCAGCACTGATTGCACTGCATTTGGAATCGCGTGTTTTACCAATACTCTAAATTCACTTAACCCGCGGGCACGAGCAGCTTTTACGAACGGCTTTTGCAGCATTTCCTGAGTTGCATTTCGCATTAAGCGCAGTAACAGCATCATTGGCATGATAGCCAGTATGATCACCGGCAGAACAATATGATTTAAAGCGTCCTGAAGCGCCGCGGCTTTATATTCCGAGCGACTTAAAAATACATCGATGAGAATTGAACCGGTTTGTGGTTCGACGCCATATAAAGGGTTTATCTGGCCGGTAATAGGGAACCAACCGAGTTTTATCGCAAACAGTAGTATCAGTAACTGAGCTAACCAGAAAACCGGGATAGAGTAACCAACCATAGCCAGGCTTATTACGGTTTGGTCGGAACGCTGACGAAAGCGGGAGGCAGCAAATACACCCAATGGTAAACCAAAAACAACGGCAACCAGTAAGGCCAGAAGAATGAGCTCCATTGAGGCCATAAAGTGTTGAATACCATCGGCAAATACCGGTGTACCATTACTCAGTGATAACCCCCAGTCGCCGGCAAATAAGTGCTGCAGGTAACGCATGTATTGAATAGCCAGGTTCTGGTCACCGCCACGCAGTTCAACCATGAGAGGATAGCTGCTCTGGAACGGCCGGATGCCGCTCATATTGGTTATTGGATCGCCCGGAAACAAGTAATTGAGGCTAAAACTAAACACCGTTAGTAAAAATACAGCAATAATAAAAACGCTTAAACGGCCTATAAGATAGCGGGTCATTGTGATTCTTCCTCCGCAGTATCTTTAGTGGCCAGGCGAAAGTTAATACCTCCGTATGGAGGAAGTTCCACGCCACTGATGTTTTTCTGCTGTGCCTGAAAGCGTTTTGAGTGGGCAATAGGCAATAAAGGTTGTTGCTGGTTCAGTAAGTGCTGAGCTGACTGATACAGAGCTTTACGTTCTTCCGGAACCGTGGTTGCAATGGCGCTGTAAAGCAACTGGTCAAAACCCGTGTGGCACCAGTTAGCCCGGTTGCCACCGGTCGCTACGGCAGCACAGCTCAACAGTGGTCTGAAGAAGTTATCAGGGTCAGCATTGTCGGCATACCAACCAATGAGCACGGTATCGTGTTCGCCACGAGAAAGGCGCCGGCGAAAGGTGTTCCATTCATAAGAAACAATGCTTGCTGAGACACCAATTTGAGCTAAGTCTGACTGCATCAGTTCCGCCATTCTGCGGGCGTTAGGATTGTAGACGCGCTGTACCGGCATGGCCCAGATGTTAATATTCAAATTTGAATGACCGGCTTCTTCCAATAAACGTTTGGCTTTTTCCGGGTCATACTGATGCTGAATGCCACGGTCATCATAAGCCCAGGATGTTGGAGGCAATATTGATTGTGCCAGCTCAGCATTACCGGAATAGATAGTCTGAATAATCGCTTCGCGGTTAATAGCGTGACTCAGAGCCTGACGAACAAGAGGGTCATCAAAAGGTTTTTTCTTAGTATTAAATGCCCAGAAAGAGACATTTGGACTCACCTCGTCGGTGACAATTAATTGCTCTCTGTTGAGTGCCTGCAACTCACTTACCAGCGGGTAAGGAATAATGTCACATTCACCGGTAACCAGCTTAAGCATACGCTTGTTTGCGTTAGGGGTAATAGAATACACCAGATGCTCAATTCCGGGGCCTTCCCGCCAATACCCCGGATGTCGGGAGTAACGTATTAACACATCCTTGCGATAACTCTCGAAACGGTAGGGGCCGGTTCCTATGGGTAAAGCATCAATTTGTCCGGGTCGGTCTTCAGTCAAAAGTTGTTGGGCGTACTCAGCGGATAAAATAACGGCGAAGTCTGTGGCAAGGTTTGCTAAAAACGAACTGTCGGCATTATTCAGCACGATATCGACCGTCATTTTATCAATTTTGACAACTTTATTGATCAACTGATCCAGCCCTGTGGCTCTGAAAAAGGGATAGCTCCCTCCAACCTGATGATAAAGGCTGGTTTCATTCAGCCACCGGTTAAAGCTGAATTGAACGTCTTCAGCGGTTAGTTCCCGGCTGGGCTGAAAGTAGTTGGTTGTATGAAATTTTACGCCTTCGCGCAAATGAAACCGGTAACGAGTGCCGTTATCCAAAGTTTCCCAGCGCTTCGCAAGTGCAGGTACAAATTCTTGTTGCTCAGCATCGTAATCAATTAACCGGTCGTAGAGTTGAGCCGCGGTTGCATCAACGGTAGTGCCTGAGGTAACAAGCTGAGGATTAAAAGAAGCGGGGTTGCCTTCTGAACAGTAAATAATGCCGTTGGCCAGAGGAGCAGGCTCTGGTTCCTCAGACTGACAGCCTGAGAGAAACGCTGCTGCAATAACAGCCACATTCGCGTACGCTTTAATCATTAGCTGCAGAAGCCCCTTCCAATAACTGATACTTTTTTAAGTAACCTCGTAACTGATGATAAGTCAGTCCAAGAAAATTAGCTGTTTTCTTTTGGTTAAACTGACATAAACGTAAGGCTTGCGACAAGACATCAATTTCATACTCTTGCGACTTTTGTTTAAAGTCTATTGGTTGATCGGCGTTGAGTTTCGGCATATCAATTACGTCATTATTTTCAGTATGGCTTTGTTCATTAGCCAGCGGCTCTTGCGCTACCGTTTTTTCTGTAACCGGAGTTTTGGGCCGGAACGGACTGTTAAACGGGTCAATGATAATGTCGTGAATAGGGACATGACCATTTCCCAGCCGATATAAACTGCGCTCTACCGTGTTTTTAAGCTCGCGTACGTTACCGGGCCAATGATATTCAAGCAAGGTTTTACGCGCTTTCTCGGAAAAACCACTGAATAACTCCAGTTCCATTTCCCGCGCCATAGAAATGGCAAAGTGCTCAGCAAGCAGCATGATGTCGTCGCGGCGTTCGCGTAATGGCGGTAGGGTGATGACATCAAATGCCAGGCGGTCCAGTAGATCTGAACGAAATTGACCTTTGGCAGCAAGCGACGGAAGGTCTTCATTAGTGGCGGCAATGAGGCGAGTATCAATTTTAACCGAATGGCGGCCGCCCACGCGTTCAAATTCTCCGTACTCAATAACCCGCAGCAGCTTTTCCTGAACCCGTAAGGACGTATTGGCTAATTCATCAAGAAATAGTGAGCCACCGTCTGCGCGTTCAAAACGACCTTCGTGTTTTTTAGCGGCACCGGTGAAAGCGCCGGCTTCATGGCCAAAGAGCTCACTGTCGAGTAAGTTTTCATTCAGAGCGGCACAGTTGAGGGTAATGTACTGTTGTTGCCAGCGTCGGGACAAGTAATGACAACGCGCTGCAATAAGCTCTTTACCGGTGCCTCGTTCACCAATAATTAATACGGGCTTATCGAGAGGAGCAATTTGCGACACTTGTTCCAGCACATCGGAAAAGCTGTTGGATTGTCCGATGAGGTTGTCGGGTTTTCGCTCAGGGCGCATGTCGAATGCCTTATCTTATAGTTATTTTTGCTAATTATTAGTTTATTTTACGAACCCTCGCAAGAGGGGAATTAGCATGAATTATAAAAAGCACTTATAAAACATATTGTTATGGCATAAATAAAAGTTGGCCTGATACTTGAATGATAAATCATCGAGTTGTTTATTAAACCAGTATGAGGTCATTATTATGGGTATTTTTTCACGTTTTAGCGATATCGTGAACTCCAATATCAATTCTTTATTGGATAAAGCCGAAGATCCGCAAAAAATGGTACGCCTGATTATTCAGGAAATGGAAGATACGTTAGTTGAAGTACGCTCTACGTCAGCGCGCCTGTTGGCTGAAAAGAAAGACATTCAGCGTCAGCAGCAGCGGATGGAAAATGAAGTTCAGGACTGGGAAAACAAGGCTGAACTGGCGTTAACTAAAGAACGTGACGATTTAGCGCGTCAGGCACTAATTGAAAAGCAAAAAGCACAGCAGGGCGTTGACTCGTTGCAGCAGGAAATGGATCGCGTTAATGAGAACCTGGACAAGCTAAACGACGAAATTGGCCAACTTCAGGAAAAACTGGCTGATGCTAAGTCTCGCCAAAAGGCGATTCTGATGCGTCAGAAGGCAGCCAGTAGCCGCTTGCAGGTTAAGCAACAGGTCGATAGTGGCAAAGTTGATGACGCTATGCAGCGGTTTGATCGTTACGAAGCCAAAATCGATGATTTGGAAGCCCAGGTTGAATCTTATGATATGGGTAAACGGACATTACGTGACGAATTTGCAGAGCTGGAAAACGAGAGTAAAGTGAATGACGAGCTGGAAGCATTGCGTGCTCGTATGAGCTCAAAAACCAAACAAGACTCTTAAAACAGGCTTAAAAAAATGGATATTGAAGCAATACTAGGGATGTTGATGGCGCCGATTATTCTGTTTGTCATTATAGTCGCGCCTATCTGGATCATCCTTCATTACCGCAGTAAACGACAAATGAATCAGGGATTGAACGAGGAAGAAAGGGAGTCTTTGGCGTTACTGGCGAATCAGGCAAAACGCATCCGTGAACGCGTACAGACACTGGAACGTATTCTGGATGCTGACGCTCCGGGCTGGAGGGACAGACAATGAGCGAGCGAAAATCCAAACGAGAACTGCGTCGTGACTCAGAACGAGGAAAAATTGCTGGGGTTTGTGCCGGTATTGCAGACTACCTGAATCTGGAACCCTGGCTAATACGAGTGGCCTTTGTTACTGGGGTTATTTTTACTAATGGCTCTTTCTTTGTGCTCTATATTGCCGGTTGGTTAATTCTGGACAAAAAGCTACCGGATACCGGGCGCCATAATGTTGGTGTAAAGACTAAGGTCTGGCAGGGTGGAGAACCACCGCGTGAGGCTTTTCGCGATATTAAGCGGGAGTTTGATGAACTGGAGCAACAGTTGCAATCAATGGAAAAGTACGTAACCTCAAATCACTATAATCTTCAACGAGAATTTAATCGTCTGTGAGCCGTTTTCAAAAGCTACAACACCAAACCCGCGACGTTATTCATCGCGGGTTTGATCGTCATATACGTCTGGCTGTAACGGGGTTAAGCGGCGCGGGAAAAACCGCATTAATCACCGGTTTACTTGAGCAGCTATTATATGCAAACGAAACGCAGCAATTGCCTTATTTTAAAGTAAAGCAACAACAGCGTCTTAATGGCTGTCGTTTACACACCGGCAGTAACTGGCAAGTCTCGCGTTTTGACTACGAAGGGGCAATAGACTGTTTAACCACAGATGTGCCCCGGTGGCCGCAGTCGACACGCGATGTGAGTGAAATACGTGTCGAAATAAAATATAAGCCGCATCGAGGGTTAGCCGGGCGAGTGCTTGATACCCGTCGCTTAACCCTGGACTTAATTGATTATCCAGGCGAGTGGCTGCTGGATTTACCTCTTTTGCAATTGAGCTATGACGAGTGGAGTCAGCAACAGCAGAGCTTACTAAAAGCTGAACTGCGACATAAGCTGGCAGAGAGCTGGTTGACTAAGGTGGAAACGGCAGCAACCGCTGCGTCAGAGGATAAAGCTGAGCAGCAGATACGTGAACTGGCATCGGGTTATCGCACTTTTTTACGCCAGTGCCGGGAGCAAAAATTACTACTATTGCAGCCGGGAAGAATGGTGTTGCCCGGAGAGCTGGAGGGAGCTCCTGCGCTGGAGTTTTTCCCCTGGCCGTTGTCACAACCAGTACCCGATGCCTGGGCGAAACGTCTGCGCGAGAAATACCGTTACTATCAGCAGCATATTGTGACTCCGTTTTATCAAAAGTACTTTAAGCACTTTAACCGGCAGGTTGTGCTAGTTGATGTTCTGCAGGCGTTGCAGAATGGTGAGCATCATTTTGCGGAATTACAGTTGGCAATAAATGAGCTGATGAAGAGCTTTTCATATGGCAATAACAGTTTGCTTAAGCGGTTGATGTCGCCGGTTATTGATAAAGTCGCGCTGGTTGCGACAAAAGCCGACAGTATTGCCCCGCAAGACCATCAAAAACTGACGGAATTACTGCGTGTTATGACGCAGAAGCAGCGTCAGGAATTACAGTTTGATCAAATACCGCACCAGGTATTTAGCGTTGCCGGCATTGCTACCAGTCAAATTAAGAAATTAAGTAACGGCACAACAGTTCTGGACGGAATTAATGAAAACCGTGAGTTTGTGCGGGTTGGGGCACCCGAGGTACCTGATGCCATACCAACAGCTGCAGACTGGCAACAAGGCTATATTTATCCGCAGTTTTATCCCGGCTTCACCGCGCAGAATTCACCTCTGCCGCACATCCGGCTGGACCAGCTACTTGAATACGTTCTGGGAGATAAACTCAAATGAGCGATCCGCGCAAATTAACTTACTATCCGGTGGATGAACCAGCGGTGGAATTTTCTGATACTGATAATACGCCCGGGCAACCCGGACACGAACCAGTTTCCGGCCAAGCAACTGCGGGCGCAAAGTCTGGTCGCTGGGGTAAGTGGCTGGCACTGGGATTAGTTGTTGCTTTAACCGCCGCCGTTATTGAATCGGTATTGATGGTTATTGAGCGTTTTCAACAGAATATATTTTTAGGCAGTTTATGGGCGGTTGGTTTTGGTGTGATTGCGTTGGCACTATTGGGCTTTATGGTGCGCGAAATCTGGTTGCTGCAAAAGTTGAAACGGCGCTGGAAAAAACAGTCTGAAGATTCCAAACCGGAGCAACAGTTACAGCTTCTGCAACATCCGGATTTAGAACATCGCTGGCAGCAAATTAAACAACCGTACTGGTCTGCGGATGAAGAACGTGAACGCTTTGAAGTGGACGTTTTAAACCGTATAGACCAGCAGGCTACCCGTATTATCAGTCGCTGGTCGGCAGAAGCCGCTGCTATGGTTGCAGTGAGCCCCTTCGCTCTGTTGGATATGCTTATCGTTATGTGGCGTAACCAGCGGATGATATCGCGTATTGCCCAGTTGTACGGCGTAAAATTGGGGTACTGGGCCAGAGTTCGCTTATGTAGCCAGGTGTTTGCCAATATTGTCTACGCAGGGCTTAGCGAAGTCGCGGTAGATTTAGGCGCTCAGTGGGTTAGTGCTGAACTATTAACGCGTTTATCAACCCGGGCCGGACAAGGTTTAGGAGCCGGTTTGCTTACCGCCAGACTGGGCTACCAAGTGATTGAATTATGCCGACCCATGCCGTTCGAAAAGGTCAAAAAGCCGGGCTATTTAAAACTGCAAAAAGACTTACTAAGTCAGCTAAAGAGCGTTTTACCTTTTGTTTATAAATCGCGTCAGGCAAAGGCTACAGCAACATCTGAGCAGGAAGTGGAAAACTAGCGTTACAGTTGTTTAATGCTTTGACACAGCGCAAAGATTGCCAACTAAGGTAAGCTCGTTGCACTCTAGTTGCTCGTTAACAATTTTCTGACAAACGAGCCAAAACGCATGTCTACTGATTTAAAACCACATAATAATAAATGGCAGCCAGCGACTCAGGTAATTCATGCCGGAGCCGCGCATGACGACCCTCATGGGGCGTTGACCGCTCCACTTTATCAGACATCGACTTTTCGGTTTTCTTCTGCCGAGCAGGGCACTCGTCGCTTTGCTGGTGAGGAAGAAGGCTACATTTACAGCCGTTTAGGTAATCCGACAACAGCTGAATTAGAGCGCCGGATGGCATCGCTTGAAGGCTATGAAGCTGCTGCGGCGGCTGCGACAGGAATGGGCGCTATTGCGGCTGCTACTATGGCTTTTGTGCGCAGCGGTGATCATATTGTGGTATCCGATGCCATATACGGCTGTAGCTTTGCATTGTTCAGCGAATTGTTTGAGCGCTTTGGTGTCGAAGCCGACTTTATTGATTTAAACAACGAAGGCTTATTGAAAGAAACTCTGCGAGAAAATACCCGGCTAGTTTTTCTGGAAACTCCGGCTAACCCTCATCTGAAAGTGGTTGATATCGAAAAAGTTCATTCCGTCATTGCTGACTTAGACATTCGCCTGGTGGTGGATAATACCTTTATGACGCCGCTGATGCAGCAGCCTAAACGACATGGTGCCGATATTGTTGTGCATAGTGCAACCAAATTTCTTAACGGGCACGGCGATGTGGTAGCCGGCATTATCTGTGGCAGTGACGATGATATCAATACCATTAAAAGCACAACCTTAAAAGACATGGGCGCCACCATTAGTCCACACGACGCCTGGCTTATACTGCGTGGTCTGAAAACTCTCGACGTGCGCATGCAGCGCCACTGTGAAAACGCCGATGCGGTTTATGATTTTTTGGCCGCGCGTAACGATATTAAGAAGATATACTACCCCGGAGCGCCTGACCACGAGGCGCAGGCTTTAATGGGTAAGCAGATGAGCCGTAACGGGGCGGTTATCGCTTTTGAACTGGAAGGCGATGAAGCGAAAGCACGTTACTTTCTGAATCAATTGCGAATGATAGCTCTGGCGGTGAGCCTGGGTGACGCTGAAACTCTCATTCAACACCCGGCGTCAATGACGCATTCTCCGTATACGCCGGAGGCTCGTCTTAAAGCGGGAATTTCGGATACATTGATTCGAATTGCGGTAGGCTTAGAAGCAGCAGACGATATTATCGCAGATCTTGAACAAGCGTTAGAAGCTTGCCGTGTGCAATGGCAGCAATCTGCGTAATCTGAACTAATAATAACAAAAACGATCAAACATTAATGAGGAAGCAACAAGGCTGAATTATGGGTAAACAAAGTCAATACGTATCAAGGCAACCGGATGAAAACGGTATTATTCACTGGAGCGACGAGGAAAACGGGATTTGGAAAGATCTCGTAGAGCGTCAGCTGGAATGCATACCCGGAAAAGCTTGCGATGAGTATATGAAGGGACTGGAATTACTCGACCTGCCGAAGGATCGCTTGCCACAAATGCATGAAATTAATGAAGTACTGGAGCGAGAAACTGGCTGGCAAGTCGCTCAGGTTCCTGCGTTAATTCCATTTGATGAGTTTTTCCGTTTACTGGCAAACAAGCAGTTTCCGGTAGCGACCTTTATTCGTACACGGGAAGAATTCGATTACTTACAGGAACCGGATATTTTTCACGAAATATTTGGGCATTGTCCGTTATTAACGAACCCGGCGTTTGCGCATTTTACACACCAATACGGTAAGTTAGGTTTGGCGGCCACACCGAAAGAACGGGTTTATCTGGCTCGTCTGTACTGGTTTACCGTAGAGTTCGGGTTGTTAAAAACCGAAGAAGGCATTCGAATTTATGGCGGCGGTATTTTATCCTCACCGGAGGAAACTGAATACGCGGTTAACAGCGATATACCGGAGCGGAAACCGCTGAAAGCCTTAGATGCGCTACGTACACCCTACCGAATTGATATTATTCAACCTATCTACTACACCATAGAGAGTGTGGACGAGCTGTTTAAGATATCCGATATGGATATCATGTCGCTGGTTCATGAAGCGATGGAGCTTGGGTTGTTTGAACCGAAATTTCCACCAAAAGATGTAGCCTAAGGCAAAGGAGTATTAAAATATGTCAAACTTGGAAAATGCACGTTGCGAAGCGTGCCATGCAGACGCGCCACAAGTCAGCGATGACGAGCTGAAAGAATTGATGCGTGAAATCCCCGAGTGGACGCCAGTAACAAATGATGGTGTCATGATGCTGCAGCGTGAGTTTAAGTTCAAAAACTTTAAACAAGCACTGGCATTCACGAACCGCGTAGGCGACCTTGCTGAGGAGGAGAAACATCATCCTGAACTGCTCACTGAGTGGGGCAAGGTAACGGTTACTTGGTGGACTCACTCCATTAACGGTTTACATAAAAACGACTTCATTATGGCGGCAAAAACTGACGGTGCGCTTGAAGCTTAAGTAAGTCTTTCGATGAACGGCATGGAACCCCGGTCTATTGGCCGGGGTTTTTGTTTTTTCAGCGGTAACAATAGTGTATTATTTGCTTTACATTTAGTTGAATGCAGTTGGGTTTATGCGACTTGAGATAACGTGTGATGACCGTCTTGGTATTTGTCAGGATGTTCTGCAAATTTTGCGAGACCACGAAATTGATTTACGTGGTATTGAAGTCGATCCTAAAGGAAAAATCTTCCTCAATTTTCCCGAATTAGCCTTCGATGACTTTCGGCATCTTATGCCTCAAATTCGTCGCATTCCCAATATTATTGACGTAAAAACCATCCCTTACATGCCGTTTGAACGCGAGCATTATGAATTTAGCTTATTACTAAGCACCTTGCCGGACCCCGTTCTCTCTATAGATAGTAAAGGCCATATCGACATTATCAATGACGCAGGTTTACGGTTGTTAGCGGGTCAGGAAGACAACCTGAAAGGTGAGCCGTTGATGCATTACGTGCATGGCATCTCTTTACAGCGCTGGCTGGATAAACAACCCCGGGATCCTATTTACGAAGCTGTAACGATAGGCAATTCTGAATACTACGCACAATTATTGCCTATTTGGGTTAATGATGAGGAAGGTCGCACAGCGTTTGCCGGTGCGGTAATGACTTGTAAGTCAGAGCCCGTAACTGCAACCTGGCAGAGTGAGGATAATGAAAAAGCCTTTGAACGTCTCTTAACCGATAACAGTACGATGAAGCGTGTGATTAAAGATGCTCAGCGCATGGCTGAACTTGACGCGCCGCTGTTAATTGAAGGTGAAACGGGTGTTGGTAAAGAGCTGTTGGCAAAAGCCTGTCACTTAGCTAGCCAGCGCCAGGATAAACCCTTTTTGGCCATAAACTGTGCAGCACTGCCAGACAATGTTGCTGAGAGCGAACTGTTCGGTCATGGAGAAGGCAGCATAAGCAGCCAGAGCACTCGTAAAACCGGGGTTCTGGAGCAATCTGCCGGGGGCACTGTGTTACTGGACTCAGTCAGTGAAATGTCCATTGGCCTGCAGGCAAAATTACTGCGCTTTTTAGAAGATGGCGTGTTTCGCCGTATAGGTGAAGAGCAGGAAGTGAGTGTAGACGTAAGGGTCATTTGCACAGCCCAGGGTAACCTCTATGAACTTGTTGAAAACGGTGAGTTTCGCGAAGACCTATATTATCGGCTTAACGTCCTGGCACTGAATGTCCCGCCGCTGCGTGAACGCAAAAGCGATATTTTATTGTTGGCAGAGCATTTTGTGATTCAGGCTTGTAAGAGACTCGGGCGCAGTCAGGTAAACTTAAGCCGGGCGGCGAAAGAGCGACTCAAACGTTATCAATGGCCGGGTAATGTGCGCCAGCTGGAAAATACCATGTTCCGTTCGGTTTCAATGATAGAAGGTTATACGCTGGAGCCCGCCGATATCCGTTTGCCGGAGTTGAGTCAGGAAGATGACCAACTAGCACTGGATATCGACGATATGAGTCTGGACGATGCGGTACGTCGTTTTGAGAGCCACGTATTACGCCGTTTGTATCCTAGCTTCCCCAGTACACGTCAATTGGCAAAACGCTTAGGACTTTCCCATACCGCAGTGGCTAATAAATTACGCGATTATGGCATTGGTAAGCAACGCAGCGGTCGTGCCCGTAAAGCAGAACAGACAAAAAAGTAGCCTTGTAACAAAAGCTTTACAAGTTAACCAGGCTGTACCTTGATCCAGAGCAAGTGTTCAGCCTGTACATTAAGCTTTACGTTTAAACGTTAACTTAAGCAATTTCCTATTTTCCTTTCTTATTCGCCTTTTCTCCACAACTAGCGCTACAGTCATGGTGTTAACAACCGAATAACAAGAGGAAGTCACCATGACAGATAAAATGATTAATCCGTTAAATACAGACGGTTTTGAGTTCGTTGAGTATACCGCTCCGGATCAGAAAGGCATTGATGCTTTAAAAGACTTGTTCGACAAACTGGGTTTCACTGAAGTGGCTAAGCACAACAGCAAGCAGGCCTGGTTGTACAAACAGAACGACATTAATTTCATTATTAACGCTGAACCGGGTGGGCAGGCTGAAGAGTTTGCGAAAGACCATGGTCCAAGTGTTTGTGGTATGGCATGGCGCGTGGAAGATGCAGCCCATGCATTGAAGCACTCACTTGAAAATGGTGCTAAAGCTTTCCCTGCCGATAAAGGCGTTGTAGAAGGTGTACCTGCGGTGTTTGGTATTGGCGAAAGTGCGTTGTATTTTGTCGACAACTACGAAAACCATGAAATTTATAAGCAGCATTTCGACTTCTACGAAAACTGGGAAGCGAAAATGAGCGAGCACGCCGCTGGCCTGTTTGAAATAGATCATCTGACGCACAACGTATTCCGCGGCAACATGGATACCTGGGCAGGCTTTTATGAGCGCATTGGTAACTTCCGTGAAATTCGCTACTTTGATATTGAAGGCAAACTGACAGGCTTGTTAAGCCGGGCTATGACAGCACCTTGCGGTAAAATCCGTATTCCAATTAACGAATCTCACGATGACAAATCGCAAATTGAAGAATACTTAAAAGAGTACAAAGGTGAAGGCATTCAGCATATTGCTTTAACCAGTGACAATATCTATAAAACCGTAAAAGATCTGCGTTCCATTGGTATGGACTTCATGGATACACCGGAAACCTACTACGAGAAAGTCAATGATCGTGTCGAAGGGCATCAGGAAGATTTAGATGCACTGCGTGAACAGCGCATCCTAATCGACGGAGCACCAACAAAAGACGGCATTTTGCTGCAAATATTCACACAGACCGTTATCGGTCCGGTGTTCTTTGAAATCATTCAGCGTAAAGGCAATGAAGGTTTCGGCGAAGGTAACTTCAAAGCGCTATTCGAAAGTATTGAAGAAGACCAGATCCGCCGGGGAGTGTTAAGCGATGCGTAAATGGATCAGCTTTCCGAAACAGGTGGGCAAGTCGTCTCGACAAGCTCACGCTGATTTTCCGGAGCAGGCCATTTATGAACGTGAAGCTGGTCGTAGTGGCTTTTTCGGCCCGGCCACGCATTTTCACCATCAGCATGCTCCGACCGGTTGGTCGGAGTGGCGTGGGCCCTTGCGTCCACGGGCTTTTGACTTTAATAAGTTAGAAGCCATAGCTCCGGAAAATCCCTGGTTAACGCCTGACTTACTGCACAATAGTAATTGCCGTTTTCGCTTGTGGCATTGCCACAGCAAAATGGATTATTTAGTGCGTAATGCCGACGGCGATGACTTGCTCTTTGTTCATGAAGGCAGTGGTCATCTGCACTGTGACTACGGGCACATTCACCTGGTGAAAGGGGACTACTTCTTAATTCCCCGCTCTACTAACTGGCGGCTAGAACCCGATGAAACCATGCAGTTGCTGATGATTGAGGCAACTAATGGCTCTTATAGCCTGCCAGAGAAAGGCCTGGTGGGTAATCATGCTATTTTTGATCCGGCAGTGCTGGATACGCCGGATATCGATGAGGCGTTTCAGGCTCAATACAGTGAAGAACAGTGGCAGGTGTATGTAAAACGTCATCAGCAGGTGTCGGTTATTACTTATCCTTATAACCCGCTGGACGCGATAGGCTGGCACGGCGAATTAGCTCCGGTTCGTCTGAACTGGCGGGATATCCGGCCATTAATGAGTCATCGTTATCATTTGCCGCCATCGGCGCACACCACGTTTGTTGCGGATCGTTTTGTGGTCTGTACTTTTGTTCCGCGTCCCATTGAGTCAGACCCGGGCGCATTGAAGGTGCCGTTTTACCACAACAATGACGATTACGACGAAGTGCTGTTCTATCATGAAGGTGACTTTTTCAGTCGTGATAATATCGACCGCGGTATGGTAACCTTCCATCCGGCAGGCTTTACTCATGGCCCACACCCGAAAGCATTTAAAGCCGGGCGTGAGCATAAAAAGAAATTCACAGACGAAGTTGCGGTTATGCTTGATACCCGCGATGCCTTGCAAGCAAGCGACGAGGCACTAGCGGTTGAGACCCCGGACTACGTCTACAGTTGGCAGGAGAAATAACAACTTATGAAACTCGCCACATACAGAAATGGTACTCGTGACGGTCAGTTAATGGTGGTCAGCAGAAATTTAAGTTCGGCAGTAGCGGTTCCGGCCATTGCATCTTGCATGCAAGAGTTGCTCGACAACTGGGACGGTATTGCTCCTAAGCTCGAAAAAATCTATCAGCAGCTTAACGACAGTGACGTTGATGGCAGCGTCCAGTTCGATGAAGCTTTGTGTGAATCACCTTTACCTCGCGCGTATCAGTGGGCCGATGGAAGTGCCTATGTAAACCACGTTGAATTGGTTCGCCGTGCACGTGGTGCTGAAATACCAGAAAGCTTCTGGGAAGATCCTTTAATGTATCAGGGCGGCTCGGATGACTTTTTAGCGCCGTACGATGACATTGAAATGAGCAGTACTGAATGGGGCATTGACTTTGAAGGCGAAGTTGCCGTTATTACTGATGATGTGCCTATGGGTGTTGATGCTAAAACCGCCGGACAACATATTAAGCTGTTGATGCTGGTTAATGACGTATCACTGCGCGGGCTTATTCCTGGCGAGCTGGGCAAAGGCTTTGGTTTCTTTCAGAGTAAACCATCCTCAGCTTTCTCGCCGGTTGCGGTAACACCAGACGAACTGGGCGATGCCTGGGAAGCCAATAAGGTTCATTTACCGCTATTGTCAGAGTACAACGGTAAAGCCTTTGGTAAACCTAATGCGGGTGAAGACATGACCTTTGACTTTGGCCAATTGGTTGCTCATGCAGCGAAGACTCGTCATTTAGGAGCGGGTGCCATTATTGGCTCGGGTACAGTTTCCAATAAGCAGGGAACTGACCACGGAACCGCTATTGAAGAAGGCGGTGTTGGTTACAGCTGTATTGCTGAAGTGCGTATGATTGAAACCATTCGTGATGGCAAGCCGGCGACGCAGTTTATGCAGTTTGGTGACACCATCAAAATGGAAATGAAAGATGATGGTGGTCAGTCAATATTTGGCACCATTAACCAAAAAGTTGTTCAATACGAAGGTCCTGAAAAGTGATGAAACTTTACGGCTACTGGCGCTCAAGCGCCAGTTACCGGGTTCGTATTGCGTTAAACCTGAAAGGGCTGGCGTACGAGTACGAACCGGTGCATTTAGTGAAAGACGGCGGACAACAGCACAGTGAAGCTTATAGAAAGCTTAATCCTGCGCGGTTGGTTCCTACTTTTATAGATGGTGACGTTAGGTTAAATCAGTCCTTAGCCATTATTGAGTATCTGGAAGAGTGCTACCCGGAAACCCCTTTACTGCCCTCTACTCCTGCTGATAAAGCCAGAGTTAGAGCGTTGGCTTATGATCTTGCTTGCGAACTGCAACCCGTCACTAATTTACGGGTGTTGCAGTATTTAACCGGTGAGCTTAACTGTAGCGATGAACAACGTTCTGCATGGATTGCAAACTGGGTAGAAAAAAGTTTTACCGCATTTGAGCAGCGGCTGACCGAATCTGCAGGTGATTATTGCTATGGTAATTCGGTAACATTGGCCGATATCTGTTTGATACCTCAGGTATACAATGCGCAGCGCTTTAATTTGGATTTATCTTCTTATCCAACATTGATGGCAGTGCATGAACGTTTGCAGGCGCTTGACGCAGTGCAACAGGCTCGGCCTGAAAATCAAGCGGATGCACAGTAATCCAGGGATCCTAAAAAGGAAAATAATAATATGGTGAAGTCACGTCTGGTGATGGCCATTGGGGCGGCATTGTTTGTCGCCTCTTGCGCATCAACCTCTCCTCAGAATACGAATACTGCTGACACGAAGAAAAACGCACCAACCTTACAAGCTAACTCTCTTGCCAGTGCGCAGGGAACAGCCGAGCTCACTATGGAACAAATTATGGCTGATCCGGACTGGATGGGACGTTTCCCGGAGCAGGCTTTCTGGAGTATGGACGGTGAGGACATTCTTTTTTATCAAAAGCGCGAAGGCAGCGACATTCGTGATTTGATGATGCTGGAAAATGGTGTCGGTGAACCACAGAAAGTGGCTGTAGAAAACTTGCATCAGTATGTGGCCGATGAACAAGTTCATGCAGCTGATGACAGCTTTTTGGCTTATACCTTTGAAGGCAATATTTTTGTTCGTTTTAATGATGGCAGCCTCCGTCAATTAACCCGTGACGATGCCCGCCAGCACAACCTGCAACCCATGACTAATGGTCAGTTAAGTTACCAGCAGGGGAATAACTTTTTTGTTATTGACGTGAATTCGGGCCTAAGCCGCCAGGTTGCTTCATTAGCTTTTAAAGAAAAGCCTAAGGCAAACGAAGAGCCGAAAGATTATCTTGCTCGTGAAGAACAAGCGTTAATTCAGTTCGTGCAAAAAGAGCGCAAAGCAGCAGAGGAACGTTTTGAAAAGCGTTCAAAATTGCAGAAGGAAAACGCAACTTTAGCGCCAGAACCCTTCTACTTACCTGAAGATAAAGAGTTGGTATCGGCCAGTTTGTCACCAAAAGGTGACTTTTTGTTGGTGGCCATTACTGATCCGCAAAGCTGGCGTGATGAAGGCGATATTATGCCGAACTACATCAGCGAAGACGGCCGGGTAAAAAGTGAGAACGTACGTCGCCGTGTGGCTGATGCCAAGCCGGTTGAACATCAGTTGGTTCTTCTGAATTTAACTAACGGTAGCCAGTCTACTTTAACTTACAACACGTTACCGGGCTGGAACGAAGATGTACTGGCGGAAGTGAAGCGCGAAAACCTTGAAGCAGAAGGCGAAAGCTACACCTCTGAAGAGAAGCCGCGTCCAATTACTCTGATGTCCGACTGGGGTTGGGATAACGGTGCTATTCAGTGGAACGCGCAGGGCACCGAAGTTGCCGTCATGCTGGAAGCCTGGGACAACAAAGACCGCTGGCTTGCCACGGTAGACACCTCCGGTAAAAAGTTGGTTTCTCAAGACCGTTTGCACGATGATGCCTGGATCAACTACACCCACAACGAATTTGGCTGGTTAAATGATGGCGAATTGTGGTTTACGTCGGAAGCTGACGGTTACTCTCAGTTGTATGCGAAAAGCATTGATGGCAGTACGCGCCAGTTAACTAAAGGCCATTATGTTGTGGAGTCTGCCGACTTAAACCGTAGCGGAGACTATCTGTATTTCCAGGCGAACATTGAACATCCAGGTATCTACGAAGTGTACCGGGTGAAAACCGATGGTAGCGGTGAACCGGAAGCTTTGACTGACCTTGATGGCATGACCGCATTCGAGCTCAGCCCTGAAGATGACGAGTTGCTGCTGACTCATTCAACGCCCTTAATGCCACCTGAGCTTTATCATAAAGCGGTGAATTCTTCTGAAACGGCGAAGCGTCTGACGCATACGGTTTCGGAGAAGTTTTTGAGTATTGACTGGACTGCGCCTGAACTGGTCGGGGTTGAGTCTTCTCACGTGAACGAGCCTATTTATACCCGTATCTATAAGCCTGAAGGTTTTGATGAAAACAGAGCCGAAGAATACCCTGCGGTTGTGTTTATTCATGGTGCAGGTTATTTGCAGAATGCGCATATGGGTTGGTCAGGCTATTTCCGCGAATTCATGTTCCACAGCTTACTGAATAAAAATGGCTATGTGGTGGCAGACCTCGATTACCGCGGTTCCAAAGGTTACGGACGCGACTGGCGTACCGCTATTTACCGTCAAATGGGAACACCGGAAGTTGAAGATTTGGTTGACGTTGCGGGGTATTTAGAAAGTGACTTGAATGTTGATGGCGACAAATTAGGCACCTATGGTGGTTCTTATGGTGGCTTTTTAACTTTTATGGCCTTGTTTAAAGAGCCTGGATTATTCGAGGCCGGTTCTGCATTGCGTCCGGTGACTGACTGGGCTCATTATAACACCGGCTATACGTCAAACATTCTGAATTTGCCCCAGGACGATGCTATTGCGTATCGTCGTAGCTCTCCTATCTACTTTGCTGACGGCTTAGAAGATGCGTTACTTATCAATTCCCCAATGATTGATGACAATGTGTTTTTCCAGGACAGTGTTCGTCTTGTACAGCGTTTAATTGAGCTGAAAAAAGAAGACTGGGAAACGGCAATTTATCCGGTCGAACCGCACGGTTTTCGTCAGCCCGAAAGCTGGCTGAACGAATACCGTCGGATTTTTAAGTTGTTTGAAGAAAATCTTAAGTAAAGCAAACTTTACTTATCCAGAGGAACGGCGTCACTAATACGGCGCCGTTCTAATTTATACAGTAATAATGAACTCACTAAACCTGCAGCGTGAATGTAGCTGACATACTCGCCAACAAAATGTTCCGGCTCCCAGCCCAGTAACTCGGCACCGACTTTTGCCACAAGAGCAATCAGAATAAGCCACATCCATTTTTTACCCGAACGAATGTCCTTAATTAAGCAGTAAGCAAGCAGCCCGTGTAAAACACCGGACAAACCAACAAAGCTTACACTAACGGGAATAATCCAGAGCATTACCGAGGTTGCAACACCGCTTATAAGCAAGGCGTTTATTAGCCACCGAGTGCTCCAGTATTCACGCCAAATGAGGACAATGAGTGCGAGGCCAATGAAGTTAAACCACGCATGCCACCAGTCTAAATGAATAAAGTGGGCGCTAATCAATGGCCAGCCTTCAGCCATAACTGTTTCTGAGTTAAAAGCCAACAGCGAGTGCCATTGAGGCATCAGCTGTAAAAAAACGGATAAAATCAGAACAAGGATAAGCCCCGCCCAGTATTGATTAAACCTCTCCATTCGTTTCCCTTTTCGTTGCGTCATGGGTTTCTGATTCGTATGATAGGGGAAATTCCTCCCAATATGAATGAGGCCTTATGAAGTTCTGGCTACCGACAATAATTGCTGCAAGCGTATTAACTGCCTGTTCGCCTGTATCTGAACAAGAAATCCGTGAACCGGAAGCCGCAACCGGCTTTGCTGAAAAGAATGCGGTGACTGCCGATAATTTCATGGTTGCCGCAGCTAACCCGCACGCAGTTGAGGCCGGCTATGAAGTATTAAAGCGTGGTGGTTCTGCCGTTGATGCAGCTATTGCCGTACAGGCTATGTTGGGGCTGGTTGAACCTCAGTCATCGGGGCCGGGGGGCGGTGCGTTTATTTTGTATTGGGATAACGAAGAGAACAAGCTGTACAGCATAGATGCGCGTGAGACTGCTCCTATGGATGCTACTGAGTCTTTGTTTTTGGATGAAGAGGGGAATGCGCCTAAGTGGATTGATGCCGTCGTTGGTGGCCGTTCCGTGGGAACCCCGGGAGTCATTCGCGGCCTGGAGTTAGCTCATAAGCGTTGGGGCAAAGCGGACTGGTCGTCACTTTTCAGTCAAACTATTGAACTTTCAAAACAAGGCTTTGAAGTGTCTCCACGACTGGCTAAGTTGGTTGAGATGGAAATTAACCCTGGTGTGAAAAAAATGCCTGCAGCCAGCAATTACTTTTTCCCCAATGGCGAACCATTAAAAGTCGGTTCGACTCTCAAGAACCCAGACTATGCAAAAAGTCTCAGTCTTATTGCTGAGCAGGGTGCGGATGCACTTTATCAGGGCGAGCTGGCCGAAAAGATCGTGAACGCGGTACAAAACAGCACCATAGAGCCTGGCGTATTAAGTCTTAAAGATTTAAGCCAATACAAAGCTAAACTGCGCGAGCCGGTATGCAGCGTATATCGACAGTATCAGGTTTGCGGCATGGGGCCACCAAGCTCAGGGGGCATTACGACATTGCAAACCCTGGGAGTGTTAGAGAACTTTGAGTTAGGTGAACTTAAACCGAATTCGGAAGAGTTTGCGCATTTGTTTACTCAGGCGTCGCGGATGGCTTATGCTGACAGAAACCAGTGGATTGCTGACCCGGATTTTGTTGAGATGCCGGTTGAAGCCATGCTGGACAAAACTTACTTGTCGAGCAGGGCAGACAAAATTACTGAAAAAGACATGGGTAAGGCAAAACCGGGAATTCAGTTAAAACCTGAGTATGAGCAGGATATTGCTTATGAACTGCCAAATACCAGCCATGTTTCAATAGTCGACGCAGAAGGCAATGTATTGTCTATGACGACCAGTATCGAAATGGGCTTTGGTTCAACGGTCATGGCTGGCGGCTTCTTGTTAAATAACCAATTAACGGACTTTTCTCTGGCGCCAGGCGATGGTAATGAAAAATATGCGAACAGAGTTGAGCCGGGCAAGCGTCCCCGCAGTTCCATGGATCCCATTATTGTGCTGGACGCTAAAGGTGAACAAGTTTTGCACGCGTTAGGCTCTCCCGGCGGTAGCCGAATTATTAATTATGTCAGTCAGACATTAGTTGGTGTGCTGGACTGGAACCTTAATGTGCAGGAAGCCATCAATCTTGGCCACGTAACCAATCGTAATGACTACACCTCGCTGGAAAAGGGCCGGGACATAAGTGAACTGAAAGCGGTTTTAGAAAAGCGCGGACATGACGTCAAAGTTATTGATTTAAATAGCGGCTTACACGGAGTCAGTATTGATTCAGACGGCACTCTTATCGGTGGTGCTGACCCACGTCGTGAAGGCGTGGCAAAAGGAGAATAGCAGGCGATGAAAATTGTAAACTTGTTGATTTTGGCTTTTGCTGTAATGACGCTGTCTGCATGCGGAGGCGATGAGCCGATAAATTATGCGCAAGCCCAGCCGGAAGAAGTTATCGAGGGGTTTTATAACTCCATTTATAAGGACAGAAACTTAGAGCAGGCAAAGCAGCTTTCTTCAGAACGAATGGCTGATTTAATTAACCATTATGGTGCGGTTAGTGCGGTTCAGAGATACGTTCTTGGCCGTTATTTTGAAACGGTTGAGATTGAAGTGGAAACCAACTCTTTTACCGATTACTTAAATAATTCAGAAGATTTACGAGTAACGGTCATTTTTGACGGCTATCACAACGGTGAGAGAGCGAAGGACAGCCGTGATGTGGTACTGATTAAGAGGGACGATGCCTGGGTTGTTGATAAAATTCTTGATACCCGGTATCGCCCTTAATTGCTTTACGCTTCTTTTTTCTTATCGGTATAAGGTGGCCAGCCCATTGGTTTTCCGGCCAGCACGTGTAGGTGAATGTGATACACCGTCTGGCCACCATACTCATTACAGTTCATTACCAACCGGTAACCGTCTTGTGCAAAATTATGCTCAGCTGCTAATTTAGCTGCAACCACATACAAGTGACCAACCAAAGCAGCGTTGTCTTCATTAATGTCGTTTGCTGTCGCAATAGGTTGTTTGGGAATGACCAAACAGTGGAACGGGGCTTGTGGATTTATGTCTTTAAACGCAAGCGCCTTGTCATCTTCGTAGATAATGTCCGCAGGGATATCACGGTTGATAATTTTTGTGAAAATCGTTTCTTCTGCCATTGTCTTACCCTTCTTAAGCTATTTTAGTCTATGGTAACTGTAGCATTGGGCATCGGCAAATTCAGTTGAGGCTTTCGGACAGCTTATATTGGCTGGCGGATTTTCCCGAAAACAACAGATCAACCATCGGGTGTTGAATTGCTTGTTCTGAAAAGTCAGCTTCTAAGCTGCTTTCGCTAACATAAGTTTGAATTGACGAGTTGTTAACTAAAATATGATACCAAGGCTGATCTTTTGCCGGTTTAGAGGTAGCCATTTTGTTGTACCAGCTGTCAGATAGCGTGAAGCACGGGTCAGCATCAATAATCACGCCACGGTAACCGTAAAGGCTGTGTGTAATAAGTTGACCAATTGAAAACTTCGCTTCTACCATGATGACGGTTCCATGTTATCCGATAATGTTTTTTTATCGGCAAAAGCATGCTAAAACTTAAGTAAGATTTACACTTAATATGCAAATAAGAGGGCAAAATGCTGGAATCCCCGGAAAATCGACACTTTATGCGAATGGCAGTTAATGCGGATGTAAAGGTTACTCTTAAAAATGAAAGGGGAGAGCAGCAGTTACAGGGAGTCTGTCTGGATTTAAGCGCGGCGGGTTTGTCTTTACAGTTGCCTGCAAGTGCAGAAATTGGCGATAGTTTATTTGCCGAAATTGGTTCGTCTGGTTCGGTAGCTCCATTAAAAATCACCGCTGAAGTCGTTCGCAGTCAGAGACTGGAAGACAACAGCGGTGATTTTATTTTAGGTTGTCGCATTATATCAATGGACTAGCAGCCCTGCTGATTACATTATTCTCATGCCTGGCTTAGCGCCGTCGTGTGGGCTAAGAATGTAGATTTCATCTTTACCCGGACCCGCTGCAAGTACCATACCTTCAGATAAACCGAAACGCATTTTGCGAGGTGCTAAGTTAGCAACCATAACAGTTAATTGACCTTTTAATGCTTCAGGATCATAAGCTGACTTGATACCCGCAAATACCTGACGCGTTTCACCACCTAGATCCAATGTGAGTTTCAGTAACTTATCCGCGCCTTCAACGTGCTCGGCATTTGCAATGCGGGCAACGCGTAAATCGACTTTAGCAAAATCGTCAAAGCTGATTTCATCGGCAATGGGTTCTTTTTTCAACTCGTCGTTATTAGCTTCCACAGCAGGGGCTTGTGAAGCTTGTTCTTCTTTTGATGCGTCAATCATGGCGTTTACGTCGTCCATTTCAACACGCTGCATAAGCGCTTTAAATTTATTTATCGGGTGTTCCGTTAAAGCCGTTTTGTGGCTTTCCCAGGTGAACGTATCATTCAAGAAGTGCTGCACTTCTTCAGTTAATTTTGGTACAACCGGAGCCAGGTAAATCATTAACGTCCGGAACAGGTTGATACCCAACGAGCAAATTTCATGAACTTCCTGCTCGCTGCCCTCCTGCTTAATTAACTGCCAGGGTTCTTTATCGGCAATGTACTGATTAGCGCGATCAGCCAGCGCCATAATATCGCGCATGGCGCGCGAAAACTCTCGCTTCTCATAAAGTTCAGCTATGTTGTCACCGGCTAACTGAAAGTCTTCGAGCAATGCTGAGTCAGCTACGTTAGCTGAAAGCTTACCGTCGAATTTTTTCTGAATAAAACCGGCACAGCGGCTGGCAATGTTTATTACCTTGCCAACAAGATCAGAATTGACCCGTTGGGCGAAGTCGGTCAGGTTTAAGTCCAGATCATCAATACGGCTTGTCAGCTTGGCTGCGAAATAATAACGCAGATATTCCGGGTCAAGATGCTCAAGGTAAGTGCGAGCCTTAATGAATGTCCCTTTAGACTTAGACATTTTAGTCCCGTTAACCGTAATAAAACCATGTGCCCAGACATTGGTTGGTTGACGGAAATCGGCGCCTTTTAACATGGCCGGCCAGAATAAGCTGTGGAAATAGATGATGTCTTTACCAATAAAATGATAAAGCTCGGCTTCGCTGTCGGCTTGCCAATAAGTGTCCCAGTCGGCTTTGCCTGTGGTTGTGCAGTAGTTTTTAAAGCTACTCATGTAACCTATGGGTGCATCCAGCCAGACGTAAAAGTATTTATTTTCGGTGCCGGGAATTTTAAAGCCAAAGTAGGGCGCGTCGCGGGAAATATCCCAACGCTGCAGGCCTTGTTCAAACCATTCGTTGAGCTTGTTCGCCATTTCATTTTGCAATGAACCGGAACGTGTCCAGCTTTTTAGCATGTCACCAAATGCCGGTAGATCAAAGAAGTAGTGTTCCGATTCCCGCAGTTCGGGTTCTGCACCAGAAACTACTGACTTTGGATTTTTCAGGTCGGTTGGTGCGTATGTTGCGCCACAAACATCACAGTTGTCGCCGTACTGGTCTTCTGCGCCACAATCCGGACACTCGCCTTTTACAAAGCGGTCGGGCAGGAACATCTTTTTTTGAGGGTCATACAGCTGTTCAATGACTTCGGTCTTAATATGACCGGCTTTATCGAGACGCGTGTAGATAGTCTCAGCCAACTCACGGTTCTCGTCACTGTGTGTGCTGTAGTAGTGGTCAAAACCGACTAAAAAATCACTAAAATCGGATTCATGCGAGCGTTGCATGTCGCCAATCATTTGTTCAGGCGTTATGCCAAGCTGCTGGGCCTTGAGCATAATAGGTGTGCCGTGCGCATCGTCAGCACAGACGAAATGGCATTCATTGCCGCGCAGCTTCTGAAAGCGTACCCATATATCGGCCTGAATATAACCTAACATGTGACCGATATGGATAGGTCCGTTAGCGTAAGGCAGTGCGTTGGTAACCAGTATTTTACGTGCGGATTGGCTCATGCGAAAATCTGCTTCCGTTTTGTTGATTAATCTAATGTAAACCCCAAAGTTTTATGCCGCTCATGTTAGCATAGCTCTTGGCTGATACACAGATCCCCGAGGTTGATGATGACAGATTTTACTCACCCCTTATTGCCCAATGGTATTCCCGATGACTGGGTAACTGGCTCCGGTAAGCAACGGGTATTGAACTTGCCTTTTGTTGCTGATGAGTTCTTGCTCAAAGCCATACAGGAGGATCCTGAACTGGGCGAGTTTGACTGGCAGCTCAACTGTCAGATAAAAAAATTGAAGAACTCACAGCCGGAACTACCTCTTACCACGGGTAATGTCATTGTTGTCTCCTCCGGCAAAGGTGGAGTCGGGAAATCCTCCGTGAGTGTGAACCTGGCATTAGCTTTGTCGCAGTTAGGCGCTAAGGTTGGGTTGCTGGATGCCGATATTTACGGGCCATCCATTCCGACCATGCTTGGCGGTGGCGGCTCAGAGATGGAGCTGACTACGAACAATAAAATGATGCCTTTAGAGCGCCACGGACTGCATGTGCATTCGCTGGGATACCTGGTTGAAGACAATGACGCGACCATTTGGCGAGGCCCTATGGCCAGTGGTGCTCTGCAGCAGCTTTACAAAGACACGGCCTGGCCGGCGCTGGATTATCTTATTGTGGATATGCCGCCGGGCACCGGTGATATTCAGCTGACCATGGCACAAAAGTTACCGGTAACGGGTGCTGTGGTCGTCACCACACCTCAAACTGTGGCGCTTAAAGACGCAGAGAAAGGTGTGGCTATGTTTGAGAAGCTGAATATTCCGCTTACAGGCATACTGGAAAACATGAGTTTTTATCAATGCCCGTCGTGTGGACATGAAGATGCGGTTTTTGGCAAGAACGGCGGCGCGGTTATGGCTACTGAGCACAACTTACCGTTATTGGGTCAATGGCCTTTGAACAGCGAGCTGCGCGAGAGTCTGGATGGTGATACACCACTATTGTTAGCACAGCCGGAACACCCGTTAAGTCAGCTAATTTTAAATTCAGCGCAACAAGTTGCAGCAAACCTCTATTATCAGCAAGAAAATTCGTTATAGTACTGGCCTTAAGGTCTTAAACGACAACACGGAGAACGATGAACGATGCGCCTAAACGACACTGAAATAGAACAGCATTTGAAAGATGGAATTATAGGTGTCGAACCTGCACCCCAAGCCAATAATATCTCAGGCGTTACACTGGATATTCATTTAGGAAACGATTTTCGTGTGCTGCAGGATCATGCGGCACCTTTTATTGATATTAGCGGCTCGCGCGAAGCTATTGAAGCGGCCATTCAGGAAGTCATGAGTGATGAAATTGTACTTAAAGACGACCAGGCTTTTTTTATTCACCCGGGCGAATTTGCTTTAGCGGTAACACACGAATCTATTACCTTACCCGCCGATATGGTGGGCTGGTTAGACGGTCGCTCGTCATTAGCGCGTTTAGGATTGATGGTACATGTAACGGCTCACCGCATTGACCCGGGCTGGTCAGGACAAATTGTTCTGGAGTTTTTTAATAGCGGCAAGTTACCTTTGGCATTACGAGCGGGTATGAAGATAGGCGCTATTAGTTTTGAGAAGCTCAGTGGCCCTTGTGCAAGGCCTTACAACAAGCGTGAAGATGCTAAATATCGGGATCAGCACAGCGCGGTGGCTTCGCGTATTTCAGCTGACGGCGGCTAAGCGCTCTCTACCAGGAGTTGTTTAGCGGCTTCTTCTAGTTTAGCTAATAAATTGTTCGTGTTATGGCGGTAGTAGACGTTTTCATCGCTCTGCAAACCGCCAATAACGGGTAGTTTCAGATCATTTTCTTTTTTGTTGCTCAACACTAAGTCGACAACCTGTTTACCCAATTGCTTTTCGATAAAGCCAACTTTTTCAGCCAAACTGAGCTCGCCAGCAGGGCCGTTTTCATCTACCAGGTTATCGATAAACACCACTTTGGACTGAGTTGTCCGCAAGGCATCACGAATACCACTAACGAGTAACGGTGGCATAACCGAAGTCATAAAACTTCCCGGTCCCAGCAAGATTAACTGGCTGCTTCGAATATGGCGTATTGCTTCGGGGGTTGCAGTAACGCTGCCGGACAAAGACAGCTTGCGTGGCATAACCGGAAGTTTATCAATGCGTATTTCACCATGACACTGAATACCGTCGTTGGTTGTTGCAATGAGATCGGTTGGGCATTCCGACATAGGAAGTATACGATTATCGACGTTCAGTAAGCGACTTAAGAGCTGTATACCATCTAACGGGCGGGCACTGAGCTGATCCAGTGTATAAAGCAGCAAGTTACCGAAGTTATGGCCATGCAGTGACGATGTGCAATCGAAACGGTAATTCAAGACTTCGGCCGCGAGTGGTTGTTCAACAAGTTGTGACAGGCAGTTGCGGATATCACCCCAGGCAATGCAGTGTTGTGACTCACGTAACAAACCGGTTGCACCGCCGTTATCTGTGGTTGCTACAATACCGACTAACTTATGTTTCATAAACGACAGCGTCGACAGTACCCGGCCGAGACCGTGGCCACCGCCTATTGCGGTGATACGTCGTAAAGAATGAAGTTGCATGGGGCTTCCTTTGCTGCCAGTGGCCAAACGTTGCGACCTTAGCTGATTTATTATGAGTTATGCAAGCCTCACTGACTGTGTAACAATCTATTTAGCAGGAGGATGTATGCCAATAGTTTTTGATAACCGCTTTGCCCGTAAGTTCCCGGAAATTACAACTCGCCAACCAGTAAAACCCGACGGCGAGGTAAGTTTACGCTGGTTAAATAGCCCGTTATGGGCTGAATTAACCAATGGAGAAACGCCGCCGGCTGAATTGTCTCAGTGGTTGGGAGGGCTTGAGTCCTGGCCGGGAAGTGAGCCTGTTGCACAAAAATACGCAGGGCATCAGTTTGGGCATTTTAACCCTTATTTAGGCGATGGCCGGGGCTTGCTCCTGGGTCAGGCTGTAGTAGCGGATAGAATAACCGATATTCATATAAAAGGTGCCGGACCAACCCCATACAGCCGAGGGGCAGATGGCAGGGCGGTGCTGCGCTCTTCTATACGGGAGTTACTGGCAAGTGAAGCGCTGCACGCGCTAAATATTCCGACAACGCGCGCTTTGGCATTAATTTCGACACAAGGGAAGATACAACGGGAGCGGGTTGAAACCGGTGCGATGCTTGCCCGCACAGCGACTACGCATGTCCGCTTTGGTCACTTTGAGCATTGTTTTCATCGGGGGTTGGAAGACACCATGCAACACCTCTGGCAGGACACCATAGAAGTGGCCTGGCCACATTTAGCAAGTGCGGATATCGCGGAACAGTTTTCGCAGGTGGTAAAAAGTACTGCTGAGATGATTGCAGCCTGGCAGGCTTATGGTTTTATTCATGGTGTAATGAATACTGACAATATGAGTTTAGCGGGTGAAACGTTCGACTTTGGCCCCTACGCCTTTCTGGATGATTACCAGCCCGAAAAGATTTTTAACCATACGGATGCAGGCGGACGCTACGGTCTTTTGCAACAACCGGGAGTCGGGCTCTGGAATTTACAGCGCCTGGCTCAGGCCGTTAGTCCTTTAATTGAGGCGGATAAATTGCGGGCGGCGCTGGACACTTACGAACCCGAACTTCGAAAAGCTTACTTAAATCGAATGACAGAACGTCTGGGTATGTCGTCAGTACCTGTCAACGAGAGAATGCAGTTGGTCGGTGGCTGGTTAAGTCTGCTGGAGGTGAACCAGGCCGATTATCACTTAGCGTTCCGTGACTTGATTGATTCGCTTGAAGCGAAAGAGCCGAGAGGACTACTGGCACAAAGTGGTGAGAGCTGGTGGCAGGAATACAATAACGCCGTAAACGGAACGAGTAATATTGATGTTATGAAGCGAGTTAACCCTTGGGTTATTGTCAGAACACACCACGCGCAGCGGGTAATAGATGCAGCAGAAGCGGGTGACGACTCGTTATTACACGACTATATGCAGGCTTTAACGAACCCTTTTGCTGAGAGCTTAAGTGAAAGCCCATGGGCTAAACCGCCAACGGCTGAGGAGCAGATCTCTGAACTGTCCTGTTCAAGCTGAGGTTTGAATTGCGATCTCCCACTGGATAGGACAAAATCAGAGTCATTGATGACGACAGGGTCAAGCGAATGAACTATCGAGTGCTTTTTATGTTAATCAGCGCCTTACCTTTTTGCGGTATGGCGCAACAATGGAATGTTCCTGAACCACAAGAATTTGATAAAACCGAAGTTTGCCTGGGTGAGCTTGAACAACCTTTAACCGTCGAGTTGGCGGATAATCAGCAGCAACAAGCGCGAGGGTTAATGCAGCGAGAGTCACTGGGCGAGTACAACGGGATGTGGTTCCGTTATGGCAATGAGCGCCCCGGCTACAGTGGCTTCTGGATGTACCAGACATTAATTCCATTAGATATTGCTTACCTTGATCGACAAGGCCGTATTGTGAAAACTTTCACGATGCGACCTTGCCGCAGCGATGATCCAACGCAATGCCGAAGCTATTCTCCGGGGAAAAACTACTGGAGTGTGCTTGAGGTCAATGGTGGATTCTTTGCTGAGCATGATATTCGCATGGGCGATCAATTAAGAAAAGCTGAGAGCGAGAGCTGTAAGCAAAAATAGGATAAGGAATAATAATGAAGAGTAATAGAAAAGGAGAAACCATGAAGTACGCGATATTGGGAGCACTGAGCTTAAGTGCTTTAGCTGCCTGCGGACCGGCAGACGAATCAAATAAAGAAACAGATAAAGCCGTTGCCGACATACAGGACTCAGCTTTCAACCCCAATTACCGGGATTATCTAAAGACGTTATCTTCTGACGAGTTTGAAGGGCGGGCGCCCGCGTCAGCCGGTGGAGAAAAAGCGGTTAGTTTTATTGAAAATCATTTCCGCGAGTGGGGCTTAAAACCTTATGACCAGGAAAATGACAGCTACCGTCAGCCTGTCCCGCTAGTCAAACTGATGCCTTATAAAGTGAGTTCTCTGAACTTTGATGGTGAGTCAGCACCCGAGTCAATGAAGTATCGTACTGAAATGATGGCGTGGACACCGCGTGTGGTTGACGAAGTTAAGGTCGAAAACAGCGACGTCGTTTTTGTCGGATACGGTATTGTTGCTCCTGAATATGACTGGAACGACTACGAAGGATTGGATGTTGAAGGTAAAACCGTTGTTATGCTGGTGAATGACCCGGGCTATGCCACCGGAGATTCAGAGCTCTTTAATGGTAATGCGATGACGTATTATGGACGCTGGACTTATAAATTTGAGGAAGCCGCGAGACAGGGCGCTGAAGCCGCGTTTGTAATACACGAAACAGGTCCAGCCGGTTACGGTTGGGGCGTTATTGCTGGCGGTTCTCCAGTACGTTTTGACTTAAAACGCGAAAATAAGAATATGGATCGCTCAGCCATCGAAGGTTGGGTGACAGAAGAAAGCGCTAACGCGTTATTTGCTAGTGTTGGTAAAAATTTAGAGCAAATGCGGGAGCTGGCATTAAGCGGTGACTTCAAGCCTAAACCTCTGAATATTGAAGCCTCATTGACGGTTAAAAACAAATTTGAATATTTAGATACCAATAACGTTATTGGTTACATTGAAGGTTCTAAATATCCGGAAGAGCACGTTATCTACATGGCTCACCATGATCATTTGGGCACCGACCCGGTGCGTGAAGATGATCCTATCTATAATGGTGCGCAGGATAATGCCTCGGGCACGGCTGCATTAATGGCTATGGCTGAGCAGTTTGCCAAAGGGCAACAACCAGAGCGCTCTATTGTGTTTGCTGCGGTCGGTGCAGAAGAGAGTGGTCTGCTTGGTTCTGACTGGTACGCGTCGCATCCAATGCTGCCGCTGGGCAAAGCCGTTGGCGGTATCAATATGGACGTTATGAATGTTTATGGTCCAATGAAAGACATGGTTGTCGTAGGTTATGGCAATTCTTCTATGGAAGACTACTTGAAACGCTACGTAAAGGCCCAAGATCGTTATGTAGCACCTGAGCCAACTCCTGAAGTGGGTTCATTCTACCGCTCAGATCATTTTAATCTGGCGAAAAGAGGTGTTCCAATGCTTTACGCTAAAGGCGGTAATGACCATGTTGAAAAAGGCCGGGAGTGGACTGAAGAGCAACGTGCTATATTTAACCGCGATGCTTATCACAAGCCAGCTGATGAATTTGATGAAAACTGGGATTTACGTGGTGTACAGCAGGATATGTCCGTTTTTTATTCAATCGGTAACGAGTTAGCCAACTCACGTGAATGGCCTCAATGGGCACCCGGTAATGAATTTGAAGCGGCACGTAAAGCAACAGAAGATATGCGTAAATAGACGTTAAGATAACCTGGTAGGAACGGTCAGTACCTTATGTTGTCTTAGCTTTGCAGTCATTTTTTAGGAGCAGTTATGACTCATAAACGTGATAAAGTTTATGTCCGTTTCAACCAGGGTTCGCGTACCGGAGGTTCATCCTCCGGTAATTGGCTCAGCCGTTTGCTGGGCCTTTTTTTGTTATTGGTTCTGATAGGCCTTGGACTGGCTTTTGGCATGGTCATCGCCGCCGTTTTATTTGTGCTGATGATTCCGGTTATGTGGCGTCAACGGCATACTATTAAACAGGTCTGGCGCATGCGTAAACAAGCGAAACAGCATTATCAGGAGCAACAGCGGCAGCATCAAAAACAGCAAGAACATTATGAAAATAATAAGGAAGACCGTGGATCGGTTATTGATGGAGAGTACGAAGTCAAAGAAGATCAGGATAAAAAACCATAGAAACAAAGGTCCAGAGCTGGAATGAAGAAACCTTATATTGTTATTCCGGCGCTGGATCCCGACCAGCACTTGCTGGAGCTTATTGATAGAATTACTACTGAAGATCCAGAATGGAGTCACTATCTGGGTATTATCGTTGTTGATGACGGTAGTCGCTTCTCCGACGTTTTTGAGCAACTGGCTGATCGCCATCGCGTTCATGTTTTAAGCCATGAGCAAAATAAGGGAAAAGGCGCGGCGTTGCGCACGGCATTTGACTGGATCATCAAGCAACGTGATGAACGTTGTTCTGGTGCCGTTACAGCTGATGCAGACGGTCAGCATTTGGCGAAAGACATTCTTGCTATCTGTACTTGCCTAAAAGGTTACCCGGATAAGCTATGGCTGGGTAGCCGCACTTTTGATGAAAAAGACATTCCTTTCCGCTCCAGGCTCGGTAATAAATTTACCCGGGTTATTTTTCGGCTGGTAACGGGGCAGGACATTAAAGATACCCAAACAGGATTACGCGGAATACCTTTGGGCTTTCTTGAACACTTAGTCCATTTTACCAGTTCCGGTTATGAGTTTGAGCTGGAAATGCTGCTTTCAGCTAAGCGCTGCGGCTATCGGATAAATTCTCAGGAAATAACCACGGTTTATGAAGAGGGTAATGAAACAAGTCATTACCGACCAGTAATCGACTCGATAAAAATCTACCAAAAGTTTTTAAAGTTTGCCAGTATCGGCATTCTGTCTGCCGGCTTGGATTATTCGATTTTTGCGACAGCTTACTTTTTCTCCGGTCAGGTGTTGGAATCTATTGTTCTGGCTCGAGTTATATCTGGGGTATTCAATTTTTCTCTGAATCGCCAATGGGTATTCAAACAAGGGGCTCATGTTGCCTGGGATGCAACTAAATACAGTTGTCTCGCCGTTGTCTTAGTGGCTGCTAATTACGGCCTTACGGAGGCGTTCCGCTACCTTGGTGTTACGCCCTTTATTGGTAAGCCATTAGCGGAAGGTTTAGTTTTCTTGTTGAGCTACGGTGGACAAAAGAGGTTAGTTTTTAAAAAAGCGGCCTAATAAGCGTCGTTTTAAAAAGAAAACCCGGAGTTAAGCTCCGGGTTTTTTGTGTCTGCTATCTGTTATTCTTCCGTTTGTTTCGGCGGGAATATTCGCCGTACAACATAGAAGAATAACGGTACGAAGAAGATCGCCAGTACAGTACCGCCAATCATTCCGCCTATAACACTGGTACCAATGGCATTACGGCTTGCAGCGCCAGCACCATCGCTTAGCGCCAGAGGCATAACACCAAAGACAAAGGCTAAGGACGTCATAAGAATAGGGCGCAGACGTAAGCGCACGGCTTCCAGCGTGGCTTCCAGTAGTTCTTTACCCTGAGCCTGCAAGTCTTTCGCAAATTCAACGATTAGTATGGCGTTCCTTGCCGACACCCCAACGGTTGTCAACAGACCTACCTGGAAGTAAACATCGTTAGAGATACCGCGAAGCATGACAGCAACGACTGCACCCAGAATACCCAGGGGGACAACCAGCATGACTGAAAATGGTATTGACCAGCTTTCGTACAGGGCTGCCAGGAACAGGAACACAACAATCAGCGATACGCTATAAAGAATAGGCGCAAAATCACCAGATTGACGCTCTTGTAAAGAAATACCAGTCCATTCGAAACCAATTCCCGGAGGAAGCTTCGCAATCATCTTTTCCATTTCAATCATGGCTTCGCCGGTACTGACTCCTGGGGCTGCCTGCCCCTGGATTTCCATTGCAGAAACACCGTTATAGCTTTCGACTCGCTGGGCACCATAGGTCCATTCCCAACTCGAGAATGAGCTAAATGGCACCATGTCGCCCTGATTGTTTTTGACATACCATTCGTTGATATCTTCAGGCAACATACGCGATTCTGCTTCGCCCTGCAGATAGACCTTTTTAACCCGGCCCCGATCGATAAAGTCGTTAACGTAGGATGACCCCCAGGCTGTGCTTAAGGTTTCATTGATACTGGCAATAGTCAGTCCCAAAGCCTGAGCTTTTTCAAAATCGATATCAATACGCAGCTGTGGTGCATCTTCAAGTCCGTTTGGACGGACCTGCACTAGCTTTTCGTTCTGTCCTGCCATACCCAACAGCTGGTTACGGGCTTCGAGCAAACCGGTATGACCCAGATTACCGCGATCCTGCAGGAACAGGTTGAAACCACTGGAAACACCGAGTTCCGGAATAGGTGGCAGGTTAAAGGCAAATATCATCGCCTCTTTAATACTAGCAAAGAAACCAAAAGCTCTGCCAATAACGGCGTCAACATGCTGGCTTTCGTCACGTTCACTCCAGTCTTTCAGCCGCACAAAAGCGATACCATTAGCCTGACTGCGCCCTGAGAAACTGAAACCAACAACAGAAAATACTGACTGGACCGCATCTTCCTGGTCGAGATAGTAGTTTTCTATTTTATCCATGGTGTTGACAGACTGTTCGAGCGTAGAGCCAACCGGTAATTGCATTTGAGTCAAAAATACACCGCGGTCTTCTTCGGGCAAGAAAGCCGATGGTAGCTTCATAAATAAAAATACCAAAATGCCAATAATACCCAGGTAAAGAACGCCAAACCGCACAGTACGGCGTAAAATTGAGTGGATGGCATTGGTGTACTTGTCGGTCCATTTCTCTAAGGTGCGGTTGAACCAGCCAAGCGGTCCCCAGCCACTGTTTTTGTCGTGCTTAACAGGTTTTAACAGGGTGGCACACAATGCTGGTGAGAACACAATAGCAACAAGGACAGACAGACCCATCGAGGTAATGATGGTCAGTGAAAACTGTCGGTAAACGGCACCGGTGGCACCCGGGAAGAAGGCCATAGGTGCAAATACCGCAGCCATAACCACACCGATAGCAACAAGTGCTCCGGTAATTTGCCCCATCGACTTAATCGTTGCCTGCTTGGGTGACAAGCCCTCTTCAGACATTAAGCGCTCAACGTTCTCTACAACGACGATGGCGTCATCAACTAACAGGCCGATGGAGAGCACCATCCCGAACATGGTCAGAGTGTTAATTGAAAAGCCAGCTAGCGCGAGTACGCCCATGGTGCCCAGAATAACCACCGGTATTGCTAAAGTGGGTATTAAAGTGGCTCTTAGGTTCTGAAGAAAAACGAACATAAGCAGGAAGACCAGAATAATGGCTTCTATTAAAACTTGCGCCACTTCAGAAATCGAAATTTTGATAAAAGGAGTGGTGTCGTAAGCTGTAACCAATTCCATTCCATCAGGGAAAAACTCTTCCAGCTCAGCCATTCGCGCTTTTACTGCATCGGCTGTTTCCAGAGCGTTAGCCCCGGTTTGTAGATTAATTGCCAGACCTGTTGCCGGCTTACCGTTATAATTGGCCTGAATAGAGTAGTTTTCTGCACCTTTTTCGACTTCAGCGACGTCTTTAAGTCGGACTTGCGAACCATCAGACAATACTTTTAAGGTGATGTTTTCAAACTCAGAAACATCCGACATACGAGTTTGTGCGATAATTGTCGCATTAAGACGCTGACCTTCGACGGCTGGTGTGCCGCCCAGTTCACCGGCTGCCACCTGAGCATTTTGTGTCCGAATGGCGCTTTTCAGGTCGGCCATTGTCAGGCCGTAATTAACCAACGCGGAAGGGTCGACCCAAATTCTCATCGAGTAGGGTGAACCGAAGAGTTGAACGTTACCAACCCCGGTTGTACGGGCTATAGGATCCTGAATATTGGACGCTATATAGTCACTTAAATCGGTTTGAGAGTAGCGGTCGTCTGAGGCGACGAGCGCAGCTACCATTAAGAATGAGCTACTCGCTTTGCTAACGGTAATTCCCTGAGCCTGAACTGCCTGAGGCAATTGGGGGGTCGCCTGAGAAAGTTTATTCTGAACTTGCACCTGAGCAATATCAGGGTCGGTTCCGGAAGCAAAAGTCAGACTGACGGTAGCGCTGCCAAAGTTACTCTGAGAAGAGAAATAGAGCAGGTTATCGACGCCTGTCATATTCTGTTCAATAACTTTGGTTACGGTATTTGAAACGGTTTCGGCGTTAGCACCCGGGTAACTTACCTGAATTTCGACCGCTGGTGGCGCAATGGTCGGATACTGAGCAATAGGGAGCTGCAGCATCGCGATTGCACCGGCCATCATGGTCAGCAACGCGAGAACCCAGGCAAATATTGGGCGATTTATAAAAAACTTGGCCATTACTGACTTCCCTTACTGCTGCTGTTCAGAGTTAGATGAATCGATAGTCACCGATGCGCCCGGACGAATTTTTTGCAGACCTGAAGTGACAACGGTATCGCCTTCTTTAAGGCCTTCAGATACTAACCAACTGCTGCCTACAGCGCGTTCTGTCGTTATCATCCGTTGTTCAATTTTTTTGTCATCATTTACCAGCATGACATAAGGTCGTCCTCTGGGGTCTCGAGTTACAGCTTTTTGCGGTACTTTAATGGCTGAGTTGATAGTGCCTTCACTCACTTCAGCACGCACAAACATGCCTGGGTACAGTGTGTTATCCGGGTTAGGGAATTCAGCACGCAATAGAATTGCTCCTGTATCTTCATCGACACTGACTTCAGAGAAAAGCAGTTCACCTTTTTGATCGTAATCCAGACCATTTAATTTAAGACGAACGGGTGCATTACCTTTCTCGTTCGCCTGAATACGGCCGGATTTTATATCAGCTTGTAACTTCATAAACTGCTTACTGGATTGGTTGATATCAACATAAATTGGATCCAGTTGATTAATCGTAACCAAAGGTTCAGGCTGAGATGCTGTTAATAATGCACCTTCAGTGAAGTTAGAACGGCCAATGACACCGTTAATGGGTGCGTTGACTTTCGTGTACTCAAGGTTAATGCTGGCATTTTTTAATTTGGCTTCAGCCACTGAAACAGCCGCTTTGTTTTGATAAAAGGTAGCTTCTGCACTATCAAACTCGTCCTGGCTTACTGCGTTCTCTTCAAGCAGTTCCTGAAAACGTTTATAACGAAGCTCTGAGCTGCGTAAAACAGCTTTTGCGCTTTCAACTTCAGCTTCAGCACTGGCTAATTCCGCTTCATAAACGGCCGGATCAATTTGATAAAGTTGCTGTCCTTTTTCTACAAAGGCGCCTTCTTCAAAAGTTCGTTCCAGCAATACCCCGCTAACTTGCGGGCGAACTTGAGCAACCCGATAGGCTGCTGTACGTCCAGGCAAATCGGTACTAAGACTGATTGACTCAGGCGTTACGGTAATTACGTCAACCTGAGCTGCTTGTTGCTGGCCTTGTTGCTGCTGTTGTTGGTCGCTGCATGCGCTGAGTGCTCCCGTTAATAGAAGACTCGCGGCAAAAATGGGGGCAAACCTAAAACGCGTGTTCATTAAATTACCTCTGACCTATTAATTTATATCAATCCGGAATTATACATACATTCATGTATGTTTGTAAAACTATTCGGCAACAGTTAGCGCTATTTTTCCGATAGTTTTCTGACTTTCTATAGCCTGATGCGCCTTCCGGAGATTATCCGCGTTCATTTCGCCAAAATTTTTACCAAGAGTCGAACGGATTTGGCTTTTTTCGACCATTCTCGCTATGTGGTTCAGTAATTCCTGCTGCTTTATCATGTCTGCCGTAGTAAACATAGAACGGGTAAACATAAACTCCCAGTGCAAGCTGATGCTTTTTTGCTTCATCAGGGTAATATCGAGACTTTCGGATGGGTCATCTATGAGGCAAAAGCGACCCTGAGGCGCCATCAATTTCGTACATTGCGCGAAGTATTGTTCGCTGTGAGTCAAACAGGCCACATCGGTTACCGGGGAGGCGCCAACAGACTCTATTTGCTCGGCTAAGTCGTCGTAATGATTAATAACGTGGTCGGCCCCAAGAGCTTTTACCCATTGTTGAGATTCTGCGCGGGAGGCGGTAGCGATAATGGTAACATCGGTTAGCTGAGCGGCAAGCTGAATTAAGATAGATCCAACACCACCGGCTCCGCCAATGACTAACAGAATTCTCTTGTTATGCGGTGACGGTTTATCAAGCTGTAAGCGATCGAACAGAATTTCCCAGGCAGTAATACTGGTCAGGGGGAGGGCGGCGGCCTGAGTGTCATCGAGATTCGCCGGGGCATTGCCTACAATGCGATAATCAACGGTTTGCAATTGCGCGTTACAACCTGGTCGGGTCAAATCACCCGCGTACCAAACACGATCTCCTGTTTGAAAGCCGGTTACTTTATCTCCGGTAGAGACAACTTCGCCGACAGCATCCCAGCCAATAATTTTGTGGCCAGACTCAGGCGCCATGCGCATTCTGATTTTGGTATCAACCGGGTTAACGGCTACGGCTTTAACTTTAACCAGTAGATCCTTTTCTCCGGGAGTCGGATCATCGACGGTAATATCCAGCAGTGAATTTGGGTCTTCGGCCGGAAGTGATTCTTTGTATCCTACAGCGCGCATAGTCTTCTCCTTAATTCATAACAATCACACTTTATACGTCTTATTAGAGAAAGCGATGACAAAGATGGCAATTAGGATGAAAATCCTGCTTGCTCCAGACTATTTGCAAAGGCCTCTAATGCGTCGAGACCCTGTACATCTTCTTCTAATAGATAAAGGGAGTAATTTCGCCATGCTTTAAAACGTTTGTGAATGTCTTCTATGTAAGTTTTTTCCTGAAGCCTGCGTTTGGCCAAAAAGCTGCCGTCAGCCTGTTCAGGCAAAATCCGATTAATGACAACACCACCAACGGGTAACTTTTCTGCTGTTAATGACTGTAATGCACGATCGGTTTCCTGGATAGGCAGCCGCTCGGGTGTCAGCACAAACAATATGGATGTGTAACTGCTGTCCTGCAATAAGCGCCGGGTGCGTTGAAAAAGCCGTTGTCGAGTTAATAACTGTTCTGTAATTGCTCTGGTACGGTCGGTCATACCGTCGCTGGCATTGTCTTTGGGGTCAGCCATTGGGTTATTAATGTCTTTACCGGCTTTGGGCGATAAGTGCTCAAGAACTGAGTCGAAGTCTTCGGAACGCTTTTGCGAACGCAACATACCCTGAGTCCAGGCAGCCATTGCCTCGGGTAACGTCAATAAACGCAGGGTATGCCCGGTTGGGGCTGTATCAAAAATGAGTAAGTCATAGTCCTTTTCGGCTTCATCAATAACGTTGCAAATGCGTTCCAGCAAAGCAGCTTCCTGAGCCCCCGGCGACTGCTGGGTTAAGCGCATTTGACGTTCAATTTCAGGAAAAAGGTCGGGGTTAGTAAAGCGTTTCATTTGAGAACTGACCCTATCGATATGAGCTTTAACTTCATGGTCAGGGTCAATTTCTAATGCGGTTAAATTTTCGCGCATGACAGTTTTTTTATCACCGATTTTTTTGTCGAAAACATCGGCTAGGCTATGTGCCGGATCGGTTGAAACCAACAGGACTTTTTTGCCTTGACGGGCAGCAAGAACCGCCAGAGCAGAAGACACGGTTGTTTTACCAACTCCGCCTTTACCACCAATTAATAAAACTTTTTTATCGCTTAACAACATGAGAAAAGAACCCTGTTTTTGGTCGGGTTATAAAATTAGCAACAACGGAAATGATCAAGAGGTGAGTGTTCCATTCCCATACGTTGATGCCATTCGTGGAAACGTTCCAGCATTAATGGCTGTAACTCTAAAGTATAATAGGCGGCCGGGTTCGGCACGCCCATCATTTCAGAAAAAACCAGTAGCATGAATAAATCGTCTTCGTCGCGCTTTGCCCGGGCAATAGCTGAGCGATAGGGCGCATTATAGAACTCATTGGCCAAATCACTTGCCCGGCTGAACCAACGGCGGACTGACTGTATATTCATGCTACTTACTCCTGTTTAATAGTGTTTCTTCTGAGCTTTTTGTTCCTTACGGATTTTAGATAAGCCTGCACTAGCTTCAAGACCAATCCAGATAGCTGCAACCAGTACGACTAAATCCAGACCCATTAAGAACCAGTCACCGCTGTTGTAAAAGTCCTTGAGCTGCACAATAAGCGCGAAGACTGTCATTATCAGCAGGAAAACTAATGGTATTAACGTGTAATACATAGGTCTGCCAAGGCGAACCAGCATGACAGTAATAACCAGTAAGGTTAAACCGGCTAATAACTGATTTGTGGTACCAAACAGAGGCCAGATAACTAAGCCGCCGGAACCGTCGGCACCACCAGCGCCAAAGGCCAACAATAAACAGCTACCAACCGCAAGCAGGGTAGCTGGAAGGGCTTTTTGCATCCAGTTGATGTTATAGATGTTTCCCCATTCCTGGAAAATATAACGCTGGAGGCGAAGACCTGTATCCATGGTGGTACCGGCGAAAAGCACTGCCATAACCGTCAGTAGTGTTTCCGATACACCAATGTCCAGGCCGAGGCCCCGACTAATAATGTTAGCGCCACCTTCAACAAAGGCTGATACGCCACCTTGTCCGAAAGAAGAGTAGACCGCTTCCCAGTCAGCTAATGTTGCAAAGCCGGCTGTTGCAGCGATGATGGTCGCCAATGACAATGAACCTTCGCCAACTGCGCCAAAGTATCCGACAAAGCGGGCATCGGTTTCTTTATTAAGTTGCTTCGAGGTTGTGCCCGATGCAACCAGGCCGTGGAAGCCCGAAATTGCCCCGCAGGCTATGGTGACGAACAGCAGCGGCAACATTGATGGGGTGCCTTCCGGAGTGTTGCTATTGAAGGCCGGAGCTGAAATTTCCGGAGCCAGTAGTAACGTGGCGCCGTAAAGCAAAATAAGACCAATGAAAAGCTGCAGACCGTTGATGTAGTCTCGTGGCTGAAGCAACATCCAAACAGGCAGTAACGAAGCAATGGCTGCGTAGCCAAACAGGATAAGAACCCATTGCGCGTTGTCGCTAATACCCATGACCGTTTCCGGCAATTCTATAGGGAAGGACGGACCTGCCCAGATAAGTGCGTACAGCGCCAGTACACCGATAATGGATATAGCACCCAAGCCCATCCATTTACGGAAAATAATTTGTCCGATAATAAGCGCGACAAATATGGCCCCCCAAACCGGAACTACTGAGCTGGAGAATTTAATCAGCAGCCCCGAAATAGCGGTAGCGAATACTGCATTGACCATTAATAACACCAGGAAAATAACGATCATAAACAGCGTTTGAGAGCGCTTTCCAACAACATCGCCGGTCAGGTTACCAATAGATTTGGCTTTATTACGGTTACTTGCCCAGATAGCGCCGGCATCGTGTACACCAGCAAAAAATATGGTACCGAAAATAACCCATAAGAAAGCAGGTACCCAACCCCAGATAACCGCAATGGCAGGACCAATAATAGGTGCTGCACCGGCTACAGAAGTAAAGTGGTGGCCCCACAGAACGTATTTATTGGTAGGGACGAAGTCGACGCCGTCCTCTAATTCGTGAGCGGGTGTTCTGAAATCAGGATCGAGCTTAAAAATTTTCTCAGCAATGAATTTAGAGTAAAAAACGTAACCGAGAAACATTGCGCCTAAACCCAGAACCATCATTACGATTGCGTTCATGGCAAGAGCCTCATTGTTGTAGTGTTAGACAGGAAACGAAAAATGCCAACTGTTATTGTAGCGTAAACTCAATAACGGTTGGCATGCGACCAATGTCTAATATCTAATAAAGGCTAAAACATTTAAAGCCTTTTATTACCCTGAAGCAGGCGAACAACTAAAGAAATTGCAAAGAGAATAATAAAGATATAGAAGATAATTTTAGCGATTCCGGCTGCTGTTCCCGCAATTCCACCAAAGCCTAAAATAGCAGCAACTACAGCCACAGCTAGAAAGATAAGAACCCAACGCAACATATTCACCTCACTGATTAATTTAGAAGATTCAATTAGTAAGGTAGACCATGATTAGAAAAATAACCAATATAGGTAATTGTAAAAAAACCGCTAAGACGGAAAGTCCCAGCGGTTTTTACTTTATAGAAGCTGATTAATTAATGAGCTTCAGCGGTGGCATCAGCTGCCGCTTTATCGTCCAGTTTTTTTGCATAAACCTGAATACGGGGAGCTAAATAAATGGCATTACTGAGTAATTTAGCGGTTCCCCAAAAATAGGCGCGGAAATTAACGTTGTCAGCAAAACCAATTACTTGACCGCTGCCTAAGCGATGAGCGGCAATATTGGTTTTACCTTTTAGTATTTCGCGATTGCGCTCATCCGTGTAGCCACTCATTAGAGGCTGCTCCGAATAGCGGGCAACTGAAACAAAAGGCGACTCCGGTTCTTCCATAGCGGCTGCCGTATTCTTGAACACCGGCATTTGGTCACGCGGGAAGCCAAAGAATAACGGATGAGAAGTATCGACATCCATTGAGAATATCGCTCCGGCAATACGCTGCTCGGCGTAAAAATCGTTACGTTCTTCGTAACTTAACTGTTTTTTAGCAAAAGCGTTCTGGAATACGGCGTCATCAACAAAGCGAGTTTGTAGAAGACCATTCTCTGCTAACCACTCAGCACCACCGCGCTGACCGATTATTGTGCCACCCTGGCTTACCCAGTTTTGAATTTTCTTACGCAGTTGTTTATCTAAATTGCTGTAATGTCCGTCCACCATAATAATATGGCTATAACGAGTTAAGTCAGCGCTGGATAAACGTTCAGTATCAACCATCGACAATGGAATACCAACGTGGCGGTCAAGGTAGTACCAGGCTTCACCAGCTTCGTATAGGTTAACACCCGCTCCGGTCAGCATCATTACGCTGGGCTCGTCTACCGGCTGAATGTTGCGACTACCCAGGTCGACACCTTCTGGTGTTAATCCGGTCTCGATAGAGGTTACCTGAATACCTTTCTCTTTTGCTGCGGTGGCCAGCCGACGTTGTACATCGCGCCATTCCAATTGCTGATAGGCCTTAGGTACAACAATAGAGCCTGCTGAAAATTCCTGGCGGCCTTGTTCACCTTTTACAGTAAAGGGCTTGGTGGTCTGACGAACGTGAATGTTCTGCTCCAGCAACTCCTGTAATAAGCCCGGAGCGTGGTAGTCGTTCCAGTTAAATGCGTAGGCGTAAGCATCAGTGAGAGCTGATGTTTTACGTTTTGGCGCATCCCAGGCGTTATCCGCTATTTGAATACGACCACGGTGAGTCTCAAATGGTACGTTAAAAGCTAACGGTAAAGTCCAGCCCGAAACATCGTAGAAGGTATTGTTCGGGAAGTTCTTGCGCGTACTGAATATTCCCTGAATCAAACCGTATTGAGCCTGAGCCAGAGGGATATAATAACTGCTTCCGGCTTTAAACTGAGTGCCATTTTGCTCAATATCTTTTTCTACGCGGTAAGCTTTAATACCGTGCTGCTTAAAGATTTTCAGTAAGCCTTCCACACGCGACGGATCGCTTGAGTCTCCAATTAAATAACCTTCGAATTTCGTCTTTTGCGCAGCTTCCATACTTTCATCGTACGCACGCTCCTGAAACTCAATAAAACGACTTTTATTTTTGTGAGTGCCGTAAATGGTACTGAGAGAGGCGACAAACTGGTTACGAATAGTGAACGGGAAGCTGACCTCACCATTAACCGAGTCCTGCAGGTGTCCGCGGCTGGAGGCTTGTTCAAATAGAATGCCGACAGCTCCCTGAATGTCAGGGTAGGTAGAGCCTTTGCCGTAGTAAAAATCATCAAATGATTCTTCGGTGTAATACAGGCTGCCAATATCATCCAGCGAGTCAGCGTGTTCTGCCGCCAAAATTTCCGTTAAGCGCACGTTTTCATCCGGCGTTAATGGGTTTTTACGAGACGGAATACCCGGCTGGAAGAAATACGTGCTGTTGGTTCCCATTTCGTGATAATCGGTCAGTACGTTTGGCTTCCACTTTTGAAAGTTTGCAACGCGCGCGCGCGATTCAGGGTGCTGTAGCAACAACCAGTCACGGTTCATATCGAACCAGTAATGGTTAACCCGGCCACGAATAAAGGGTTGTACATGTTCCCGGTGTTGAGGATCGGCAACCAGGTTTTGACTGCGGTGCTGGTTTGCCCACTGTGCAAAACGGGCAAGACCGTCCGGGTTAAACGCCGGATCAAGCAGAATAACGGAATCATTCAAAAGCTCATCTACGGCTTCGCCTTCAGCGGCTGCAAGGTAATAAGCAAACAATATTGCTGCATTACTGCCGCTCGATTCGTCCCCGTGAATACTATAGCCCATGTACATGACCACTGGGGTATTGTCCGGATCAGCATCACGGTTTGGATCAGCGGCGGCCAAATGACGCTCACGAACGTCATCAATATTGCGGTGGTTGTCTTCTGAAGTGACGGTCAGAAGTAACAAAGGACGCTGCTCATGTGTGCGACCGGTGACTTCCAGCGTAATACGATCTGACTCTTCGGCCAGAACTTCCATATATTTTACAATTTGCTCGGGGCGGGCATGCCATTCACCAACCTGATAACCCAGCACATCTTTGGGTTTGGTAATTTCCGGATTGTAACTGACATCCTGTGGCAGGTAGTAAGAAAGGTCTTTTGTTACCGCCATAGAAGGCAGGGCAACGATGACCAATGCGGCCGCGGTGACACGACTTAACATTCGCTTCAACATAGATAGATCCCCTTGGTGTTATTATGCCAATACCATAACAAAAGCTTAACGCATTGACTGTTGTTTTCGGCGGGTCGCAGATTTTTAGCGATGCTTATCGCTTTTTCATTTGGTAGTCGTACATGGGGTCGTAGTAGTCAACCAGTAAGCCTTCTATCCACTGTTTATGCAGTTCTGCGCTGTCATGGCTTAACGCCCGTTGCAATATACCGAACAGTTGGCGAAAGCGAAGGTCGCCCAGTCGTTTGCGAGTTCGGGTTAGACTGTCGAGTAAATAATTTTCAAACTGCTCACGTGACGGGTAAAGAGCCTCGGCGGCTACAACATATTCCTGGTAAATGACTTCCACACGTTGCTCTATACTTGCCTCAATAGGGTGCCGCTCAGCTTTGTGAGTGGCATGGCGCAGGCACTCAGGAACGGAAACCGAGCCAATATGACTGCCTTCGTCCTCAATAAAGAGGGTGGTCGCGCCATGAGACTTAAGTTTTATCAGTTCAACGGCTAATTGATTTTCAAAGTCAATTTGGGTGGGTTGAGGCTCCGGGTAACGTCCAAATGCGGACCCCCTGTGATGCGCCAATCCTTCTAAGTCAATTGAATTCGGTTGATTCTTAATAAACTCGGTTTTCTGACAGCCGGTACGGCCGCTTACGACAATCCAGTTAAAGTCGGCGGCAAGCTCTTGCGTGCGCTGAATCAGGTGTTGTCTGAGTGCTTTATAACCGCCCTCAATACGCGGTCGGGCAACGCCTTCATCGTTTAACCACTGTTGTACTATTTGTGATCGCAAACCGCCCCGAAAACAGTAAATCAGGCCATCTGGATGTGTACTGAAAAAACGTTTCCAGCCACTAACTCTTTGTTGTTTGGTTTTCCCGCTGACCAGCTCGTGTCCCAGCGCAATGGCGGCATCCTGGCCGTGCTGTTTATAACAAGTACCCACTTTTGCGCGCTCGTTATCTGTCATTAGAGGTTGATTCACCGCGGTATTAAAAGCGCCTTTTTTAAATTCCGCCGGAGCTCTTAAATCCAGCAAAGGTGTACCGTTAATAAAGAGTTCGTCAAATTGTGAGTGGGTTATCCATTGACCAGACATTTATTCAACAACCACTCGGTAGGTTTGCATCTCAGCACGATAAAGCTCACCAATAATCTGTATTGACTGATTATGCTCGCGACAGGTTTGATAAACGGCTTCAACGTCTTCTTTTGCCACGCTGATAAGTAAGCCGCCGGAAGTTTGCGGGTCACATAAAAGGTTACGCTGTTGCTCAGGTACCGGGCTAATATGCTGACCGTAGCTCTCGAAGTTGCGCAGGCTGCCCCCGGGAACACAGCCCTGATTGAGGTAGTCGTGTACGTGGGGCAAGGTCGGGATTGTATCGAACTGTATTTTTGCATAAAGGTCGGCACCTTCAGCCATTTCAATTAAATGTCCAGCTAAACCGAATCCGGTCACGTCTGTCATGGCGTTAATGCCTTTAATATCTGCAAAGACGCTGCCAATTCGATTCAGCTGGCACATGGTTTCAATTGCAATTCCGCTATGCTCGGGCAACAGTTTTTTCTGTTTTTGTGCTGTAGTTAAAATACCAACCCCTAATGGTTTGGTCAGCATTAATACATCACCTTCCCGGGCCGTATCGTTTTGTTTGAGTTTTTGTTTTTCTACCTGACCGGTAACTGCTAGCCCAAAAATTGGCTCTGGCGCATCAATGCTGTGTCCGCCAGCAAGCATAATGCCCGCGTCAGCACAAGCCTGTCGCCCCCCATCAATAACTTGCTGCGCCACTTCCGCTGGTAGTTTGTTGATTGGCCAGCCGAAAATAGCGATAGCCATTAAAGGCTGACCGCCCATAGCGTAAATATCGCTAATAGCGTTTGTTGCAGCTATGCGGCCAAAGTCGAAAGGGTCATCACAAATTGGCATAAAGAAGTCGGTAGTACTTAATACAACCTGACCGTTGCCTAAGTCATAGGCGGCAGCATCGTCACGGGTGCTGTTACCCACCAGCAGTTTAGGATCGGGTGCTATATCCAGTTTGCTTTGCAAAATGCTTGATAAAACCTGTGGCGATATTTTGCAGCCACAACCGGCACCGTGACTGTATTCTGTTAGCTTAATTTCCTGACTCATGGCTGTATGTCTCTGTTAATTGGCTGCTGTAATGAAATGAGCGTTTCCGTCGATTGTATTTCATCAATAGCCTGAATTCGATTGATTAGCGTGTGTTGTAGCTCGTTAATTGACGGTGTCATAATTTTAATAAAGACGTTGTACTGCCCGGTGGTGTAGTACGCCTCAATAACTTCTTCGAGCTTTTCCAGTTTTTCAATTGCGGCCGGATAGTCACCCGCGCTTTTCAAGGTAATGCCAATGAAACAACAGACATCGTAGCCTAAGCGTTTGGCGTTAACCTGTAAACGTGTGCCCTCAATAATTCCGGCGCGCTTCATTTTTTCAACCCGCACGTGAATAGTGGCCGGACTCACTTTATAGCGTTTAGCCAGCTCAGCATAAGGAATACGAGCCTCGTCCATCAGAGTTCGAAGTATGGAACGGTCCAGATCATCGATTTGATAATTTTCAGGTGATTTTTTCATGTTTTATTAAAGCTTTGTTAATTAACTTGCTTATAAATTAACGGAAAATAATAAGTAAAGCTATTTTTGTTAAACGTTATTGAATAAATAGTTATAAAAGGTATTAATTGAATCGTGTTTTTATTCTTTTATTAACGATTCGGAGTATTTATGAAGTCACAATACATGTTACAGCAACAGAAGATTCAGTTCGTAAAAGCCTGCTTCACTCAGCAGTTGCAGCTTCAGCTCGGGCTTATTGAAGTGCAGTCGCCACTACTAAGTGAATTGGGCAGTGGTGTTCAGGATGATCTGTCGGGCTGGGAAAAGGCGGTTGCAGTCAAAGTAAAAGCCGTGCCCGACAAAGATTATGAAGTAGTTCATTCGTTGGCTAAGTGGAAGCGCTTTACCCTTGGCCGTTACGGCTTTGGTGCCGGTGAGGGCATCGTTACCCAGATGAAAGCTCTGCGGCCCGACGAAGAAGCTTTGAGTTCCGTACATTCTGTTTACGTTGATCAGTGGGACTGGGAAAAAGTCATTACTGAAGAGCAGCGTTCGCTGGAGTTTCTGATCCAGACAGTTGAGCGTATTTATGGTGCTCTGCGTCAAACCGAGCAGCAATACATTGAACAACACGGTGGCACGGGAACTTTGCCAGAGGCAATTCATGTTGTGCATGCCGAGGACTTGATCACTGCTTACCCAAGCCTTACCGCAAAACAGCGTGAGCGTGAGGTGGTTAAGCAGTATGGAGCAGTATTTCTGGTGGGCATTGGTGGTGAGCTGAGTCATGGTCATGCGCATGACGTCAGAGCGCCGGACTATGATGACTGGAGTTCTGTCAACGAGGAGGGTAGTACTGGTTTAAACGGCGACATTCTTGTCTGGCACCCGGCATTAGATGACGCGCTGGAACTCTCGTCTATGGGGATACGTGTTGACCAGCAGGCATTAAAGCGACAGTTGGTTATTAGCCAACAGGAAGAAAAGCTCCAGCTACCCTGGCACCAGTCCTTGTTAGCGGGTGAGTTGCCTTTAACTATCGGTGGAGGAATAGGGCAGTCGCGGGTGGTGATGCAAATTTTACAAAGCGACCACATTGCTAAAGTCCAGTGCGGTGTCTGGCCGGAGCCCATTGCCGAAGCTCTGTAATTACAATTGATAAGCTTATCTTGAAGTTTCTAGACGACTGGTCTAATATAGGTCGCATGACTAAGAATGACACACGACAAAATATCATAACAATCGGTGCTGACCTGATATCCATACACGGGTTCGTCAGCACCGGGTTGAATAAAATTCTGAGCGAGGCGCAGGTGCCCAAGGGCTCTTTTTATCATTACTTCAAAAGTAAGAATGATTTTGGCCTCGCTGTTATCGAAACCTACGCCGAGGATTACGAAGCACGTATGGACGAAACTCTGGCTAACGAAAAACTGGAACCAGTTGATCGTTTGCGCAGTTATTTGCGTCGCTCGGTAGAGGACTTAAAATCGTGTGATTTTTCCAAAGGCTGTTTGATAGGCAACCTGGGTCAGGAAATGGCCTCGCAGAGTGATTTATTTCGCGAACGGTTAGATGGCATTTTTTCTGACTGGGAGCAGCGTATTGCTCGGTGTTTAAAAGCTGCGCAGGACGCACAGCAAATTCAGCAATGCATTGATACCGCACAGATGGGAGCCTTCATTCTTTCTGGTTGGCAGGGAGCATTACTGCGAGCCAAAGTTCAGCGTTCTATGCTGCCGCTACTGCGTTTTGAAGACATGATATTAAAGCAGTTAGGGGCAGTTGACCAATAGCACTAACCGGAGGTAAAGCTATGTCAGAAGTACAAGATAAAGTTGTCATTATTACGGGTGCAAGCAGCGGCTTAGGCGAAGAAACCGCTCGTATGCTTGCGGCAAAAGGCGCAAAACTGATGTTAGCGGCGCGCCGCGAAGATCGCCTAAAAGAATTGACTGAGTCAATTGAAAAAGACGGTGGCCAGGCAGCTTACCGTGTGGTTGACGTAACCGACAAAGCAGCCGTACAAAAACTGGCTGATGATACTAAAGCGGAATTTGGTCGTATTGACGTACTGATTAATAACGCTGGGCTTATGCCACTGGCCCCGCTCGATGCGCTGAAAGTGGATGAGTGGGACACCATGATCGATGTGAACATTAAAGGTGTTCTATATGGCGTAGCTGCTGTATTACCCGTTATGCGCGAACAGCATGTCGGTCATATCATCAACCTGTCATCGGTTGCAGGCCAGAAAGTCTTTGCCGGCGGAACGGTGTATTGCGCAACCAAGTTTGCGGTAAAAGCGATTTCTGAAGGCATTCGTCAGGAATCTAACGGTGAAATTCGCGCCACCAATATTTCACCCGGTGCTGTAGCAACAGAATTGACAGACCACATTAGTGACAAAGACGCAAAAGAAATGGCTGACGATTTATATTCAGACGCGATTGATTCGGCGGCTATTGCCCGCGCCATTACGTTTGCAATTGAGCAACCTCAGCAAGTTGACGTGAATGAAATGATCATTCGCCCAACCAAGCAAGAGATGTAAGTTACGATGAAATACTCAATTCTTGATTTAGCGCCTGTCACGGAAGGCGGGTCAGTGGCTGAATCATTGCATAACTCGGCTGATTTAGCCCAGCATGCAGAGCGGTGGGGTTACCACCGTTTCTGGATGGCTGAGCATCACAATATGACTGGAATTGCCTCGGCCGCAACCGCGGTTGCTTTAGGTTACGTCGCCGGTAAAACCGAAAAAATCCGGGTAGGTTCCGGCGGTGTTATGTTGCCGAACCATGCGCCTTTCGTAGTCGCTGAACAGTTTGGTACGTTAGATGCTTTGTACCCCGGGCGTGTCGATATTGGTCTGGGCAGAGCACCAGGAACAGACGGTCGAACTTTACGGGCGTTAAGACGTAAACCCGACGACGCCGAACAGTTTCCTAACGATGTTCAGGAGCTTTTAGGTTATCTGGAAGAAGCACAGGAAAGCGATGCGATTAAAGCGGTGCCCGGATTTGGACAGAAAATTCCGGTGTGGTTGCTCGGCTCAAGCACTTTTGGCGCTCAGCTTGCTGCGCATTTAGGTTTGCCTTATGCCTTTGCATCGCATTTTGCACCAGACTATTTGCAGCATGCATTAAAAGCGTATCGCGAAAACTTTCGTCCATCGCGTTACCTCAGCAAACCCTATGTTGCTGCGGCAATGAATGTTTTTGCTGCAGACAGCGAAAACGATGCGCGAAGAATGATGAGCTCAATGCAACAACAGTTTATTGCGTTGCGACGTGGTACACCCGGGCCTTTAAAAGCACCTGTGGATGACATAAGAAAGGCTGCTGCACCTCATGAACTGGCCGGGGCGAATCATGCATTAACTTATACGGCGGTTGGCACTAAGGATTCAGTTCAACGACATATTAATCAGTTTATTGATGATACCGGTATAGATGAAGTTATTCTTACCTGTCATGCCTTTGAGCATCAGGCTCGTTTAAGGTCGCTCGAAATTGCTGCAGAAGCTTTAAACGGAAAGTGAAAAGCGTTCAGCTAAAAGACTGACGCTTTACCTTAAACACGTTAGAATAGCGGCATCTTTAACAGGCAGTCTGGTTGTATTTTTATGAGAATTATTATTCGTTACTTTTTTCGTACTCTACGGCTTATTTTAACGCCTATTGTTTTACTGATTGAAAAGTTGACCACGCCAAAAGGCCAGAGCCGCAGTGATGAGGCTCAGCAACAGGTAGATGAAGCCTGCAAGTCGTTGGCTCTGTATCAATTTGCTGCTTGCCCGTTTTGCGTCAAGGTACGTAAGGAAATTGCCCGCCTTAATCTGAATATAGAATTAAGAGATGCAAAAAATAATGAGCAGCACAGACAAGAGCTGTTAGACGGCGGCGGCAGAGTTAAAGTGCCGTGTCTGCGCATTGAGCAGAACGATAAAGTACAGTGGATGTATGAGTCCGACGACATTAACGAGTATTTACAACAGCGCTTTGCTTAATCAAACATTGGGCGATTGGTTCCTAGCCACTGATCCAGGCTTTGCTGAAAGTCCGGATCAGCTTGAAGCTCGTTGATGACCCCATTAAGGTGTCGAACGGCTTTATGTCCCCACTCATTATTACTGCAGCCAACCGCTCCCTCTATAACCACACCCTCGTATTCTTCAATAGGCAAAAACACCAGTCCATTGCTTTTAAACTTGGTTTTGTTGTAGTAAGTCATGATCATTTCATAATCGATAGTGTAATCAATACGCTCGTTGACTATCATGGTCAGCAAATTGATGTGGGCATTGTCGCCGCTGATGAAACTAAAATTATCTGAATCAATAAGGTGCTCTTCCAGCAGAGGCTGCAGGCGGCCGTAACGGCGTTCAGCGGGTTGCGCAAAGCGTAAGTTTGAGTCCTGAACCAGACTGGAAAAATCTACTGGTTGACCATACTTTCCAATGAGCCTGGCCGCTGTGTCAGCACGGGTAATAATACCGTGCGGTTGGTACCGGTGAGTTGTTTTGGTGTAATTAAATTCGGAATTATAACTTGCTTCTTTAATCAGGCAGGGAAAACACAGATTCTTGTTCTTTCGCATAAGCATGGTGATGCGGCGGGAGGGCAACTTTCTGACCTTGTGCGACAGTTCCGGTAGCTGGCGCTGAAAGCTGCTGACTAAAGCATCGCAAAAACCTTGCTCTTCGTACTTGCCATCAAATATATGAAAAGGGGGAGAGGAGTTTACTCCCCAGATAATGTCCTCCTGCCCGGCAAGGCTGCTTGAGCTAAACAAAACCACTATAGATAATGCGGTGTACAGCGCAACAAGTTGCTTGTTAAAGGTCATAGTAACCGCCTTTCTTTATAATGAACGTTTTTACTATCATGATAAAAGGTTACATTGTTATTTAATTGTTATATCTGATGGTTCTATCTAAGCACAAAATATAGGTAATTGCTAAATGCAGGTTATTTTTAATCACGGAAAAGAGAGCGGTCCCTGGGGCACCAAAATTAAAGTTTTAGCAAAAACCGCTGAAGCTTTAGGGTTTAGCGTAACCAGTGTCGATTATCAGGTTATTGATGATCCTGATCAGCGCGTGGAAAAACTCACGACTTATATTGAAGCACTAACGGAAAATTTCTTACTGGTTGGCTCCAGTATGGGCGGTTACGTGGCAACGGTTGCAGCAGCTAAAACAAAGAGCCGGGGGCTGTTCTTAATGGCTCCGGCCTTTTACTTAGGTGGTCAGGCAAATTTTGACGAACTAACACCGGCTTGTAAGGCTCAAATTGTTCATGGCTGGAACGACCATATTGTTCCTGTCGAAAACAGTTGGCGTTATGCGGAGAGAACCAGGGCAGAGTTACACCTGGTGAATGATGATCACCGTTTAATTGACAGCCTGCCGCAAACTAATGCACTGTTTAAACGGTTTCTTGAAACATTACTAGAAGGATAGGTCATGGAATATACATTATCTCCGGAATTAGCCAGAGACAGTTACCATTTAACCGATTGGCCGCTATGCGAAGTCAGAGTCATGAATGACAGACAGTTTCCGTGGTTTTTGTTGGTTCCTAAAGTAGCAGACGTGCGCGAAGCCATAGATCTCTCTGAAGATAACCAACTGCAGTTGCTGCAAGAAAGCCGGTTTCTTTGCCACTGGCTAAAAGCTGAATACCAACCCGATAAACTCAATGTTGCTGCTTTAGGAAATCAGGTTCCGCAGTTGCATGTGCATCATATAGCGCGGTTCCAAACTGACGTTGCCTGGCCGGCGCCAGTTTGGGGAAAACAGCCAATGCAACCGCTTGAAGAAAGCGAAGTGGCAAGGCTGCAATCGCTGTTCGCTGATATTACGTTTTAAATTGCTCAAGTTGAGTGCGTAAGCTATCGGCAAGAGACGACATCTGCTCGCACTCACTATGGCTGCTTTTAACTGCCGTTGATACCTGCGTAGAGAAGTCGGCAATTGCCTGGATATTCTTGGCTACATCTTGACTGACCGAAGCTTGCTCTTCTGTTGCAGTAGCAATTTGAGTACTCATATCAGCAGTTTCCTGTATCAGAACAACTAAATCGTTGAGCTTTTCATTAGCCGCAACAATACGCTCGCTCGTGCTTTCGGCCTTAGTGCGGTTCGCATCCATCGCTGAAACTGCTGCTTTAGAACCCTGTTGCAAGCTCTGAATTTTCTGACGAATTTGCTCTGTCGACTCGCTGGTTCGTTGCGACAAGGTTCGTACCTCGTCCGCCACCACAGCAAAGCCTCGTCCGGCTTCACCAGCCCGGGCTGACTCAATAGCTGCGTTTAACGCCAGTAAGTTGGTTTGTTCCGAAATACTCTCGATAGTATCAATGACAGTCACAATACCGGCAACTTCTGTCGCTAGATTCTCTACTGAACCTGCTGCGCTTTGCATAGAGGTTGACAACTCTTGCATGGTAGCAACCGCTTTTTGTAATTGCTGCTGGTTCTGAGAAGTGGTTTGCTGCGACGCACTGGCGTGATTGGCTGTCTGGTTTGAGTTTTCGGCAATTTCTCTAACCGTTGTTTCCATCTCACTCATTGCAACCGCGACCTGATCGGTTTTGTTTTCCTGCTCCCGGGACAGATTATCGATTTGCATCATCGAATTATCGATACCTTGCACTTTCTCATTGACTTCGTAAGCTGTATTTCGGACATGAGTAATGATACTACCAAGGTTGGCGACAAAAGCATTAAAGCCGTTTGCCAAATCCCCAATTTCATCACTACTATTGATATCCAGGCGCTGCGTTAAATCGCCCCCCTCGTTGGACATCCGGTTAAGGCTATTGGCCACGTATTTTATTGGACGAACAATACTTCGGGCATAAAACCAACTGGCTATAACAAAGCATAAGCCAATCACTAAGCTAATAAGTATTATGGCCATGACCGTCTGATTGAGCCCTTCATATAGTTCGCTCTCCGGTAACTCAATAACAATTCGCCAGTTACTGTTCGGCAGGTAAGTACTGGCTACGATTAAATCCTCTCCGCTTTGGTTGGTGTAACCGATTTCGACTTCGTTATCGCTCATTAGGTTATCAGCCACAGCGCTGCCAACCTCCTCTGATAATTTTCGGAAATTGCTTATGCGGGGATGGATCTGGATTTTACCTTCCTCATTAACCAGGTAGGCGATGCCATTTTCACCGACATTAAAATTGGCAACAGCATTTTGCAATGCTTCCAGACTCTGGCCTATACCACCGACCCCAAGAGTGCGATCATTGTCACTGATACGGACATTTACGAAGACGGTCGGTATGCCAGATAACTCATCCACATCAAAATTCAGTTCCTGATAAGTATTGCCATTTACAAAGTTAAAGAACCACTGGTCGCGTTCTTCATTAGGTGACATTGTTTTAAATAGACCGTCAGCAGTATAGTAGTTATTACTTCCTTTACTGACAGTGAAGGCTGTAACAGCGCTTCTTTCTTGATGTATACGGCTAAGGTAGCGGGTAATTTCCTGCTGTACACTTTCAGGTTCATCACTTTTTAGGGCATCGATTAAATATTGGTTGTTGGCCAGCTCTTGAGAAACCAACATAGGGGTGGTAATTAACTGGCTTATTTCCCCGCGAATTTCGCCCAGAGCCGCAGGAAGCTCTTGCTCCGTCACCCGCTCCTCAATTAATGAGCGCATCATGAAGGTCGAGACGCCCATAGCAATGACCAATATTGTTGTTAAAGCAATAGCCATACTTAAAGTTAATTTATTTTGTAAATTCATGATGCCCTCAAATAATTACCTTACGGCTTATATATACGTTAAGCTAATACCGTCATATCGGCCAAAATCATACAAAGATTAGAGCAAATAACGGAGCGTAACCTCAGGGTTACTGATAAGAAATGGCAGCAGCAGATTATTTGATTACCAGTAAATGCGTGAATTTAGTGGCGCGAATAAGCACCGAATTCGGTCGTTGGTTAGCATTACTTGAATCCGGTAAAAGCAATTTGGAAGAGTTTAAGTCTCAACAACTGCCTATTAAAGCTCATGCATCGGTTGGCCTGGATGAGCAGTCACAGCCGCTGGAGGGAATTCGCTTAGACGAAGCCTATAAAAAACTGTCTGAGTGGAATGTACATTCGGAATCAGATCTTAAAAACGCTCACCAAATGATTTGCGCCGCAGTAACGCCCAGTGCCGGAAGCTATCGTGCAACGGGAATGGGCGTTTACCGAAACAACAAATTGGTTCATATGACCGCGCCCGCAGGTCAGGCGGGGAAGTCGGTAAGAAGTTTATTGTCCTGGTTAGAGGAAAGTGACGATCATCCTTTAATAAAAGCCGCTATTTTTTTACAGCAGTTCGAATTTATTCAGCCGTTCTCTGTCGCTAATGGAGGCATTGGCCGGCTTTGGTTTAGCCTTATTTTAGCTCAATGGCATCCCGCGTTTGCCTGGTTAAGCTTTGAACAAACTTTTAAATTCAATAAAGACGAATATCTTGACTGCTTGCGGCGCTCAATTAGTGAAAATGATAGAGGTCTTATGGTTGAGTTTATTCTGGATTGTTTACAACAGAGCATCTCAACCACAGTGAAAGAAGAAAAAGACAAAGCAGCTATGCTGGAAGAAGCGAATATTTCGCATGATTTTTCCAGAGAAATAGCAATAAGTTCGGTAAAAAGTTCGCTGTTAGGTTCGGATAACGGTTCGGGTAAAGGTCGATATTCGGGTACTAGCACACGAAATATGGTGCTAAGGCTATTAAATGAGCAACCCGAATGGAGTGCTGCCAGAGTCGCAGAAGTGTTGAATATCTCCTCGCGCGCAGTAGAAAAACACATTTCTAAATTGAAAGAACAAGGGGTATTAATTCGAAAAGGTTCTGCTAGAGGAGGTTACTGGCGAGTGACAACCGAAATGGGAGAGCAGCTTAGCTTACCGGAATGAAACCAATGAATGCTTTTTTGAGTGTCACTAGAAGAAGAATTGGTCGGCGTGAGAGGATTTGAACCTCCGACCCCTGACACCCCATTCCAGCCCACGCAACAACCTGAGAGCCGCATAAACAAAGGCCTAATCCCTATTTAGCTTGCCTTTTGGCTTGTTTTGCCTAAATTAGTTTGTAGCTTTTTGTAGCTAGAAATAGCCGTTTATTGCGCTATAATGGCTTCAGTTTGGCTTCATGTTTTTTGAGAAGCCATAAAGATAAGGGGCTAATTATGGAAACGTCAATAAGTAAAACTGCAGCGCATAAATTACTTAACAAAGGAAAGGTAAAAGACCAAATAGGCTGCACCAAGATAAAAGGCTTTCACCTGTTAAAGGTTCGTGACAGCTACGAGAAAACCTTAAAAAGTGGCAAAACGAAGAAAGTAACAGCGTTGGCGGCTTGGCGTTTGCGCTATACAGACGCATTGGGAAAACGAGTAAATGCGCGTATTGGTGACTATCCAGCTTTAGACCCGCAGCAGGCCGCTGAAATCGCCCTAGAGTGGCGTTTAGGAATGACCAAAGGCGAAGCCGACCCATTAGCCAAGAAGCGTGAAAAGGAAGCAGAAGCACGCGCTCAGAGCCGTTTAAAGGTGGGTAAATACTTTGACGAAGTTTATACACCGGCTTTAGAGGAATACGCCGGAAAGGAACGCGCCCGAGCTACGCTAAATAAGATTAGAAACCACTTTCAGTCCCTTTGGCATATTCCTATGAGCGATTTAACCGTTCAAGACGTGCGGCGCTGGGAGTCCGAAATGCTGGAACGCGAATTTAAGCGCAAAGGAAAAACTTATAAAGGCGTATGGTACACGACTAGGCGCGGATACTTTGGAGCATTCGCGGCAATGCTTAAATATGCCGCTGGCGAGAAAAACGGCCATGTGAACGATGAGCCAGTTTTAAAAGAGTTCCCCTTAAAAGGTGTGAAATTGAAAGGCGCGACACAAAATGAGAAAGAGCGCCAAGACGAACATAACGAAGAATACGACCTTGCGCGTGACTTACTGACAGATAGTGAACGCGAAAAAATACAAGCTGGACTAAAGCGATATGGGCAGGAGTTAGTAGAGCAACGCAACCGCAGCCTACGCTTAGAGAAAAATAAGCATTTGCCAGATTTGTCTAGCCTAGCTTATGCGGACTGGTTTATCCCTTTTTGTCATATAGCCCGCTTAACCGGTATGCGTCCTAGTGATGCTCTTAACTTGCGTTGGCAGAATATAAAGCAACTACACGCTAAAGCGAGCGAGTACGCTATTTTGCAATTTACCCCGAAAAAAACAAACCACCACCCAAACCCCACAGAGGTGCAATTCCCTATTTTTGGAGAGCTTGCCGAGGTATTAGGTACATGGTGCAAACAACAAGGCAATCCAACCAGCGGCCTTGTGTTTCCGTCAGATAAAATGGCTAAAAAGGGCTTGGAGCGAGCTTGGGATAGAAAGGTCTATGATAAAAAATGGAAAAAGGTCTTAAAGCTGGCCGGTGTTCGGCAAGATATTCATTTTTACAGTTTCCGGCACAACTTTATTTCAGACTGGGTTAAACAAGGGTTAGCGCCGTTAGAAATCGCGGCGCTGGTAGGCCATAAAGATGGGGATATGATAGCGCGTCACTATTTCAAGCAAGATTTAAACCGAAGCGTAGCGATTATGAAGCAGTTTTATGCTGACGAGCAACCACAACCAAGCAAGGCTAAAGCAGCGGGGGACGAGTGATGACTAAAGGCGAGATTGACTTAAAACTTGATTTATTCGTGCGAGCTGTACGCGCTGGAAAGACGCCTAGCCCTGCTTTGCTTGAGTTTATAGCCGATGGTGTAGAAGCATTTAGAAAAGACGCTAAACCGTGGCAAGTTAAAACAGGACGCAAAGCTAAAGGGCAGAGTACAGACGGACATATAAAGAATCTGCAGGCTTATTGCTTGCGTCAATGTGGAATAAACAACCACCAGATAGGCGGGTTATTAGGTGATGCAACCGGAGAAATGGGCGATAAAACGATCCAGCGAGCGGTATTAGCCGGTAAAGCCGGTGTAGCAGAGCAGGGCGCGGGCGCATTTATGTATAAGTTAGCTATTGAAGAGTTACTAGAGCGTGACGATCTGACAACAGAGCAGAGAAAGGCCGTAAAAGAGGAATATAAAAAAGCGGTCGAAGTGTACGAATATGACCCCGAAGAACCGGATTATTGATTACCGGACATAAACTGTTTTTTGTTTCTGACCAGAGCAAAACCGCCTGATTGAAAAAATTAGCCATGAAACCACCAGCAACTAGAGGTTAAACATGGCTACAATCAATGCAGACCAAAAGTTAAAAGATGAGCTTTTGACTATCATTAAGCAGCAACCCGAGCTTGTAACTAGCTTGCTCGATAGCGTCACAAAAACACCAGCAAAAATACCCGAGTCATTTCCTACACCTGATACCGACCTTTTACGGCCTAGCCAAGCGGCGGCATACTTAAATATGCACCGCGTAACGCTTCACCGTTTAAGCGAACGTGACCCATCATTCCCACGCAAACTAAAAATGGGCGAACGCCTTTGCTATTACCGCAAAAGCGACCTTGATGCGTGGCTGTCAGAGCAGGAGATTTAATCATGTTACAAGTACCAGAAAGAAGCATGAATAATCATAATCCTGCTCAAAAGCTACTAAAGGGCAAAAACCTCAAAAGCTGTTTAGCTTGGGATTTACTAGAAAGATTAGCGGTGGATTCCAGCAAGTCTTATGAGGTGCTTATCCATCATGGTAAATGGCATGGTTTCACACCTAAAACCACCCGCGAAGTTATCGACATTTTAGACAACTTTGGCTACGTGGAAGCGTTTCAGCACGTAAAGGGAAAAGCTATCTGTTTACGCCTAACAAAGTTAGGTAAAGATACTGTAGCGGAGGGCATGGACTTATGAGCAACGTAAAAGAAATGCACCGCAAGATTTTTCTTAATCACGTTCGAGCGAACAACCATGAAGCCGCCCGTTTTTTAGATAGCTTTATGGCTGACTACTCGCAATATCTAGCGGCTCGGAACAGTGCTAAACCTCAACTGGCAGGCGAGCTAATTGCAGAGCTTGAACGCAAAGCCGATCAAGTAAAGGCGTTAATCGCTGGCGGTATTGTTGAAATTGTAGAGGGGGCGCACTAATGGAAGCACAAAAAAAAGCGCCTACCGAAGTAAGCGCATTAACCAATCAAGATAACAGCCTTAATATTACCCTTTGCTCGGGCTTTGGGCAATATCACAGTGCAAAAAATAAGCGAAATCCAAAACCCTACGTTAGCGTAACGCTAGACCAAATAGAGGATATGGCAGCAGCCCCCCAAAGTGTGGCTAAAGATTCCGCACAATGGGCGATATTCTCAAACCTTGCGAGCCGTGACGTAGTGGAACAGCGCAAAAATGGCGAGTTTTATGCACTATGGGCGGATATTGACGAACCACAAGGGCGAACGCTGAAAGAAACTTTTAGCCTAGCTCAAGGTGTAATGCCCTTTGATATGCTCGGGTATACAAGCCGCAGCGCAACGGAAGAAAAGCAAAAAGGGCGCTTTGTTATCCCTTTGGCTCACCCTGTTAGCGGGCGCGACTTTGAGATCCTGCAAAAGATTCTTAACGACAAGTTAGAATCCGCTGGCATTACCCCCGACCGCAAAACAGAAACCGCAAACCAGATTTGCTACCTACCGAACAAGGGCGAGTTTTACGACTACGAGTTAGATCCGTTCAGCGGCTCTTTATCGGTTGATGATTGGGGCGAGGAACTGCACGCCGAGTTACAAGCCATAGAAGCCGCAGAGCGCGAACGTAACGAACGTATGGAGCAAAGCCTTAAAAGGGCTAGGGAACGCCTGCAAACTGACTTAAAAAGCCCCATAGACGCTTGGAAAGCCGAGTACCGCGCAACTGACCTACTCGATAAGTATGGCGGCAAGGTTAAAGGCGAGCGCGCTTGCTCACCATTGTCTGAAAGCGGCAATTACCAGATGCAGGTTAAAGACGATGGAAAGCTATTAAGCCACCACGGTAGCGATATGGAAGCCGGACTCGGGAAACTCACAGAGAGCGGGAAAGCGCGTATTATTGATGCGTTCGACCTGTTTACTTACTTTGAGAATGGCAACGACCAAAACGCAGCCCTAAAAGCTGCAGGCGAGTTATTCACCAGCGAGAACGGCCAGAGCATCACAAAGCACAACCAGTGCCAATATATGGCACAGCAGGCGCAAGAACTGGCAGCGGTAGAGTGGGACTTCACTGGCGAGAACAAAACGGACGAACTCGCATTACCGGACGTTAAAGACGTGGACGTAACCGAACCGCCTGGCCTTGCCGGTGATATATGCCGCTTGATGAAACAAAAGGCACGCCGTAACCGTCCAGAGCTTTACCCTCTAGCCGCACTTCATGTTATGGCATTGGCAGGTATTGACCGCCGTAGTGAGTATGTAGAAAAGCTAAACCTTTTAACGCTGGCAATCGCTCCAACGGCAGCCGGTAAAGAAGCGGCGCAAAATGTAGCGAAAGGGCTTGCGCGTGGTATTGGCTGTTCCCGATTGCTACACGGTGATAGTGGTAGCTTTAAGGATATGATTTACAACCTAGTAGAAGGGGACGGGGCGAGCCTTTACCTAGTGGACGAGATTCACAGCTTTTTAGGCGCTATGAAGAACCCGAACGCGGCAACCTATGAAACCAAAATGGAGCGCGAAATACTGGTAATGAGCGAAACCAACCTTTATACGTTCCGAGGTATGGAAAAGCGCCAGCTATTGCAGGGCTTCAAAAAGGACATAGACGACCTTGAAACAAAACTCGACAAGCTGCCAGAAGATGACACGCAAGAGCGCGACAAACTGCAACGGGCGCTAGAAAAAGCAAAGCTACGCTATGATTACATAGTAAACGGCTGGCCTGACCCGTTCTTTTCCTTAATGGGGCATAGCGTACCAGAGCGGCTAGATTCATTCTTAACTGCAGGTAACGTAGATAACGGATTTTTAGGCCGTACAATTGTTGTACGTTGCCCCGAAACGCGCTCTAAGCTAGACCGAAGCAAACGTAACGTAATGGGGGACGCTTCATTACAACAGCACATTGAATACCAGCTAGGCGCTATACAAGGACAAAGGCAGGTTATCAGCGTTACACCGGAAGCCGAGGACTTTTTGGACGCTTGTGTAGACTGGTATGACGAGGACGAACAGCGAAACCATGCCGTTGTAGGTGGTATTTATGCCCGAGCGCCAGAGCAGCTATTTAAGGTAGCCAGCATTTTAGGCTTAGACGGTGGCAAGATAACACTGGAACACGCCCGCTACGCTCATGCGTTAGTGCAACAGAGCATTGAAGATATACGCTTTTTACTGCACAAGGCATACGCAGAAAGTGGCAGCGCGACCGAACTTGATGTAATTGCTCATGCAACCCAAACAATTCTCAGGAACTGCAAAGGGGCAGGGATTACACACAGCCGGTTAAAGCAAATGGTAAGGAAGCCGAGAGCATGGCAGGAGCTAGAGAAAAAAGACCCTAAGCGAAAGCGTTTTGATGAGCTTGTCGATTCAATGCTACAGGACGGAACGATAACGCTTGATAAGCAAGGGCAAAAACGGCGGTATAAGACCGCTTAACGATAACAAAGGGCGCTTAAATGCGCCTTTTTTCGTTTTAGGGGCTAGGTTTACACCAGCTTTACACCAACTCGGGGTAACGCTAATCCCTTGTCTAGCCTAGCTTTGGGGCGAACTTTACACCAATATCCCAAAAACCAAAAAAGAAAATTTGAGAGATAAAAGAGTAAATAAAAAATTAGAATTTTTGTTTTTTGGTGTAAACCTCTATTAAAGCCTTTACCTGTCTAGCTTTAGCGTTACACCAAGCCGGTGTAAACCGGTGTAAAGTTTAGCTTAAACCCTTACAGGACGTGGGCTTGGCGTTACACCAACCAGCTAGGCTAAAACTCAATCCACCACCTGCAATTAAAGGGGGAATTAAAATAGCCTTTTTTGACCAGTACCCCCTGTAAACCTCGAAAAAACAGCAATTTACCCTATAACTAACGCCCCCTGTCCTAAATTGCCAGTTCTGCTACCTGTTAAGCCTTTGTAAATAAAAGTTTTTGTTGTTTCTGTTAGTAGCTAAGAAGCCAAAGTGAAGCCAAAAGGCGGTAAAATAGGTACTAGATACATGGCACATAGGGGCAAGTTATGAGCAAACAAGACGTTAAAGAGGTTTTTTTATATTCGATTAGTGGCGTTGCTATTACTGCAGGCGTCATCACTTTGGGCGTATGCGGGGCAATCCTGATCCAATTATGAGTAAATGCCAAACGATACCGCCTAAATATACCCATGACTGGCTCGACAAGCTAGACAAGCGAACGGGCGTAGCAAAGGCGCTAACCGAACGTCATAACGCGCTTATAAGCGATTTAGGAGGCTTGCAAGGCCTATCCTACCAACGCGCCAGCCTATGCCGCCGAGCTATCCACATGGAAGCCTTGATAGAGCAACAAGAAGCAGCTTTAGCAAACGGCGCAGAGGTAGACACCGGCAAGCTAACCCAAAGCATTAACAGCCTGATAGGACTCTATAAAACCCTCGGGCTTGATCGCGTTGCGCGTGATACGACTCTGCAGGCAGTCATACAACGAAGCAAGGCTAAATAATGGACGTCCTAGAGTTTATGCGTAATCCCGAGCTTTGCGGCGATACCTTTACCGGTGATAGCTGGCAGACGTGGGACGCAATCACAGCCGCCGCCTTTGGGTTGCCCTTAGACGATGACCAGCTAGAAACCTTTACCCGTTTAGCCGGTGGACGCAAGCCACCAGAAAAGCGTGTAAGTGAGTTTGTTGTAATCGCTGGCCGCCGTAGTGCAAAGACACACAGAGCGGCGGGCATGGCCGTTTACTTAGCAACCGTGGGCGCTGAATTGGACGGACTCACCGAAAAGCTAAGCACCGGCGAACGTGGCGTAATTGCTTTAATCGCAACCGACCGTAACCAAGCCGCTGTAAGTCTTAACTATATTCGTGGACTGTTCGAGCAAAGCCCAGCACTGGCCGGAATGGTAGAGCGTTACACGTCCGACAGTATAGAGCTTAGAAACCGTGTAGTGATTCAGGTAACAACCGCCAGTTATAGGGCGATTCGTGGCAGGACACTATTAGCAGTATTGATGGACGAAGCGTGCTTTTTCCGTAGCGAAAGTACGGCTAATCCTGACGTTGAAATATACCGCGCTGCAGTTCCTGGCCTTGCGACTACCGGCGGTATGCTTATCGTCATTAGCTCACCATACGCAAAAAAAGGGCTTGTTTATAGCCGCTATCAGAAGCACTACGGCAAAGACTCGGATTGCTTGGTAATTAAGGGCGGTACGAAAGACTTTAACCCGACTTTAGATAAGCGGGTAATTGATGAAGCCATGCAGGACGACCCCGAAGCGGCAGCCAGTGAATGGTACGGCGAGTTCCGTAACGACATAGCGGCGTTTATTGACCGTGACCTACTGCAGGACTTAGCACGAACCAAACCGCCCGAATTACCTTACGACCGTAGCCAAAGCTATCAAGCCTTTATTGACCCTGCAGGCGGTGGCAAAGATGAATTTTGCTTAGCCATTGGTCACAAAGAGCGCGGGCAGGACTTAATAGTAGTAGACGTATTAAAAGCGCAACGCGGTAGCCCCGCTGAAATCGCAAAGGAATACGCCGAGGTTATGAAAGCCTACAAAGTGCGAACCGCTACCAGTGATAAATACGCCGGACAATGGCCAGCAGACGAGTTCCAGCGCCACGGTATACGAATCGAATATAGCGACTGCAACCGCTCACAGCTTTATCAGCACGCACTACCAATCCTTAACACTGGACGGGTAGAGCTACCAAACGACCCGAAGCTATTAAACCAGTTTGCCGGACTTGAGCGCCGAACCAGCCGAAGCGGTGTAGACAAGATAGATCACCCCGTAGGCGGTTCTGATGACCGCGCAAACGCAACAGCGGGGCTAATTTATATAGCTGACCGCAAACCAGTTCCAGCAAAGTGCGTAAGAATCGCATTTTAACCAACAAGAGGTAACACACCATGACATATAGAACAGACGTAGAATATCGCGACGGCAAATTAGCCGTTAGACACGACACCAGCGCCGATGCTAAGAAGCCTTTGCCAGCGGTTGAAGTTTCCGACCGCCTAGCATCGGATAAATGGGAAGTTGGCTTTAAGAAAGAATTGTCAAAATACGGCTACGATGGCGACCATTCGTTATTGAGTGTTTTAGCGGCTCAACGTGGTATGGCTGAAACGGCGCAACGCCTAATAAAGATGCGTGATAATCAGCACCCGAGCGACACGCAGTACCAGCACCTAAACAAGGTGGCAAGAGAGTATGATCAATCAATGCAGCGCCACGCAACGGCCAACGACCGAGCGCGTAACACGATTAGAATCCGTTTACAGCAGGTTGAGGACGAGTTTCGGGAGTCAATTAGCTACGACACTAAAGACGCTCAAGAGATCCGCGCCGTATTGCGTGAAATGAAGCCAGCCGACCGAAGCGAAGCCATTAACAGTGCAATAGGGAATGCTGACGGCAATGTATTGGCCGCAATCCTAGACGCTAACCCAATCGCCGTTGGTCTGACTAAAGAGCAACAGCAAAACTACAGAGCAGCGGCATTAAACGCACACCGTCCCGACTTGCTGGCGCTTGAACGTGAATTAAAACGCGCTGATGAGCTTGTATTCAGTTCGTACAACGACCTGTTAAGCATGGACGACACAGTAACAGCGAAAAAAGTACGTAGCCATTACCAAGAGTTAGCAGAGCAAGCCGAGCAAAACGCATCACAGCAGTGGGGCTAACCGTTGTTCTGCTCACCTGATAGCATAGCCGCCCAAACGCCAGAGCTTAAAATGGTACGGGCGGCCTTGTTTCTTTTTCTTAAAGACGCGGACGACTACCTACACGAAAAGCCCAACGCAGATAAAAAGCTATTGATTGAACAGAAAAACGCTTTTGATGACCTGCTACGATGCGGCAAGATGACTAAACAAATGGCCGAACTTAACCAGTTAGACGCGCATTATATTAGTGAGCGTTTTCGTGGCTATGTTCGGCGGTATTATTCAGAAGTTCAGCCCGAAGCTGATACAACTCGAACAGATGGGCGTGTATCTGCTCGATAGTCTGCTCGAAAGTTTTTATTTCAGTATTTACCCACACCAACGCCTGATCCGTTTCGTTATCCATTCCCTATGCTCCGAAAACTAAAACGATAGGTTAGCGCGGGCTTTGTGGGTGTGGAATAAGACAGCGGATTATTGAAGCGTGAGAGATTGACGACAACCAAAGCAGGGCTAAAACATTGTAGCGTTATAAGTGGCTTCATTTTGGCTTCACTTATTACAAAATAATCTAAGGGCATAAAAAAGGGGCTTAGACATTCGCCTAAACCCCTGATTTATATTGATTTATTGGTCGGCGTGAGAGGATTTGAACCTCCGACCCCTGACACCCCATGACAGTGCGCTACCAAGCTGCGCCACACGCCGACCGAGGACTGCTATGTTACTGGATTAAGCCGAATTAGCAAGTCTCAACACGCTCTCCGACGCTCAACTGCTGCTATTTTCGACAATTACTCCTTGTTTTCAGTTTCGCTAAAGCGCTTTAGGTCTTTCAGTGCGTCGATAAGCACCGGAACGGGCGGTTCGGCCTGTTTTTTCAGTTCAAAATCGCCGCTGCTGTATACGCTAAATTGACCACTATTATCTAAAATCGTAATCTCTTTCTGGTCATAAATAACAATAAAAGGACTGTAGGTTTCAACTAGCGGCCAGCTGCGCTTAGGTGTCTGCAGGCTTTCGCCGTTGGTGTAATTTTTATGAGAACCCGCGCAGGAGATACGATCTTCCAGCATGGTTGGAACCAAATCCATAAGTCCGGCAATAGGTTGGTCAGCAAGTTGGTAATGTCGTTGCCAAAGCGGAACTTGCATGTTTTCAAGGGCAAATTGCTTGTTACCCAATAACTCTTCACTTTGCGCAGGAGACAACGCTGTGAGCAGCAGTTGTTGGTCTCCGGTTTGCTGAAGGACCTTGTTTAAAGTAGAAATATCTTCTTCAGCAATTAAAATGACATTAATTTGGTTCTGAGGGTGAGAGGTAAACTCAGTCAACTGCTGGCTTTGCCAGTCAGGATGAAACTGACTTAGACTCAAAGAGCTGCCCCAGTTTTCGCTGTGATACCAACGCACATCAAAATTAAAGTCGTTAAGCGGCTTAAGGTAAGCGGGCTTCAGCTGCTGTCGCTCAATGGACTCCTGATAAAAGTCGGGCAAGCCATAAAGCACCTGAAATAATCCGCCGTCGCGGTTCGGATGAGCCAATAGTTTAAGCTGAGGTCGCTCTAGTTGATGTTTGGCTGCCAGAGTTTCCAGCTCTTTCTGAATTTCGCGACTGCTACGCTCAAATAGAATGAGGGTTGTTGATTGCTGAAAGTCTGTTTTAGAGCACAAAAGTGGTTGCTGAGGGTACTTAAGTTTTATTTTATCGGTAGCCATCAGCATTTGTTGTCTGGCCTGGTAGCTCTCAACATCAATGACTCCATGCTTAGCCATTAATGTTTTTGCCGTTGTTGGGTAGGACAGAGGAAACATGTCGTCTTGTTGGGTAATAGGATCGTACAACACCGCGTCAGCCCAAACATGAATACTGTGACTAACGAAAAAGCATAAAAGGAAAATGACTGTGACCGGAGCGCCGATTCTTCGTTGTTGTAGGTATTCCAGGCGCTTCCAGGCGAGGTTAGCCAACAGCAGCTGTATCCCGACAGTGAGTAAAAAACCTAACAGCACGCCGGAAATAATAACGAAACTTGCTCCTGTGAAAACCGCTTCTGCATCGCGAGTCATTTGCGCCATAGAATAGGTGTTCAAATGATACCCGTATTGACGAAAGAACAGCGCATCTGCGATAAGCGCTATCAGGCCGAATGAGGCTATCAGGGCGGCAAACCCCCGTAATATTTTGGAGTAGGGAACAACCAGGCAAAATGGGAATATCAGAATAATAAAGAATATAAAAGGCAGGAAGGCAAAGTGGCCTATCCAGCTGACGAGCATGTAGAGATTACCGATAGCCGTGGAGGACTTCGGGGCCGCTTCAATATACAAAAGTCCAATAAACAGGCAAAGGACGATATTGGCAAAGGTAAACCAATGTCCCCAGCTTATTAATCGGGCAATTTTATCCCTACGTTGGTACTTTCCCATCGTTCGTCAGTCCCGTGTTACAATGGCATTATAGTAACACAGCAAAACAGCAAGGATAGTCCCCGTTATGCAATTGCGGATAGAAGAAAGTATTATTCACCAGTTTTATCAAAATGACGGACAAGTCGGGCTTCGTTTGGCTCCTTCGGCGTTAACGGAAGATGACCAGTTGCACGATTTGTTAGTCGAATTAACGGACGTGTATACCAGCAAACCGGCAAAAGGTTATGCGAGTTTTCTTAAAGATGACGAAGAGGGAGAGCCCGGTCCCTTCCCTGAGCATTTAACCTCCTGGTATGACGGGCGACTGGACTTTGTCGAATTCAGTCAGCAATCTGCCAAGCTATTGCTGGAACAACTGCAAAACTATAATTTGTTAGAAGCAGGCTTTTTGTTAGTCACCCGCTACCAGCATTTGAGTACTGAGTATCTACTGGTCTGTTTCTTACCCGTTAAAGAGGGGGTAACGATAAACCCCGAGCTGGCTGTTGACCGCTCGTCGCAGTTAGATATAACAAAAGTGCAACTGGCGGCTCGTATCGACTTAACCGAGTGGAAAACATCTCCGGAAAGTGAGCGCTATATTTCCTTTATTAAAGGACGCGCCGGTCGCAAGGTTTCAGATTTCTTCCTCGATTTTCTGGGATGTACTGAGCGTTTAAACTCAAAAGCTCACACACAACAGTTAGTCGATTCCGTACAAGAATATGCGAAACAGTCGGAATTGGAAACGGAACAACGGCAAGCGCTGAACAAAGCGGCTTATGAGTATTGTGACGACCAATGGAAGCAGGGAGACACAGTAAAAATTAAAGATCTATCAGAGCAATTTGCAGAGCAGTACCCGGTAGAAAAAAGCTTTGAGAGTTTCTCAAAGGATTTTGCTGAACAGAATTCACGCGAATTAGTCGATGACTTTCCGGCTGATAAGTCGACATTACGTAAGTTGGTTAAGTTTCAGGGGCAAGGTGGAGGCGTCAGCGTTGGCTTTGATCACACAGCCCTGGGAGAGAGAGTGCATTATGACGCGGCGACGGATACGTTAACAATTAATGGTACGCCGCCAAATTTACGTGATCAATTACGGCGCTATTTTGGTATAGATAGTTAGTTGGAGTGATTAAGTCAATTAAAACGCCGGACAAGCCGGCGTTTTGAAAGTACTTAAATTGTTTGGTTTAGCCGATGTTATTTATCGGCAGCACCGGGAACAATGTTGTTGGCATGCAAACCTTTAGGGCCTTCTTCGAGTTCAAACTCTACGGGTTGCCCCGCTTTAAGTGTGCGATAGCCTTCCATTTCAATGGTTGAATAGTGAGCGAAAATATCACCTTCGCGGTCCTCGCTTTCGATAAAGCCGAAGCCCTTCGAATTATTGAACCATTTGACTTTTCCGGTAGCCATACTTCTACATCCTTCTTCTGCAACAGATAGATAGTTTATTATTATTAGGTGCGGTGGCTTGAAAAATCGCCGATTTAGCACCATGTTTAACTCTAGGTGACGTGAGTGATTAGTCAAGCCCTAAAGTTTAAAAAGTAACCTAGATTGTTAATATTTTGGTTGCTTTTTTCTATTTTTTGCTAAATTTAAAACTATTATTATGGCAGGTTGTTAATAAATGAGTCAGTTTGATCACCAGCACCTTAGCGATACAGAGGAAAAGCAGGAGCTCAAGCCACCATCCATGTATAAGGTCATTATTAATAATGATGATTACACGCCTATGGATTTTGTGATTGAAGTATTGATGAGATTTTTTAAGATGGATCAGGAGCGCGCCACGGACACCATGTTACAGGTGCATTATAAAGGAAAGGCCGTTTGCGGTGTCTATTCTGCGGAAATCGCCGAAACTAAAGTAGTACAGGTAAATCAGTATGCCCGGGAAAATCAGCATCCATTATTGTGCACCATGGAGCAAGAATGATCCGGGTTGGCTGGTAAGGAGTGGTCTATGTTGAATAAAGCCCTTGAATTAACGCTAAACGATGCGTTTCGGCTAGCGCGCGAACGTAATCATGAATTGATGACAGTTGAACACTTGCTCATTGCATTACTGGATAACCCAGATGCGTCGGAAGCGCTTAGAGCTTGTGGGGCAAACTTTCAACAATTGAAAGAAGAACTGTTAAGTTATATTGATCGCAGTACGCCACTGTTTGGTCCCGAAGAAGAAAGTCCGGATACTCAACCTACGCTTGGTTTTCAGCGAGTTTTACAGCGCGCAGTATTTCATGTTCAGTCATCTGGTAACGCAGAGGTAACGGGCGCCAATGTATTGGTTGCCATTTTCAGTGAACAGGAATCTCAGGCCGTCTATTTGCTGAGTAAAAACGATATTACCCGACTGGACATCGTTAACTTCATTTCTCATGGTATTTCTCGTAGCGATGACGATGAACCTATGGATGAAGAAATGGCGGAAGAAGAAGCTGTTAAGGGTGGCGAGGAGCAGGAAAGCTATTTAAAACGCTTTTGTGCCAACCTGAATGTGCAAGCAAAGGAAGGCAAAATTGACCCGTTAATTGGCCGCGATTTTGAGCTGGAACGTTGCGCGCAAATTCTGTGTCGTCGTCGTAAGAATAATCCGTTGTTAGTGGGTGAAGCCGGTGTGGGTAAAACCGCTATCGCAGAAGGCCTGGCTTATCGCATTATTAAAGGGGAAGTACCAGAGATCCTCGAGGATGCCACCATCTATTCATTGGACATGGGCGACCTTCTGGCGGGCACGAAATATCGTGGTGACTTTGAAAAGCGCTTCAAAATGCTGTTGAAAGAGTTGCAGGAAAAAGAACATGCCATTCTGTTCATTGACGAAATTCACACAATTATTGGCGCCGGAGCCGCCAGCGGTGGCGTTTTAGATGCTTCTAACTTGATTAAGCCGTTGCTTTCAAGCGGGCAGCTTAAGTGTATTGGCTCCACTACTTACAATGAATTTAAGAACGTTTTTGAAAAAGACCGAGCGCTGGTTCGTCGTTTCCAGAAAGTGGATGTGGTTGAGCCCTCTGTTGAAGACACAACTAAAATATTGATGGGTCTTAAAGAACGTTACGAGAGCCACCATGGTATTCGTTACACGCAACCGGCTATTAAAGCGGCAGCAGAGCTTTCTGCTAAATACATTAATGAACGTCATTTGCCCGATAAAGCCATTGATGTAATGGACGAAGCCGGTGCTTCTCAGCGTTTATTGCCGCCTTCTAAGCGCCGTAAAACCGTGGGGGTCTCTGATATTGAAACCATTATCGCCAAAATAGCCCGTATTCCGGAGCAATCGGTTTCTCGGTCTGATCAAGACTTATTGAAGCAGCTCGATCGCAACTTGAAAATGGTGGTGTTTGGTCAGGATGAAGCGATTGATAAACTTACCGGTGCTATTCGCTTGTCGCGTTCAGGGCTTGCCAACGATAACCAGCCAATAGGTTCGTTTATTTTTGCCGGACCAACAGGTGTTGGTAAAACCGAGGTAACACAGCAATTGGCTAAAGCCATGGGCATTGAGCTGGTGCGCTTTGATATGTCGGAGTATATGGAGCGCCATGCGGTCAGCCGCCTAATTGGGGCACCTCCGGGTTATGTAGGGTACGAGCGGGGCGGTTTGTTGACCGACGCTGTAATCAAGCAGCCACATTGCGTGTTGCTGTTGGATGAGCTGGAGAAAGCCCACAGCGATGTGTTTAACATTCTGTTGCAGGTGATGGATAACGGCACCCTAACCGACAATAACGGCCGTAAAGCTGACTTCCGTAACGTAATTATTGTTATGACAACCAACGCGGGTGTTCGTGAAACTGTGCGTAAGTCTATTGGCTTTAAGCAGCAGGATCACAGCTTCGATGCGTTGGCTGAAATTAATAATATTTTCACACCGGAGTTTCGCAACCGTCTGGATGGTATTGTCTGGTTTAACCATCTTTCACCGGAAGTACTGGAACAGGTTGTCGATAAATTTATTTGTGAACTGCAGGCTCAGTTAGATAAAAAAGGCGTATCGCTCGAGGTTGACCCTTCTGCTCATGCCTGGATTGCAGAAAAAGGCTATGACAAAGAAATGGGTGCGCGCCCAATGAGTCGGGTTATTCAGGAACACCTGAAGAAAACCTTAGCCAACGAAATTCTGTTCGGGAAACTGGCCAGTGGTGGTAGTGTTAAAGTGACTGCTGATGGCATGGACGGACTGCAGTTTGATTACGACAGCAAAAATGAAACCGTCGAAAGTTAATACGTCTTCGGCATAAATGAAAAAACCGGCTCATTAAATGGAGCCGGTTTTTTTTAATCCTCAGTGCGGATTAACGTGCGCGGAAGACGATGCGGCCTTTGGTCAGGTCGTAAGGAGTTAACTGCACAGTCACGGTATCGCCGGTCAGGATGCGGATATAGTGCTTACGCATTTTTCCTGAGATATGGGCAGTAACTACGTGACCATTTTCCAATTCTACTCGGAACATAGTGTTAGGAAGGGTGTCAAGAACCGTTCCTTGCATCTCAATACTGTCTTCTTTCGCCATTAAAATCCTCTAATCTTTGTTTTGAGCTTTAAGTGTGTGCGATTTTAGCTCTTTTTTCCAATGATTGCCAACCAGTCGTTCATATGGGGCAAATCGAGTTTTATAATTCATCTTTTTACAGTCATCAATTTGGTAACCCAAATAGAGTCTGGCAACTTCTCGTTCCTGAGCCAATCGAATCATTTCTAATACAGCGAAGGTGCCCGGCGAACGCTTTTCCTCATCGGGATGGAAAAAGGTATAGACCGCGGACATTGCCTCAGCAGTGCGATCAACTACCGAAACTATCATTAATTCATTGCTGGCATTGCGCCATTCTAATAACTCGGGAGTTAACCAGTCACAATCTACCCAGCTCCAGAATTTGTCCGGGTCGGGTGGGTACATTTCCCCATCCGCGTGTCGTTGCTCAATAAACTGTGAAAACAATTGACTGTATTCAGATTTCGGCTGCTGCTTAACCTGCAGTGTTAAGTCGTCATTCTTTTTTAGAATTCGTTTTTGGTTTTTACTAAAGCGAAACTCGGGCACGACCACACGAAGCGACTGACAAGCAGTACAAAGCCGGCAGTGAGGACGGTACACGTCATTATGGCTGCGCCGGAAGCCGTATTGCATGAGTTGCTGATAGGCGTCTGCATTAAGGCTTTCGAGTTCATTAGGCAGGGCAACAACGAGTCGCTCTTCCTGGTCGGTTAAATAGTGGCACTGGCTTTCTTTCGTCACACCAAATTGCACTACAGTTCTCCAGAGTGAGAAAGCTCACGAGCTTGCCAAAAAATATCCGGCATCTCTCTTTGCTGTGCAATATTGAGTTTCATTAAAAAGCGTTCCCGATGAAGGTTAACAGCACCTAATGAAAATAAATGCGGATTTCCTACCTGACAATCGATTAGCTGGCCGCCATGCTTTTTAAAATATTGAGCGAAACGTAACAAGGCTATTTTTGACGCGTCGGTTTTGTAGTGAAACATACTTTCGCCACAAAAAGCACGGCCTACTGAAATACCGTACAAACCGCCTGCGAGTTCATTGTCGAACCAAATTTCGACGGAATGGGCGTGACCTGACTGATGAAGCTTACAATAAGCTTCAATCATTTCTTCCGTGATCCAGGTACCTTCTTTATCCGCGCGTTCGTCTGCGCAGGCGCGAACCACTTCAGCAAAATTGCAATTGATGCTCATTTGCCAGTTTGGCTTACGATTGGTCTTAGCTAAAGATCGGCTAGTATGGATTTGGTCGGGGAAGAATACGGCTCTGGGGTTAGGGGACCACCACAAAATTGGATCATTTTCCGAAAACCAGGGAAATATACCTTGTTGATAGGCGTGTATCAGCCGAGCCGGCGACAAATCTCCACCGACAGCGAGTAGTCCATTGGGCTCATGCAAAGCTGTCGCTGCGGGTGGAAAGCTTATTGATGCCGGATCAAGCTGAACAATCACGTTAAAAGACTAAGACTTAGTCAGTGCGTCTAAGTAACGCTCGGCATCCAATGCGGCCATACAGCCCGTGCCGGCAGAGGTAATTGCCTGACGGTAAATGTGATCCATTACGTCACCGGCCGCAAAAACGCCTGGAACGCTGGTTGCTGTTGCATTACCCTGAAGCCCGGTCTGCACCTGAATGTAGCCGTCCTGCATCTCTAACTGACCGTCAAAAATACCGGTGTTAGGTTGGTGGCCTATGGCAATAAAGCAGCCTGCTACTTCCAGATCTTTGGTACTGCCGTCTTGCGTGTCTTTAATGCGAACGCCAGTAACACCGGCGTCGTCACCCAGAACTTCATCTAAGGTCTTGTTCAGATGAAAGGTAACGTTACCGTTTTTCTCTTTTTCATGCAGGCGGTCAACCAAGATTTTCTCCGCACGGAAAGTGTCGCGACGGTGAATAACATGTACTTCGCTGGCAATGTTTGACAGGTAAAGCGCTTCTTCAACTGCGGTGTTACCGCCGCCGACTACGCAAACTTTTTGCTTTTTGTAGAAAAATCCGTCACACGTTGCACAAGCTGAAACGCCTTTACCCATAAAAGCTTCTTCTGAGTCTAAACCTAAGTATTTAGCCGATGCGCCAGTGCTGATAATGACTGAGTCCGCGGTATACTCACCAACGTCACCTTTTAACTGAAAAGGGCGCTTAGAAAAATCGACGCTGCTAATATGGTCGAACACAATTTCGGTATCAAAGCGTTCAGCGTGCTTTTGCATACGGACCATAAGGTCCGGTCCGGTTAAACCTTCGGCGTCGCCCGGCCAGTTCTCAACATCGGTTGTGGTGGTTAACTGACCACCTTGTTGCATACCCGTTACCATAACAGGATTCAAATTAGCGCGTGCAGCATAGACTGCAGCTGTATAGCCAGCAGGACCTGATCCGAGAATAAGTAACTTGCAGTGTTTGGCTTCAGCCATTAGGAAAACTCCATTAATTCGTTTTTGATTGTTCGTTATTTAGCTATGGGGGTTGATTGTAGGGTTTACAAGCTTAGCGAACAAGAACTGCCAATAAAAAAGCCCGCAAACTTTTGTTCACGGGCTTGTTCAGAACAACCTGGTAATTATGCTTGCAGCGCTTCGCGTGGGTCCTGGTAATCCAGACCTAACTGCTGACCAAGATCATCGTGAATAGCTTTGTAGGTAATTTTACCTTTGTGCATATTCAGGCCACGTAACAGGTGCTCGTTTTCGAGCATGGCTTTCACGCCTTTGTTAGCCAGAGCAATACCATACGGCAAGGTTGCATTATTCAGTGCAATAGTTGATGTGCGGGCAACACCCCCCGGCATGTTCGCTACACAGTAGTGGACCACATCATCAATAATGTAAACAGGGTCCTGATGCGTAGTTGCTTTTGATGTTTCAAAGCAGCCGCCCTGATCAATTGCAACGTCAACCAATACTGAGCCCGGCTTCATATTGCTGATGTTTTCACGAGTCAGCAGTTTAGGTGCCGCTGCGCCCGGAATAAGAACCGCACCAACCACTAAGTCGGCTTCACGAGAGTATTTATCGATGGCATCAACGGTTGAGTAAACCGTTTGTACGCGACCAGCGAAAATATCATCTAATTCACGTAAACGAGGCAGAGAACGATCTAAAATAGTGACCTCAGCACCCAGGCCAATAGCCATTTTCGCCGCGTTAGTACCCACAACGCCACCGCCAATGATCAGTACTTTGCCCGGTGCTACGCCAGGAACGCCACCTAATAAGGTACCGCTGCCACCGTGTGCTTTTTCTAAGTAGTGTGCACCTGCCTGAATTGACATACGACCGGCAACTTCACTCATAGGTGCTAAAAGAGGCAAACCATTGCGGTTATCGGTGACCGTTTCGTAAGCAATAGCAGTACAACCCGCTTTACCCAGTAACTCAGTTTGAGTTGGGTCCGGTGCTAAATGCAGGAAAGTATAAAGAATTTGGCCTTCGCGAAGCATTTTACATTCGTTTGGCTGAGGTTCTTTTACTTTAACAATCATATCGGCGCGCTGAAAAATCTCTTCTGGTGTATCAATAATAGTTGCGCCAGCTTCCATGTATTGCTCGTTTGTGAAACCAATTGCTGCGCCACCGTTGTTTTCAATAATGACGTCATGCCCATTTTCCACATATTCACGCACAGCTGCCGGAGTTAAGCCGATACGGTATTCGTGGTTTTTAATCTCTTTTGGTACACCAATTAACATTATCTGCCTCTTGCATTTTCGTGTTTAAGGGGGAATTATTTGGCGCAAATTATAGACGCAAACGATAGTGCATGACTTACTTTTTTTAAGTTATTTTTTGGTGTGATATACTAATTATTATTAATTATTTAGGGATTTATTATGTTTAATTCCGAGCAGCCAGCGGAAGTCACTATTGATAAAACCGACAGAAAGATCCTGCGGTTTTTGCAGGATGATGGGCGCATGTCGAACGTTGAACTGGCAAGGCGTGTCGGGCTTAGTCAAACGGCGTGTTTGGAGCGTGTGCGAAAGCTCGAACGAGAGCAGGTTATAGAAAGTTATCATGCCCGGATTAACCCTGCGAAGTTAGGTGCAAACCTGATGGTTTTCGTTGAAATTACCTTAACCCGAACCTCAGCCGACGCTTTTGCCGAATTTAGTGAGGCAGCACGTAAAACCGACGAAATTCTTGAATGTCATTTAGTGGCGGGTGACTTCGACTTTCTGATAAAAGCCCGGGTGCCGGATATGCGCGCTTACCGCAAATTATTAGGCGAAACCCTGTTAATGATGCCGGGGGTTGATGAATCACGAACCTATGTGGTTATGGAAGAGGTTAAACAAGAAAATAAAGTATTAGTAAAGGGGTAACATTGAGGCTGATATTCGCTACAATCATGCGGATAAAATTTATCTCGATATTTTATCTTAATAAGAATACCAACGAAGGCGCTGCAATAAGATAATGACAGGTGTACAAAGAGTTTTAGAAGCAGGGTTGCTGATAAGTGGTGCGCTGGCCATTTTCATTTTTTTGTCATTGGTGAGCTTTAATCCCGCTGATCCCAGCTGGTCACAGACCGGTTATGAGGGAAGCATCCATAATGCCGGCGGTGCCGTAGGTGCCTGGATGGCAGATGTATTCTTGTTTGCTTTTGGTTTTGTTGCCTACCTTATTCCTTTCGGCTTTGTCGGCCTGGGCTACTTATTGTTCCGCAAAACTTACCATTTATTGGAAATGGATTACCTTGCGGTCAGTTTGCGCATGATAGGCGCTATGCTCGCGCTTATTGGTGCATCCGCACTGTCCTCTATTAACTTCGATGATATTTATTACTTTTCCGCCGGTGGGGTTATCGGCGATGTGATTGCGGCGTCTCTACTTCCTTATCTGAACTTCGTCGGGACGACACTGCTGTTACTGACTTTTTTCTTTACCGGAATAACCTTAGTGACTGGAATAAGCTGGTTGCAGGTGGCAGATAAACTCGGTGAGTGGGTTATCGATGGGGCTTTGTGGTTAACCGAAAAAGTTAGAGTTCTGTGGCAAAGTCGCGGAAGTTCGGAAGCGGAAGATAAAGAAGACCACTCAAAAACTTATGATGACAGCGAGCGTGAGCAGACTTTTGAAGAAAAGAAACCGACAACGCTCAGTAGCGACTTATTCGGGGCTGACAAACAAGAGCCTGTTCTGAGTCTACCATCAATGAGCTCGGTTGATGAAGACGATGACATAGACAACGATGCGCCTAAATTTAGCAAACAGGCAGCTGCGAAAAAAGACACTCCTAAGAAGCCGGTTGCCGCGCCGTCTTCGTCAGAACTCCCTGCGGAAGAGGAACCGCAATCAGAAGCTAATTCAGGCGAGGGGGAGTCACTTTCGCCGCTGCCGTCAATAGAGCTTCTGGATAGACCGAATAAAAAAGAGCATCCAGTAACCCAGGAAGAACTGGATCAGGTATCACGAACGGTCGAGACAGTGCTGAAAGATTTTGGCGTGGATGTTCGGGTGGCGCACGTTGAACCGGGTCCTGTTATTACCCGTTTTGAGCTCGACTTAGCGCCGGGCGTTAAAGTGTCCAGAATTTCGAATTTAGCAAAAGATATTGCCCGTACCTTGTCGGCGGTTGCAGTACGTGTGGTAGAGGTAATTCCGGGTAAGTCATACGTTGGCCTGGAGCTGCCGAATAAACACCGCGAAATTGTGCAGTTAAGCGAAGTGATTAATAGTGACCAGTTCACTAATAGCAGTTCGCCACTAACGATGATTCTGGGTAAAAATATTGCCGGCACGCCAATAGTTGCTGATTTGGGAAAAATGCCGCATTTACTGGTGGCGGGTACCACCGGCTCAGGTAAGTCTGTTGGTGTTAACGTGATGATTTTGAGCCTGCTATACAAAAGTACGCCTGAAGACGTTCGCCTTATTATGATAGACCCTAAAATGCTCGAGCTGTCGGTTTACGAGGGCATTCCGCACTTGTTGACCGAGGTTGTTACTGACATGAAAGATGCCGCCAATGCGCTGCGTTGGTGTGTCGGTGAAATGGAACGCCGTTACAAGCTAATGTCGTCTCTTGGTGTGCGTAACTTAAAAGGCTATAACGCGAAAGTTCAGGCGGCGAAAGACGCGGGCGAGCCACTTCGCGATCCTATCTGGAAGCCGGGCGACTCTATGGATGAGTTACCGCCGCTGCTGGAAAAATTACCGAATATTGTGGTGGTGATAGACGAATTTGCTGACATGATGATGATTGTCGGTAAAAAGGTCGAGGAATTGATTGCCCGTATTGCCCAAAAAGCGCGTGCAGCAGGCATTCATCTCATTTTGGCAACTCAGCGCCCATCGGTTGATGTTATCACGGGTTTAATTAAAGCGAACATTCCCACCCGAATTGCGTTCCAGGTATCTTCAAAAGTCGATTCGCGAACCATTCTTGACCAACCAGGAGCGGATCAATTGCTGGGGCAGGGCGATATGCTCTACTTACCGCCGGGTAGCGGTTCTCCCGTTCGTGTACATGGTGCTTTTGTCGATGACCATGAAGTTCATGCGGTGGTTAAAGACTGGAAGAAACGTGGTCGACCTAATTATCTGGAAGAAATTTTATCAGGTGATCAGGGCGAAGAAGCGCTGCTACCGGGTGAACAACAGGAATCTGATGATGCTGAATCTGACCCTTTGTACGACGAGGCTGTTGCCTTTGTTACTGAGACCCAGCGGGTATCAGTGTCGAGTGTACAGCGTAAATTCCGTATCGGTTATAACCGCGCCGCCCGTATTGTCGAACAAATGCAGGTGAGCGGTGTCGTAACCAGTGCAGGCAATAACGGTCAGCGCGAAGTGCTGGCTCCACGAGCTCCAAGGGACTAATTCATGAAAGCAGTTTTATTGGCCATGGTTATGGCCGTTTCGTTTAATGTGTTTGCTTCAGGCGATGAGCCAGACAAGCAGACTCTGCAAAGTTTACTGAAGAAAACTCAAAGCTTATCGGCAGAGTTTGAACAGCAAGTAAAAGATGAGCAAGGCGAAGTGCTACAAACACTAAGTGGCATATTAAAGCTAAAGCGACCGGCTAATTTGTATTGGCATACGAAAGAGCCGGATGAAAGCGTGATGGTCGCTAACGGCCAAAAGGTCTGGTACTACAATCCTTTTGTCGAGCAAGTGACTATTTATGCACAGCAGGACATGGTTGATGACAGCCCTTTGCTGCTGGTGTTGGACAGCAACGGTAATCAGTGGCAGAACTACAACGTCAGTTTTCGCGATAACCGCTACTTTGTTGAGCATGAAACGAATGGCAGCAAGCTGGAGTTAACATTTACCGATGAGAAGCTCACAGAGATAACCATGATTCAGGCTCAGGGCGAGCGGACTGAACTGATGTTGAATAATGTGGCGCTAAATGAAGCCATCAGCGACGAACAATTTATTTTTGACGTTCCCGCTGACGTCGACGTCGACGATCAAAGTTAATTGTTGTGACAGGCCTGGACTTAGATTTTCAACCCGATTTCAAGCCCCTTGCGGCGCGAATGCGTCCACGCTCGGTTGACGAGTATGTAGGTCAGCAGCATCTGCTTGCTCCGGGTAAGCCTTTGCGAGTAGCTGTAGAGCAGGGCCATTTACATTCAATGATTTTATGGGGGCCCCCGGGTACCGGCAAAACCACCTTAGCGGAACTTATTGCGACCCAGGCAAATGCTACAGTCAGCCGCATTAGTGCGGTAACTTCCGGTGTTAAAGACATTCGAAAAGCCATTGAAGAAGCGAAGTTGCTGGCTCAGCAGCAGGGGCGCCGCACCATTTTGTTTGTGGATGAAGTGCATCGTTTTAACAAAAGCCAGCAAGACGCTTTTTTGCCTCACATTGAAGACGGCACTATTGTCTTTATTGGCGCGACCACCGAGAACCCCGGCTTTGAGCTTAACAACGCACTGTTGTCGCGGGCGCGGGTTTACCGATTAAAAACACTGTCCAAAACGGATCTTGAACAGGCTCTGGAAAGCGCGTTAACAGACTCGGAACGGGGGCTTGGTCAACGTCAGTTGCAACTGCAAGGTGAAGCTCGGGCAAAACTTCTGGATTTAGCCGGTGGGGATGCGCGTCGCTTATTAAACTACCTTGAAGTGGTTGCTGATTTTGTTGAGAGCAGCAGCCAGCCAATTACACCAGAGTTGATCACTGCGGCTATTGGTGAAAAAGCCACGGCTTTTGATCATCAGGGTGACCATTACTACGATGTTCTATCCGCTTTCCATAAGTCTGTCAGAGGCTCGTCTCCCGACGGCGCTTTGTATTGGTATGCACGTTTATTAACCGGTGGAGGGGACGCTTTAGTCATTGCCCGCCGATTGCTGGCTATCGCCTCGGAAGACATAGGCAATGCTGACCCCCGAGCATTACAGTTGGCATTGAATGCCTGGGACACGTACCACAGAGTGGGGCCGGCAGAGGGTGAGCGTGCCATTGCTCAAGCGGTTATTTATTGCGCCTGTGCAGCGAAAAGCAATGCCGTTTACAATGCCTTTAAAAGCGCGCTAAGAACCGCTAAAGAACACAGTGATGCGCCAGTGCCTGAACATTTGCGTAACGCACCAACTAAGGTGCACAACGCTCAGGGATATGGTGCTGACTACCAGTACGCACATAATTACCCTAACGCTTACGTTCCTGGTGAACGTTACTTACCATCAGAAATAGCCGACACCCAATTTTATACGCCGGAGCCACGCGGTCTGGAAATAAAGTTGCAGGAAAAGCTCCGTTGGCTTCAGGATATGGACTCAAAGTCAGACTGGCACAGGGAGCCTGATGAATAACCTCCTTCCTCATTTCTTTTGCGTAGCCGCGGGTGGTGCAATAGGTGCATCGGCACGCTTTGCTATGGTTCTGGCTATGCAATCATTTGGGTTTCGGGCATTCCCTTTTGCCACGTTGACCGTTAACATAATAGGTTCATTTTTCTTAGGGTTGTTACTGGCTTACGCAGAGCAACAACCCGTTTCTGAAACCACTCGTTTATTTTTAGGGGTTGGTTTACTGGGGGCTTTTACAACCTTCTCGACATTTTCTGTCGAGGTTGTGGCCTTAGCCAGTCAGGGCGAGCTGTTTAAAGCCGCTCTGCACATTGCCTTTAATGTAATTATTTGTATTGCTGCTGTTTTCGCGGCAATGATGTTGTACTCAACAACGGTTAAATAGGACACTCATGCTAGACGCAAAATACTTCCGAGAGGAATTAGACCAGACCGCAAAAAAGCTAGCAACGCGAGGCTTTGACTTAGACGTTGCCAAATTACAAAAGCTGGAAGAGCAGCGTAAAGAGGTGCAGGTACGCACCGAGCAGTTACAGGCAGAGCGTAACAGCCGCTCGAAAGCCATAGGTAAGGCAAAAGCATCGGGTGAAGACATACAGCCTTTGCTCGACGCGGTAAGCGATTTAGGCGAGCAACTGGATAACGCTAAAGACGAATTGAAAGTTATCCAGCAAGAACTCAACGATATTATTATGGGTGTTCCGAACTTGCCGGCAGACGAAGTCCCGGAAGGTGCGGATGAAGATGAAAACCAGGAAGTTCTGACCTGGGGCCAGCCTAAGTCGTTCGACTTTGAAGTGAAAGATCATGTCGATTTAGGCGAAGCGTTAGCCAAAGGTATGGACTTTGAAACGGCCGCAAAACTTACTGGAGCACGCTTTGTGGTTATGCGTGGTGGTATCGCCCGCATGCATCGCGCGCTGACCCAGTTTATGCTGGATTTACATACTGACGAGCACGGGTATCTTGAGACCTACGTGCCTTATATGGTGAACCAGGATTCATTGTACGGAACCGGGCAGTTACCTAAGTTCGGTAAAGACTTATTCCATATTGAAGGCGAATCTCAGGATCAAATTCCTATGTCGTTGATTCCAACGGCTGAAGTGCCGTTAACGAACTTATACCGTGATGAAATTGCGGACGAAGAAGAGCTACCGCTTAAGTTTACCGCGCATACGCCGTGTTTTCGAAGTGAAGCCGGTTCTCACGGTCGCGACACTCGTGGGCTTATTCGCCAGCATCAGTTTGATAAAGTGGAACTGGTCTGGTTGGTAAAACCTGAACAGTCGATGGATGCGCTGGAGCAATTAACAGGCCACGCTGAAGCGGTGCTGCAAAAACTTGAGTTGCCGTATCGTAAAGTACTACTTTGTACCGGTGATATGGGCTTTGGGGCAGCTAAAACTTATGATCTGGAAGTCTGGCTGCCGGCGCAGGAAGCGTACCGTGAAATCAGCTCCTGCTCGAACATGCAGGACTTTCAGGCGCGCCGTATGCAGGCTCGTTTCCGTCGTAAGGGCGCAAAGAAACCTGAACTTATGCACACATTAAACGGTTCAGGCCTGGCTGTTGGCCGTGCGCTGGTAGCCGTGCTGGAAAACTATCAGCAGGAAGACGGTTCAATAGTCGTTCCTGAAGCGCTACGCCCTTATATGGGTGGTGTAGAAGTACTTAAGGCTTAAATTAAATACATTTAGCCGGTTTAGGCAGGCCTGCAATTCGTGTGGCCTGCTTTGCCGGGCCTTTGGGAAAGAGTTTATACAGATAACGACTATTGCCTTTATCCTCGCCTAACTGCTTTTTCATGGCTTTAACCAGTACGCGCATTGCCGGGCTGGTATCAAATTCACGATAGAAATCTTGCACAAAAGTCACGACTTCCCAGTGTGCCGGAGTCATTTCAATACTTTCTAACTGCGCAAAGTGAAGCGCCAACTCCTCGCTCCAGTCATCTAGGTTTGCAAGGTAGTTGTGTTTGTCAGTTTCGTATTCTTGACCGTTAAATTCAATCATGCCGTGTTATTACCAGGTTATCTGTTGTTGAAAGCTAAGCACCAGCTCAACCCACTGCTCGTCCGATTTTAACACGACATAGTCAGGCAGTGCAGTATCCAAAGCGTTAGCTTCCTGCTTGCGCGCATAAACCGGTAATTGAACAGGTGGCTCGGGTGGTAGTTGATTGAGTGCTACGCCGGACATTAGCAACGCATCGGTTTCACCCAGCAAGTGGCTATGTTGTTCCAGCCAGGGCACTAAAGGCGAATTTCTTAACCAGTGTAAAGTAGAGGTCATGAGAATTGTAATACCTCGTCAAATTGGCTTAGGTGACTCTTTAACTGTTCTGGCGAGACTATAACCGTATCAATGTTTGCGGGCAGGGCACTTGTATCGGTTAACGCTTCTGAGCTCATTACAATGGGTTCAGCATCCAGCAACTCCAGCATGGCGTAACGCTTTGAAGGTTGGTTCAGTAAAGACTTAACGGCTTCACCGGACAATATTAATTGCACCGGATAATCAAAGCTGGCTAATGCTAAAGCGATATCGAGTGCTTCGGTTGCTGAGTCGCCCGCAGCACTGCATTGTAAAATAGCAATTTTTTTCATGGTCATTAAAACTGTAAGGTCCGGTCGCTGGCAGCCATAGCTGTTGCCAGAGCCGTCAGGCCAGAGGCTTCAAAGCTGGGATGGAATTTTTCCATCCCCTTGCGTTCAGCCACGGTATGGCAGACCACCAGAGGTACTTGGTTGTGTTGGCTAAGCTCTTCCCATTGCGTAATCAAGTCTTCATTTTCTGTTGGCGTAGGAAATTCCGCATGATTTACTGACTCTCGATAAAAAAACACACAGGCTATGGTGTGGCCACTTGCGATAGCCGCTTTTGCAAATGCCAGAGCATCCAGAGATTGGGCGCGTTCTTTAACTGACTTTTGAAGGATGAGTGTGAGCTTAGCCATAAATTTTCCGTTCATACAAAAACGCCCCGCAATGCGGGGCGCTTATTACGATTTTACGGAAGCGATTAATCGTCGCCGCCAAACGCCATTAGCAATTGTAGCAAGCTAAGGAACAAGTTATAAATCGAGACATACAGAGTAACTGTTGCGAGGATGTAGTTACGCTCGCCACCGTTAATGATGTCGCTGGTCTGCCACATAATCAGCATGGCCATCAATGGAATCATGATAGCAGAGATTGCAAGCTGTAATGCTGGCAACTGGAAGAACAGGTTCGCCAGAATTGCTACGAAGACCATGATGATACCAGCAGTAACCAGACCACCCAGTTTAGACATGTCTTTTTTCGTGGTTAAGACATAAGCCGAGGTTGCAAAGAAGGTCAGAGCTGTACCGCCGAGCGCAGTAGCAACCATCTCGCCACCACCAGGCATTGATAATGCCATGTTAAGGATAGGGCCAAGGGTGTAACCTAAAAAGCCTGTTAGAGCGAAGGTCAGTACAATGCCCATGCCGCTGTCTTTGGTTTTGTGAATACCAAAAAGTAAGCCAAAGTAAGCAACTAAAGTGATGATGAAACCCGGATAAGGCAAGTTCATCATAGTGCTGATAGTAGCAACAATAGCACTAAAGGCTAATGTCATTGCCAATAAAGTGTAGGTGTTGCGTAATACTTTATTAACGGCCAGCGTCGATTCGTTCTGACCGACATAAGTCTGACTGCGATTGTTCATAGATTTCTCCGTGTTGAACTTACTGTCTGTTAAGACTGTTTTTTATTTAAAAAGTTTCCTCGATATTACAGCATTAATGGGGGCGTTGGGTAGAGGATAAGGTAGTAATTTCTGGTGAATTTTGTTCGGTTTGTTTAATAAACACCCAAACGAACACTTTGTTCAAATTTTTACTTTACAAGCGTAACTTAGGTCTTTAATATTCGCCTCGTTCTCAACAACGCAGTTGCAGAGAACAAAAATACGGAGAGGTGGCAGAGCTCGGTTTAATGCACCTGACTTGAAATCAGGCGTGGGTTCATACCCACCGGGGGTTCGAATCCCTCCCTCTCCGCCAAATTTAGAAAAAAGCCCCGCTCATACGAGTGGGGCTTTTTTTGTGGTTGCTGCTTTTCAATGGTTGTTGGTATTCTTAACGCTTAAATTAAACGGTCGTTTAAATAGGGAATAGTATGAACTTCCACACAGCAATAGAACAAATCGTCGCGGATAAGAACAATCAAGTCATTGAACTACCTTCAGGCTGGGCTCAGGGACGTGCATTTTTCGGCGGCTTCAGTGCAGCACTGTCTGCTCAGTTTTTGTTGAAACAATTTCCGCCTGAATACCATCTTCGTTCCATGAATATCTCTTTTGTTGCACCTGCTGAACCGGGTGAGGCTGAGTTAAGTTACCGAATTTTGCGCGAGGGAAAATCGGTTATTCAGGTTGCTGTCGAATTGCAACAGCAAGGCCAGATTATGTTGTCTTGTCTGGCGAGCCTGGGCAAAGCCCGAAGTTCAACGGTTACAGTGGCAAGTGAAACGCCACCCGATCTTAAAACCATAAAAGACGGACCAGGTTTACCTGAAGCGGATATTGTCCCAGAGTTTGCGAAAAACTTCGATTACCGTATTACGTCAGGTGGTATGCCATTTAGCGGACAACCGGGAAGAACTTTTGGTGGCTGGATACGTTTTCGTGAAGAGCAACAACAGCTGACTACGGCGACGATACTGGCTTTAGTTGACGCCTGGCCACCGGCAGTCTTGCCTCATTTAGACAGCCCTGCGCCGGCCTCCTCTTTAACCTGGACTATTGAGTTTCCCGATATTCCTCTACAAAGTTTCAGTAGCCACGACTGGTTTCAGTACGAAGCTTTTATTGAGCATGCTGAACATGGTTATGGACACAGTCGTGCGGGTCTGTGGAGTGAGCAGGGCGAGTTGTTAGCTATAAGTCGACAGACTTTTACGGTATTTGCGTAGTAATTGTATGAAAACGACACCAGCAATCGTCAGACAACATCTTATCGATACCCAGCCGGGTATCGACTTGTTGCTGCTCCAGTTGCCCGAGCGGGCCTTATTGGCGGCATCTGAAACACCTGTTATTGAAGCCTTACCACGAATTATTATTCGTCAAATGCTGTCTTTAAAAGCCTCCGCAACCATTATTGAAAGGGCAGAACAAAAGGCAAAAGCATTAGGAGTAGGCCGCATTGCTTACCTTCCTGCAGAGGAATTAACAGGGTGCGGTGTCAGTCGTTCCAAAGCTTCAGCCATTAACAGTGTTGCTCACTGTCATGAAGCTCAACCTGAGAGAATAGAAGCCTGGTCGCGGATGAGTTCAACTGACCTGATTAAGGATGTGAGTCAGCTTAAAGGTATTGGCCCCTGGACGGCGTCTATTTTAGCGATGTTTCATTTTGCCCACGAAGATCTTTTTCCCATTCAGGACAGCTCGCTGCGTAAGGCCATGAGTCTGCTGAAAGATCAGGATATTCTGATCATTCCCGAACGGGCTCAGCCTTACCGCAGTTATTTAGCCTGTTACTTGTGGGATATGCTGGATCAGGCACGCTTGTAGCCAGTATAAAAATTCACCTTGAAGCTAGCCTTCAAATGTTATTTTCACGCCTTTGAATTGGCTTTTTCAGAGTTTTTGTAAAGTTCTGTAAAAGCCGCTTGTTATTGTCCTTAAAAGCTCAGAATATTCTATCCGAATTCGGGCAGAGTGGTACGGATTTAACCTAATCAGGAAGACTAACAAGGTATACAAATAAGGAATGTGAAAATGAACCGTATTATTTTAGCGATCCCCAATCCCATTATTAGTGCTGGCATGGCCGCCGTTCTGCAGCAACACTTCAGTGACCAAATATTAACCGTAACCGGTATTGCCGATTTACGCCGTGCTTGCTACGAGTATGAAGATGCTGTGGTTGTTTTGTGCAGCCAACTTGGCGGTGCTGCAACAGTGGAACACTGGCGTCGCTTGAAGCGTCGTCATTGCGATCTAAAACTTATTGTCTGGGGTAGAAACCAACAAGATGTACTTGATTTTCAGTGCGGTATTAGCGTTGTTGACGGATATTTACTGGACTCGTGCGACAGTACCGATTTGGTTCAGGCTATTCGTTCGCTGAAGCAGGGCAATGTTTTTGTCGCGGCTCCAGTAGCTGCTTACCTTGCACAGAACCCACGCTCGCAGCAGCAAAAAACAATGGTTGATATGCTGAGTGAACGTGAGCTTCAGGTGGCACAAATGCTCAGTCGAGGCATTCGGGTAAGGGAAATATCCCGGCATTTATGCATTAGCAGTAAAACAATAAATACCTTCCGTTATCGGATTTTCTCTAAACTCGGTATCGATGGTGATGTACAATTGTCTCATCTTGCAATTCAGTCAGGTCTTGTTGACCTAATTCAGTTTGAAGGTAGATGACAGAAGGTAATCAACAAAAGCAGTTTGACAGCGACAGTTTTCTCCGTCACCTGACTCATCAGCCCGGCGTTTACCGGATGTACGATGAGTCGGGTGACGTGATTTATGTTGGTAAAGCAAAAGATTTGAGAAAACGTGTGTCCAGTTACTTTCGTGAGAAGGTAGACCGGATGAAAACACAGGTGTTAGTTAAGCAAATTGCGTCTATGGACGTAACCGTTACCAACACCGAAGCTGAAGCGTTAATATTAGAAAACTCTTTTATCAAAAAATATCGGCCGCGTTACAATGTCTTGTTGCGTGACGATAAGTCCTATCCTTATATTATTTTAACTGCTCATCAGCACCCTAAGCTTGGTTTTCACCGGGGCGCTCGACGCGCGAAAGGGGACTATTTTGGTCCCTTTCCTAATGGCTCAGCTGTACGCGAAAGCCTAAACCTGCTGCAAAAGCTGTTTCCAATTCGACAATGCGACGACTCTTATTATCGTGCGCGCACCAGACCTTGTTTGCAGTATCAGTTAAAACGTTGCCTCGCGCCCTGTGTTAATGTTTGCACTGACGATGAATACAATGAACAGGTAGTACTGGCGAAACAGTTCCTGCAGGGCAAGAATCAGCAGGTTATTGACGAGCTAATGAATAAAATGGAGCAGGCGAGTGAAAGCCTGGATTTCGAGCGAGCAGCAAGATTTCGTGACCAGATTGCTGCATTAAGAAAAACGCAGGAGCGCAACTCGGTGACCGGCAGCCAGCAAGAACTGGACGTTATTGGTTTAGCGCGTGGTAATGGAATGACGACAGTGCAAATGCTGTTTATCCGGGATAATCATTTGCAGGGCAGTCGCAGCTATTTTCCTAAGGTGCCGACAGATACCCCTGACGATGAAGTGCTCAGAGCTTTTCTGCTGCAGTTTTATTTATCGGATACTGCCGGACGGAAAATTCCAAGAGAAGTCGTGCTTCCCGTCGATGTACAGCCGGACAACGTTTTAGCGGAGGTCATGAGTGATGCGTTGTCACAACCTGTTAAACTGCAAAGTAAAGTGCGCGGGGATAAGCGTCAGTATCAGTCGCTGGCTCAAAAGAATGCGGTTAATGCGCTAGAGAGTCGCCTGAATCAGCAAAGTACGATGAACCGCCGAACTCAGGCATTACAGCAAGTGCTGGAATTTGGTGTACCCATTCAGCGCATGGAATGTTTTGATATTAGCCACACAATGGGTCAACAAACGGTGGCTTCCTGCGTTGTGTTTGATCAAAACGGACCTAAAAAATCAGATTACCGCCGCTATAATATTACCGGTATAACGCCGGGCGATGATTACGCTGCCATGTCTAAAGCTCTGGCGAAGCGGTACGACAATGCGAAAGAGCAGGGCAACATACCGGATATTCTGTTTATCGACGGTGGTAAAGGCCAGCTAGCCCAGGCGGAGAGCTACTTTAATGACTGGGGAAAAGAAGCGCCGGTATTAATTGGTGTTGCCAAAGGTGAGTCGCGCAAACCGGGCCTGGAAACTTTGATCATGGCGGGGAGCCATGCAACCATTCCGCTGAGTAAAGACGCCAGTGCGCTGCATTTGATTCAGCACATACGTGATGAGTCGCACCGTTTTGCCATAACCGGGCACCGGCAGAAGCGGGCTAAAGTTAAGAAAACCTCGACCTTAGAACAGATTGACGGAGTAGGAGCGAAGCGCAGACAGACCATTTTGAAAAATCTAGGTGGATTACAAGAGGTAAAAAACGCTAGTATTGATAAATTAGCCAGCGTACCTGGCATTAGCCGAGCATTGGCAGAGAAAATCTATTACTCATTTCGTGATGAGTAAAAACAATAAGGAATCAGCGGATAATGAAGTGGAATATCCCTAATATTTTGACCAGCTTCCGGATAGTACTTATTCCGGTATTTCTGGTGGTTTTCTATTTACCAATGGAAGATGCGCGTTTCTGGGCTGCTTTTATCTTTTGGTTAGCGGCAATCACAGATGCTCTGGATGGCTATATTGCCCGTCGTTTTAACCAGTTTACTAAGTTCGGCGAGTTTCTTGACCCGGTAGCAGATAAAGCGATGGTAGTCGCTGCACTGGTTGTCATTGTTGAAGATTATAATTCTGCCTTTATTACCATTCCGGCGCTGACGATGATTTGTCGTGAGCTTATAGTCAGTGCGCTACGCGAGTGGATGGCACAAAGCGGCCACAGAGCAAAGGTCGCTGTTTCGAATTTAGGCAAATGGAAAACAGTGGCACAGATGCTGGCCTTAATTGGACTGCTTTGGAATGCAAACGTCTATATTTATTGGTTATCGATGTTCTTATTCTATTCGGCTTTTGTTTTGACTGTGTGGTCCATGTGGGAATATTTACGCGGCGCCAAGAGCGAATTGACCAGAAATTAACTGTTTTGCCGTAAATTTGTGCAAACAGTCATTAAAATGATAAAAAGTCATTGACTGAAACCGATTAAACAGTAGAATGCCACGGCAGATGACGGTGCGGGAATAGCTCAGCTGGTAGAGCACAACCTTGCCAAGGTTGGGGTCGCGAGTTCGAATCTCGTTTCCCGCTCCAAAGTCTGGCGGGTTGGCAGAATGGCTATGCAGCGGATTGCAAATCCGTGGATCTCGGTTCGACTCCGGGACCCGCCTCCATTATTCGAGAACACTTCTATGTAGTGCCCGGGTGGTGGAATTGGTAGACACAAGGGATTTAAAATTCTTTGTGTGTATGTTAAAAAATAGACTTAAACGCTTGATTTTATTGAGTTTATTTTTTAAAATCTTTTCAGATATTGCTGTTATAGTGTGTTATATATAACAGTAAATCGGCAAGCTTTGCGGCCGTGGTGGAATTGGTAGACACAAGAGATTTAAAATCTCTCGCTTGTAAAAGCGTGACGGTTCAAGTCCGTCCGGCCGCACCATCTAATTAAAATATATATTTTTACCTTTCTTGATATATCTATATCCTTATTGATTTTTACTTCTCTTTTAATTAAGGTTATCTAAATTTATTAAAAATCACACTAAGAAGTTAAATTTATGATCGATAAAAATAAATACCTTACAGATAGAGAAAAATACAGTTTAATTGTAGGTCGTGGTAATTTTTGGAACAAAATATTTTTCGATTTCTACATCGATACGGATTATTTAGATAAAGATATAATAAGAATTAATTATATTTCTGAAGATTATGAAACTGAAGAAGAACACGAAGAAGAATTTGAAATAGATATTGAATCAGCATATCAATTCGATTTAGAAAGAGAAGTTTACGACGAAAACGAAGAGGAACACTGCCTTTTAACTTTTAAAATAAGACAATTCGAATGGGAAATTTATCTTCCATTACTTTATATGGAAGATTTTGAAAAGATGATTGAAAGACGAAATAACGATTTAAAAATGTTTGATATAGTCGAAATTGAAGAAAGAATTATAGATATGTCTATTGATGACACAATTGACGTTGTAGTTCATCTAAGTAATTTACCAGAGGATTATTTAACAATAGCAGATCGTTATATTTCATTAGAAGTTGATGAAAAGGTTAGTTCTTTAGTCGGTGAGTTTTATGTCGAAGAATATTTAGATATTCATAACAGTAAGAAATATAAAAACTTTATTGAACGTTCAAGAATGAAATATTTAATGTTTAAAGGCAGAGACGAACTGAGAGAAATCAGTACTATTATACGTGAATACAACCAGTTAAAAAAAGAAGATTTGATCGAACTTCTATTATCATATAAAAGATCTGATACAGATAGATTAATGTTTAAAGATTGGTTGATAATCAAACGTATTCATAAAATTTTAAAAAGAAGATCAGAATTGGATTATATAGATAAAAATCAGTATTCTAATTTTATAAATATGATAATCAGCAGAGCTTATAAAAAAATACCAGATAAGTATTAAAACGCCTTTTTAGGCGTTTTTTTATATCTGATAGGTAAACATACTAAAACAATAAAAAAAGCCCTTAAAAGGCTTTTAAATTATTATTCTTTTAAACATTCTTCAATAAGGTGTGTGTTATAAATGTAATCCAAAGGTGATATACAAATACCTCCCCCCATTTGATTTAGTTTTAATAACATAAAAATCATCATCATTATACCTACATATAAAGCAACACCGCCCAAATTAAAATAATCGTCATTATTATTATTCATTATAATCCTCCTCATTTTCTGAAAAACTTGTTTGTATAGATTTTTTATTATCTTTATAAGAAATTTTGATCCAGTTATCTCTTTGTTCTCTTATATCTTCCCATTTTCCACGTCCGAAAAAGAAAGGATTAGCAGCAAAAACACCACGATCAACTGTTCTTATAATATCTGCTTTTTTAAGTTGAGTTAATTTATTATCTACAACTTGAATAGAACTTAATTTTAAAGTCTCTTTTAATTGTTTTTTAATGGAGGAATTTAAAACTATTTGACCGTTATAATTAATATTTTTTAATAACGCTACAATAAAATCAGTTAAAGAAACTGGCAATTCACTTAATAAAACAATATCTTTTATATATAGCTTTATATAATCTGGCTCTTTCATTACATAAGTATCTTTAAAAGTTTTATTTTCTTTTGAATTACCTTCTTCATCTGTTTTAGTTTCTGAAAATTCTTTTGATATTTTTTCCTTCTTAAACCTGTCAAACTTCCATTTATCTTCAACATTTTTCACTTTGTTTAAGAAATTATTAACATTTCTTTTTGATTGTTTATTATTATTTTCCATAAATACCTCATTTTTTGTTATATATTCATCTGTATATTAATTTTAAATAAAATCAATACCTAATTTTAAAAAATTAGGATTTTATATTATTTAATTAAAAATATTAATTATGAAAATATATAAATACTAATCATAGAGGTTAGGATTAAAAATAAATACTAATCATAGAGATTAGGAAACCTAATCATAGAGGTTAGTAGTTCTAATCATAGAGATTAGGATTTAAAGATTAAAAAACAGTTAAAAAATATTGATTTTTAGCGGTTATATTCAAATTATAAAAAAATATTCCCTTCTTTTATTTTATAACAGTTAAATTTTAAAGAATTCATATAGCGATCTTTTTATTAAAATGTTTTCTTGATTGTTAACGATATACTGAAAATATTGATCGCAGTTTTCTTTTTTATCTGGTTATAAAAATCAAAGATTTTTATTTTTATGGTGAAATCGAAAAATATTTATTTTAAAAAATGACATCAGTTATTTTTAAATATAAATATGAGCATCCAAATTCTTTATGAAAAATAGAAAATTAGCAGCAGCTAAATTTTATATTTTGAATGACTTAAAAATTAATTTTTTTATGCCGCTTGTCGGTATAAAAATAATTGGTTTTTAACACAAAGATTTTTAAGAAAGGAACTTTCTTAAACCCGCGACCTATCAGCTAAAACGTAGTTTTTGCGTTTAGATAGGTATTCGTGGGTTAACCATTCTAAAAAAAGAATGTTTAAGATTGCTTGATTTATTTTATTTATATGTTAAAAAATATATATAACAAAAAATAAAAAACTATGAAATTATTAAGCTACGAAGAATATAAAAAATATTGTAAAAAAAATAACTTTGATGAATTTATTCAACCCGAAAAACAAAGTAAAAAATCATTAAGTTTAATTTTAGAAAAAATGGATATAAAAGATCAAGTAATAAATATTTATGAAATGAACGAGACACAAAAAAAAGAGATAAGACTTGATAGAAGAAGAAAAAATAAAAAATATAATATTATCGGAAAAACTTATAGTCAAGATGATATATATTGGAATTACCCCATCTATTTATATTTAAAAAGTGAAATAAAACAAATAAAAAATTAAATTAAAAAAAGAGGAAAATATGTATCATAATGATAAAGAAAGAGCCGAAACTTTTAAAAAGAAAATAAAAAAAATCAATTCAAGAATAGGAGGTAAAGACTCAAAAAAAAGATACTTTAAAGCATTAAAACTTTTAAGGTATGAAATCGAAGAGACTTTATTACAATTAGAAGATATTGAAATTTTAATAAATGAGTTTGAAAATGATGAGTTAAATAATGACTCTAGTTTAAAAAATGATTATGAAAATAAAAAATGTGAATTAATAGAAATTTTATATGATTTTGACGAACAAGTAAAAAAAGGAGTTTTTTCTTTGAAAGAAAAGATATTAAAAAAACATCAAGAAAATGAGTAATTATATAGCAGTTAGAACGTGGTATTATAAAAAACAAAAATATAAATCATTATTGAAACATATAATGAGAAAAATAGAAGATGATTATAACTCCGAAAAAACCAAATCAATATTCTCTCAATTCTCAAAAAATAACTTTACTAACGAATTTCGTAAACTTTCTGATTGTAGAAAAGAATATAAAGAGATTAATAAAAAACGCCCAAGAAAAGACTTTAATGAGTGTTTTGAACATCTTTTAATATTTAGTCGTGAACAATTTGAAAAGTTAGAAAATGAAGCTCTTAATGATGATGATTTAAAAAAATTATTTGATGAATATATAAAAGAATATTGCAAAGAAATAAAACAAAAATACGGCTTTGAACCTCTTCTATATGCTTTTCATTTGGATGAGGGGCATATTGATCAAGAAACTGGAGAATTTAAAAGAAATATACATTGCCATTTGACGTTTTATAATTACGATTTTAAAAATAAAGTTGCTCCATTAAAAAAAATTCAAAAAAAGGTTATCGATCCAGAAACTGGTAAAAGAGAAGTTAATCCCGCCTTTTCAGATTTTCAAGACATTGCTGGACAGGTTTTCGGTAAGCTTGGATTTAAAAGAGGTAAGAGTAAAAAAATAACGGAAAAAGACCATTTAAAGCGTGATGATTATATTTATAAAAAACAAAATGAAAAAAATAAAAATATCAAACTTTTAGAAAAGAAAGAACAAAACGATAGAAAAGCTTTAAATAAAATAGAGGAAAATATAGAGAAAAAATTATTAGATTTAGAAACTCTTGAATTTGAAGAAGATAGAAAAAAACAAGATTTGGATAAATTAGAAAGAAGATATAAAAAGTTATCAGAAAACTTTAACATTCTTAAAGAAAAAATAACTAAATATATTACTTCGTTTAAAAAGTGGTTTAGTAGAGATTATAAGAGTAAAAAAGAGGCTCTTAATACATATAATAAAGAAGTTAAAACACCAGAGAATGAATTAAAAAAATCGGCTGAATTAACAGATAATCAAAAAGCAATAAAAGAATATTTAGATAATCAAGAAAAAATAAAAAATGAAAAAGTTAAAAATAGTGGAAACGGAAGCCCGAAAAATAATTAAAAATCAAGCAATTATTTGATTTTTTTGGTTTTTATGTTAAATTGAAATTATAATAAGGAGGTATTAGATGAAAAGAACTTTAAAGAATAGAAATAAAAAAAAGCCACTTGAGCAGAGAAAAAAAGAACTATTAGAAAGAGTTGAAAAAAATAGTTCTAAATTAGAATTTGAACTTTATTTAAAAAGTAAAAAAGAAAATAAAGATCAATAAAAATTAAAACCTCACAATTTAAAAAAAGGAGGTAATAAAAAAGAAAAATCGGAGTAAACTAATGAATACTATAATTAAAATAACATTAATAATTTTTTTATCAATAGCAAATATAAACAATTTTGTTTTTGCTAACGACGACATTACAAGAATAAAAGGAAAAGGTTTAGGATCTGACTATTATCCAATCTACGTAGATAATCAACCTAGATTTATAAAATCTGAAAAATCTCATAACTGTTTTCAGATGTCTGCTGTTGATTTAGATTTACCAGGTTGTCAAGAATATACAGTTTATACACCTCCAAGTTGTAGTAATGACTTTTATTCTTGTGATGAAGGTGAAGTTTTAGGTGAATTAAAAGAAAAAGACGATCAAGCAATTTGGACTTGTGAAAATGAAAAAGGCGAAAAAAAGATTTGTAATAAAACAAAAGAACCAAATAACGATAATACTAACTTTTGTGGATCGTCAAAAAATTCTTGTATAAATGATTCTGAATTAAATTCTTCTGGTTTTAGAGATTCTTGGACGTGTAAAAAAGTTTATGATGAAATGAAAAGTAAAATTCAAAGGTGTTCTAAACTGTCTTTACCAAAAGAAAATGGTTCTTGTGATGAAACACAAAAATATAAATGTTTTACAGGTACGTTAGATATAGTATCAAGTACAACTTGGATTTGTCGTGGTAAAAATGGCGGTTTTGATGATTCTTGTTATTACAAAGAACCTAAAAAAATAAATGGTTCTTGTGGCTCTACAAAAAATAATTGTTCTAAAGGTGATTTTGTTGCTGGTTCTGGTAATAATTGGACTTGTAAAGGTCGTAATGGAGGATCGAATGCTTCTTGCAGTGTTTCAACACCTCCTAAAACTGATTATGATTGTTCTGCTGGTGATACAGTAGATTATAAATATGGTTTATGTACTGGTAAAATCGATGTAAGTTTAAAAAATAATGAAAGTAAAGATTATCCGATAGGTACTTTAAAAGGTAGTTGTAAAAAAGATGGTAAAATTGGAAAATCTGAAAATGCTGGTTCAATGACTATTATTTGTTCTGCTGGTGAATTATATTCAAAATTTCCTTCGTATTGCCATTGTGATTTTTAAAATAAAATTTTTTAAGGGGCTTCACAGCCCCTATTTTTTATTCAGAAAAAAACAAAGTAAACATCTTTGATTGCTTTTTTTAGAATTCTACAAGTTAACATAAAATAAAAGCAATCAATCAAATATATTAAGGTATGTTATCCGTTCTTTTTCAGTAAATACATTATCGTAATTAGAAGAAACGATATAATCAGAATAATGATCTTGTAACATTTTTACACTTGTCCCACAGTGTTGCGAAATCATAAATAACTTCTTACCTTCCTGTATCTTCCTTGTTATAAATGTATGTCTTAAATTATAAATAACGAAATTTTCTAAATCGTTCTTTTTAAAAAAATCTGGATGTTCTTTTTTTAAATTTCTTACTATATCTGAAAATTCTGGAAATTCTTGATCGTATTCTCTTAAAAATAAATAATCATTTTTACCTTTATTTTTAGTAAATTCTTTTATTGCATAAACTGCTAAATCGGGAATAATTATCTGTCTTGGTTTTGTTTTTGATACTGGTAAATAAATATAATTATTTTCGTTTTCTCTGTTTGATATGTTTATATTAGCCATTTTTAACCGTTTTAACTCTCCAACTCTTGCCCCTGTTGAATATAAAAGTTGAAACATAAAAATCAAAAGGTTTTTATTTTCTTTTCTAAGTTTGTTTTTTTCGTTGCTTTCTAACCTCATTAAAAAAATTAAAAGTTCGTTATATTGCTTATCAGTTAAAGGAAAACGTTTTTTTACAAATGGTTTTATGATGGGTTTAGGGTAGGTTGGTTTACCATCAATATATTCTTCATCTTCAGCATATTCAAAAATTTTATTTAATGCTGTTCGTAAATAGGATAGTTGAGGTTTGGATCTTGGTATTTCAAAAATTTCTTTTAACTCTTTTCTTTTAAGTTTTCTAACATCATAATTTTCATAAAGATCAATTATTTCCTCAAGTCTTGTTTTTATTTTTGTCCAAGTTGTTCTTGGGTGTTGTGTTTCTTCTAAATGTTTAATAACTTGCTTAGCAATATATCCAACCGTTTTTTTATTGTCGTGTTGGATCGTTATCTGTCCAGATTTTTCAGCATTTAATAAAAAAATTTGTTCTTGAAGTTTTACCTTTGCTTCTTCTAAATCGTCCGTTTTAGTCGATTTTAAGCGTCTTTTTCCATCAGGGGAGTAATAACCCATATAAATTTTTTTACTGCCTTGTTGGGTGTATAAAAAGGCTTTTTCGGTAGGGTGTTGATATAGTTTCATTGTTATAGAATCTGTTATAGTTTTAAAATGACATTATAAGATATTGAAACAAAACGGGAAAAAATACAACCGATTAATTTAAAATCCCTCGCTGGTAACAGCGTGCCGGTTCAAGTCCGGCCCCGGGCACCAATTCCGATTATTTAAAAGTCTATTACATGCCGTGAGGCATTGATTTTACTGGCTTTCAAGGCAAACCCTGATTCCTTCTGTCTACATCAAATCGTTGCAAATCGATACTAAGTGGTGCTACTTTTGGTGCTATATCAATTCGGTTATGCGGATGTAGCACCATGGCAGACGACAAGCTAGTCATCGAAAAACATAAGCACGTCGAACACCTCAAACCCTCAGACCGTGATGAATGGTATCGGGTAGCAGGTGGCACCGGTTTAAGGCTTCTTGTAAGAAAGCAGGGCGGTAAGTATTGGCGTTTAAAGTACCGCTTTCGTAAAAAGCAGAAGACGCTGGCGCTGGGTGTATTTCCTGAAGTAACTCTCAAGCAAGCAAAAGATGGAGTTATTAAGGCCAAAGCTATGTTGGCTGACGGTATCGATCCTGGTGAAACAAAATCATCAAACACGAATGATAACAGTTTACGTTTTTATGCTGCAAAATGGTTGGAATATCAATCCCAGGCAACGGCTCGAGTTTGGTCTGAAGATCATAAGGCGAGGGTATGGAAGCGTCTCGAAAATGGCATCCTTAAAAAACTGGGTGACAAGCTGATCACTGACGTCCGTAAAGAAGATATTAGACGTTTAATTGAGAATGTTGAGGGCAAGGGTCACCATGAAACAGCCAAACGCATAGCGGACGATACACAGCGTCTATTTGAATACGTAGTCGATCAGTATTCGCTTGAAGACGATGTCGACATTCGTTTACTGCGACCCGTCAAAGTTATTTCCAAACCGGTTGTTCACCGAGAAGCCCTGGATATTAATAACCTACCATTCTTTATGCAAGATCTTGCTCGTTATACTGAGGCAGGTAGGGAGTTAACAGCACTGGCGATTGAGCTACTGATTCTGACCTTTGTTCGTTCAGGGGAGCTTAGAGGCGCTCGTTGGGAAGAGTTTGACCTCGATAACAAGGTTTGGTCGATTCCTGCGGAGCGTATGAAGATGAAGCGGCCACACGACGTGCCGTTATCAGCTCAGGCCCTTGATGTTATTAATCGAATCAAACGCATTACCAGCCACTATGAGTTGCTATTCCCGTCTGAAACCAAGCCCGATGAGCCAATGTCTGATAACACAATGCGTCAGGCAGTGTTCAAAATGGGCTACTTTCCCAAGGCAAAAGATACCAAAGACGGTAAGATTGCCAAAACATATCTAAAGTACCAGGACAATGCTCATTACCCGGATGGACGCTTGAAAGAGAAGGCGGTGCCACATGGCTTTAGAACCATGGCATCGTCGACGCTGCATGAGAGCGATCAAAAGTTCAGGTCTGACGCTATAGAGCGTCAATTAGCACACGTTGAACAGAACAAAGTGAAGGGCGCTTATTCGCACAAGGCGGAGTACTGGGACGAAAGGGTTGAGATGATGGAGTGGTGGGGAGAATACTTCGGTAAACTGAATAATGGATCTTAGTCCTTAACCTTGATGTTTTGGGTGGTTCTGAACAGTTACTTCGAAAAAAGCCAAACGTGATCGGATTTATCCGAGCCATACATTTGCACAGCCAATCGGTAAACTTTGATTAGCTCAACTGTTATTTTTGATATTTTGCATAAAATCAACAAGTAAATGAACACGGGTTGAAGGGTTATCGTCAGCTCGTTCTTTAGTCTCTTTTAATGCTCTCGCAGCATTTTGTTTTGCGAACTCCAGTTGCCCAACTAATTCAGAGAATACTGACTTTTGCGCTTTTTCGTAGTGAGGCATATATTCTTTTAGTTTATCTAGAGCTATCGCTCCAGCACTTTTTGCTTGGGTCGAAACAAATGGTTGAGTTGAATAATCAAAATGAAGTAGCAGCCAATATTCGAAGCAGGGAACAGATGTAATCGCGTGGTACGTGTCTTTTGGAGTCATTGAGTTAATCGATGAAACTGCAGCGGAATAATTAGCATGGCTGTCTCTGTCGAATACACAATAAACTTTGTCAAACCGATCGCCTAAATCTTGCTCCTCTCGGAAACGTTGTTTGGCGTAACGAAAAATACTCATGGGATCAGAGCCACAGTCACCGCAAACCTCGACGTTTGCCGAGTTGAGGCTATAAAAGTTAACGACCCCCTCAAAGTAGCTCGTTTCTGTTTTTTCACCTTCACAAACGATCAATATCTTAGCGTAAGGAGCTCGTTTAGCTGAACGTCTTTTAAGATTATTAGCCCTTTTCGCTTTCCTTTTATGAAATATGTTATCCGTTCCCATTATTTCTAACCTTAAATCGCTCTGACAAACGGAATGGCACCATATCGGCCAGACAAGTATGCTTGCTCGATATTCTCACGTCCTTTTCTAGGGCTGAAGTCCAATAGAGAGAATAGGTGTGATGAAAGATCCTTTGCTTTCTCACAAAACCAAATTTGATCGCGACGAAAAACGTTTTGATTAAGAATTGAGGTTTCATGGGTAGTGAATACCAGTTGTGCATTTTTTGGGTTTGTCTTTGAACTGTGAAACAGCTGAACTAAGAATTGAACAAGCTGAGGATGTAAATTATCGTGTAGCTCGTCAATAAATAGGACATATCCGTTTTCTAAAGCGTCTAACCAAGGTCCTGCAAATGAGAATAGCTTTTGCGTTCCGTCCGATTCATCTTCAAGATCAAATACGACATCTTTTCCTTCACTGTCTTTATGAACTGTTTTGATATCGATAATCTTTTTACCTTCTAAGTCCTTAGAAATAACATCTTTAATATGCTCCGGCATATCGTCTGGAAGAACTTTTGAGTCAAAAGCTTCTGTCTCTACAAGGATGTCATCAATATTGAGATCCGCTGCCTTCATGAAGTCCATCACCCGGGATTTATCTTCTACTTCGCATAAAGAGGCCGTAAAAGCAGGGTTCCAACCACTGACATTAGCAAAGCGAAGTGACTCATCAAACCAATCGAATAACGGCTTGAGTTGCTCACTGTTAAGCTGGATGGCAGTGGATAGAAACAAGGCGTTGTCACGAGTAGACTTCAGCCATAACTGCTTCTCGCCTGTTAGGTTATGACCCAGGTCCCACTCATACTTTTCTTCCTCGTTATTCCAGGATCTAATAAACCAACGTTGAGGCCGTCCTTTTGGATAGGCAAATAACCACTCTTCGTGAACCTTTTCTGCTGTAACAGAAAACCCGTATTGGTAGCGAACTCCGTCTACGATGCATGAAACTTCGAATTCAGATGGTAGCCCACGATTTTCTGCATTCAAGCGAAATGGGGTTACAGGTAGTTTATCGCCCCTTTTGTAATGGCTAGCCGATTCTTGAACAATTTTCTTCATGGTTCGTAGGGCCGCAAGAAAATTTGATTTGCCGCTGGCATTCGGACCGTAAATTGCAGCTGAACGTAAAAGCTCAAAGGTCTTGAACGCTCTCGTTGAAAAAGTATTAGTACACTCAAGCTCATCACTACTGCTTTTCATAAGACTAAAAGTTTGTTGGTCGCGTAGGGACCTAAAGTTAGCGACACTCATTTCGATGAGCATTTCGCTTTCTCCCCAATGTTTATGATTAATTGATAAAAAACTAACACTAAAATGTAATTATAGCCAGTTTAAAGAGAGTATTTGACGAAAATTGTCATATCTATTACACCAATCTACTTGAAAGCTCCGAGTCGCCATTGATTTGCGAGACTCCCTCTAGTCATAGATAATTACAACGAGGAAGGCTAATTAAAGGGTTAGCTGTGGCTATTTGGGCCGAACGAACTCAGCTAACTTAACAGCTTTTGAAAGTTCGGTCGCATATGACTTGCTGATTCCGGCGGCTTCTACAATTTCTCTCTTCGAGGCATCAGAACTTTTGATTTCGTGAGCGTACTTAACCCCAAAAAAGTGGATCATAACTACTGACTCCCCTTTTTTTGAGTTGAAATACATGTCGTGAAGTGTTTTTCCTAGCTGGTGCAATGTCATGTACCAGGCTCCTCTAGTACGAATAGTGCATTGTATAACTCATCAAATGTCGAAAACTTTTTAAACTCACCTTTATTAATAGTTCTTAAATTCGGTCTTTCCGCTTTCAGACCATCTGAGTTTCCTTTGGTGTGCTTGGCTACTCGATAGTTACTTATATCGGGTAAAGAAAACCCAGGCCTGCCACCAAAAAATAAAAATGGTCCCAGTTCCAGAGTGTCCTTATCGAAATACACCCAAACAACGCAGCCTGACGGTTTGTTTCCCAGTGAAAGGTGAACGGTTTGCCGAGCTGTTTTGGCACCAATGAAAGCTGACTTTAGTTGAACGTGACGAATAATTTCTTTCGATTCAATAATTAAATCGTAGCCTGAATTGTCTACTTCGGGTTTCGCCACCTCTACTGAGAAGCTGTTACAGCGCCACGAGTGTTTTAACAACTCGCCAACGAATAAGTGTTCTATAAGCCGTTCTCGGTAAGATGAGTTTATCGAATGCTCTTCCATGATTAACTTATCCGTAAGCGTCGCATAAACCACACAACCGGCCAAGATAATTGTCGCTGAGATGATTTCGGTGCCACCCGATCACGCGTTTCGGTTTAATCCGGTCACCGATTTCGGTCTATCCGAACAGCCTGTGGTGGGTCAGTTTTATTGACCGTTTTTGTCGGCGTTGATGTTCCAGGCCAGCAGCGAGTCGAGGTCATCATCGTTATTGAGCAACGCCAGTTGCTCGAACAACATCATGAGATAGTCGACCGGCATCAGGCCGTTGGCCTTGGCGGTTTCGACCATGCTGTACAAGATGGCGCTGGCCTGAGCGCCGCCGCGTGAGTTTGAGAACAGCCAGGCTTTACGGCCGATAACGAAAGGTTTTATTGCGCGCTCGGCACGGTTGTTATCGATATTAACGTGGCCGTCATGCAGGTAAACCTGCAGCTTGTCCCATTGTTTGAGCGTGTAATGGATGGCTTTGCCGAGCAGTGACTGCGGGTTGACCTGCAGCGCCGACTTATCCAGCCAGGTTTTTAGCTTGTCCATAACAGGCTGTGCTAAGGCGTCACGTTTTTCCTGCTTTTGCGCCGGGCCGTCGTCTTTGATTTTCTGCTCAATGCCGTACAGCTTCTGGATAAAGCTCAGCGCCTGGTCGGCTTTACCGCTTTTGCCTTTGCCCTGTACGGTTTTGGCCTCAATGAACTTACGACGGGCATGCGCCCAGCAGCCGGCCAGCTGTGAACGGGTTTGCTCATAGCCCTGATAGCCATCCACCTGCAGTGGACCGCAATAGTCGGCTAAAAACGCAGCGGGATGGACGCCACCGCGCCCGTCCTGGTAATCATAAAGCACGATGTTCGGTGATTTATCCGGCCTCGGTTTATCGGTGCCACAGCCGTAAACCCACATGTAGCATTTGGATTTATCCACATCGAGCACGTTTAAGGTCGTCTCATCAGCCCATAAAGCCGGCTGTTTTAGCAGGATGTCACGCATGCGTTGATAAAGCGGCCGCAGTTTCTCGCTGATAGTCAACATCCAGCGACTCATGGTTTGACGGCTCAGCTCAATACCGTATTGTTTAAACATCGCTTCCTGACGATACAGCGGTAACCCGAACTGGAATTTGGCGCTGATGATTTGCGCAAGCAAGCTCGGCGTTGCGATGCTCTTGGGCAGTATGCTCGGTTTAACCGGTGCGATTTTGACAGCGGTTTGTGTGCCGTGCTTTTCGCACGCCCGGCAGCTGTATTTCGGACGTACATGACGCAGCACTTTAATGCTTGCCGGAATAAACTCCAGCTCTTCGCTGGTTTCCTCGCCCATGCGGTGCAAGTCATGGCCACAACAGTCGCAGACTTTGTCTTCGTCTGCGATATCGCGCAACACCTCTTCGCGCGGCAGTGACTCATCAATGCGCGGACAGCGGGGCTTCTTGCGGGTGTAGGTAACGGTTTGGTCTGCGGCTACTTCTTCCGCCGTCGGCTCAAGGGCCTCTTCCAGCTCATTAAACAACTCGCCCTGACCGGGCAGCCCTTCGCTGCTGGCACCGAAGCGTTTTTGCAACGACAGTTGCCATTGCTCCATCATGTAACGGATTTTCTGTTGCCAACGTTGCTCTTCCAGAGCCATTTCTGTCTGGAGTTTTTCGCGTTCAGATTGCAACTCGAGAACCATTTTTTGCAGGCTCTCAACATCATCCGGGAGTTGTTTAATATCGCTCGTTTTCATGAGACTATTATACCCCATGAAAACGCTGCAAGCCTCTATTTTATTGACTTTACTTAGACCGATTAGCGATCGTAAAACGGTTTTTATGCAGGATCCTTATAAACCGTTTTCGATCAGATTGTGGCACTAAAATGCAATGGCTGATGGCCTTTCATCAGAGTGATATCCAGGCCCTCGAGCAGCCACTGCCATTGTTGTTCGCTTAGGTTGAGCACATCGCCGGAGAGTTTTCTCGGCCATTTAAATTTGTTCTTTTCCAGCCGCTTATACCAAAGACAAAAACCGGTTTTGTCCCAGTAAAGCGCCCGGACTTTATCGCGCTGGCGGTTGCAGAACACAAACACGGCACCGCTGAACGGCGAGTGGTCCATCTCGGCTTCAACAATGGCGCTGAGGCCATTGATGCTCTTGCGAAAGTCGACCGGCTGCTTATACAGATAAATCGCCGGCGGCTCGACAAACATCTTCATGCGCTGAGGGCTTTGACCAGCTCGGCCACCCAGCGGGGAGATACTGACATTGGCAATACTAGCTGCGCGTCACCGACGCGAACCTGCATGGCCGCTGCGGATGCCGGCGACGACTCAGCCGCTACCCGTGCAAAGCCTGCACCGTCGGCATCCTGCTGTAATCGACGGCGGCGCTGGCTAAAGTAGTCCGGATTAATACCTTGAGCTTCACAAAACGTCTTGCGGCTTAGCCCGCTTTGCTCAAATTCATCAATTAGCGCCTGCCACTGCGCTTTAGAGCGGTATACTCGACTCATAAATCACCTCGTTGGTTAGAACGTGGCGATAAATTAGGCTATCTGTAAAGTGGTGACTAGGCGTGGTTTATGTGACGCTTACACTTATCCTCAAAATTTCAAACATACATCATGTTCGTGAAGCAAGGGAAGCCCTTGCTCCCAGGCTTGTTCCCAAAATAACGAAATGGGAACAAGCAAACCCACTAAAAACGGGTTACTTACCTCTTTATACCCCCTTAAGTACTCAAAATCACGTTTTACAGCAAAAAAGGAACTAGACCATGGCCGAAGTACAAGCGGTTAAGAATCTGGATACCGTGAAACTAATCAGCTACCTTCTCAAACGAACTTACGGTCAGCAAATTGCTGACGTTTGGGATGTTGGTTTGAATCTAGCGTTGCGGATCTCAGATTTACTATCCATCAAGTTTGAAAATATCGAGCACGACCGGCTGTTGCTGGTCGAAGGCAAAACGTCGAAGCTAGCGACAATTAAACTCAATAAAAAGGCGAGGGCGGTCATCGCTCGTATTCGCGCTGAGCACCCTGACCACATTTATCTCTTTCAGTCTTATCGAAATCAACGGTCTAAAAATACACCTGCAAAACCATTAAGCCGCCGTTATGTGTCTCGAGCATTTGCGGCAATAGGTGAGGAGGTTGGTATCGACTTAGGTACGCACTCTATGCGTAAAACCAGAGGTTACCATCTGTACAAGAACACTAACGACATTGCCAGGGTTATGAAAATGCTACGTCACAGCTCAGAGGCCGTCACGTTGCGATACATCGGAATAACCCAGGAAGATGTTGATAGGGACTTTGTTGAGCTCGAACTATAGGGACTTTAGTCCCTTTTTTTGTTAAAAACTTTATTCACTTCTTGAAAGCTGACAAATATCGTTCTGGGATCAAAAATAAATGCCGGTTCGCTCTAGTACATGCCACATAAAGTTTGTTTTTGGTACTCGAAGGTAAGTCGTTTAACTCATCCTTAGAATACTTCTCCATAGTGGTAGCATTTAAAACTACGCAAACATCGTTGTAATGGTTTTCACCCTTCGTAGCTCCCCAGTTACTAGTGAACCCTGGATACTTATGGCTTGCTTGATAAAATAGCTTTACGGTTTCATTGCAATTAAAAAGCTCTGCAGCACGATCTTCTCGATCGACGAATTCGACGCTTGTAGCATCTTCGCGATGAGATGAGACCTCAATCCCTATATTACCTTTTACAAAATTGCATACGGTTGAGCTACAACGGTAGCTGTGGGAAAGAGTTTCTGAATCAATCGCAAAACCAGCGTCTATAAACCTTTGCTTATACTTGGTGTAACAAGTGTGGAGAGCTTTGTTGGTATTACCATCTCTACTGGTATCAAACGTATGTTGATAAAAATCTCCGACCAGGAGTTGATCAACATTTGCCTTTGCTATTTGAGTTAAGAAATTAAAGTCATGACCGCCAAAATCCTGAACTTCATCAATGCATATATGATCGAAGTACTTTTCGATTCGCTCATTAATCTCTCCTATTATCTCACGCTGCTCAAATAACTTCGCTATACGGTTATGGTAAAGTCGTTTGTGTTTATCAATATAAAAACGTCCATCACTTCTTTTCAGCCGTAACGTAAAGTGTGGGGGAGTCTCCCAGCATATCCCTTTAATCTTCACCTGGTGCCCTAAAAGTGGTTTAAAGCAAAACGAGTATATGAAAGTGAAGTATGTGTAAACCTTAACTCCACTAGGGATACATCCGAATTTTTCAAATATACGATGCTTGAGGTTTTTAAAGTTGTTTTCAGTATACGTTAGAATCAAGCAACGAGAGTTTTGACTTATCTTATCTATGATAAGGCTGGTCTTACCTGAACCAGCTACAGCGAAAATTACTCGTTTATCCATTTTAAAGCTTCGCCAATGTAATCTGGTGCGGTTAAATCTGGTGCCTTTTTATCAAGTAACTTAAAAGCCGCTTCAGCTTTGTTGCTTAACATATACTCCTCGAGCGTTGTTCTCTCGTCTTTATTCGGCTTTTTTCTCAGCTTACCGCTAAATAGCTCTTCACAAATATCCCAGTTAGATTGGAGCATACAAACTTCGAATGTCCAGTTATCATCGTTTTCCTCGTAGAAAATACGTATATTTTCAGCATCGTAGTCAGCGTAATTATCAACACAGTGCATTTGCTTATCACCGTCATTGTCTCTTATCACTGCAACCTTAACATCTAACAGTTTAGCGATATCAAGGTAGCGCTTGAAGCTGGTCCCACCAACAGAGATAATGTGTACATTATCGTTTTCAGGCTTGTGATGATTAGTATTGACGTATAGTTGTTCAAGCAGCATATATTCTGCGTCACCCTCCACCAAAATTACTTTGGGTGACATCACAAACTCCAAGACGTTGTTGTCAGGGGCCTTCATAAAGAACTTAGCTGTCTCGTCAGATAAGTTTTTCAAGACCATGGGATCAGGCGATGAACTGTTCATGAAAATCGTTTTTCGCAAATCCAAACGGGTGCTGATCAGGCTGTTATGGGTCGCAATAAATATTTGTTTAGCCTCGGACTCCGAAATACGAGATACCAGTCGCTTCATGTTTGTATGGCTGAGGTGATTCTCAGGCTCCTCTAATAAGAGAACATCAAGATCACGCTCTGAGTCATTTTTCTTTAATGCAAACTCAGTTTTAATAAAGCACTGTCTGCCTTTTCCTTTATTCTCAAGAGGAATATCGTCTTCGGTGATTATCAAGTCTGTTTCTAAGTTTGACTTGGTTCCAGAGCGCACCGCAAACTGATACCCGGTTAAAGGGGCATTTATTGGGCTTAAGTTGTTTTCCTTAAAGTGGGCTTTCTGTTGGCGATAGTCGTTTTGGAGCTCAGCTCGTTGCGCTTGTTCGACATGGGATTCATAAACAGTTTTGATATACTGCCTTGTCGCGTATTCGCTGTTAATTTGGGAACTATCAAGCGTTAAAAACTTTAGGAACTTACGATAACCAGTAAAGGACTCTCCGGCAAAAGTGGAAAACCTTATTGAGTAATACTCGTAGGGAAAGTTTGGCATTACTTGATCCAGTACGAGAGCAATTTCGCTACTCAACTCGTCGTTTGGCTCACAAATCAACTGCAGCCCATCAGCTAGAACTCCGTCAATGTTGTTTTTGCCGTTTAGAGAAATATTGTTTTGTTCATTTAAATGCAGCTCAGCAATGAGAACGGGTAGATTTTCATAAGCCTTGTCACCAGCTAAAAAGTCTTGTACTGCATTTGTGTTAAACAAGTTTTCCAGCCCTAGCGTTTCGACTTTACTTTTGCTACCACTGAGCACCAGCTCAATAGCGCTTAAAATAGTACTCTTACCTGCCTCATTATCACCGATGAGTAGGTTTAGCTCGGGATTTACATCAACGTCAAACTCACGGTACTTCTTAAAGTTCTTTAGCTTTATCTTTGTTATTGTTTTCATAATTTAAATACTTTGTGTCTTAGAGAGGGCCTTTCTCGAATAGTAAAAATTAGATAATTCAAGGTGCGTTGCGGTTCTCAACCAACATCTTCAATATCAACCTAGCAAATCCATCCCTAATAGCTGGGTTCTCCAGCACTTCCATCGACAGCTTTTCATGATCATCCATCGAATCAACAACACGGTCCAATAATCGCTGTGGTAGTAAACCGTGCATTACTTCGTTTTCCGAGTGTTTCTTAACCTGGGCCATTATTTCATCGTCTTCACGTAAGCGACCGGCTATTCCTTCGGCGTAACGAAGTTTGTGTTCGTCACCAACTTCGGCTCCGAATAAGTCGTTCAAAGCGTCGATGATCTCCTGCAGCTTTTTCTTCTCGGGGTCATGTGGTTTACCACTACCAACGGCTTTGACTGAACTTAAGTAACCACCATCTTCTTCACCTAGTTTCAGTTCTTTTTCGGCTTTTTTGGTGGTGCGGTAATGCGTCAGTGTCATTCCGGATATATCGACATCGTCTTCATCGTCTAAGCGTTCGACACGAAGTAGGGGGAGTAGACTCTTTGCATAAACGCATAACGATTCAAGCTCATGGTCGTTGTACGGCGTTATCTGCGACAAGAACTCGTACATCCGCACGTAACTGTTCAGATTCTTTTTGAACAGGTCGAGTTGGTCGACCATTTCACCGGCGGCTTTAACCGAGTCTTCGGCTTTATTAATGCTGACCTTATCACCGGAAATTCGCGCCTGGTTCAGCATGTCTTTCGCTTGTTTCAGCGTATCAACAGCATCGTTATACCGCGCCATAAAACGCTCTTTGGCGGGTTTACAGTAATAACCTAGTTTCGAGGCAGGCGCATTCGGGTCATAGAACGCCTCGGCAAATTTCGCCACTTCCGACCATTCATAAATATGCTCTTCATCGAGCTTGCTCATAATGTCGAACAGAATGTGCGGGTCGGTCACAGAATCAAGCTCTGCGGTGGTGTAGTAGGGCTTAAACGACTCCAGAATGTCTTCTTCGCTGTTGAAGAAGTCGAGAATAAAGGTCTGGTCTTTACCTGGGAAAGTACGGTTTAAACGCGACAGCGTCTGTACACACTCAACGCCTTGTAGTTTCTTATCAACGTACATGGCACACAGCTTGGGCTGGTCAAAGCCGGTTTGATACTTATTGGCCACAATCATCACGTTAAAGTCTTCGGAGTCGAGCGCTTTATCGTGCTTACGACCGTTCAAACCCGGGTTTAATTTTTTGTCGTACTCGGTCACGCTCTCAGTAATGTAATCATCCGCCGGAACCTCACCGGAGAAAGCCACCAGCGCATGCACGTCCTGATAGCCTTTATCAACAATGTAATTGGTCATCGCTAACTGATAACGCACCGCTTCCTGACGGCTGCCGGTGACGACCATGGCTTTCGCCTGACCGTTCAGCAAGTGACGGACGTTCTCGCGAAAATGTTCAACGATGATTTCAACGCGCTGATTAATGTTGTAGGGGTGCAATCGCACCCATTTAGCCAGCTTAATACGCGCCTTCTTGCTGTCGACTTCTTTGTCCTCACCCTCGGGATGAGCAATCTTCCAGGCCGTGGCGTAAGTGGTGTAGTTTTTCAGTACGTCGAGAATAAAGCCTTCTTCAATGGCCTGACGCATGGAATACACGTGAAACGCCTTGGGCTTATTGTCATCGCTAATGGGCGAGTGCGGGTCGTCCGGGCGACCAAAGAGCTCCAGCGTTTTACCTTTGGGTGTCGCGGTAAATGCGTAGTAACTGATGCGCTCGTTCGGCATCCGTGCCTGTACTGCCGCATCTAAAAGCTCTTCGGCACTAACGTCCTCACCTTCAGGACGGTCAGAGCCCAGTAAGGCTTTTAATTTACTGGCAGATGCACCGGTTTGTGACGAATGCGCTTCGTCCGCAATAATCGCGTAGTTACCGGCTTGCAGAGCAGGGTACTTATCAATGGCATCGTACAATGCGGGGAACGTCTGAATTGTGACAACAATAATGCGAACCTGCTCCTGCAGCGCCTCGGCCAATTGCTCAGACTTACTCTTGTTGCCCACGTCGCGGGTAATGGCACGCACCACACCGTCGGCGTGCTCAAACTGTCGAATGGTGTTTTGCAACTGCGAATCGAGTACCGTGCGGTCGGTGACCACCACAATGGAGTTAAACAGCTTAGAGCCGTCGTCAGCGTACAGTGAGGATAATTGATGCGCTGTCCAGGCAATTGAATTGGACTTACCCGAGCCGGCACTGTGTTGGATAAGGTATTTACTGCCGGGGCCTTCACGGCGTGTGGTATCGATAAGCTGATTGACCACGTCCCACTGATGGTAGCGGGGAAATATCAGCGTTTCTTTTTTCTGTGTGCGCCCGTCGAAGTTTTCTTTCTCTTCAACCTCCAGGTGCATAAAGCGGCCAATGACTTTTAGCCAGGCGTCTTTGTTAAACAACCGCTCCCACAGGTAACTGGTGGCGTAGTTGTTCTCAGATGCAGATTGTGGGTTACCGGCACCGCCATCATCTTTGCCTAAGTTAAACGGCAGGAAGAATGTTTCCTTGCCCGCTAACTTGGTGGTCATGGCCACTTCGTCTTGGCTGACCGCAAAATGCACCAGCGCACCGCGCTTAAACGTTAATAGCGGCTCTGGCTTGCGGGTAACAGGGTCTTTTACCGGACGGTCGTTTTTATACTGGCGTTTGGCGTGTTCAACGGTTTGCTTAAACTCGCTTTTTAGCTCCATTGTGGCCGTTGGAATGCCGTTGACAAAAAACACCAGGTCGATGCGTGGGTTATAGTCGCCTTCGCGGGCATGGGGCGAGTAGGAGACTTCCTCAACGACGCGCAAACGATTGGCCTGATAGCGGCGCTCGGTATCGGGATTCATGCCATGGTCGGGGCGAAAGGCGCAGACCTTAATAGTGCCGCCAATGGCTTTAAAGCCGTGACGCAGCACATAAAGTGCGCCGTCACGAGTCATGCCTTTAACGGCGGCGTGAACTAAGAGCTTTTCCGGGTCACCGGGGTTAGACTTGCAAAAGCGCTCCCAACGGTCAGGGTAGGCGTCTTTCACGAAACCGATTAAGTCTTCGGTATACACCGCGTTGGCTTTATCGTATTTGGCTGCAGAGCCAATTAACCAACCGTCTCTTTCCAGGCTATTCAGTATGTCCGTCTGAAACTGACGCTCTTTGGTGTCAGCCATAATGCCTCTCCGTTTGCACTGACGCGTTTGAATCCACTGTATCGGAACCTGCGGGCGGTTGCCAGTCGCGCACATCAATTTTGCCGGTAACGGCAGCTGAGATTAGAGCGGAGCGGCGTTCTTTGAGGAGCTTTTCCGTTTTTAATGCTTCCTTGATTAGCTCACTAGCCCCAGAGAGTTGTTCCTCAATGTGTTTAACTATGCGTTCTTGTTCATCGAGAGAAGGGAAGGTCGCAACCAGTGAGCCAATTCTATCAATATTCAAATTAGCCTGAGTGTTTTGTGTAGACGCTTGTTCAAGCGCCGGTAGCGCTGAAATTAAGCTGTACCGTAAAAATTCTAAGTTTGTATCGTTAGTCGGCTTGAATCCAACAACGCTATCGGGTGCATATGCTTCAAAACCAAGGATAGCCGTATCACCAATATTGGCGGCTATCGCCATTACTAATGTACCAGCAGGAAACTTTTGACTAACTGCGGCCCCTCTATCATTCAGGGTTTGCGAGTAAGTTTCGATCGTTTTCTGAGCACGAGCGACGTCACCAGTTTGAATGAATGGGTGTTGCCCATCATACATTTTTGGGTCATTCCTCGGACGATGCGTAAATTTCCCTCGATATATTCTACAAGCATATTTATAGGATTTGACTCGCCAATGCTCAGGCACTTCCCCAAGCCACTCAAAACCAGAGTCTTTCATCGGTGCGTTTGGATTAAGCCCTTTGGTAACCGCATGACTGATAACCGCCTGGCGCTTTTCTTTAAGCAACTCAATCAACCGTTTTTGCTCGTCAATCAACGCATCAATTTTTGCCGTTTCGTAGTTAAGGAATTGAGCTATTTTTTGTTGTTCGTCGAACGGTGGGATTGGGAGCTTTAATTTGGGAATATCTTTCATACCCAAATTAGCTTGGGTATTGCTGTTTGATAGGAGCTTAATTTGGTTCTGAAGTTCTACGGAGTTAAAGCAATACAATAGAAATTTAGCAATGCATTTATTTTGAATAGCACGAATCAATGCCAGTGGCGACCAGATGGAAAACTCTGGAGCACTATCGGTAACAAGTGCTACCTTCCCAACTGAGGCTGCCTTACCTAAAAGAATATCACCAGCCTTTGGTGCAGCTTTTTTCTTAAACTCAGTGTGATCTTCCCTAGAAATATATCTACAATTTTCAAAGACTAAAGATCCTTCTTGTATTCCGTCAACAGAGAGAAATGGAACACCCTCTTCGAGAAATTGTGGAGTGGAATGCGGCCCGTCGGTAACGGGGCTTTCTAACACCCAACCCAAGGATATTAGTTTCCATTGTGAAGGAAGTTCGAATACTTCTTTACACCCTGTTGGAAAAAAATTTCTATTTCTGCTCATTTTCACGCCGACAGCTCCTCAATCATCTGCTTGATTTGATCTGTGCATTGTTTGAGGTCTGCGTCGATTTCCTCGAGTGGGCGAGGGGGTTCGAATACGTAAAAGTGGCGGTTGAACGGAATTTCGAAGCCCACGATACCGACTTCGCCGTCTTGCTCGTCGCGCTTGCTTTCGTCTATCCAGGCGTCAGGCACGTGCGGTTTGACCTCACGCTCAAAGTATTCGTAGAGATCTTCTGTCAGCGGTACGTTTTCATAGTCGCGTAAGCCAGCATCCGCTTCTGCATTACCTTTTTTGTCGGTACAGACATCAGCGTCGCTGTCGCGTTCACTTAAGGCAGTGAACACCGCTTTTAGTTGTACGGCGCTAAGCTTTATGTCGCTTTCTTTGAGTTGAGCGTTAAGCGCTTTTGTAAAGTCATCACGATTCGTGAACAGAGTGTCGTCGTCAATTTGCTGAATGGCTTGTTTCAGTTGGTTAAAGTCTTCGGCTTTAAGCTTTTGAAGTGCCTTTTCGTCGTCTAATCTGACGATACGCTCTTCGCTGGCCTGAAAGTTAAGGCGCAACGGACGTTCGATGGTAATACGGCGATAACCAAAGGCTTCGTTAGGGAAGGTTTTGCTATTTTGGGCTTCTTCCATGGCACCGTATAAACGCACCAGCTCGTTGATGTTCTCTTCGGTCAGGTATTTACGTTTGCTGCCTAATGACTTGCGCATTTTCGCGAAGGCGTCGCTGCCGTCAATCAGTTGCAACTTTCCTTTACGCTCCTGCTTTTTGGCGTTGGACAAGATCCAGATATAGGTACTGATGCCGGTGTTAAAGAACATGTCGGTTGGCAGGGCGACGATGGCTTCAACCAAATCGTTTTGCAGCAGGTAACGACGGATTTCCGATTCACCACTGCCTGCAGAGCCAGTAAATAAAGGACTGCCGTTTAAGATAATACCGATACGCGAGCCACCATCACGTGTGTCCCGCATTTTGCTGACCAGATGCAACAAAAAAAGCAGTGAACCGTCAGAAACACGGGGTAACCCTGGACCAAAGCGACCATCGAAGCCTCTTACTTTGTGCTCGTCGTTAACGACACGCTGTGAGGCTTTCCAATCAACGCCAAACGGAGGGTTCGCCAGCATGTATTTAAACTTCTCATGCGCCAGCTGATCGTTCGACAGTGTGTTACCCAGCTTAATGTTGTCGACTTCCTGACTTTTGATCATCATGTCTGCTTTGCAGATGGCATAGGACTCTGAATTGAGCTCCTGGCCAAACAGCTTAACGGTAACCTTTTCACTGATGGACTGAATGTACTCTTCAGATTCTGACAAGAAGCCACCGGTGCCAGCAGTCGGGTCGTAGATGGTAATGATGCTGTTAGGTGAAAGCACTTCTTGCTGACCGGTCATCAATAACGAGGTTGCTGCATGCACACAGTCACGCGGGGTAAAGTGTTCACCGGCGGTTTCGTTTGAGCTTTCAGCAAATTTGCGTATGAGCTCTTCAAAAATAAGGCCCATGCCGTAGTTAGAGATATTGTCGGGTGATAAGTCTATTTTGGAGCCGAATTGTTGAGTGACCTGATACAGCAAGTCAGCTTCAGCCAGTTTCAGCACAAACTCTTCGAAGTTAAAGTGCTCGAATATTTCACGGGCAGAGCTGCTAAATGACTGTACGTAAGAGATTAAGTCTTCCGCTGTTTGGGTATCCGATAATGTCGCCAGGCTTAATGGTGATGCATTGTAGAAGTCGTTCTGTGACTCGCGTAGCAATAACTGCTCTCGCACCGCATCGGGTTTGTTCTGATGCTGTTTCGCCGCTTCTAATACCTTTTGTTTATTCGGCGCTAAAACGCACTCTAAACGGCGTAAGAGGGTAAAGGGCAATATGACCCGTCCGTACTGAGATTGCTTGAAATGGCCACGCAGCAGGTCTGCCACCGACCAGATAAAGGAAGCGGTTTGAGAGTAGTTTTCAGTATTCACAGCACACCCTGTTTATTGTTATATCGTCCTTAAGTTTTGGTCATTATGCCACGGATAAATCCGATGTCACTGCCAGTAGGGTAATCGGTGGGTGCGACAATGTAGGTCGCAAGCCAACAAGTGACTCACGACCTTCGCTCGGCTATTGCTCGTCCTTCTCTTCTTCCGCATCACGCTCCGCAATACACTGCATAATCCAATCATCAATCTCATCCGCCACCCAGGCTACGGCTCGGCCACCGAGTGATACCGGTTTCGGGAATTGTCCTTTAGCCATGTACTTGTAGATAGTAGGGCGGGCCAGGCTGGTAGCGTGCATGACTTCTTTGACTTTCATTAGTTTCATAGTATTTCTCCTCTTAGTGTCAGAGGATGATGTAGGGCTGTAATTTTTTAGATTAGATGTAAGCCTGCAACGCTCTCTACAAGCCTTTTTGAGTGGGAATGTTAGCGAGGGAAAAAATAAAGGCGGCTTGAAAGCCGCCGTTTAGAAGATAAATTAGCAGTTAACTGCGGATATGGTATCGCTACGTTGTTCGGCTATGCGCTCTAACATCCACTCATCGACTTCTGAGTCTACCCAGGCTACTTTTTTTCCTAAAACTCGAACCGGCTTAGGGAAGGTGCCTTCGTTGACCATTTTATAGATTGACGTTCTACCAAGCCCTATGCGCTCTCTCACTTCGTTTATTCTTAAAAATCTCATGATGATTTCCTCTGTTCGGTTTGTTTCAAAGGATTAGTGCGAGCTGTAACGAATAATTATAAACAACCAACCCTGAGAATTTGAGACCTATATTACCGCTGTGCATCGATACATTAATACTTAAGGAATCCATATGCACAAGCAAATCACAAATGATAAAAGCGCTGAGTTCAACTCAGAGCGAGAGTTGTTGGACAAAGCGTATCTCCTAATCCAGTCACGATTCAAACAGGGAGAGGGCTTTACCGAGCCTTCAATGGTTAAAGAGTTCGTCCAGGGGAGCTATCAGCAGTGCTCAAAAGAAGTCGCGGGTTTACTTCTACTCGATAGCCAACACCGGCTAATTGACAATGTTGAGTTTGAAGAGGGCGAAGAACTGGCAGCTTCAATGGTGTACCGCGAAGTTATCAAGGTTAATGCAGCGGCGGTTATTGTCAGTTACTTCTCACCATCTAAAGAGCTGAGTCACTCTGACAAAGAGCATGAGTTATCAACGCTAAAGTCGGCCCTGAACCTGATTGACGTGTCACTATTGGATTGCATGCTAGTGACTGACGAAGTTGTCTCGCTTGCTGAGCGAGGCCTTATTTAAACTAATGAATTTTAAGACTTTTACCAACCTTTATTCTTGTGTAGTGTAAGGTGGAAAATGAATTAGGACTTTCAAACTACAAAGGATGTTTCATGAAAAACACTATTAAACTCAGTGTCGCTTTTGCTTCTACTATTGCTATCGCAGCATGTGGCGGGGGCGGTGATAGTGACTCACCTAATGATTCAACGGGCTCACAAACTGGTAGCTCGATAGTTAACATCCAGGCTACAGGAAGTGGCGACGTATCTACCAATGAAAGGGAAGTTTCATCAGGTCAAAGCTTCAAGTTTACTGTTACTCCAGGAGCTAAGATGGTAACAAAGTCTGTTGCATCAGATAGTTGTGAGCTAGAGGTTGTTGGTGATGATATTTACGTTAAGGATGTCGTCAGTGATTGCTCTATCGATGTAGCGTTTGATGAGTGCGTAGACTGTTATAGTGCAGATGATGTTGTTCTTGACTATACGCCAGCTTCACCTTTAATGGAGCGAAACTGTGTCCGGGGAGGATTAGTCGCTACCGGCAGTGAGAATGTTCCGTGGCACAACCTATGCCAGGCGGCAGAGCTACAAAAAACTATGCTTGAATACAATTCCCTGGTGGTTGAACAACTGCAAGACAGTGGCGCAATCATCGGCGTCTTTGGTCCAGATGAAGGTGTGTGTGATCTACCTTACTTCTCTTGGCTTGAGGGACAACCTCAATGTGAGAGTGCCAAGGGGGGTCTGGGCGGTACACCTGGTAACCCGGTTACTGGCTGCAGTGCTTTGACTTTAAGTGCGACGCACGACGTATTTAAACGAGGCCAAGCTGATGGTGAAAACACTTGCGTTCATGAGTTGGCACACACGATTATGAACGTCGGTATTTCTAACGAGTTGAATAATGAAATTCGTGCTCGTTTTGATCAAGTTAAGTCGGGCAACGATCTGTGGATTAGAGCGAATGGTGAAGATTCTTTCGCTTTGACTAATGCCGATGAGTTCTTTGCGGAAACTGCACAAAGCTACTTCAACGCTAACGTCTCCGTTGATTCGTTTAACCATGTCGGAGTGAATGGTTCAGAGGAGCTTCTGGACTATGACCCGGTATCTTTTGAACTTGTTGACCGGATATTCATGGAGCCTGCAAACTTAAAGTAGTATCAGCCTTGCTGCGCTCAATGAGCGCAGCTGTCTATCGATTCAAACTACTATAAATCAGCTAATCTGACCCAACGCTTTCTACGACCACCTAACCACGGCTTCTTTATTTTTTGGCAAGCCCCGTAGTCTCCGTTTACGTCATAAGCCATTTTTATAGTGGCAGTAAGCGACACAGCCATGTCTTCATCGAGAGTTATTTCAGCAATGTCCATAGGCACATGAGGCCGTTGAAGATGGAGAGACTCAACATAGCTTTCAGCTCCGGAATAAGCACCGGAAAGGCAGATAGCCATAGTTTCAGGGTCTGCGTGTCGCTCGACGAAATTGTAAAGGTACTGCTGTGTACAGACAAAACCGTGACCGTAGAGCCTAAGGAAAAGCAGGGCGCAGACCAAAGCCGTATCACCGCTTTGTCTACCAAAAGCGTTTGAGCGAATGAGCTGGTACGCGTAAACGCCTGCCGCTTCAAAAGCTCCATATGTCGGGTTATTCCAAATTTCGTTGGACGCTTGTTTTACTGCAGACTCCAACGCATCCCTTTTAATGTAGTAAGGGTCGTCGTGAAAGTGATTGTGAATGAGTGCAATGTGCTCTGCGTCGAAGGTAAAAGGGTTATACATGATGACTCCAAGTTTCTGTTGTGTTGACTGATCGTGCTTGCTTTCAAAGCATCGGTCGGAGCCGTAATGTTTTATTGCGATAGTTAAGAGCCCATCAGATTTCAGACCTATATCACTGCTGTGCATTTACCAAATTAGGAGGTTAACAATGCACACACTTGATAAAGGCTTTTACTCATCAGCCAACAATAAAGCTGAGCGAGACGTTTTTCATCGCGCCAGCCAGATCCTGGAAGAGCGTCACTTACGAGGCAAAGAGCCTTACAACCCGAACGTCATTAAGGACTTTTTGACGTATAAGCTGGCGCACTATGAGCGCGAAGTCTTCAGCATCATCTTCCTGGATGAAAAGGGTCACTTCATTGAGTACCGCGAGCTGTTCTACGGCACCATTAACGCGGCCAGTGTTTACCCACGGGAAGTGGTTCGAGCCGCACTGGAAACGAAAGCATCTTCACTCGTACTGTCACATAACCATCCCTCAGGAGAGCCTGAGCCTTCCAATGCGGATATCCGTTTGACGGAGCGCCTGCAAAAAGCCCTGGCTGTTATCGACGTTGAGGTGAAAGACCACATCGTTGTTGGCAAAGAGTGCGTGTCATTCTCTGAGCGCGGTCTTCTTTAGCGCTAATTCACTTGTAACCAAATACTGGAGTAAACCTTTATGGCGGCAATATTTAAGACACCGGCATCGAGAAAGTGGGTAGTGCTGGGAATTAAGGCAGCAATAACTGCACTGGCACTTTTACCGCAACTGCGAGAGCGCCAGCAAAATACTGGATGTTTAAGGTCGGAGTCTGACTTTCCTAACAGTATGTCAGCAAGCCCAGTGGGCCTGCTCCTGCTTGATGAGCGGGGCTATGTCATCACGTCCTACCAAATCCGTCATCACATCAGTGATGACTCTGCGGTTGATAGTGAAGGCATTAAACGGGCAGCGTCCAAAGCGAAAGCGTACGGAGCCGTTTTAACGTTCGACAAAGCTGTGTACGCCAATGGACTGTCGATAGAGCCTGACGTTGTTGAGAGCGTTAGAGCGGCTTTGGAAGAGGTCGGTGTACGATTATTTAACCAAAGCTTTTCGTCTAGAACCGCGCAATGATCGTCTGATGAAGCTTGGAGGCGGAGAGTGCTCTTCGCCTCTTTATTAGTTTGGGTATACGGATTTAATGGTTGATGGGGCACCTTCACCCCATCAATCTGATACCACCCTCAGATGGTTGATAGATCGACTCCGTAGTTGAGTTCCTCTGCGAAGTCCGGCAGTCCGTAACCGATGGTTTTCTTGTAGAAAGGAGAGACCTTCGCAGTCGGTGCCTTCTTCTTGTGCTTCGTGGTGTAGAGCATTCGTGCCCGCATCACCTCGAAGGAGTAACCGCGCCCTTCACGGTTCTTGTCCTTGGCCAGTCGGTTGATGGACTCCGTGTAAGCGTTGGTGACGGGCATGTCCGTCTCGAAGTAGGTCATGGTCTCTTCGCGCCAGTTTCCCACTGCCCTGACCAGATCGCTCCAGACTTCCTTTTGGCCCTTCGGGATGGTGGCTATCCACTCGTCCAGGGCGGCTTCTGCCTGGAGCCGTGTGGTGGCGTCCCAGATGCCGTAGAAGCGCTCCTTGTGCTCGTAGGCGGCCAGCAGTTGCGGGAACGCGCCTGTCCAGGTCTCCATGATGAGGCGCTCCCGGTCTGAGACTTCGTGAGCGCGTTTCAGCAGGATTTTCCGGTCTCCCTTGAGAGTCCGGCTCTGGGACGGTTTCAGCTCCTTTCTGAGGCCCTTGCGCACTCTCTCTAGGGCATCGTTGGCCATGCGCACCACATGGAACTTATCGACCACGATACGGGCCTGGGGCAGCACAGCCTTGACCGCTGCCCGGTAGGGGTTCCACATGTCCATGCTGACGATCTCGACCTTCTGCCGGTCTTTCAGCTTCATCAGGTAGTTGGTCACCACGTCCTGGCGGCGGGTGGCCAGCAGGTCGAGCAGGGTTCGCTCCTCAATGTTGGTCAGAATGCAGCGGTAGCGCTTGTTCAGGTATAGCTCGTCAATGCCCAGGATGCGGGGCGTCTCGAAGCGGTGCCAGCGCCCCAGGAACTCGGCGCGGGCGTTGAAGATGTCGCGCACCGTCTTCTCGTCCAGGCCGGTCTGTGCCGCCAAAAGGTGTAGGGGTGGTTGAAGGATTCCTTCTCCACGTACTCATGCAGCCGCAGTGTCATACGGAATCCGTCCACCATCTCCGGTAGCTGGGGCCTGAATGTTGTCTTGCAGGCCCGGCAGGTGTATCGGCGGCGGACCACCCAGAGAGTGACCCGCTTGCCGTGGATGGGCAGATCACGATAGGGAACGTCACGCTTGCCGAACCGTACGAACTCACCCTGCACGCCGCATTCCTCGCAGGCGATGGGATCGGGCACGTCCACCTGGAAGTGCATTTCGTCGTCGGTTGATTTGCAGCCCAGTACTTGGTATTGCGGCAGGTGAAGGATGTTGTCGGGAAGTTCGGTCATGGTGTTGTATAGGCGTAGGTGTCAGTCAGATCCATCCGACTCGGCATTGGTGTTTGCTTTTTTACCCAACAAGCTGCTGGAAACGAAAAGTAAGGCACCGAGGACAATTGCAATATCAGCCAGGTTGAAGGCCGGCCAATGCCAGTCTCGCCAATAGAAATCAAAGGAATCCACAACATAGCCGCGAAAGACCCGGTCAATCAGGTTGCCCATGGCGCCACCGAGGATAAGACTGTAAGCGATGGCTTCTCCTTTATGACGATTTTCAAGGATCAGCTTGATCAGAAAAATCGAGACCACTACCGCGATTCCGATAAAAAAGTAGCGCTGCCAGCCTCCACCATTCGCAAAAAGACTGAATGCGGCACCGGTGTTCCATAGGTGCACCCAGTTAAAGAACGGGGTCACCGAAACATACTCGCCATAGGCCATTGATTGCTGCACCAGCCACTTTACAGCCTGATCAGACGCTGCCAGCAGGCCCGATATGGACAATAGGGCATACGGCGAGAGCTTTTTGCCAATAATGAGCATTATTTAACCCTTCAACGCCAAAATGCGTCTGGCACCGTTAAGTACAATGCCCCCCGCGATGGTGCCGATAATCAGATCCGGATAATTGGAACCGGTCCACGCGACCAGGGCGCCGGCGGTGATGACCCCCAGGTTGATCACCACGTCGTTGGCCGAGAATATCCAGCTTGCCTTCATGTGCGCCCCGCCTTCCCGATGTTTGGATATGAGCAGCAGACAACTGGTATTGGCAATCAATGCGACGAATGCGATAGCCATCATCACCAGCGATTCAGGCTCACTACCGAATACAAAGCGTCTCACCACCTCTACGAGCACGCCCACAGCCAAGATCAGTTGCAGTACACCAGCAAGATGCGCGGCACGTACCTGCATTTTCACGCTATGTCCAACCGCATAAAGGGCAAGCCCGTACACCGCCGCATCGGCAAAATTGTCCAGGGATTCTCCAATCAGGCCGGTGGACCGGGCGATCAGACCGGCAGTCATTTCCACCACGAACAGAAGTGCATTGATGCCGAGCAACCAGCGCAGGGTCCCGGATTCTTGCTTAGCAGAAGCTGCCGAAAACTCGGCGGCCTTGATGGTCTCCGGATCTGCAGCGACGGTTTCCTGAAGCGAGGCGCCTAGCCCCAAGGTCTTCAGTTTCGAGGTGACGGGCTCGACCTCGCCGTCATGCACGACCTTCAGCCGGCGGTTCGACAAGTCGAAGGACAGCGCCCGAATCTCCTCAAAGCCGTTCAGGGCTAGGCGAATCATTCGTTCTTCTGATGGACAGTCCATCTTCGGCACGGCATAAACACTGACCCATCTCCCTGGCGCCTCGGAGGAGGCCTGTATATCGGTATCCGCTGCGGACGTTGCATCACCGCCACAGGCGCCACCACAGGATTTGCTCATGATACGACTCCACTTGAACAATGTTGTGGTACCATTTTAAACTATAAAGCTACTATAAGGTCAATAGAGTAAAGAATCCGTTGGGGAGGAGGCTGATGCGCATTGGTCAGTTGGCGCAGTTGGTAGGGGTCGAAACACAGACGATCCGCTTCTATGAACAGCAGGGCTTGTTGCCGCCGCCTGATCGGCAGGACAACGGTTACCGTGTCTATACCGAGAAGCATGGTGAGGGGCTGGCCTTCATCCGTCGCTGCAGAATCCTGGGCCTGTCACTGGCTGAGATTCACGAACTACAGAGCTATCAGGACGACCCTCATCAGCCTTGTACCGCCGTCAACACCTTGCTCGATGATCACATCTCTCATGTGCGGTCGCAGATAACCGCTCTGCAAGCGCTTGAGAAACAACTCGTTTCACTGAGAGCGAGTTGCAACGATGACCGGGAAGTTGAGGCGTGTGGGGTTCTTGCTGGAATTAGCGAAGGAAACATGCACCAGCAGTAGGTGAAGCATCAACCAGATAATCCGATGAGATGCCGGTCTGTCTCACTCTCATGCAAAGGTAAGATCAACCATTTAATCCGCTTACCCATTAGTTTTTGCTTGAAGCTATTACTAGAGTGAACGGCCAAGCCAGTATTGAGGGCGTCGGTGGTCGTGTGCAATAGCGAGAATTTGAATGTCGTCTATGGACCGCCGATAAATTATCGATAAAGGGAAACGGTGTAAAGGGGCCTTTCGGATACCTAGTTTTGCTTCAACTTGCCAAGCGTCAGGGTTGTCGATAATCAAGTTAACCAGAGCTGTAAACTCGCTAATGAGCGCTTGCCCAAGTCCCTGAACCTTTGATTCATAATAACCGACAGATTCGAGAAACTCTGATTCAGCAGCAGGATGAAATGTGTAGCTCATTTAATCAGAGCTTGAGCTTTCTTTAATACAACATCGCTTGGAACAGGAGCTACTGCGCCTGAATCTAATTGCGCGGCTCGATCTTTAGCAACCGACAACCATTCAGACTTGAGTTCATCAGCCGAAGGGGAGTCGATACTTTCTACAAGCTTTTGAATGAGGTGCGCTCTATCTTCTGCAGATAGGTGCATCGCTTCGTTTTCAATTTTTTTTAGTTCCATTGCTCCAACTCCGTAACTTGAGTCTTTAGTAATTTTGGCACGATTTTGAAAGCGATACCACTTTATCGAGCTTCAGTGTAAAACGCTTTAAACAGGACATAGATATAGGCTGGGAGTTCCGCGGAACTCCCGTATATGAAGCTTCACTTACTACTACACCCAAACCATCGAGTCCCATCTCGGTAACGTTTGGTTGCGGCCTTCGCAAAGTAACTAAGACGAAAGAAGGCTTTACCAAACTGATTGAAGTAGTCTGGCGAATTACGGTTGAGTTCGTATATCGCATTTTGGGGAAAGTGAACCAAGCCTCTGATATCGAAAATGTCGCACTCGAGAGCTCTTGCCCAAGACATTTCAATACGAAGTCTCATCGTCTCCGCTGCGGTGTTAAACTTTCCCAGCTTGTGATAAGCGTCTTTGTTCAGGAAGATAGCTACGTGGTAGTGGGGAGGCCGATTAACATCGGGTTGCTCTTTGACCCAACAGTAACGAAGTTCGCAAGGATGTACACGCTTACCTTGTCGCTGTTTATTTTCCTGGTCCCATCGGATTTCATCATTCAAGGCCTTGAAGAACTTTGAAATGAGCGCGTCATTGTCACCCCACGGGCAGTTAAACTGTCTTAGGTCGAACCTAATCATCAATGTGCGAGAGTATCGGTTCAGCGAGGCTGTTACGCACTCGTACATCCTATCTAGATAATTTTCAATTAAGTATCCGTGGTTGTGATTTACCTTCAGGCCCTTGTATAGCTCTTCTTGTAGCAGTTTTAGATTGGTGTTTTCGGGTAAGCGTTTCATGCAGTAGTTTCCTTATGATCGATTGATTCATAAGGTCATGCCGCCCTGTAAACTTTTATATTGATTCATTGGTGTAGCTTCCCCTTTGGGGGCTACTGAATACTAGTTACTTGTATATATTACCTATACCGACATAAGCAGATATTTCTTAGCCGGATTTGCTCGGTGATTAACGGGGGAACCATTAAATATTCTCGGTAGCGAGCCAATCCTTAATTTAAAAGTTATATCAACTTTAGAAATCTAGAGGTTTTCTTCTAGGATGAGCGAGCTCGACTTGTCGAGTGTTGAGCCTTCAGTAAGAAGCTCGGTTTCCAGCATCGTTTTGTGACGGCGACTACAATAGTGCCAAACTATGCCTTATTCGATGAAAATAACACTAAAGCCCTTTATTTGTGAGAGCTTCGTGTATTTTTTATGTGTTTTTTATTATGCGTTTTAAATATGTTTTACAAATGTTTTTAGGCTGTTATCATGGTTTTAATGTAGTGTTTTAATTGCGTGATATTATTTTTAATAAGGTGAAAAGTGATGGCAGTGCACACTGAGGTTACTGATGCAATCGGTTCTTGGGATCTTAAGAGTGAAGCTAAAGTAATTTGGCTTTATAACCGACTGATCATTGATGGGCTGATTCAGCGACCAATATCTATGGTCAAAATTTCTGAGAGAAAACTTGAGATCAGCCATGTTGAAGCGAAGCAATTTAAAAACCTAGGGCCGGCGCAAACTAAGCAATGGCGGAATGAACTAGATACGGAATATCAAGCTTCCGGCTTAAGGGACGCTGATATACGCTGGATAAAAGAGTTATCCCACGACCAGATGTTCTTGTGTTGGCTTTATGTGGCTACAACATATGGGAAAAAACGAAAAGACGAGTCCAAAAAAAGTCCCTGGTCTGAGCTTTATGAGTACTACCCCTTGAAGTTCTACGACGCTGACGCAGAGTCGGCTAATAACCTGGCCTTTGACTATTTGTCTCTAGGTTTAGAAAGTAACCCTGCAACCAAAGAAGGGTTGTTGTCCAACATTTTGGACTTCGTGAGTATTTTACACCCGTCTTTTGAAGTGAAACGTGACTATCTAATAGGCTTGAAAGCCAAGGTCAATGAAGCCTCAGTGTGCGATTACTTTAAGTTCGCGGAAGATGGAAGTTTAAATCAAATTAAGTGGCTTTGGTCCTATTTAAGAAAAACGCAAAAGATGCCTGGTCAAATAGCCGACTCTATGGAAAAGCACGGTTTGTCAAGAATTTATGGTGCTTTCCATCTGTGGGGTAGAGACTCGCAATTTAAAAATGAAATAATTCGACTGGCCAAAGCTGCATATAAGAATAGTGTGGAAGTTTCTAGTGGCGGCAGAAAAGCGAGAGTTAACCTCACGCTGTCAACTGAAGTTAAGGAGCTTCTGGAAGATTTGGCCGGAGGATCGCGCTATAAAAGTCAGTTTGTTGAAAATTTAATTTTAAATGCAAAGAGAAATGCTAAGTAATGAAATTGGTCCCGTTTCAGCTCCCTAAATTAATGATTTCATCACTGAAAACCTGGTGCTACATAGGGTGCTACATTTTAGGGTTGAGCTTTAATATCTTAATTAAAACAAGGGGTTTGGGTATGTTTTTAACTCCGGCCCCGGGCACCAATTCCGATTATTTAAAAGTCTATTAAATGCCGCGAGCCATTGATTTTACTGGCTTTCAAGGCAAATTCTTATTCCCGATGTCTACATTGCAAATCGATACTAAGTAGTGCTACTTTTGGTGCTATATCAATTCGGTTATGCGGATGTAGCACCATGGCAGACGACAAACTAGTCATCGAAAAACATAAGCACGTCGAACACCTCAAACCCTCGGACCGTGATAATGGTATCGGGTAGCCGGTGGCACCAGTTTACGGCTTCTTGTAAGGGAGCAGGGCGGTAAATATTGGCGTTTGAAATACCGCTTCAATAAAAAGCAAAAGACACTGGCGCTTGGTGTATTCCCCAATGTAACCCTCAAGCAAGCAAAAGATGCAACTATCAAAGCCAAAGCCATGTTGGCTGATGGTGTCGATCCTGGTGATACAAAATCAACAAATGTGAATGATAATAGCTTGCGTTTTATGCGGCGAAGTGGTTGAAATATCAATCCCAGGCAACGGCTCGAGTTTGATCTGAAGATCATAAGGCGAGGGTATTGTAATCAAGGTTGCGTTCAACTTGCCGTTTAGAGACACCAAAGTCCTCGTCATTTAGCTGTTGAGTAATTTGCCGGAGGATCCCGGGCGGGGGAGTTGGTAGCAATTTGAGCATTTCCCACTGCCTGACTAGTGTTTGCCTATTGAGCGACAATTACGGTGGCCGGTCCGTATTGCCTCATTAAAAAATAACACTTTGCCAATCGCTCGGTTATTTCAGTCTAAAATCATTCTGTTTGCATTAATTCGGTTAGTTTAGCCTGATAAGTCTGGTCACGTAAACGCAACGCTTAAATACGTCTTTGCAGAGTCCTAACTTGCCCCATATCGTGGCGGTCAGGATAACGAACTGAGAGCCATTCAATAATTTCAGGGCCTGTGCAGTGAGGCTCTAATTGAAGTTTAAATTTTATATCATCCCAGGCGTGTTCAAACGGGTCTTTGCGAGTCCGCCAGGTTCTCGGAAGACTCCGTTTGTCTTTTGGCTTTTCAAAACGAAAGTAATCTAGAACTTCTGACTCTATGGGTGCTGTATGACTCTGATTCAGTTCAGCCGGCTTATCAGCATACTGCTCGGTTTTGGCGGTGCCGTTAATATTCCAGGCAAAGGTCATTAGATTATTTTGCAACACTTTTAACTCAGACATTAACGTCACCGGATCGAGTTGTAAGTACATTGCGGTCAAATCATCTTTGACGCCTTGCTTTACGTGCGGACTACTTAAAATACGTTGGTAAGGGGTCAATGCTTTGTCATACTGTTTCGCCACTTTGGCACCGGTACGTGTTTTTTTAAGTAGCTTTACTGACGGCTGAAAGAAGTTTACGTATTTCCGTAACACACTATAGAACTTCGCGAGAGCTGCCCACGCTTTAGGGCCCTCGAAGCGGTCGTAACCGACTAAGCGCCGAACAACGGAGCCGTTTTTCTCTTCTACAAAAGCCTGGTCATTCTTTTTATAAGCCCGTGAACGAGTAAATGTGATTTTGTTTGACTCACAGTAATCCAAAACTTCGTAATTAATAAATTCTGAGCCGCCGTCTGTATCAAGTCCCAACAGCGGAAACGGCATAAGAGAGCGAGCAACGCTAACGCCGTTGATGACATCCGCCGCACTTTTTCTTAACAACGGCATGCATTCAAGCCAACCGGTGCTTACGTCCACCATCACTAGCGAGTTAAGAAACGTGCCATTTGCATCATCTCCACAATGAGCAACTAAATCAACTTCATAAAACCCGGGCACTATGTCATTCCAGTCGGCGAAAGTTCGCACCTGAATTTTACTCTTTAAAAGGGCTCCGGCTTTGGTTTGGCTCAGTCCCTGAACTTGTCGAGAGCGTTCAGGTTGAAGTATTCGATCAACAGTGGCAGCGCTCACTGTCATAAGTTTTTTTCGTATGTCGTCTGATATTCGCAAGTGCCCGTGTCGCTCCATGGCCGCAACCAAATCAGGTATAAAAGGAACAAATCGCTTTGAGCACACTTGATTCGCAGTATTCCAGACTTTAATGAGCACGTGGCGAAACTGATCATCATAAACCTGAGCCCCGGGTCGGGATTTGGGTTTTAGCGATACGATGTCGATTGGTGAACGTTTTTTGCATAACAGCACGAGCGCATATTTTCTGTCGTAACCGGTTGCCGCCACAAAACCATCAAGGATCTTGGTTTTTTCCGGGCGTTTTGCCGCTAAGTACCGCTGCCGGATACTCAACAACATTTCGCGGCGAGCGGAAAGACTCATAGTAGTCGTCATAAATCACCTAATATCATTCCCGTAGAGTTTGATTTTAGATGAGGCAACCGAGCTTGCTAGGTTTGATTCTTAGTGAGTCAATGCGAACCGGCCAAGGTAATTGACGCTACATAGTTTGCCGCGATCCCTGTGATGTCATTGTCTGGGGCCTATGTCTGTAGTTTGGAGAGTAGCTTTTAAAAAACCGGATACAATAGATTCATCCTAAACATGCACTCGCTCGATTCTATTTTATAGAGTGGCCAAATTCAGGTTGTTACTACACGGATCCTACCAAATGTTATAAGTATTTATGAGTAAGTATGAGAATTGAAGAACAAGGCAATATTGGAGAACGGTTGGTGGTTTACTTATTGAAGAATATTCGACACATTATATAATAATATAATATAAGATATAATTTTTTAACAAGCTGAACCAATACAATGACAGAATTTGTTCTCGTTGCGCAAGCTTCAGACGCCCTAGAGCCCCTTCGTTTTATTCATAAAAAAGACTGTGAAAAAGCGACTGAAGGTGTTCCGTTAGGCGCTTTTCCTACCGCAACGATCGCACTTAAACAGGGACAAACGCTATACAGGGATGTGAAACTATGTCCTGACTGTTGCCTTAACAACACACCAAATCAAGAAAACTAGAGGCTCGTAAAGTGGACAAGTTAGCAACCGATGAGCTCGACGCTTTAATTAGTGATATCCCGGCAGTGGTTTTTCGGGTCGCAATTGGGCGGCCTGATATTCCGAGTGCTATTACTGACGACGTAGAACGAACACTTGGCTATTCAAAAGCAGAAATAACGGATTTAGAACAGTGGTGGTTTGATCATATTCATCCTAATGATGTCAAATTGGCGTTAAAAGAATTTGAGGCTTGGGAGCAGCATGAGTTTAACAATGTGCTTCGCAGAGAATATCGGTTTCAGCATAAGAAGGGTCACTTTCTGTGGGTAGAAGATCATATTCGGCGACATAGCAGCAGTAAACAAAACGTTCAATTCTATGTCGGCATAATGACTGTTATCGAAAAAGAAGTGAAGGCGCGATCACATGTTAATCATTTGGCAGACGTTATTCCTGGTGTGTTTTTCCAAATACGGTTTAACAATGACCGAACAGTGGATTTCCCTTATGTAAGTCATCAGGTGAATGATTTACTGGGTTTAAGTGAGTCGCAATTAAAAAACGATAGCCTGCAGTTAATGCAGCGAGTTCATACTGATGATATTCGGCCACTTTGGCGAACCTTGTCGGAGTCAGCAAAAACATTATCGCCTATTATCTGCGAATTTCGCATAATCGATAATGAGCAGCTAAAGTGGGTATCGATGCGTGCTTCGGCAGAGCAAGACAGCAACAGTAGCGTGCAGTGGTACGGTATTTTTACTGATGCAACAATGCGAAAAGAAATCGAAGAGAAAGTTCGCCAGGCAAACAAAGACTTGCAGCTTGCGCAGCGCGTAGGGCGAGTGGGTCACTGGAAAGCAAGCCTGGAGACCGGCGAGTTATTTTGGTCCGATATGATCTATGAACTACTTGGGCTGGCAAAAAGCTCAACAAAGCCTAGTGTCGATTTGTTCAATAGCCTTGTACATCCAGACGACATTGCAACTATTCGCGCAAGCGAAGAAAAAGCCAAGGAAACCGGTGTTCATCATGTTCAGCATAGAATGAAACACGCGAAAGGCCATTATATTTGGGTCGAAGAGCAAGCTGAAATGCAGAGCGATGGCGTCACTCTCATAGGAGCCGTACGAGATATCAGCGAGCAAAAAGCGCTTGAGATGAAATTGCGGGAGATGGTCGCTACGGATGAAATGACCGGGCTCTACAATCGGCGCTTTTTCTCGGAAGAGGTCGAAAAGTCGTTATTGCATGCATCAAGGCATAAGGAACCTCTGTCATTATTAATGCTGGACATTGACCATTTTAAAACGGTTAATGACAATTATGGTCATCCGGCGGGTGACTCAGTGATTAAAGCTATCTCGGATACTTTGCAACACGAGACACGTTCCGGGGATAGTGTCAGCAGAATTGGTGGCGAGGAATTCGCCATAATGCTCCCGAAAACACCATTTGAAGATGCGTTTCGTGTGGCAGAAAAATTACGCGCTAACATAGAACAGCAATCAATAAAAATAAGTACTGATACTGAAATAGCAGTAACCATTACTATTGGTGTTGCTGCCGCGGTAAATGGCGATACATGGACAAAACTGCTGAGCCGCGCAGATAAAGCGCTTTATCGCGGTAAAGGCTCAGGACGGAATAAAGTCAGCGATTAAAGGAAATAATTGATGGATGTGCTGGAACGAGTGCTTTATGTTGAAGATGATGCCGATATTCGAGAGATAGCAGTCGTGGCATTAGAAGATATTGGCGGACTGACAGTTCGACAATGTAAGTCAGGTGAACAGGCGTTAGAGGAAGTAGAAGCTTTTATTCCGCAAGTCATTTTACTCGATGTGATGATGCCTGGACTGGACGGCCCTCAGGTATTAAAGGCGATGCGGGAAATGGGGGCGGTTACGGAATACACAGCTGTTGCTTTTATGACCGCCAAGGTTCAGCCCAAAGAAATAGAACGCTACAAAAGAATGGGCGTACAAAAAGTCTTTTCTAAACCTTTTGATCCTGTGGCTTTGGCTGATGAAGTAAAACAATTATGGAACGATTTCAATACTTAAGTTGAGTAGCTCATGACACCAAGATTAAAGGTTTTTGTTACACTCATTTTAATGCTGCTTGCGCTTATTGGCAATGTAGTGAACGTGCCGTTGTTCTTTGGTATCCATTTTATTTTTGGCTCCGTGGCTGTTATCGCCGCTATTAAAATAGTTGGTTTTTGGCCTGCCATAGCTGTTGCATTTGTTGGTGGGCTTTATACGTGGCAATTATGGGGGCATCCCTATGCCTTGTTGACCTTTATGTTAGAAGCTGGTGTTGTTGGCCTGCTATTTCGCCGGGGAGTTAGTAATTTAGTTATAGCAGATTTAGGCTTCTGGCTGTTGGCGGGTCCATTCGTGATCTCGCTAGCCTATATGGGTCTGCTGGGAATGGACGGCCCGACTGCTGCCACAATTGGCCTTAAGCAGGCGCTCAACGGTGTTTTTAATGCATTAATTGCCGGCTTGATCATTAAGCTGTTGGTACTCTTTATCCAAAATGGCAAAGTAGCCTGGCTACCCAGTCGAGTGAGACTAAATGAGCTGGTTTTCCATATGCTCGTTGGTTTAACGATGCTTTCAGGTGCAGTACCCATAATACTAGATAGTTACACCCACAAAGTTGAACAAGAGCAAATGCTCGCCGAACAATTGCAGACTACATTGGTAAACGTTGTTAGTGAGTTTCAGCAGCAAACTCAACAGCAAGCGACTCCGTTGGTGCTATTAAAGACTGCACTGCAGGGAGCGAATATGAGCGGGATAGGTATTCTCGACAAGCAAGGCAGTCTTCAGACAGGCGCGGGTGATTTGGTCGCTTTAACGTCTAAAAATGTCAGTCCGGTGAAACGTGTTGATAATTTGTATATTTGGACTCCTGACACTAATGGCAGTCTGGTTAATCGTTGGAAAAAAGGCATTTACCAATATCGATTGTCGGTCAATGGTGTTCCAGGTGTTGCTCAATTAGTCGTTGAGTTACCGGCTGCTTCTTTAGCTTCCCAATTGGAGAGCGAACGAAATTCGAGCTTTTTAATATTAACTATTCTGGTTCTGCTGAGCATTCTTATCAGTTTTCTGCTGAGCCGGGTGCTACTTCGTCCATTGAGAGCACTAAACTCGGTGTCGAGAAAGCTACCTGAAAATATTGAACAGCAGCTAACAACAAAACTTCCTGACACTCGATTAGTTGAATATGACGAATTATCTGACTCTGTAACGACAATGAGCCAGTCGCTTAGAGATGCGTTTAGTAAATTAGAGTCTGCGCGCTCGAACCTTGAATTAGAAGTTGCAGAGCGCACAAAAGAGTTAGCAAAAACGTCATCAATGCTGAGCAATATTCTGGAAGCATCCACTGAACTGGCTATCATTGCCACTGATACTCAGGGAACTATCAAATTGTTTAACTCTGGCGCACAGCGCTTGCTGGGTTATAAAGTGGAATCCGTGGTCAACAAACATACGCCTGCGCTCTTTCACGACCAGACGGAGGTGAAAGAAAGGGCTAAACAACTGACAAAGCAGTTTTCAGAGCACATTGAGGGCTTTGATGTTTTTGTGAAAAAGGCTAACCGCGAAGGGTCTGAAATCCACGACTGGCATTATATTACCCGAAATGGCGAGCGTGTCCCGGTGACCTTGGTGGTGACACCAATTACTGATGAGTCGAATAAGACTGTAGGTTATTTGGGTGTTGCGCAGGATATTACTGAGCGTAAACGTATGGAGAAGATGAAAAGTGAATTCATCTCTACAGTCAGTCATGAGTTACGAACGCCATTGACTTCGGTTAGCGGTGCTCTTGGGTTAGTACTAAGCGGCAGCTTGGGGCACTTACCTGAGCAAGTTGAGACACTGTTGAATACGGCACACCGCAACAGTGAGCGATTATCTCACCTCATTAACGATTTACTGGATATTGAAAAGGTGGCGGCTGGCCAATTGGATTTCGATATACAAACTCATCGTGTTATTTCATTGATTGAGCGAATCATAGAGGAAAATAAGGCGTATGGTTCGGAAAGAAAAATTAAACTTGAACTGGGGAAGTCCGTAAGCGACGTTTTGTTTGAAGTGGATGAGCAGCGGTTTAAGCAAATCATGGCGAATCTTTTGTCGAACGCGATCAAGTTCTCTCCGGAAAATGAAACGGTGACAATAGATGTCGATACTGACCACGACAATGTTGTTATAAGTGTGACTGACCGAGGTAATGGTATTCCTGAAGCATTTCAGCACAAGTTATTTAATCGTTTTTCTCAAGCTGATAGCTCCGATACCCGGGAGAAAGGAGGAACAGGCCTGGGCCTGTCTATAACTAAAGAGCTTGTCGAGCATATGGGGGGTAGCATTGGCTTTAAAACAAAAGAAGGCGAGGGGACACGGTTTTTCTTTAAACTCCCTTTACTAAAAGAAGCAGCACAAGAAGCTGAGCCTCATTCGAAGCAAAAAAAGCAACAAGTGCAGTTCTCAGAAATAACTGAGAACGCACGCAAAATTTTAGTCATAGAAGACGACGAAGATGTCGCAAAGCTATTAAAATTGACCTTAGAGACGCAGAACTATGACGTCCATCTTGAGCACAATGGCCACGCAGCACTAAAAAGTCTTGAAAGTGAGCATTTTGATTTAATAACTCTTGATTTAGGTTTGCCGGATATTAATGGGTTGGACATTATCAGACGCTTAAAAGATGAAGCCGGTACTGCTGACATTCCTATTGTTGTAGTCTCCGGAAAAATTGAAAAAGATCGTTTAGAATTAAAAACGCTCCCCCCCAATGTGGAGTGGGTCTCAAAGCCTATTAAAAGTGATCTGCTTCTCAAGAAAGTACATACGCAGATAGCTAAGCTGGCCTCGCCACGTGTATTGCATGTAGAGGACGATGTCGATTTATCGTCGGTTATTCGTTTGATGATAGGCGAACATATTGAGCTTGATAATGTGTCAAACCTCGGTGAGGCTAGGCGTTTGTTAAAAGCCCGTCACTACGATGTTATTTTGCTAGATATTGGTTTGCCCGATGGCTCTGGTTGGGAGCTCGTTCCTGATTTAAAAGTTGCAAACCCCAATACGGCAATTATCGTTCTTACGGGCAGAGATGTTAGTAAGCAAAAGTCGGATGATGTGGAGGCCGTTTTAATGAAAACGCGGTTGTCAACTGAGGCGCTAATTGACTTGATCCACGCTCGTATTGATACTGATTAGTGGTTAGTCAGCCACCCCGTTTTTTCTACTTGTTCTGCCAACATTGGGCGTGCGCTTAAAAATCCCTGGTACTGGTCGCAACCGATACGGCGAAGAAACTCAAGCTCTTCCTGTTGCTCTACGCCTTCAGCGATAACCTGCATGTGCATGAGATGGCCCAGTTTTACGATGGTATTGAGTAGACGGGCATCCCCCGTTTCCGACCAGTACTGGATAAAAGAACGATCAATTTTGAGCTTGTCAGCGTTAATACGGTATAAGTAGCTAAGTGAACTGTAACCGGTGCCGAAGTCGTCTAATGCTAATGAGAAGCCCGACTCACTGAGTGCATCGAGCATTGGGCCGGCCTTCTGCCAATCAGACAACAGGAGGCTTTCAGTGATTTCCAAAGTCAGGTTTTTAGCATCCAGATTGCATGCTTCGACTTGTGAATCAAGAACCTTGAGAAACTTCGGTTGTTGAATATCTAAAGCTGACAAGTTGAAGGAAATGTATAAATCAGGGTGTGAACTTTGCCACAAAGATAACTGACGAGTCACTTGCTTTATTATGCTCGCTGTTAAATCGGAGATTATCCCGTACTCTTCCATTGGTGGTATGAATTCATTGGGGGTCAATAGGCCTCGTTCAGGATGGTCCCATCGTGCTAACGCTTCAAAGCCAAAAAGTGCTCCTGTTTTGACGCAAATTATGGGCTGATATACCGCTATAAACTCATCTTTATCCAGTGCTTTTTTTATATTCTGTTCAAGGTTAAACCGATATTTCTGTTCCTCCTTCACGGATTGATCAAAATAGACGACTTTGGGACCGCTCAACCGTTTTGCTTTGAATAATGCCATATCAGCGTTATCAATAAGTTCGTCAGCGTTAAGGGTTTTACCAGTTGCAAGGGCCACGCCTGCATCAACGGATAAGGTTGCAGATCCGTGGGATGATATCAGGCTAATTTCATTGATGGCACCGACCAATTTAGTTAGATACAGCTCTAATGCTTGCTGAGAGGTAAAGTCAGCTGTAAAAAGCATAAATTCATCATTGTGTTCACGGCAAAGCTGGCTATTGGGTTGTAGGTACTGGGTTAACTGCCATGCAACTTGCTGTAACACTTGATCGCCGAAGTGCTGACCGTGCAAATTGTTAATAGTATGAAAATTGCGAATATCAATTTTCAACAGAGCGATGGTATTATCTGTACTACTCTTTAGTGTTTTATCAATAGCAGACTTGAGATGAACAAGGCGACCTAATCCGGTTAAAGAGTCGGGAGCTATATCAGCGTTCGAGCCCGTTAGGTTGGATACTCCTGTTCGCAGTTGTCTCCCTTTTACCACCCGAGACTTTACCATCATCAACAGTCGCCATGGCTCGATGGGTTTATGAATAAAGTCGTCGTTGGTGAGTCGAGCGCAGGCAAGCTCGATATCAGTATCGTTAGAGGCCGATATAAATAACAATGGAATAGAGGCAAACTCTTCGTGTTGTCGAATAATTCTGCCAAGCTCTATGCCATCACAGTTTGGCATATTCACGTCGACAAGTATGAGTTCCGGTTGTGACTGGTCCAGTAAGGATAATGCAGCTTCGGCACTAGTGCCCGTCGATACGGTGTAGCCGGCATCGGTAAGTATTGAGTCGTATAAGTCGAGTAAGTGCCTATCGTCGTCGACAATCATCACCCGGTATGGCTCTGCGGGTGCGAGGTTAAGCTCTGAACGGAGTAATGCAATCAACTTTTGGACATCGAGTGGTTTGGTAAGAAAGTGATTGCCACCTGCCCGAACAGCAGCCAAACGAAGATCAAACGAGTCATGTTGAGATATGAATATGACTGGTAAAGGTGCCCCGTCTTTTTGGCGCCACAAACGAACCTGGTTAGCGCCCGCAAAACGTTGTCCGTAAAAGTCCATATCGACGAGCAGCGCAAGTGGCTCGTGCTCACGGATAGTTGTTTCGAGCTTTGTAATATCAGTCTCAATTGTGGCTTGGTAACCATAGTTTGCCAGAGTTTGAGTCAACTTAGCCGAAAAGTGCTCATCGTCGTCAAATATTAGAACGTTAATGTCAGCCTGTTCAGTGTCATTGGGGTTTACCAAACTTTGTTCAGAGAAAGGAACAGGAGTTTGTTTTTCCAGGCAGTGCTTTAATACTCTCAAAAGCTCATTGAACGGCTCTGTTAGTGCCAAACGCAGTTCTTTTTTAGAGAAATTATTACTGGCATCTAAGACGGACTCAAGCTCTTTTGCAACTTGCGATAGCTCCCGGAAACCATAGGCTTGCCCAGAGCCCGCTAACTTATGGGCAATAAGTCGTATTTCTTCGGTTTTGCCCTTGTCGGCGGTCGCATTTAACCAAAGCGCATTAAGACGGTCGTGGTAATCGGCTAAATGAGCTTGGTATTGAATGCGCAATTTATCCAGTTTCTCTTGAGCTGAGCACATTTTTTAATCCCTGAAGAAAAGTTACAGCAAACAACTAAATAACGTTTGATTATGAGTTTAGCGGCAAAGCTCGTTGATATCCAGATTTACGTGTTAAGTACAAAAGTGGCCACAAAATTGATTTCTGCCGTTCTTTTTTGCTTGATAAAGTAGTCGGTCCGCAGTTTTGTAAAGTGTATCAAAATCATCGCTGAACGATGTCGCCACGCCAATACTGACCGTAACGTTCAGGCCCTGAATGTCTTCAGAGCTGAAGACCTTAAGAAGTTTCTCAGCAAATTGGCTGCCAGAATCGGTGGCGCTACTAGTCGAAAAGATGGCAAACTCTTCACCGCCTATACGAGCGGTTAAGTCGTTTTCGCGACAGTACTTTTTAAGTAGAGCGCCAACATCGGCTATCACCTTATCGCCGACAAAATGTCCCAGCTGATCATTGATGTGCTTAAAATGATCAATATCAAGCATCATAAAAGAATAGGATAGGTTATTGCGCTTAGCTTGCTTTATCATAGTGCGAGCGTCCGCGACGAAGGCGCGACGGTTAAGTAATTTGGTGAGTTCATCGGTTTCCGATAACTGCTTAAGTCGCTCAGCTTTATCTTCTAAGTCGTTGCGAAGGTTGATCAGTTCTTGATAAAGATCATCTCTCTTCTGAGCGGATGATATGGCCCAATAAATCGAATCTTTCTCTGCTGAATGCATCACAGCATTAACCAAAACGGGAATTTTATCTCCACTCGGAGTGTTAATGGTTAATTGTATTTCCCTGCAATGCCCTTCATGTAAAAGCAACGGCATGACAAAGCTTTCAACAATAATCTTAGAGGCTGGAGTTAATATGCTTCTTAAGCACGATAGACTTTCTGCTTTTTGCTGACAAAGCCCGTAAAAGTCCTTATTGCCATGCAGTACGTTATGGTCTTCAGCTGTGGTGACGACCAGTCCGATTGGAAAGTTATCCAGTTGTACTTTAGTCATTTGTCTTTACTCGCTGGCGTATGTCACTTCTAAAAAACGTTTGATGTGCAGAGCAACGTCTTGAGGATGAGTCATATGTAAACAGTGGCCTTTTCCTTTTATGACCTGTAACTCACTGCCAGGTGTATGTTTTTCCATGTACTGACCCACAGATAACGAAGCTAAGGCATCGTTATCACTTTGTAATAGCAATACCGGATGCGTATTTTCGGGAAGTATCGTTCGATGGTCAGAAAAGAAAGTAGCCTTGGCAAAATTCTTAGCTGAAATTGGGTTGGTCGTGCAAAAACTCTCCGTCAGCTCATTTGTCACGGGGTGGCGCTCCGTGATTCCTGTTACCAAAGGGGCCAGGCACTCCGCCCAGCCAATATAATTTTTATCCATTAACTCGATGAGTTCGCTTAAGTCATGCTTTTCAAAGCCACCTTGGTAACTCGGGTCAATATTCAAAAAACAAGGGGAGGGGCAAATCATAATCAGGGCGTTGATTCTGTCATGAATGGCTCGTGTAGCAAGTAGACCTATCGTACCGCTGACGGAGTGACCTATAAAAGATACATTCTGTAGGTCGAGTACCTTGCATATATCGACAATGTCCTGAGCATAACCTTCTAGGGAGCTGTATTTAGAGGTTGAATACTCCGCCATACTCGCTGCCCCAGAGCCGACGTAATCAAAAAGCACTAATTTGTAGTCATCGGGCAGCTCTGGTATGAGAAAACGCCACATTGTTTGATTGCAACCAAAGCCATGAGCCATCATTATGACTTTGTCGCCAGATCCAATTATGTTGACGTTATTCCGATCAATAATATGCTCGGGGGTAAGCATGCAAATTCCTTTGTAGTGATCCAGTACTATAAATATGCCGACTGACCCGATAGTATACAAGAAGGGAACACTACTTACTAATAAAGCCAGGTCAGTCTTAACCCCAGTATTGTCGCATCGTGACTGCTTAAACTATCGTACAGGGCGAAGCCGCTATTCATAATTCGCTGTAGGGTTCTACTCAGATTTTACGGACACATCCAAAACGAGGCATAATATGCCCATAAGGAGTGCTCATGACCAAACGAAGAAAATAGAGAGCATGTTTTTCTACGCTCTAAATTTCGACTAAACAATGTTGCTTTTAACTTTTCTCTCATGAATCTGAAACAGGTGGAGCTTGAATTGTGGTGTTAGTAGAACAGCTTAAATGATTATAATAAACAGCCCGCTTATGGCGCGCGGGCTTTACTCTATCTAACAATGAGAATCAGAACGAATACCGGAACGAAGCGTTCAGCGTATCAATATCTAAGTCAACATCGCTTGGTCGATACATCTCATATCCCACACCAACCGAAATGTTGTCGGTAAAGTAATAAAACGCATCAGCTTTTGCACGTACTACGTCATCACTGTCAATATTCACTTAGTCGACTTTCGCACTCAGCTCAAATGTGGATGTAATCATTGAGCGAACACCAACGCCAATACCGAACCCTGTCTCATCATCAGAAGCAGAAAACCCACCTGATGAACCTGAGACATCCAGACGCTCCACTGATGCTGTGGCAAAAAGGTCAGTATTCTCAGATACGCCCCGATAATAGCCGGCACCGGCAGAAAGCATATCTAAATCAGCACTGGCACCGTTTGCGTCCTCTGAAACAGCCTTGTAATCCGCAAATAGCACCCAGTTGTCGGCAACGCTAAACGAACCGTTTAAGCCGAAGCCGTCGAATGACGCTTCGCCAATACCAATATCGATATCGGTATCCAAGTATGAAGGCGCTAATTATTGCAGTTGTGGCGTACGTGGCAGCAAGTCCTTATATCACCGTGTCCCAAATGAGAACTGCGGCCGAGACGGGGATAGCGAGGCGCTTTCCAAATATATTGATTTTGCAAGTGTGGGGCAAAGCCTCAAAGCATAAATAAACATTATGCTTGCCGAAAAAGTGGCGGAAGACGAGGAAATGCGAGATAACCCCCTTCGCCGCGTTAGGCGCTGCGCTAGCATCGGCAATGGTAGACAAAATCGTCGATGTTTATGTCACCCCTGCGGGTATTCGACAACTGATGGCGAGCAAGCTGAATTTATCTTGCGCCGCCAAGGTTTAACAGGCGGGGTATTGACCGATATTATTATTCCACAAGACTTATAGGCCTATAAATAGGCCAGATTTGGTAAGGTTGTTGCTTATAAATTTAAATATGCAAAAGCGCATAGTATGCTCGGCCAATGAATGATTCAACAATTGGCTGTATGCAACATCAGTACGATAAACCCATTTAGCCAAACACATTACTTGAGCAGATTAAAGTCGGCTCTGAGCGCTGGCTGATGCCATGGCACAAAGGGTTGAAAGTACCGACTAAGCCGGTAACAGGGAACCTGTTTAAAGTTTGCAATGCAGACATATTATGGAAGCCGGCTATTCAAAAGGCCGTCTGTTCATAAAGAATGGGCAACCCTTAAGCAGCGGCGCAAGCTAAAAGGCAAAGCGTCTAACATGCTTGAGGTATAAATGCTCTAAATAAGATAAGGGATGAATAAATGAAAACTTATTTCATACGACATAGTTCAGCGCTGGCAATTGACAAAGCGACGATGGATGAGCTTTGGCAGCAAGACCGAGTTGCTATTCACTACCCCGTGGATAATAGCGGCAACTTCGGCGATTTTGATTCGGAGAGTCTGGATCCTGATGATTACTCTGGTTCAGCTAAATCAAACTTACAACGGTTTAAAGATTTAGCACGTCATGGGGGGTATGTTTTTGCGGCTTATCGAGGCAAGCCAGGGGGAAAAGTTGGCGTTGTTGAACCTGGCAGCAGCGTTGAAATTCATCGGGGTAAATGGAAGCGAAAAGGTGATTTGCCAGCGCGTGAAGCCATACTTAAATCAATCAAGCTTAACAATAAAAAAGCGCGTGAATTAAATGCGGGGCAAGCAATATCGCTAACTGCGGTTCAGCCTCGTCAGGGCACCTTTTGTCAGTGGCACAAAGTAGGCTCGCGGGTTGCTGACTTGGTCGAAGGCAATAAAACCATTGTTCTTGGTAGCTTAACACCTGACCTACAGGAGGTGATGTGCATGGAGTACATGCGCACACAAAAGGCTGCAGAAAACGGCTTGCCGCAGCTTGAGTATACTGTAATGCCGGTTGGCAGAACCATGAAAGACATTGATATCTTGGGCGTTGATAAGCACGGAAAAATGGTTTCGGTGCAGGTCACTTTTGAAAAAATAAACCCAACGGGAAAAAAACTTCAGAAGCTTGATCAGTACCGCATGTCGGGTCACAAAACCGTCTATTTTTGCAACTGCGACACAACAGACATTGTTAACGGGCACTTAGTTTATCCACTAAAGAACGTATTTACGGAGTTCTGTGAGCATACACAGACAGGAAAAAAGTGGCTGCAAAACGCCACATTACTGTAAAAGATTTGTAGATAACCATAGCGGCTCACGCTCAATTAGCCTACTTGGCAACGACATAAGATGTCGCAACTGTACGTTATGCTAGCCTCACAAAGTAAACTAAAATGTGGGGTGCCTATGAAACAACTAAACAAGGTTCAGCTAACTGCCGATAGTCCCAAACTACCGGAATTACCTATTAAGGTTGGTATCAGCGACGAACACACATTTGAATATGAGTGGATTCCCCTTTCCTTTTTTTGGCTAGCTCGCTGCCTAACTTTGGTAAAAAAAGATGATGCGCGCCGAGGTATGGGGTCGTGGCTTAATGAACTTGCAGTGTTGTATGACCTTCCTGACAACTTGTTCGAGCAGTTGGTTGATTTCAGTCGAAATAATAAAGACTGGCGAGTTCGTATACCAGAGGTTTTAGGCGCACGAGCTCTCCAGCGCCGGCTTGATTTATCTGATGATGAGTATCGTTGTGTCGTTTTTTCTTACCTGTGCGGTAACTCCAGTCTGCTTGCCGCGATGCTTGATATGATCTATCGATACTTTGCTTACTGCGGTGATTTTAAGTTATTAAGTAAAATCATTGGAGTGAGTACAATGACTCTCGACCAACTTAATACAATGAAACACTCTCTTTTGAGAAAAATGAAGATAATAGAGTCGCCTGAGCAGTTTGGGGCGGAAGTTTTTCGTATGAGCAAAGAGGTATCAGGCCGGATTCACGCATGCCAATCTATGGAGGATGACGTGTTTAAAGGCCTTATCAATTACGCGCTTCCAGAAACAATTAAACTTGAACAGTTCCGCTACTTAAATGATGAGCTTGCGTTACTTAAAGGTTGCGTGCGAAAAACAAGTGAGGGGCGCTCTGAACCAATGAGTATTCTGCTGGTAGGTGCCCCCGGAACTGGCAAGACGAAACTAATAAAAGCATTAACGGAAGATGCAGAAGTCGATTTAGTAGAAGTTCCGTTTAAGGAAGCTGATAGTAATGGTGATTATGGAAAGCTTCGCCTGGCAGAATTTGACCGCATCAGCCAAATGTTAAAAGGCGCCGCCAGTAGCCATATTTTATTCGACGACGCCGGAGATGCCTTGCGTGAAAGTAAGTTTGATGGAAGACGAAAAGCTTGGATAAACCGTTTATTAGAATATCGGCACACCACGGCTTACTGGATTTGTGCCAGCGCCCAGCATCTTGACCCTGCTTTTTTAAGGCGGTTTGACTGTATTATCAATATCAACGAGCCTGACTTTTATTCGCGTATGAAATTATTGAAAAAATCTTTTAACGACCAAAATGTTAACTCTGAAATTATTGAGGCGCTGGCATATACTGACTCTTTAACGCCAGCTAAAATTTCTCAGCTGGCAAAATTAGTTAGTCGATTTTCAGATCAATATTTATCTGCTGAAAAAATTATTGAAATGAACATGCCACAGCTACCACAGGTATATAGTCCTGAGTTAGGTCACTTTGATATGAGTGTTGCTCAACTCGACGGCACTATTTCCAAGGACAAGCTAGAGCGACTTTGCAAAGAAGGTTCAAATGTTAGTCTGTTGATAAATGGCATCAGTGGCAGCGGAAAAACAGCGTTGGCTCGTTATTTGTGCCATGACTGTAACGGCAGTAACTTATTTTTCAGTGCTGCTGCAATTATTGACTGTAGCCCTGAGATACTTGAGGATAATCTTACTCACATGTTTAACGTTGCAGCACAAACACAACGACTCCTGGCAATTGACAACTTCGATCATGTTGTAACGGCAATAGAACGTCTGATGCCATCACCTCAGAGTACGCTTCATCTCTTGACCCAGAGAATTAGAACAGCGAAGGGACCGATAGTCATAACGTTAGACAATGCGCAAAGTTTAACCCAGTATCCGACAATAGAAAGTGCGATAGATTTGTCCGTGCAAATGAAAGCATGGGCTACAACGGCGATCAGGAAGAAAGTCAGTCAGTGGGCAGCTGTAAATAGCTTTAAAGTTCCTACAATCGATGAATCTGCTAAAGCGACACCACGACAAGTTATACGTGCCCTACGTAGCTGTTTGATTCAGGAGAACGAAGAATGTCTGAATTTGTAATTTCCCGGGATGAAAACATCGGGATTTTTTGGATGGTCGACGGAATGGTATTTGGTGAGCGAACTACGATTAGCGAGGCATCGCAATCTGTTGATGGTTTAATGGACTCTGACGCAACTCACGTTGCGAGCTGGAGTAAGCATTATCAGTTTCGAGATCGTAATCCTGAGCTCGCGCATTATGATTATCAAGATTTGCCTCGCGGACGGGTATTGTATCAAATGAATAAACAACGCTTTTTAGTTTATTTAGATAAAGCACTAATGAATAAAAAAACAAAGCCGCCATTGCTGAATACTTTGGTTTTGCAATGCAAAGGGCCGATTGGCAAAGTGACTTGCACTACACGACCGACCCTGCGGCATTGGCTAAACTATATTCGAAGATTAAGCAATGACTTGTTCTCACTTCATGCCCTCGCTTCATTCAGTCGGTTGAATTGAAATGCGATGATTTTTTACATACAAAATGTGGGGGGGTAACTCTATGCTTCGATAGTTATCGATGAGTGAGTGCAGATAAAAGCCCACCTCTTGCTGAAAACATTCTATTTTTTTAGCGCTGTAGCCCGATAGTCGGTACTCTGCATATAGGGCACTTTCGTCAGAATAATCATAGGTAATAATTCCCTCCAGCCCATCGAGAGCGTGATAAAACTGTTTAGATAAAGCATCCAACCGAGACTGTAACCATAAACGCGCAGGATTTGGGAACTGGCAAACTAACTTCTGATTTGCAGCGTGGTTATTACTGCCGTTTTCAATATCTTTTTTGGTCATATTATAACACCTGTACTTTTTTGGATTAGCTCAGTACAGACGTTTGAAGTGATTTTAGAAGCCTCACCAGTTGTTAGGAGCCAACTTTATACGTTATAAGTCTGATAGTTCTGTAACGCATTTTTCAAACTCGCTTGTATCTCTTTTCGAAGTTCGACGGGTTCAGCAACTTCTATTTGATCGCCCTGAGATAATATCCACCAGCGCAGTTGCCATGAATCAGCGACAGTTGCTACCAGGAGGTTAGTAGATGACGTTGTAGTTATTGCCTGATCAGGGCTGAGAGGAGTTTCCTTTAAATGCATAGTCAGGTTATCGTTAATTCGTGCTCGCAAACGAAGCTCTTTACCGTCAGAAAATTGCAATGCTCCTTGTTCTAAGTAGGTCGAAAGTTTAAACCCCTCAGGTGGCTTGGCAGCCTTGTCTTCAACTAGGTCAGCTTTAACCATTCGATGAATTGCAAACAGCAACACGTCCTCGTATGGATCAACGCGAGCAACCACATAGGTACTGACCCCGCGCTGAACTAGAGAATCCGAGTGTTGCTGTAGTTTTGATAATTTTTCTTTTGCCTGATTTAAGCGGGGGTCAATGGACTGTAATACGCTCTTTGGTACCAGCGGTTTTAACACTTTTTCGACCATTGTCAGGGATAACGCCTCTGCTGCAGAAATCGCCGGAATATCAACACTGGCTCCTTCCATCCAATGCCAGCCATAGGGCTTCCCTTTATCGTTACACACCAAAGCAAAGGATTGTGACAGCTGATCAAGGTCGCGTTCAACTTGCCGCTTAGAGACACCGAAGTCCTCGTCATTTAGCTGTTGAGTAATTTGCCGGGCGGGCGAGTTGGAGTTGGTAGCAATTTGAGCATTTCCCACTGCCTGACTAGTGTTTGCCGCGATCCCTGTGATGTCATTGTCTGGGGCCCATGTTTGTAGTTTGGAGAATAGCTTTTAAAAAGCCGGATACAATAGCTAGTTTACGTTCTATCCTTGAGTCACGAAAGTATTTCATCGGGTAGAGCTCAAATCATAGGCTTCTAAATTGCCATAACACGTCTGTATTAGACCAACTAACAAAGTACAGGTGTTTTTTATGGACTATTTAATTACCCAAAACCACAGAAACGATTGCGCTTTTGCTCATAAGTCAGTCTTTAGGTTACTAAACCTAGTGTGTGTGCCCTCAGTTCCGATTCGATATGTTGAGCAATCAGTTCATTGAGTTTCCGCATAGGTTCTCAGGTAACTCATACAGTATAGCGATTTGATTCAGACGCATGGTATACCATCGACGCGCTTGGTGGTCGGTCACTAAAGTTAGGCTAGGGTAGTCTAAGGTTGAGACATTTCGTATCGTGGTGAATCAGGATGAGGTTAAGTATTTTATACTCATTATCAGTCGAGTCGTTTTTCTTCTGAGGAAAAAACGCTCGATGTTGAATTTAAAGAAAGAAGATTGGCAGCAATTTTGCCAAAGCTCCGTTTATATTTATGATAAATCGTCTGCTTGTGGTTCGGTTTATATTAAAGACGTAGCTAAAAGGTAACGGAGGGAGTCATCCCCCCGTTGAAGAAGAAATTAGCAACGCCAACAGTGTTAATTAATGGCAAAATTTGTATTGATCTTAATCCCACTTCGGAGCGAAATCCGGATCAATTATCCGCTCGTTTTGATCGAGCGCGGCGATATCTGCCATATCCTGCTCTGTTAGCTGTATTTTTTGCGCTTTTAAATTACTGCGTAAATGCTCTGTTTTAGTGGTCGAAGGAATAGTAACAAAGCCTTTATGCATCTCCCAGGCAAGTGCAACTTGAGCTGCTGTTACATTGTGCTCACGAGCAATGGCTTGCAAAGTACTGTTTTCAACTACTTTACCTTTGGCCAGAGGGAGGTAAGCGGTTACCTTAATGTCTTTATTTTCGCAGGCGTCAGTAACTTTCCGGTTTTGCATAAAGGGATGAACTTCAACCTGATTGGTCATAATATTGTCGGCACCGACATGCTTAATGGCACGCTCCATTAAACTGGTGGTGAAATTGGAAACACCAAAATGCTTAATTAAACCCTGTTCACGGGCTTCAGTAAGAGCATCCAGGGTCTCTTCCATAGGCACTTGGTCGTTGGGAGACGGCCAGTGGATAAGTGCAAGGTCGATACAGCTGCGTTGCAGTTTATCTGAACTTTGCTTAAGGCTATCAAGTACCTTTTGGTGTTTAAAGTTATCAAACCAGACCTTGGTGGTGACAAATACATCGTCGCTGCTAGCATGCGCCAAAGCGTTGCCAACGTCGGCTTCATTCTCATAAGCCTGGGCTGTATCAATATGTTTGTAGCCCATCTCAATGGCTTCCGTAACCAGTTCAGTTAATGTTGGACCTTTAAGACGAAACGTTCCCATGCCGAAATTAGGTATCATAATGTCTCCTTTTTAGGTTTCAGTCTTTACTCTTCAAAAACCAGTGCGTCAGGGTCAGCACCGAGCTCTTTAAGGACGTCCATAATGCTGTCATTAAACGCATCAGGGCCACAGATGTAAAATGCCTGGCTGAAATCGTTAATGTGTGACTTCAAAAAGTCCTTATCGAGTTGGCCATCTAAAAAGATATGATCGCCAGAAGGCTCTTCGTGGGTGATAACGTTGATAAATTGGCTGCCTAAGATGGACTCAAACTCGTTCTTAAGGATGATATCTTCTTCGGTTTTATTGGAGAAAATTAACTGATTGTTACCAATTTCGCCTTTGTTATGTAAGTCACGTAAAATGGCAATGAACGGAGTGACGCCAGCGCCACCAGCCAGAAAAATCCCTTCTTCTTTATACTCAATGGTGCCCCAGGGGTCGCCGATGATCAGCGCGTCACCCTCAGTTAACTGGCCAATCTGCTCTGTTACTCCGTCGTGATCAGGGTAGATTTTGATAATAAACTCTAACAACGAGTCACTCTCCAGTGAAGTGAAGGTAAAGGGCCGCTTCTCATCAAGCCATCCATCGCGATCCACGGCAACTTCAGTGGCCTGACCGGGCGTGAAGCTATAACCCGAAGGCTTTTCCACTCGGAGTCTTTTTACATCGTGGGTAATGTCAGAAATATCCTTAATGACTACTGTATGGCTCATGTTATACCTCACAGTGATTGTCGAGCTGATATTATTTATACTTGATAAAGATAGTAAAGGATCGCTGGTTTTGCTTTATAAACGCTATCTTTAGGTACGAGCCAGCGCACAGCACTCATCGGCAGGGCTAGGTTTACTATACCAAAAGCCTTGTATCTCATTACAACCAATTCGACGTAGATACTCACAACTTTCTTTGTTTTCAACGCCCTCTGCAACAACTCGGTAGCCTAACTGTTGCGCCATACTCACCATAGCGTTCACGATTGCCTGATTTCGAGGCTTTTGATCAAGGTTAAAAACAAAAGCTGTGTCAATTTTAACCACATGTGCCGGAACTTCTTGTAAGTAGGTCAATGTGTTGTAGCCGGTACCAAAGTCGTCAATAGCAATTGATACACCTGCTTCAGCAAGCGTTTTTAATTGTTTCATTGCTTGTTTACTGTGGCTTACAATGGCGCTTTCGGTAAGTTCAAGCTCGAACCAGCGAGTGTCAATATCAGCTGCTTTCAGAGCCGATAATATGCGTTTTGCAAAGCCGGCTTCATCCAGATTATTACCAGAAATATTCATCGCTATTTGCAGTGAACAACCTTGCTGGTGCCACAGGTTGATTTGCTCGATACAGCGCTGCAATACCCAGTGGGTCATTTCCCGTACCAATGACGTACTCTCTACCAGAGGAACAAACTCGGCTGGAGAAATCGTGCCCAGGGTAGGATGTTGCCAGCGTATCAGTGCTTCTACCGAGTGACATTTATTGTCGCTGAGAGTTAATCTGGGTTGAAAATACAGGAACAACTGTTCATTACTTTCCAGTGCCTGACGAAAGTCGTGCAAAATAGTAAAGCGCCGGCGATGCTCTGCATCCATTTGCTGAGAGTACAGAACTACGTCCTCACCGGTCAGGCGCGCGTCCTGACTGGCGCTGTGTACTGTGCGAATTATGTCCGCGCCAAAGGCATCGCTAATTTCGAATGGCGCAATTCCAATGACTGGAGTGTGTAATAAAGGAGAAGACTCACCCAACACCACGTCGTTAACTAATTGCCACAAAGCTCTGGCTGTTTTATTAATGTCTTCGTCATTGTCGTCGACTAAGTACAAATATTCACAGCCACCGATGTAATAAAGGCGATCGCGGTTCTGCAGCTGTTGTTTCAGGTAGTCGGCAATGTCGTGCGCTAGGTTGTCGAGGCTTGGCAACCCAACTACTCGCTGTAGTGAACGGAGCTGGTTTTCGTCAAATAGATCCACATGCAAGGCATAGCGGAGCCCGCTTTGCTCTGTTTTTAAATCTTCAATGTCTTCGACAAATTGATTGCGGTTAGGCAGTCCTGTTACGGGGTCTATTCGCCCGAAGGCGTGTTGCAGCTCTATCTGGTCCATCACCATAGCAGCCATGTCCTGAAGCAGGGCACGCTCGTCGTCGTTTATTAGGCGGGGTTCGTTACCAAGTACACACATAGACCCTAGTGTATAACCGTCACGGGTCGTAAGCGGGGCTCCGGCATAAAAGCGCACACCCGATTCCGCCAGTACGCTGTTTTGATATAGTGGAGAGTCCTGCAAGTCGGGCACGACTAAAAAGCCTGATGTATCAGCAACCTCACCACAACAGGCTTTAAAACGAGGGATTTCTGTATGTTCAACACCAACGCGAGATTTAAACCACTGCCGGTCTTTATCTGTTAAGGAGACTGCTGCGATAGGTAAACCGAAAAGTTTACTTGCCATACGGGTTATACGGTCAAAACTTTCGCTTGGCGATGTGTCCAATAAATTTAGCTGGCGAAGCGCGACCAAACGCTTTCTTTCATAGTCGTGTAGCATTCAGTGTCCTCAATAGACTGAACACTAATTTTACATGGCTTAATTTGAATAAAAAATCAAAAACTTTAAAAATAGCCGAGGCGATTACTTAAAAATTTGATATTAAAAGTTTTTTATTTTTCACGACATGAGTCCACTTATTTAAAAAGCTGGTTTTTAGTGTTAACCAACTGACTTAGAATTTCGCAAAGTAAGGACGGTTAGCGGCACAATAATCAACACCGAGCCAACATAAAAGCGGACATCTGGCGTTTCGGTAAAAAATAGCATTCCTAAAACTACCGCGCCGATAAGGCCCGTGTATTCTGCGCTGGTAATTTTATTACTTTCGGCCGCCCGATAAGCAAAAACACATGTACCAGCATAAATCATAGAAAATAGGCTAGAGCCTACAGCTATAAATAATGTGTCTAAATTAAAACTGGCACCTTCAAACCAGGTCAGGCAGGCAGCAACGGGAATACCTAATAAGTTAGTCAAATATAGCGTGTCTATTATGCCATGCTCTGGTGGCAGCTTCTTTATTAATAGATTGTTCAAAGCTAGTGTTGTAGCCACAACCAGAGCAGCCAGCGCAAAAATATTTGCAGATGTTGGGTTAATAATAACCAACACGCCAGTCATACCTAACACGGCTGTGACCAATGACAAGCGTGTAACTCGCTCTTTAAATAATAGCCGCGCCAGCACTACCGTAATAATAGGCGCAGCGTAGAAAATAGCATTGGCTGTTGCTAACGGAAGGGTGGTAAGTGATACCACCATAAAGACAGTACCAAGTAAAAAAATATGCGCCCTTGTGGCGTGCCAGCGAAGTCTTCTCGGCAATAAAGGCCGTTTAAAAAATACGATAAAAGGCAGTAAAATGAGTGCCGCACTAACTTGCCGATATAAAACAAACTGAAAGGGGGCATCAAAACCATCCAGTAATTTTATTAATGAATCTGAGAAAATGACAATATTGTTTCCGACAACCAGCAGGAAAACAGCCATGATTAACGAACGATTCATACTCTTATAGCCCTTGGGGAACGACATGATGACGACTTGGGCGCATTTTACGGAAGGTTTGATATAAAATATAATGATATTAAATAATCATAAGATGAGATTTTTAGATAATGAGCTTGCCGTTCAGAGCGATACAGTATTTTGTCGAAGTGGCTCGCTGTGAGAGTTTCTCTCAAGCGGCTAAGCGTTTGCATGTATCGCAAAGTGCTGTCAGCCACCAAGTAGCACTGCTGGAAGAGTCTCTGGGGGCTCAATTGTTTATTCGACGGGGCAGACAGACTATGTTGAGCGCGCTGGGAGAAAGCTACTTTAACGAGGTAGCCGGAGCTATCAGTACGATTGAAGAGGCTACGGTTAACTTTAAACAAAATGATTCTCGCCAGGTAAGCTTGGCTGTGCATGGCTCATTGGCGGTTAAGTGGTTAATTCCTGCGCTAGATGAGTTTCGCCAACGTTACCCCAATATTGAACTGACTCTACAAATGTTAACGCAGGATGGTAATTTTGATATCCGCTGGGCAGACTGTTTCATTACAACAAAGCCACCGGCTACAGGTTATCAGCGTTATCATTTATACGATGAAACCCTCAAGCCTTATTGCTCAAAAGCACTTTTTTCAGAAGTTAACCGGCTAAAAAGTGCCGATGAGCTGATAAAGTACCCGTTATTGTCGGCAATTAGTGCCTTTGCAAGTGGGAAACCGGGTACCGATTGGCAGCGTTGGTTTGAAAAAGCCAATTTACAGCTCCCTGCAACAGCGAAAGTCCACCATTTTAGCCACTTGTTACTGGCGGCCGAAGCAGCGAAATACGGCCAGGGTATAGCACTGCTTAACGAGTTTATGACAACGGAGCAAGAGCGTGCTGAAAGCTTATTTGAATTACCTTTTCATAGTATTAAAACCGACGATAGCTTTTATTTTGTGTACCCCTCAACGACTGCAAAAAGCCCGGGAGTAGAGGCACTGGGCGATTGGCTGGTGAATCTTTGCCGCGATCGTTCGGGAAGGCCTGCTCTTAGCTGACGCAAAGACGGTGTTTTGGGCTCGAATGACATTACTGAAAGGGTAAAGAAGCCGTTTAAGGCTTCTTCTGCCACTCCCCATCTACTTTAACATAAAGGCCTGACTCAGTCAGTTCAATGGCACGCTTGCCGGCTAATAGCTCGACATCCGCGACAGCAATGTCATTTTCGTTGGCTATTCGTGTATATTCGTTACGACGGGCCTCATTAATTTTTTTCACGATCTGTTCGGCAGTGTCTGTAGATTTGACCACCCCAAGGTAACCGTCGGGTCTCTCACCCACCAGACCTTTTTCTTTGGCTTCACTTAATTGCGTTTTTGCCTGTTGCAAGTCTAATTGCTGAGCTTGTGCCAGCGGGCTTGATAAGCCAATAAAAACAACTAAAACTGCGGTTAGTAAATATTTCATCATTGCATTCCTTTGTCGTTAAAACAGGCCACTGGATTCAGAAATTACATCGTCGAGCGCTTTATCAACTTTAACGTAAATTTCATGTTTTATTTTGACGTTTAGGTTAATAGTAATAGGCTCTTTAGGTGCTGCGACCTGTACCGTCGGGGTACACCCCAGAACGAATAAAGGCACGCTTATTAATAACAATAATCGTTTCATATCATTCCCTGTTTAGTTGATTTTCTGCTGCACTCGTTTACGGATAACATCGTTCAGGCTATTACTTATTTGCAGCCCTTTTATCAATGCGGGCAGGTCTTCCTCTAAGCTTACGTTAAGCTCAACCGGACGTCCATTTTCAAGCTCCGGGTTCGAGCCTTTTAGCTTTATTGCTAAGGTCAATTTACCATTGTCATTGTAATCAACGGTTGTAGACAATTGCCGATAATAGAAGTTACCCAATACGCCTGCCAAAGTCTGTAAGCTGGGGTTACTGCCAGCAAGTTGAACCAGAGCGGATGAATCTACCTGAAGGTGACCACCGGGTGCCAGTGCATCCAGATAACCTCTTTCTATCGTTAAATCGTTAGAATCCCAGTAAACAGGGATGGTTCCTGAAACCTTACCATCTATGGAAATTTTGTTGCTTGGATATTGACGCATGAGTTCACCCAGCGAAATTTTTTCGAACACAACGGGCAGTACAAAGCTGTCGGTTAACGAGTAACTCTGGTTGGGAATGCTTATGCTGCCACCAAGAGCTTTAATGGTGTGACTGGTTAAATCGAGAGTGGATTGCATAGGTTGTTGAAAGGGCAGTTGGGCTCTAAATTCAGCGGTGATTGGCCCCAGTGCAAAACCTTGTTGCACGCTACCAATGTTAAGTTGCGCGTTATTAACCTTAAGTTGTTCGTTATTGGCAGTGAAACCAAAATCAATATTGCTATTAACCACAGATAAGGTATCAAAAACCCAGTCACCTTGTTGAATCTCTAGTTGCCCCTTATCGAGGTGCCAGCGGTTATCATTTATGGAATAAGTGACATCGGTTTGGCCACTAATAGCTGCTTTACTGACAACAAGCTGAGGCGCTAAATTCGTCAGCAGGGTGTCCAGTTGTGGAAGTTGCTGCCAGTTGAATTTGCCAACTTCAATTTTGCTCTTTAGCCGATCAGAATTAATTTGGCTATGGTGTGCCACTTTTATATGGTCACCGAGTACGAGCTCTCCGTCACTTGTCAGTTGCTGTTGTTGATATTGAAATTTACTGTCAAAAACGGCTTCGAGGTTCCGTATCGGTTCGAAATTAATCGCGTTGCTGTGAATGTTAAGGTCAAATTCTGCAAGCGCATTATGAGGTTCGGAGTACGGATAATAAATTTGATTGAAGTTCAGTATGGCTAGGGCGTCGTTGTCGAAAGCATTAAGCTCAATGCGGGTTGGCTTAGTACTGTGGAGTTCGGCAGCTGTGGTCGAGACGGTTCCTGCAAATTGTGAGGTGAGTTTGCTTATCGCCATTGATTGCCCGGCAACAGGAAACTTAATGCTGTCCGCACTTAGTTGTACATAATCGAGATCAAGCGAGTTAAATTGCCATTTTTTTTGTTGTATCGATAACTCAGACGCGAGGCGAATTGTTTTGTTTTTTTCACCTTTAGCTACAGCATTTAGCTTTAGAGGCCAACGAGCTTTATTAACAGCCTGCTGAGCATTAGACAATGAAACGCCCAAGCTGTCGCGGCTGTTGAGCTCCCAGGACAACGACGACAATTGCAGTGGTAGATCGTACTCGATTAACGACGCTAAGTTTTCAGTATCACTATTCAGCTCGAGTCGATAAGACTCCATAATACCCTTACTCAAATTCAGCTGAAGCTCACCTGTTGTCGTTGTGGTAGTGTCGGTCACCTTTATTAAAGTGGGCTGCTTAATCGACACGACAAGCTCGCCCGACAATTCAGCAATAAGACTCTCCAATGTTGCTGACTCAATATAAGGTGAAAGAATACCGTTCCACTTCGCATCAACCGACACTGGTTCGGTTGTTATTTTGTCTGCAAACTGTTGTGCCGCTAAAAGATAACTACCACCGGCTTTAAGCTTCCCTGAGTTGTAGTCATAATTAGCCTGTAACAGGGCGTTGTCGTAGCGAGCTTTCAGTTTTACCTGGTTATCTTGTCGAATAACTCTCACATTAGCGACAAGTGGCTGCTGGCTATTGAGCTCTAACCGCAATTGCTGCTTGTTTATCAGTGAAAGACTTGCAGAGACGCTTTCAGGCAATAGCCGACCTTTCAATTGTAGCGACTTAATATCAATGCGTTCTGGTAATAAAGTCGGCATTTCCATTGAAAGTATCTTTGTGAGGTTTATCGCTGCAGTGGGACTGGTGCCTTCCAATTCGGGTACAGAATCAATTGCTACTTCCAGCCGTTTAATCACAATGTGGCTGGCAGTCAGTTTCTCAAATTCAACTTCCCAGTCAGTAACACCAGCTAATTTCAGTTGCTGGTTTAAATACAAGTAGCCGAACAGTGCTATAGCAAACACAATGAGCAGAAGCGTGAGAAGCATGGAGCTACCAAATGATATTACCCGCCATAGCTTCATTTAGACATTATCCCTTTTAATAAACGATGTTCTTTAATTTATCGCTTTGTCACTGTAGTCAGCACTGATACGCTCTTCAAGATAAAGTCGGGTTAACCGGCCTGGCGTATAGTTAAATTCACTCTACAGCGTCCGGTTAATGGGTGCATAGCCTCCTTAAGCTGTTGAACGCCATGATACCTCAAGCGATCTCTTCCTCCCCATACAAGCGCATCGGCATGCTGAAGACTGAATTTCTGATACTTCTCAGAGCGTTTAAAACCGCCCCACATAAAGGTGATAGGTAACCCAAAAGAAAAGGACACAATGGGCTTTTCAAAGTCCGTCTCATCTTTATCCTGATGGAGTCCCATTTTTGCTCCGGGTAAATAAACGTTGATAAGACAGGCGTCTGGCTGAAAATCGGCAAACCCTGCGAATGTTGCTGCCTCTATTGCTTTGCTTCTAATGAGAGAGGGCATTTTTGGCCAGGCCGCCTTGGTGACTGGGTCGGTCTTTTGGTATCGATAGCCCCCTCTATCACTCAGCCAGCCATACTCGCCGCAGTTACTACTTTTAACCGACATTTTATGCCCGGCAGGTGTTTGCAAATGACGTAAAGGGGAGCGCCTTAAGACACTACGAACCTCAGTTAACAAGGCATCGTCATTTTTAGCTAAAAACTGATGAAACAATATTGCCTGCTCACTGATATTCAAACGCAGCGATTCAGAACCTAAGTTGCCGAATAAATCGAGAGAGGTCATGTCTTTGCTAAAGGTAAGCTCATCAAAAGGCGGTCTTCACCGGGGCCCAAATAATCTTTAACAGCCTCAGTAACACAAAAACCGAACTTTTCATATAAACGAACGGCTGGTTCGTTGTCTGGAGCGACACTGAGATCGAGCCGTTTACACTGCAGGGTTTGAGCCAGGCGTATCGACTGTTGCAACAACTGCTTACCTAAACCTTGCCCCTGGAAATCTTTTCCAATCAGTAAGGACATAAGTGTTACGGCATTATCAGACAGAGGCGCTATAAGACTGTAGCCAGCCACTTTGCCGTCAACTTTTAGCGATAAGAACGTGCTGGGCCACTGCTGCAAAGCCTGGTAGAAAAACAGAGGAGGGTAAGCCTGGTTTGAGTAGAGCTGCTTTTCCATAAAAGCCAACTTCGCAACGTCGTCATAGACTGTATTCGTGATGGTAAATTGGCTTTTCGAACTGTCTGTTGCGGTGAGCGAACCGACGCATAAGCGACAATCTTGCTCTGCGGGGGCTGAAGCTTCCACGTAACGTAGTTTGTGAGACGCTTGTTCGCGGTTACTGGAAACTTGGTATATACGTTCTCTTGAAGTGTTTTTATCAGTCATGAGGTTGTTGTCGGCGCTTTCCGTTAATCATTGGACGAATGAGTTCTATTTTACCTAAATAAGCTGTAATGAATACGGCAATAATGTGAATAATAACAAGCGCGAAAATGATATTGGCGGATATGCCATGCAGTGAGGTTAAAAAGCTGTCCCCATACAGTGCATCGATCTCTTCACGAAGAAAGCCAGTAAAAGCCTGAACTAAAAACAGAACTAGAATAGCAAACACCATCAGGCCACCGAGTGGGTTATGGCCCTGTTCCTGTTTCATTTTTCGTTGTTTTAGCTCATAAAAGTGATTCTTGATACCCGAGAATGAGGGAAAGAAATTTTTGAAGCGCGCATTGGGAGGTCCAATAAAACCCCAGACAATACGTAGCATAACCAAAGCTGCGGCAGTGTAACCTACAGCTTGGTGGATGCTGCTGCCATGCTCTAGGAAAAAATAGTTCAGACAAAAACACAGTACCAACAACCAATGGAAAGCTCTGATAAATTTATCCCAAATAATCATTGGCACTGCCTTCTTGCTGAGTTACTCGGTTTCTTGCTTAACAATACTGCCATCTACAGGATTAAAGTAAATTTCAACTTTCTGTTTGTTCTGGTTAAATCCGTAAATTTCATAACAGTTTCCGTCAGTTACTTTAAACTCGCTTATTTCATAACCTTGTTCTTTTAACGAATCTTGAAACTGCTCCTGCTCTAACCAGTTTTCTTTAGGCTCCATGGTGCACTGTGTCATACCTGACTCAGGGCTGCCGCAAGCCGACAAAAATAGACCGGTAGCCGCAATAGCTGATAATTTAAGAAGTTGGTTCTTCATAAGACCTCCATTTTGAATAAAACTTAGAATCAAATGTAGCAACTTCAACCGAATAAGGCTAACGCTCTGTTTACATTAAAATGGTAAAACCCAGCTCAACCATACAAAGTCCAGCCCGTCATTCGGGCGTTTGATATCGGCATTAGAGTAGTGGGTATACCCTAAAGTTACTCGTGCATCAGAACTTTGACTGTATTGCCACGAGAGTGACACCCGGTCTTCAAACTGAAACTGGGTAGATAACCGACGATTACCTATCTGAGTTTTATCAAAGTAGCTGCCGCCAATACCCGTTTCAACGAATAAGGGGCGTTTGTTTCCGGCTATTTGCCAGGAGAGAATAGGGCTAATGGTAAAAGCGGTAATGTTGTCCGCTGTGTTATTTGAATCCTGCCAGTGATTTAAAGCAGCTTCTAAATGAAGATCGGGTGAGCCTAACCAGGTGGGCATTTCTACCGGCAGATTGGTAATCCTATAACCCGCTTTTATGCCGCGTAACTGGTCTGTGGAATAGGCTCCAGCAACGTGAACCTCGTCTGCAAAAGATGAAAAACTCGATATTATTAGTACAACCAGTGATGCTCTTAACCACATATCACTCTCCAATAACCAAAAAGGGGCGATATTTTACATACAAACATGAATGTATGTAAAATGGAAAATGAGCTTTGGTTAACTGACTGCGCGTTTTTTAGTCTTTATTCAAGAAATTATCATTTGCAGCCACTTTATAAACGCAACCAGGGCTACTGGCTGCCTCTGTCGTTTGCGATAAAAGATGCTCAGTGGATACTGACAGGGCTGTGCGGAGTCGTTATAGACTTTTAAATTAGACAGTCCGGGCGTAATAAGACTACTGTCAATTAAGGCCATGGCTTGTTCGGCGGACGATAAGTCCAGTGACATTTGTACATCATTGCAATGAATAATACGTGTGGATTTCAATTGTTGACTGTAGGTCTTTAACATTGCCTGATGATCAGGGTTTTCAGGGTTTATTAACCAGGGCAGCTGGAAAGGTGAGTCATTGGTCTTAATGGTAGAAACCGGGACCATTTGATTTTTCTGTAGCACAATGGACTGAATGTGCTTATCTGTGACCTTTCCATAACCAATGGCAAGATCCCAGCTTTGATGTTGTATTGCTGAAGCCATTTCTGCGGCGCTTTCATTAAAAAAGTACTCATTACAACGACTAAAGCTAAGTTGAATGTGCGGATACAGAGAATGAAAGTCGGCAAGTTTTGCCGCTAACCAAAAGCGCAGTCGCTCAGAACTGATTGCGACGTTTAACTGGGTTGTTGTATTGTCACTGAGGTTTCGGGTGCGCTCAATGGTACGCTCCAGTTGCTCAAATATTTGCTCAATTTGAGGGGCTAATTCCAGACCGACAGGAGTGAGCGAGTGAACCCGGTTGTCTCGCTGGAATAAACGGACTTCGAGCTGTTCTTCAAGGGTTTGTATTTGTCGGGTGACCGCAGATTGAGTTACCCCAAGCTCTTGCGAGGCTTGTTTAAAAGAGCCACTTCGGGCGGCGACATCAAACACTCTCAATGCATTTAATGAGGGGAGTTTAGTGCTTTTCATGTTGATTAATAGTAATCTGTAATTAATAAAAAGTAACTTTGATTCTGGCATCTAAAGTTGATTTGCGCAATAAGGAGTTTGTGTTGTCTTACTGGAGTGAGTTTTTAACTATTGCTTTGATCCACCTGTTTGCGGTCGCGAGCCCGGGACCCGATTTTGCGGTGGTTTCACGCTACAGCCTGAGTTTTGGTCGCAAGGCTGGTTATTGGGTGAGTTTAGGTGTGGCATCAGGAATCATTATTCATGTTACTTATTCTCTTATTGGTGTGGCGCTGATTATCCACCAGACCGACTGGCTCTATCAGACTCTACTTTGTGCCGGCGCATTGTATTTAGGCTTCATTGGAACTCAGGCCATTAAAGCTAAACCCAGAAAGGATATGTCCGATAGTGAATTGGCTGCTACCCAGCCGCGTAAGCGGAAAGCTTTTATTGTTGGTTTTATTACTAATGGCTTAAATGTTAAAGCGACAATTTTCTTTTTGACCTTATTTACCACTATTATTGCTCCGGAAACTCCTTTTGCTATCCAGTTTGGTTACGGTATTTATCTAATTGTTGCGACCGGCCTATGGTTTTTATTTCTCACCTGGTTGCTGACCCAACCACGTATTTTTAAAACACTCTGGCACTACAGTCATTGGGTCGACCGTACCATGGGAGTCGCTCTTATTTTATTATCGCTAAAATTATTATGGGAATGGGCAAACCTGATAGAGCTTATCTGATAAGGCGTTTCAGGTTATACTGGTTGCAGTTACCGAAGAAGAGATGAGAACAGCTCACTATGCAGTTATTTGTGAATGATTTGACCGTTATTGATTGCTCTTACTTATGCCCGGAAAGGGGGGTAGTTGGTGAAAGCTGGATTGTCGATATCGTGCTGGATGGCGCGTTAAATGAACAATCTATGGTGCTCGACTTCGGTCGGGTGAAAAAGCAAGTTAAAGCCATTATCGATAATTCGGTTGACCATAAATTGGTTGTACCGGCCGAGCATTCGTATACAAAAGTAACGCACAACTCTGACGACAGCGCTAACTGGGTCGATTTTCTGCGCCCGGAACAAGGTTCTATTCATTTGTTTTGCCCGGCCGATGCCTTTGCCTTTATCGATGCCGATGTTGTTTCCATGGAGACAGTAACGGACTATTTGAAAGCCGTTATAAAGCGCGAATTACCGGTTAATGTCGAAGGTCTGCAGCTGTTTCTGAGACCAGAAAATATCGATGGCTTTTATTATCACTACACACATGGCTTGAAAAAGCACGACGGTAATTGCCAGCGTATTGCTCACGGTCATCGTTCAAAAATTCAAATTCGACTGGATAACATTCGCCAACCGGTGTTGGAAAAAGAATGGTCAGATAAGTGGGAAGACATTTATTTAGGCACTACCGAAGACGTCCGTTCAAGGACAGAACTGACGCTGTCCGAGCCAGCAACGTCTGCAACCAGCGACTTAACTCACACCTATTACAGCTATGTTGCGGACCAGGGGCTGTTTGAGCTTATTGTTCCGAATGCAGAGAACTTTGTTATAGAGACAGACTCAACAGTGGAGTGCATTGCGGATTTTCTGGCAGCAGAAATTAAATCTAAGCATGCGGGTCAGGCTGTAGAGGTTCGCGCCTTTGAAGGGGTAGGAAAAGGAGCAATAGCCTATGCGTAAAATGATTGTTGCCGCTGCTTTAGCGCTGTGTTCGGTGAATGTGGCCTCGGCCGATGTATCTTTGCCGTTAGAAATAAAGGGCTCATTGACTCAGGGGGCTTTAATTCTCGCTAAGTCTGAACCCGGTGTTACCGCAACACTGAATGGCGAAGCTCTGCAGGTAACGGAGCAGGGTTATATTGTTTTTGGTTTTCCGCGCAAGGCTGAGTTAGAAAACACCTTAGTTGTTAGTAAAGGCGAGAAAACTATCACTAAAGAACTCAAGCTAGAGCCTCGTGAATACAAGATTGACCGTGTCGATGGCGTACCGCAAAAAACCGTTACACCAGACCCGGAGCAAGTAAAACGAGCCAGAAAAGAAGCGGAAAAGGTTTGGCTGGCCAGACAAAAAGAAACCACACGAACGGACTTTTTGACTGTAATTACTAAGCCCGCCGAAGGCCGCATTAGTGGTGTTTACGGTAGTCAGCGAATTTTTAATGGCGAGCCCCGTAATCCGCATTATGGGGAAGATATTGCAGGGCCAACAGGAACTCCCGTTAAAGCGCCGTGGCCGGGTGAGGTTGTTCTGGCTGAACCTGATTTATTTTACTCAGGCGGTACCATCATTATTGAGCATGGCTATAAAGTGAACACAACCTATTTGCACCTGAGTGAACTGCATGTCGAGGTTGGTGACAAAGTTGAGCAGGGCGACTCAATTGGTGCTATAGGTGCCACAGGCCGTGCTACAGGACCTCACCTGGACTGGCGGGTTAACTGGGGAAATGAACGGTTAGATCCGGCCTTACTCCCCCAGCTTTATCAGGATTAACCGGAAGGCGTTAACCAGCCTTTCAGCTTATCTGGTTGTTCTACGCTTAAAACATAGCTACTTTTAGCGGGCTCTTGCCAGGTAAGCTCCAGTGTCATTAGCTCGTCGCGGCGAAACGCATGAATCGTCACCGTATCTCCGGGAATATAGCGCTCCAGAATTCGTTTAACCGACTGCTCGGTTACCTGCAAATGGTCAATTGCGATGATTTTGTCGCCTGCAGAAAGACCTGCGTGATAAGCGCTTTCATCATGATACACGTTAAGAACGTCAAGACCCTGCGATGACGCTTTGTACTTAGCTCCAAAGTTTACACGCGCAGGGTGTTCCGAAGCTTTTCCACCAACGCTGTTATCATCAACGGGCACCTGTTTTTGAACCATAACGCCAAAGTTTTGCAGTAACGTCACAAGCGACAGCGATTCCTTGTTGTATAAGGCGTCTTTCAAAAAGTCGGAAACATCGATGCCGGGATACTGATTTAGCCAGTTAATAACCGTGTCGTCGGCTGTGCCAATGGATGTTTTACCAAACTCATGCCAAAGCTCTTTCATGACTCTTGCAAGCGTCAATTTATGGTTGGATTGCAGACGTAACATGAGGTCGAGGCTAAGCGCAATTAAAGCACCTTTCGCGTAATAGCTGACAATGCTGTTCGGCGCATTTTCATTTTGCTGATAAAACTTAGTCCAGGCCAGAAAGCTCGACTCTGTCACACTTTGTTGATATTGCCCGGCACCACGCTCAACCCGCGATAGGGTGTCGCCCAAGAGCTTTAAATAACGCTTTTCATCAATAATGCCGCTGGTGTGCAGAAGGTAGTCGTCAAAGTAGGACGTCATACCTTCGTAGAACCAGAGTTGCTCAGTGTACGACTCTTTCTCCAACTGATAAGGAAGAAAAGCCTGTGGTTTCAGAGTTTTTATGTTCCAGCTGTGGAAGTATTCGTGACAACACAAACTCAAAAAGGTCTGATAGTCATCATTCATTTCGTATTGATGAGCGCTGATTAGATCTTTACGGCTGCAAAGCAGTGCGGTTGAGTTTCTGTGCTCCAGTCCGCCAAAGCCATTTCCTACCACCATAGTCAGGAAGGTATAAGACTGAAAAGGTGCTTCTTCAAACAGACTAATTTGAGTTTCGCAAATTTTTGCTAAATCGGCGGTTATACGCGAGGTGTCAGCATTATGGCGGCCGCTTAAAACCAGAGAATGCTTAATGCCGTGAGCAATAAACTCCTCAATGGTTAAGTCTCCAATTAAAAAAGGGTAATCGATTAACGCATCATAATTATCAGCCAGGAAGCTTCCCCAGGAATGTGCTTGTCCATTTTTCCGGGGCATTCCGGTTGCGACCTTCCAATGTGGGGCTTGTGGTGGCACATGCAAATGCAGTTCACAGGGAAGGTCAGTTTGACCCTCTACGGCAAGGCACAGGCTGGTATTATTAAAGAAGCCCTGAAACTGATCCAGATAAGCCGAGCGAACAGATAAGTCCCAGGCGTATACCTGATAGTGAACAGTAACAGGATGTTTTGAGCGATCCAGTTGCCAGCGATTCTTACTTACTTGCTCAACCGCCAGAGGATGGCCGTTACTTTCGGCGTGCAAGCCGACAATGTGCTTACTAAAATCCCGTATTAAATAACTGCCCGGAATCCAGTTAGGTAACCAGAGCTCCTGCTTATCGTTAGTTTGCTCAATAGTGAGAGCGACATTAAATAAATGCCCATGTAAATCGATGGGTGTTATATCGTAAGCAATCAAGAGGTTCTCCTTTGCTTGACACAGCCTGACAACTAGCGATCATAGTAACATATTGATTCATCGCAAAGAGACCCCTATGCCAAGCAAAATTTCGCAGCTCGTCACAGGCCAGAAAATAGAAGTTCAAGTGTCCAATTCGAACGTTCCTGCTCGGTTTTATTCGGACTTTATCGGCGCCGTTAACGAGCGCTGGGTTATCGTTAATATGCCCGATGCGCGTAAATACAGCGAGATGCGAGATCTTTTGCAGGAGAAAACCCCGGTTATTGTCCGTTTTGTTCTGGAAAACGAAAATGGCGAAATTTGTGCGTTTCGCAGTGAAATAAGTTATGTCATCTCTCACCCAACCAAGATGCTTTTTATTACGTGGCCAAATCAGGTTGAGCATCGAGTTATTAGGAAAGGGCGCAGGTTTGACGCCTTTTTACCTGCTTCAGTTTCAGGGCAGTCAATAAAAGGTGAGGAGAAGACTTTCAGAGGGCACGTGCTGGATGTATCAGAAAGTGGGTGCCGCCTTAAGCATGAGAAGCCAAAAGGTAACATAGACGAACTTTGGGAAAATGGCAGCAAAATTGCTCTTAAAATAGAACAGAAAAATAATGGTGACTTAACCCTTAAAGCTATAGTCCGGCAAATAAAGCCAGTAGACGACCAGCTTGAGTTGGGTGTGCAATTTATGGGGAACCAGAAAAACGAGGTTAATTCACTTTTTTCCGGAAGTCTGGTGGATATTGACGAATTATCGCGTTTAGAGTCCTCAGTCTAATGGAAAAACCGATAAAAACTCAGTGGCAATTATTGATGGATAACCGGAATCGATTTTTCTGGTTACTGCAGGCGGGAGGCTGGATAGGTTATGCGTTGGTGAACTACATAGGGTCACTAATGCATGAAATGCGGGATATTTACACCCTCATTATTATTTTAGGTGCTTATGCTGGCTTTTTAAGTACCATTCCGCTCCGCTACTTGTATCGGCGTATATGGGAGTTTCCTCCGGCGTTGATGGTCTTAATTGCCATTGTGGCTTCTTATATTACCGCTGTAGCCTGGGCCATTGTCGATAACGCAACGTACTGGGAAATTTATAAATTTGGTTTTCGCCCGGATAGCCCATTTTTCTATTTGAAAAACAGTTTGGCTAAGTTCTACATCATTCTTAGCTGGAGCGGGCTTTACTTTGGTATTAAATATTATCAAATGCTGCAGGAGGAGAAGCAAAAAGCGTTACTGGCTTCATCTATGGCGCACCAGGCGCAGTTGAAAATGCTACGGTATCAGCTGAACCCGCATTTTTTATTTAATACCTTAAACGCAATTTCTACGCTTATTTTGCTAAAAGAGAATGAGAAAGCCAATTTGATGGTGAATAAACTGAGCCACTTCCTGCGCTTCTCTTTAGATAACGAACCAATTAAAAAAGTGACCCTGGAAAAAGAAGTGGACGCGCTGCTTTTGTACTTGGATATTGAAAAAGTACGTTTTGATGAAATGCTTGAAATTGATATTCATTTGTCAGATGAAACCAAGAGCGCCCTGGTACCTAGTTTAATTTGTCAGCCCTTAATTGAGAACTCAATTAAGTACGCCATTTCAAACGTAGAAGGGGTGGGGAAAATCAGAGTTCGTTCCTGGTCAGAAAGAGATAACCTGATTCTTGAGGTGTGTGATAATGGTCCGAAAATAGAAACAGACCCGGAAAAGCTATTTCGCAAGGACGGTGTCGGGCTTAATAACACTCGTCAAAGGCTTAAGTCCTTATACGGTAAGCAGTATCGCTTTGAAATGTTAAAGGGCGCTGAAAGCGGCCTTTGTGTTCGTATTACCATTCCGATGGAAATGTTGGAGAGTCAAAGATGAATCGATTGAAAACTCTGGTTATTGACGATGAGCCCCTCGCCAGAAAGGGCTTGGCTATTCGTTTACAGGAGTTTGAACAACTGCAGTTAATGCCTGAGTGCAAAAGCAGCAGAGAAGCGGTCGATGTCATTATCGAAAACAAACCTGATCTAATTTTTCTCGATATACAAATGCCTGGGCTTAATGGTTTCGAAGTATTAAAAGCCATTCAGGAAAAAGGGCATGAGTTGCCAACCGTGGTTTTTGTGACAGCTTATGACACATACGCTATCAAAGCCTTTGAGGTCAGGGCGTTAGATTATTTGCTGAAGCCCGTTGATGATAACCGCTTAGCAGAATGTGTTAATCGCGTTATAAGTGAACAGCAGACAGTTAACGACGAGCATCAGGATAAACTCATTAGTTTAGTTGCAGAAATCACTGGACAGGATACTCAAACGCTATTGGAGAAACTGGCATCGGGCGAAAATATCACCGCAGACCAATACCCGGACTATATCGCCATAAAGGACAGCGGTGAAATAACACGTGTTGCGGTCAAAGACATTAAGTGGATTGATGCTGCCGGAGATTACATGTGCATTCATGCTGGTGATGACACCCATATTCTGCGACGCACAATGAAAGAACTGGAACAAGATTTAAACCCTAAACTGTTTCAGCGGGTTCATCGCTCGGCCATTGTTAATATCAAGCAGGTTGAAAAGCTCTGTAACCAACAAAATGGCGAATATCATTTACAATTAAAAAATGGTCAAAAACTGAAAGTAAGTCGTAGTTATAAAGACCGTATTAAACAACTTATTCTGAGCTAATCATGTATCGACTGCTGGCAGTAATAACCTTTTTAATCCTGATAGTCGGGTGCACAGCGAACCTTGGCTACAAGTTTGCTGACACTCTGGTTGAGTGGAAAGTAAAGGATTACGTTGACTTAACCGGTGAGCAGGAAGAGCTGCTAGCAGAGAAAGTTGATGAAATCCATCTCTGGCACGCACAAACTCAGCTTCCGTTGTACAGAAATGAACTGAAAAAACTGAGAAATAAAGTCGACAAGCAGACCCTGAAAAAAAAGGATATCAGCGATTTTGAAGATAGTTTATGGGCATACTGGGACAACGTTTTAGTCCGAACAGAAGCAGAAGCGAGTTTATTAGCGACCCTTTCACTCAAGCAGCGGCAACAGCTCATTCGTCGATTAGAAGAGGCGCAGGAAGACCGTTACCAGCGTTTTCAGGATGACCAGGAAGAAAACCCGATACTAAGAAGTTTGGATCGTATTTCGGAAGTAGAAGAGGACCTGGAAGGTATTATTGGTTCTCTGACTAAAGAACAGGATAAGTTATTACGCAGCTGGGTCGCTGACTCCCCTGAATTACGTGGACAATGGTTAAGCTATCGCTCAAATTGGTTAGGTGAATTTGAGAAAGCGTTGCTGAGGCAAACGATAGACGAAGATAGGTTATCAGCATTAATTCTTGACCCCCAACAATTAAGAAGCGAAGAACTTCAGCAAAAAGCGGATGAAAACAGCCAGTTTCGCAAAGCGTTTTTATGGGATATGTATCAGAGCCTGACTGGGGAACAACGCAAAAAAGTGATAGAAAAGGCCGATGAATATATCGACCTTCTTGACTCTTTAATTGATGATTTTAACGATTAACGAACTTCTATCATCTTACAAGTGTTACTTGAGCCTACGGTTTCCATTACATCTCCGTGGGTCAGTATGATCAAGTCACCGGCTTTTATATGTCCACTCTTTTTCACTACCTCAATAGCTTCAGTTATCGGATTACTGACACTGGTAGAATCGAAATCTATAGGGTAAACACCACGGTACAAAGCTGATTTGTCGCGACTTTGCGGATGGCGGGATAATGCAAATATGGGTAAGTGAGAAGTAATTCTCGACATAAGCTTAGCGGTAAAACCAGATTCAGTTAGCGCTATAATAGCCTTGACCCCGTTTAAGTGGGTGGCTGCGTACATTGCAGACATAGCCGTCGCCTCGGTAATACTGGAGAACATTTCTTCCAGATCCTGATGGCGCAACTGAGCGGTTGGATGTGTTTCAGCACCGAGGCATATTTCAGCCATGGCTTTTACCGTTGCTACCGGATGTTTCCCGGCAGCCGTCTCAGCCGACAGCATGACGGCATCTGTGCCATCCAGTACGGCATTAGCAACATCCATCACTTCGGCGCGGGTTGGCATTGGGTTCTCAATCATTGACTCCATCATTTGAGTCGCTGTAATAACCACACGATTTAATTGGCGTGCACGCGAAATAATCTGCTTTTGTTTACCCACTAATTGCGCATCACCAATCTCGACGCCTAAATCACCGCGGGCAACCATAACGGCATCGGATGCTCTGATGATGTCATCTAATGCATGCTCGCTGGCAACCGCTTCCGCACGTTCAATTTTAGCGCATAAGACGCCTTGTCCACCGGCTTCCCGGAGCAAGTGACGAGCCTGATTAATGTCATCGCCAGAACGGGGAAATGAAACCGCGAGGTAGTCGACGTTGATTTCTGCAGCCAGTTTAATGTCCGCTAAATCTTTTTCTGTTAATGCGGCAGCTGACAAGCCCCCCCCTTGACGGTTAATACCTTTATTATTAGAAAGCACGCCGCCAACGGTGACTTCTGTTTTTACCTGGCTACCATCAATGTTTTCAACTTTTAACTGGATACGACCATCATCCAGCAAAAGAAGGTCTCCGGGACTGACATCTGTTGGCAGGTCTTTATAGTCCAGGCCAACACGTTCCTGATCGCCGCTGTCTTTTCCAAGTTCAGCGTCTAAAATGAACTTATCGCCGACAGCTAACGTAATTTGTTTTTGTTGAAAGCGGGCAACCCGAATTTTGGGGCCCTGCAAGTCACCTAAAATGGCAATATGGGCGTTTAATTCCCGGGCAATTTTTCTGACCATAGAGGCGCGCTGCTTGTGATCGTCACCATTGCCGTGAGAAAAGTTTAAACGAACAACATTGGCACCGGCTTTAATTAGTTCTCTGAGTGTTTCTTCAGAGTCTGTAGCAGGTCCGAGAGTAGTCACAATTTTGGTACGACGAAGCATGCAAAACCTCAGCAAATTTACCCATGAATTTAAGCTTAAGTTTAGCACATGGACTGTTACAGTAGTACGAAATTTAATTGAAAGATAAAGGAGTTAAGAAAACATGAGTGAACATGAATGGAGTAACAAAAGTGAACAGGAGTGGCGCGAAATATTAGGCGATGAAGCTTATTATGTATTAAGAGAACAGGGCACTGAGCGGCCTTTTTCAGGAAAATATTTAAGCTGTGATAAAGAGGGCGTTTACCGTTGTGCCGGTTGTGGTCAGAAACTTTTCGAAGCCGGACACCAATTTGATGCGCATTGCGGCTGGCCAAGCTTTGATGAAGCCATTAAAGGATCGATTGACTACGTAAAAGATTCAAGCCATGGCATGACCCGTACTGAAATACTCTGCAGTCAATGTGGTGGTCATTTAGGCCACGTATTTGACGACGGGCCAACAGAAACCGGACAACGGTATTGTGTTAATTCACTGTCGATGCGTCACGAAGACGACGAATAGTAACCGCGAAATTTGCCGGCTTTAAGTTTATCGACAATCTCTTCGGCGCGATCATCCCAGTCGTCGTATTGGTCTTTGCTGGCATTAACAATTGATTTCATGCTGTTTTTATCCAGGTTTTTCTGACCGAGCTGCCAGGCAACCTGGGACCAGACATAAGCTTCGGGACCATTACCTTCTTTTAAATACATAGAAACTAACGTTGAAGGTATTTCCGGGTTAACCTTGTCATCGGGGCGATAAAGTCGTAATGCACTGTAAAGAAGCTCAAAGGTTTTTTGAGAGTCTTTTTTGGTATAATAGGTGGCCAGCGCGAGTTTGAGCTCAGGCGTTTCCATCTTTTTGGTGCCTTCTATCGCCAGTAGTTCATCCAGTGCACCTTGATCGCCTCGGTTGGCCCAATGCCAATATAGCCATAGAGGGTGATCGGAATCAGTGGTTTCGTCAGCAAGCTTCTCTATATTTTTTCGGGAGTTAATAAAGGCTTCTAAACGTTCAGACTGCTTCTCTCTGGATTTTGTCATTTCAAGCGTTGCGGCCAGTTCTATACACTTTGAGTACTCTTGCAGATCCCGCATGACAAAGTACTGGTTTTCGTTCGTATCGCTTAGACTGCGTTCGTAACGACTGTAAATCAGCTTACTACGTTCTACATTACACCAGTTATCGGTATTTAAGTCGCTACAAATAGCAGGACTAGACTCGCAGATTTCACGGACTGAAGGTTTCCCTTCCATACATCCTGTTAAGACGAGAGCTGCACATGTAATGACAATTTTTTTGAACATAGATACCAACATTTTTTTAGTGAAATACAATTGTTCCGTAAAATTGGCTTCATGCCAAGCTTTTAAGTACAATATTGCGGTTTTTAAGTGTAGTACTTTATAAGCTCACAGACATTACCATAGAGGACAGGGCTCACTATGAACTCTAACCAGCAAGATCCAACCTTATCAAGTTGGCAGGAACGTCAGGAATTCGCCGAGCAGATGCAACCTTTGCTCGGGAAGTTGTACCGGAACTTCGGTGTTGAAATTTTGGTTTATGGCCGTTCATTATTAAACGTATCGACCATTAATATAATTAAGGCACACCGTCTTATTCTTCGTCACGAAGGGCAGAAAGTTCGTTTACGCGAGAGCTTTCCGTTCTTGCAGGCTATGGCAGAACTTAAACTGTCTCCGGCACGCGTTGATTTGGGCAAACTCGCCTATGGCTACTTGTTTGGTGATAAAGCTGATGGCTTATCGGTTACAGATTACGTCAAACGTGAGTTAGCAGATATCATTGACTCAGAAGATAATATTGAACCACGCGATGTCGTTTTATACGGTTTTGGGCGTATAGGGCGCTTATTGGCTCGTCAGTTAATTGAACGTAATGGTGGCAACAATAAGATGCGCTTACGTGCCATTGTCGTTCGAGGTGGTCGCGATGGCGATTTAGAAAAGCGAGCAAGTTTATTGCGTCGTGACTCAATCCATGGCTTATTCAACGGTTCAATAACCGTCGATCATGATAGTCAAAGCATCAAAGCTAATGGTACCAGTATTAAAGTGATCTATTCTAATGGGCCGGACCAAGTGGATTATACCCAGTACGGTATTAACAACGCGATTGTTATCGATAATACCGGTATCTGGAAAGATGAAGATGGTCTGGGTCTGCACCTGAAATCAAAAGGTGTTGATAAAGTGCTTCTGACAGCACCGTCAAAAGGTGATATCAAAAATATCGTGTTTGGCGTCAACGATAAAATGATCGAAGACAGTGATAAAATTGTTTCTGCAGCAAGCTGCACGACCAATGCGATTACACCTGTGCTTAAAGCAATAAATGATGAGTTTGGTATTCGTAACGGTCACGTAGAAACGGTTCACTCGTACACTAACGATCAAAACCTGATTGATAACTACCATACCGCCGAACGTCGTGGTCGCTCAGCGCCCCTAAACATGGTTATTACTTCTACCGGTGCGGCTAAAGCTGTTGCTAAAGCGCTGCCGGAAATGGCAGGTAAGTTAACAGGTAATGCCATTCGCGTGCCGACCCCGAATGTGTCAATGGCAATCATGAACCTGAACTTTGAAAAGTCGACAAGTCGTGATGAATTAAACGATTATCTGCGTAAAGTTTCGTTGCATTCCGAGTTGACTAATCAAATTGATTATACCGCTTCGACTGAAATTGTTTCTTCAGACTTAGTGGGTTCACGTCATGCTGGTGTGGTTGATTCTCAGGCAACTATAGTAGAAGACGACAGAGCTGTATTGTACGTTTGGTATGACAACGAATTTGGTTATAGTTGCCAGGTTGTTCGTGTGGCTGAAGCTATGGCCGGACTTAAGGTTCCTAATTTACCCAAATAATGGAAAAAGCGCCTGCGGGCGCTTTTTTTCTACTCACTTTCTCAGAAACAATACATAAAGGTGAAGTATGCATATCACTGCAAACTTTGACAGTGGCAATATTCAAGTTATCAGCTCAGACAATGCCGATAACATTCGTTTAGCAATCAAAAAAGATCATCAGTCTGATTTTTACCAATGGTTCCATTTTAAGCTGTTTGCTGAAGCCGGCGAAGAGCACGTGATGACGATTGAAAATGCATCTGATTCTGCTTACCCCGATGGTTGGAAGGAATACCAGGCCCTTGCCTCATACGACCGTGAGACCTGGTTCCGGGTTCCGACGGAGTACAATGGCAAAGAACTGACTATTCGTCATACACCAGAGCAAGAAAGCGTTTATTATGCGTATTTCATTCCTTATTCGTACGAGCGTCATCAAGACCTGGTTCAATCAGCTCAACAGTCAATTGACTGTTATCACGAGCTATTAGGCGAAACGATAGATGGTCGTGAATTAAACTTATTGGTTATAGGTGAACCCGCTGAGCACAAAAATACCATTTGGGTGACTGCACGCCAGCATCCGGGTGAGTCAATGGCTGAATGGTTTATGGAAGGCTTAATTACACGTTTACTGGACGACGAAGATGGCGTTGCCCGTAAGTTGTTAGACGAAAACGTTTTTTATGTCGTACCAAACATGAACCCGGATGGTAGTGTTCGTGGACATCTTCGGACGAACGCTGTTGGCACGAACCTGAACCGCGAATGGGCAGAACCAAGCCTGGAGAAAAGCCCGGAAGTTTTTTATGTACTAAAACGCATGCAGGAAACTGGTGTTGATATGTTTCTTGATGTGCACGGTGATGAAGCTTTGCCTTATAACTTTGTCGCGGGCTGTGAAGGTATTCCTTCATATGACGAGCGCCACAAAGACTTAGAAGAAACTTTTAAATCAGCCTTTTTAGCTGCAACTCCGGAGTTTCAGACTCAATACGGTTATGAACTGGATGAGCCGGGTAAAGCGAATATGACCGTCGCAAACTCTGCGGTGGGTGAGCGCTTCAAGTGTTTATCGTATACGCTGGAAATGCCGTTTAAAGACAATGCAGACTTACCTGACGAAGATTTCGGCTGGTCAGTAGCTCGTTGTCAGCGTTTAGGAGAAGATGTTTTAACCGCAATATTGGCAGTCTCCCCAAAATTGCGTTAAAACTAGAGTTGGATCACAAAATAATAACAACAAAGGGGGTCTTCCTTGGAAGTGCTCAACAATTTTTTGCTTTGGATTGACGGTTTTTTAGGCTCTGCGTCTTATTTCCCGTTTCTTTTGCTCGGTGTGGGTTTATTTTTCACCTTGTATCTTGGTTTTCCTCAGGTGCGCTATTTCAGACATGCCTGGAGAGTATTAGCCGGAAAATTCGATAAAAAAGACTCACAAGGCGATACCAGTCACTTTCAGGCGCTATCAACGGCATTATCCGGTACTGTAGGTACTGGTAACATTGGTGGTGTTGCACTTGCGATATTCCTGGGGGGGCCGGCGGCCATCTTCTGGATGTGGGTGACGGCATTCCTCGGTATGACTACCAAGTTTGTGGAAGTGACCTTGTCGCACAAATACCGTGTAAAAACCGAAGATGGCAGTATGGCTGGCGGGCCAATGTATTACATGGACCGCCGACTGAATATGAAATGGTTAGCGGTTATTTTTGCCATTGCAACTATTATCAGTTCCTTTGGCACTGGAAATATGCCGCAAATTAATAACATTGCGCAGTCAATGGAGCAGACGTTTTCAATTGAACCGGTCTGGACCGGAGCCATACTCTCTATTTTGCTGGCAATGGTCATTATTGGTGGCATCAAGCGAATAGCGGCGGTTACCTCAAAAATCGTTCCTATTATGGGAGTTGTTTATGTCATTGGTTCTTTGAGCGTTATTTTCTTCAATATCGATAATATCGGCTCATCTTTTTCTTCTATTTTCACTAACGCATTCACCGGTTCTGCAGCGGCAGGCGGCTTTTTAGGAGCCAGCTTTGCTTATGCGTTTAACCGTGGCGTAAACCGCGGTTTATTCTCTAACGAAGCGGGTCAGGGGTCTGCACCTATTGCTCACGCATCAGCAAAAGCGAAAGATCCTGTTGCTGAAGGCTTGGTGTCAATTCTTGAACCTTTCCTGGACACCATTTTAATCTGTACTTTAACTGGTCTGGTTATTCTATCTTCCGGGGTGTGGACTGAGAAGTTTGAAAATAACTTTGCCAGAAGCGATCTGGACTTCGTTGTTGGTGAGTATAATGATGTTGACAAAGAAGACCGTAAAGAGCTTTACAGATATCTGAACGACTATGACGATACTGAAATTAAACGCTATTCGGGTACACTGAATGTTGTTGATGGCAAAGCGCAGACTAATGGTGAAATCACTATTTTACATGCGCGCTCGGTTGCTGAAGACGTGCGCTTCATTATTGCCGGAGAAGATGCTTACAATGGCCAGGTAAAAATTGAAAATGGTAACTTGATTAAAGAGGATATTGAAGTTGTCGGAAAGTCACTGGTACATTCCGCGGCTCTGACCTCGCTGGCTTTTGCTAATGGGTATTTTGGAGACTACGGTCAGTACATTATTCCCATTACTCTGCTAATGTTTGCTTTTTCGACCGCAATAGCCTGGTCGTACTACGGTGACAGGGCAGTTGTTTATCTGGTCGGCCAAAAGGGGGTTATGCCATACCGTATACTTTATGTATCGGGCTTCTTCTGGGCGTCATTTGCAGATACGACTCTCGTTTGGACAGCTTCCGCTGTTGCTATTGTCCTAATGACACTCCCCAACTTGCTGGGGATGATTTTGCTTCACAAGGAAATGAAGTCAACGGTTAAGTCTTATTGGAAAGACTTTGGCGATGCCGACAAGAAAAAGTAATAGAATAAGCGCCAATTAAAGCAAAACGGTCAACCCAAAGTTGGCCGTTTTATTTTTTATTCCCTCGCAATGCTTGAAATTGAGAGCAAAAGCCTTATATTGCAAGGACTGCATAAGACATAGGTAGTTTATGGCGTTAACACAATGTCCTTCGTGTAATAAACGAATTTCAAGCAAAGCAAAAGAGTGCCCGCATTGCCAGTTTGTTCTGGCCGGTCAGTCTAAAGATGATATAGAGCGTGAAGCCATACGGATAAAGCAAGAAAAATCCGATAAGCTGGTTTCCCGTTCAATGCTCGCCTTACTGATATCGATTGCCGCTTTTACTTATTTATTCCTTCAGCAACCCATGCCTAAAACGTGGCAATACAGCGTTGCCGTTGGGTTAATGGTCGGGGGGCTAGTTTGGTTTATAGTCAACCGTGTGCAGCTTGTCTTTTTAAAAAAGAAAAAGCGGTAAACTATGCAATTCGACGACTTAATTAAAAGCATGAATCAGGACATTTACGAGCGTCTGGTTCAGGCAGTAGAAACTGGTAAATGGCCAGATGGTAATCGTTTAACTGATGAGCAGCGTGAAAACTCCATTCAGTTGGTTATGGCTTATCAGGCGAGATATGCGAGCACTGAGGAAGCTTTTACTATTGGTGCTAACGGCGAAATAATTACAAAAACCAAACGGGAATTAAAAGAGCAGTTCAAAACTGACTCTGGAGAACAAATTGCTCGTTTCAAACTCGACCAACAAGAAGGCGAATTATGAGCTCTCAGCTGTATTCTGACTTATTAGCCCAAAGCCGGGCTTTAACAGAAGGTGAGCCTGATTTAATTGCAAATCTTGCGAATATCTCTGCGCTACTCTACGAGCGCATTGAGGACATTAACTGGTTAGGTTTTTACCTTACCCGTTCTGATAACGAGCTGGTGCTAGGTCCTTTTCAGGGACGTGTTGCTTGTGTTCGTATTCAGTTTGGACAGGGCGTTTGCGGTGTTGCTGCAGAAACCCAAACCTGCCAAAGAGTTGAAGATGTTCACCAATTTGCCGGACATATAGCTTGTGACTCAGCATCAAACAGTGAAGTTGTTGCACCCATCGTCGTTAATGGTAAAACCGTTGCGGTGCTGGATGTCGACAGCCCGTCTGTGGGGCGCTTCAGTGAAGAAGACGCAAAAGCTATTCAGGCCATTGCTGACTACTGCCAAACTCTGAATTGGCAAGGGGTGCAATCATAGTATGTTTGTTGAATTCGATATTCACAGTTATTTAGTAACCAAACAAGATGTTATTTTCTTTGAAGAGCATGAAGAAGAAGCCGCTGATAAAATCAATGAAATGCTGCATCTTATTAATGCATTACGAGAGGATGACGATACAACAGAGCAGCTTGAAGAAATGGTTCGCCGTACGTTGTACGACTGGATTGAAGAGCCTGCATTGCTAGATTTGTCATTTGATGAAATGGACGACTATGTTCGAAACTTAATGAAAGTTGTCCGCGAACAGGAAGAAGAATGGAATGAGTGAACCTGAAAAGCTGACGAAAAGTAAAGATGTCATTGTCTATTTAGCCGAACAGTTTCCAGACTGTTTTACGATAAAAGGCGACGCTAAACCTTTAAAAATTGGTATTTTTGAAGATTTGGCGAAACGCCTTGAGGACGATGACAAAGTAAGTAAGACACGTTTAAGAACAGCTCTGCGTCATTACACTAATAGCTGGCGGTACCTGTACAGTGTTAAGAGCGGTGCTCAGCGAGTGAATCTGGATGGTGAGCAGGTTGAAGCTGTTACAGAAGAACACCAGCAGCATGCGCAAGAGACTTTAAAAGAATCTAAAGCTAAAGTTGCAGAGAAAAACAAAGCAACTAACAAGGCTACCGCTAAAAAAACTCCGGCTAAAGATAAACCTGAAAATACAGCAAAAGCTAAACCGAAAGCCACAAAAAAACCGGCCAAACCAAAAGTTAAATTGGCTGATGTGGAACTCAACAAGCTTTCTGTTGGTCAACAGGTTCAGGTAAAAGCGGGGAACACCCCCATGTCAGCAACAGTTTTAGAACTGGACAAGGACGACGTTCAGGTTCAGTTGCAAAACGGTTTAATTATGAAAGTTAAAGCAGATAAGATTTTTCTGCGCGCTTAGGAGTAGTCAATGAAACACTGGGCTGTAAAGAAATGTGCATTGGCACTGATGTGTGTTATTCCTGCTGCGGTTGCCATACCGCCAGAGCACAAGATCAGTGAATTACCAGAGTTAGAGCAGGAAGCTCAGCATGATACAGCCAGTGAGCGTATTGCGTCCTACTTTACCCGTTATCATTTCAGTAGCCTGACCCTGGATAACGAGTTATCTGAGCAAATTCATGAGCGCTACTTTGACTTGCTGGATTACAGCAAGATGTTTCTGCTAAAAGAAGATGTAGAAGCCGCACAGGAGTATCGTCATTTATTTGATGACATGCTGAAACGGGGCGAGCTTGACGTTGCTTACGACATTTATCAGAAAAGTCTTGAACGCCGTTTCCAGCGTTACGAATATGCTCTGTCTTTATTGGACGAAGAAAAACCGATGGATTTTTCGGTTGAGGGCGACAAATACTATTATGACCGCGAAGATGCTGAGTGGGCAGAATCTAAAGATGAGCTGAATGATCTTTGGCAAAGCCGCGTTAAATACGATGCGCTTAATTTGAAACTGGCCGGTAAAGAGTGGCCTGAGATAGTTGAGACACTCGGTAAGCGTTATAACAGTGCATTAAACCGACTGACAAAATCGAAAAGCGAAGATGTTTTTCAAACCGTTATGAACGCGTTTGCCCGTTCAGTTGAGCCGCACACAAGTTACCTTTCGCCTTCCAATTCAGAGCGATTCCAGCAAAATATGAATCTTGAACTGGAAGGAATTGGCGCTGTACTTCAGTCAGAATATGATTACACAATTATTCGCAGTTTAGTTCCTGGTGGCCCTGCGGATAAAACCGATGAGCTTTCTCCAGAGGATAAAATCATCGCTGTCGGTCAGGGCTCTGGTGAAGATGAAGAAGAGTTTGTTGACATTATTGGTATGCGTCTGGACGATGTTGTCGAGTTAATAAAAGGTCCCAAAGGCACTACCGTTCGTTTGCAGGTCTTAAAAGCCAGCCAAGGTGCCGGTGGTACTCCTAGTGAAGTTGAAATTGTCCGTGACAAGGTCAAATTGGAAGACCGTGCCGCAAAAGCCGAAGTCAAAGAGTTCGAAGAGGGGCCTTATAAAGGTCGTCGTCTTGGTGTTATCGAAATTCCCGGGTTTTACAACAACCTGACCGCTGACGTGAAAAAGCTGATAGAAGATCTACAAAGCGAAGACGTAGAAGGTTTGGTGGTAGATTTGCGCGGTAATGGTGGTGGTGCGTTAACCGAAGCCATTAGCTTAAGCGGTTTATTCATTGATAAAGGTCCTGTAGTTCAGGTTAGCGACGGCCGTGGACGTATTGATGTTAGTGAAGATAAAGACGGTAAAACATACTATGACGGGCCATTGTTCGTTATGGTTGACCGTTACAGTGCATCGGCATCAGAAATTTTTGCGGCCGCGATGCAGGACTACGAACGTGCCTTAATTATCGGCGAAAATACCTTTGGCAAAGGTACTGTGCAACAACATCGTGGACTGGCTCGACGTTTCGATTTCTATGACAAGCCACTTGGCAGTGTTCAATATACGATTGCGAAATTCTATCGCATAGATGGCGGCAGTACGCAGTTAAGAGGTGTTCAACCAGACGTTGTTTTCCCTTCGTTTGTTGAGGCTTCAGACTGGGGTGAAAGCAAAGAAGATAACGCGTTACCCTGGGATAAAATAGATAAAGCGAGCTACAGCCCCGTTGGTGAAATTAACAATGCTGAAGTAAAAGAGTTGCAACAACAGTTAAATCAGAGAATTGAAGACGACCCTGAGTTTTCTTATATATTTGAAGAGATAGAGCGTTATAGACAAGAAAAAGATAAAACATGGGTCAGCCTGGTGTTAACTGAACGAGAAGAGAAGCAAGAGCAACAGAAAAACAAGCAACTTGAGAGAGTTAACGAACGTTTGAAACGTGCTGGTAAAGAGCCAATCGAGAGTATCGAAGATGCCCCTGAAGAATTTACCGAGGTAGATCCCGTCCTCGATCAAGCCGCTTTAGTTGCATTTGATTATATTGATAAAAATCAACTTGCCTCGAATTAAATAAACCTTTTAAAAATACCGCCTTTACGGCGGTATTTTTTTGTGCGCTTGTCATAGCCCCCTGTTTTGTGGTCATATAGTGCGTTAATGAACACAAACGATTAATAATAATGACAACAAATAATCAGACGATATCAAGCCGATGGTCAAGTCGGTTAAGTTTTATACTGGCCTCTTCAGCAGCGGCTGTTGGTTTAGGCAATATCTGGAAGTTTCCCTACGTTATGGGAGAGAACGGGGGCGGTGCCTTTGTTCTGGTGTACCTGCTTTGTATTTTAGCTATCGGCATTCCCATTATGATGGCCGAGGTGATTATAGGCCGTCGTGGCCGACACTCACCAGGCTATGCCGCTAAGTCTGTCGCATTGGAGTCAGGTAAGCATTCTGCCTGGCAAGTTGCTGGTTGGCTCGGAATGTTGACCGGTTATTTGGTTTTAAGTTTCTATGCGGTTATAGCGGGGTGGGCACTGGCTTATGTCTTTAAAGCCGCACAAGGTGTGTTTACTAATGCATCTGCCGAAGCCGTAGGAAAAACCTTTGATGCATTGCAAGCATCGCCCGGCGAGTTGATGATGTGGCATAGCCTGATTGTTGTCGCAACCATTTTAGTGGTTGGCAACGGTGTTAAGAATGGCCTGGAAAGGTCGGTTAGACTGCTTCTCCCATGCATGATTGTGTTGCTGGTTTGTATTGCTCTTTACTCAGGCAGTATTGGTGACTTTTCTGCAGCTGTTAGCTTTATGTTTGAACCGGACTTCAGCAAGTTGACTGTTAATGGCGTTATGGTCGCACTAGGTCATTCTTTCTTCACTCTGGGGTTGGCTTCCGGCGTTGTAATTATGTATGGCGCTTATCTACCAAGAGAAACCTCTATAGTACAAACCAGTGTCTGGATTGCAGTCATTGATACTTTTGTCGCGCTATTAGCGGGACTGGCAATATTTCCTCTGGTGTTCGGTTATGGTTTGACGCCAAGTGAAGGCCCGGGTCTTATTTTCACTACGTTACCTTTAGCTTTTAGTGAGATGCCTGCCGGAGGTTTTGTTGGAACGGTATTCTTTATTATGCTGGTTATAGCGGCGTTTACCTCCGCTATCGCCATGATTGAATCATCGGTTGCCTTTGTTTCAGAAAAGTTTTCCTTAAACCGCTGGCCAGCAACCTTAGTTTCTGCCGGGGTACTTTGGCTTCTGGGGCAGTTGACCATCCATTCATTTGCCGGCTCCGGCTGGGCTCAGTTAGATTCTGCGTGGTTAGGTAAGCCAATTGAGTCACTCTTTGATATCATTGACGTTTTGACATCAAGCTTACTGTTGCCGCTAGGCGGCTTGCTGCTCGCTTTATTAGCGGGCTGGGTCATGCGTTCTGAATTCACGAAAGACGAACTGGATACAAGAAAAGGCATTTTCGATGTCTGGCTGTTGTGCGTTAAATATATTTCTCCAGTCGCTATCATTATTATTTTTTTACAGCTAATAGGCTTTATAAAACTTTAGGTTGAATAATTAATGAGTCATAAAACAAAAGCACCCAGTTTATTACAGGCGCTGATTCCTTTACTTGCGCTAATTGCAATGTTGTCCTCGTCGGTTTATTTGTTTGGCGAAGATTCTTCTTATGGGCCCAACCAGATAGCCTTGTTAATAGCGGCCGGTATTGCTGTCATCATAGGTTTTAAAAACGGCTTTAGCTGGGAACAAATAGAAGAGGGCATAACCGAGGGGATCTCTGTCGCCCTGGGCGCAATGTTAATCATTCTTGCCGTCGGTTCGTTAATCGGGACCTGGTTACTTTCTGGTACGGTCCCAACCTTAATATATTTTGGCCTGGAACTGCTAAACCCCAGCTTATTCTATGCGGCAAGTTGCATTATTTGTGGTGTGGTAGCGCTGTCTATTGGAAGTTCGTGGACAACCGCAGCAACCATTGGTGTGGCATTAATGGGCGTAGCCTCCGGTATGGGGTTAGAGCCAGGTATTGCCGCCGGCGCAATTGTTTCCGGAGCATACTTTGGTGATAAAATGTCACCCTTGTCTGACACCACCAACCTGGCGCCTGCGGTCGCAGGAACTGAGTTGTTCGCTCACATCCGTTACATGGGGTATACCGCAGGGCCAGCTTTTGTTATATCGATAGTCTTGTTCTTAATTCTTGGTCTTAATACCGATACCAACGTCAGCTTACAGCGCCTGGAATTGATGCAGGAGCAACTAAGCGCAACCTTCAACGTTGGCTGGGAAATGTTAGTTCCTTTGGCCGTATTGCTATACTTGGCAGCAACACGCAAGCCTGCGCTACCTACAGTATTTTTCGGCGCCTTGCTCGGTGGTGTGTGGGCGCTGATTTTTCAACCCGAAATGGTCAGTCAAATAGCCGGAGAACAGGGCTGGGTCGCGGCCTTAAAAGTGGTTTGGTTAGCGTTATCAGATGGCGTAGCGGTGAGTACAGGCAGTACCAATCTTGATTCATTGTTAAGCGGCGGTGGTATGTCGTCTATGTTAAACACCGTCTGGCTCATTTTAAGTGCGATGACCTTTGGCGCCATTATGGAAAAAGTTGGCCTTCTGGAGCGCTTTATCCGCGGTATGCTTAAATCAGCTAAGAGTGTTGGCTCGCTGGTGACCGGAACCATTTTTACTTGTTTTGGCGCGAACGTATTAACTGCTGACCAATATATGGCGATTGTACTGCCGGGCCGTATGTTCAAAGAAGAGTATGAACGTCGAAACCTGGATCCCAGAGTGCTTTCCCGTACTCTGGAAGACAGTGGTACTATCACATCGGCTCTTATTCCCTGGAATACATGCGGAGCTTATATGTTTTCAGTACTTGCCGTGAGTCCGTTCGAATACGGCATTTATGCGTTCTTTAATTACCTGACACCGCTAATTGCCATAGTTCTTGCCTATACCGGCTGGACTATCTTGTATTTGAACCCAAAAGATAAAACGGCTGAAGCCTAATTAGAGCGAACAGCCGTACGCAAGAAAGCGACTTAGAGAACTAAATACAGAAGGAAGCTATGACACAATTACCAAAGGCTAAATATCGTAAAGATTATCAAGAACCTGAATTCACAATAACGGATGTCGATTTAACCTTTAATCTTCATCCAACAGAAACTCGGGTAACGAGCGTCTTAAAAGTTGTACGGCAAGGCGATCATACAAAGCCTTTGGTACTCGACGGGGAACAACTCACCTTATTGAGCTTGAAAGTCGATAATGAAGAGGTTGCCGAGGATGCATATCAATGCGATGAGAACAGCCTGACACTCAACACTTCTCTTAAGTCGTTTACTCTTGAAATTGAAAATAGCGTTAACCCAACGACTAATGAAGCGCTTGAAGGCCTTTACCTGGCTGAAAACACTTTCTGTACGCAGTGCGAAGCAGAAGGATTCCGGCGCATCACTTATTACCCCGATCGGCCCGATGTTCTGGCAAAATTTACAACCACAATTATTGCCGATAAGGCAGATTTTCCATACTTATTATCAAATGGTAACCGCATAAAGCAGCTGGATCTCGATAACGGAAAGCATATGGCAACCTGGCAGGATCCTTTTCCTAAGCCTTGTTACCTGTTTGCTCTTGTCGCGGGTAATTTCGATGTGTTACGTGATGAATTTACTACCCGGGAAGGGCGTACCGTTGATTTAGAGCTCTTTGTTGATAAAGGTAATCTGGACAGAGCTGACCACGCCATGTTGTCGCTTAAAAACGCGATGAAATGGGATGAGGAGCGTTTCGATCTGGTCTACGATCTGGATATTTATATGATTGTAGCCGTCGATTTCTTCAATATGGGCGCCATGGAAAACAAAGGCCTGAACGTTTTCAATGCGAAGTATGTTTTAGCTAATCCAGCAACGGCAACCGATCAGGACTTTCTTAACGTTGAGTCCGTTATTGGTCACGAATATTTTCACAACTGGACCGGTAACCGGGTGACGTGCCGTGACTGGTTCCAATTGAGCTTAAAAGAAGGGCTTACTGTTTTCCGCGATCAGGAGTTCAGCTCAGATCTTGGCTCCAGAGCCGTCAACCGCATTCAGGATGTCCGCGTTATTCGAAGCCATCAGTTCGCCGAAGATGCAGGTCCCATGGCACATCCGATTCGCCCGGATAAAGTGGTTCAAATGAATAACTTTTATACGGTGACGGTCTATAACAAAGGCGCCGAAGTTATTCGAATGATCCATACTTTATTGGGAGAATCGGGTTTTCAGAAAGGCATGACGCTTTATTTTGAGCGTCACGATGGTAAGGCTGTAACTTGTGAAGATTTCGTTCAGGCTATGGAAGATGCAAACGGCGAGGATTTCAGTCGATTCCGTCATTGGTACTCGCAGGCAGGAACGCCGGTTGTTACAGCGGAGCAGTCTTACGATAAAGACGCGAAACAACTCACCTTGGTGCTCAAACAGGAAACCGCGTCTACGCCCGGACAAGAGCAAAAGGCTCCTTTCCATATCCCGGTTAAATGGTCAGCCTATAGTGAGCAGGGCGAAGAACTTTTATTAAGTGATAATAATTTACTGCACTTAAAAGAGAGTGAAACGACTTTCACCTTTGACAATGTTTCTGAGGAACCTATTTTATCCTTATTCGATAATTTCTCTGCGCCAGTAAAAGTGAAGCGCACCATAAGCGATGACGAGCTACGAGTACTGCTGGCTCATAGTAAAGATGACTTTAGTCGTTGGGATGCGGCACAGTCGTTGTTTACCCGAATAATTGAAAAGGGAATTGATGATCATTCCACTATTGAGCTTTCGGTACAAACTATTGATGCGTGTCGGAACCTGCTTCGCGCAAATACCGATCCTGCACTAAAAGCTCTGGCCTTAACCTTGCCTTCAGCTTCAACTATCGCTGATAATTATGAAACCATTCCGGTAGAAGCAATTAATACCCAGTTGAAGTCACTAAAAAAACAACTGGCAGTTGCGCTGGAGGATGATTTCAGCCAGCTTCTGAGTTCTTGTAAGTCAGAAAAAGCCTACCAGTTAGTGGGGGATGAAATAGCCAAACGTCAGCTGAAACAGGTTTGTTTAAGTTATTTAGCCGAACTAGGCGACGCAGCGACCAATAAGTTGACACAACAATTTGACCAGGCCGATAACCTGACTGATCAGCTGGGTGCAATGCAGGCCGGAGTCTGGGCAAATCATGCTATAGCTGAATCTTTACTTAATAAGTTTGAGCAGCAATGGCGTGGCGAAAAGCTGGTAATGGACAAGTGGTTCAGTACTCAGGCTCTTGCTAATAACGACGCAACGGTGGAGCGCGTTAAAGATTTAATGACGCATCCCGATTTTTCGTTGAAAAACCCAAACCGGGTGTATTCACTGCTTGCCGCGTTCACTCAGAATCAACCGCAGTTCCACAAAGCTGACGGGGCAGGGTATGAATTGATAGGCTCAGTCATTCAACAACTGAATACCAGTAACCCTCAGGTTGCTTCAAGACTGCTATCTGCTTTTGTCAGTTGGCGCCGGTATGATGACAATCGCCAGCAATTAATGCGCAATCAGCTTGAGTCTTTACGTCAATTGCCAAACCTGGCCAGTGACTTATTTGAAAAAATAGAAAGTTGTCTAACTGAATAATTATTTAAAGGTATTAACCAACGGTGATCATTGAGTATGTTTTTAACCTAAGTATGAGCTACCAGGAATTTTGTGATGTCTATTACAGTAAAGGTTATCAACAAATTGTAGTCACGACCGTTAATGGCACGCGGGTAGCCCTACCCGCGGGTCGTTTAATTCCTTTTATTGATAATAAGGGGGTGCGTGGACGCTTCCTTTTGCAAGTTGATGAACAGCAAAAGTTCGTGGGATTAAAACGGCTAACATAGAGTCCATTCAGTTAAACTAAATAGTTATATTATTTTACTTACCATATCTGGTCTAAACACCTGTTTTTAGCGTGAATAAGCGTTGAAACCCCAGCGTAAATGTCCGACAATAACATCAATCATATATTCTCTGGCCGTGGGCCGCATTTGGGCTTGCCTGCGACGTTTCACCAACAACCTCAAGGACTCTGTAATTATGTCGTTGGTCGATAGTCAATCTCCGGTTTTACTGGAAAAAGTCGTTGAATTGATAAATAAGAAAGTTCCCGCCTCTCAAGCGCACTTAGTAGCAGATTTTGCCAAGCGCTTATATCGTAATATTGCCAGTGATGATTTAACCAACCGCCACGATAGTGATATGTACGGTGCAGTTTTGGGTTTATGGCATAGTTTTAATGAATATAAACCCGGTGATAAAGCACTGATAAAAGTATATAACCCTGAAGTTCCTGCGGACGGTTGGGAGTCTCCCCATACCATTATTGAAATTATTCAAAATGATATGCCGTTTATGGTTGATTCAGTACGAATGGCACTGGCTCGTCTGGGTATTACATCGCATTTATTACTGCATATGCCGTTGAGTCATAAACGAGACAAAAATAGTCAGGTTACTGAATTACAAAAACCCGGAACCCGTAGCGAAGATAACTATGTCGACACGGTCTTTCTTATTGAAATAGACCGCCAAACCAGCAAAGAAGAAATAAAAACGTTAAAAAGTGAGTTGGTGTCGGTAATGGAAGAAATCAGTCTTGCAGTTGAAGACTGGCAGGCTATGCGTCAGCGTTTGCAGTCGGTTTCAGAACAGCTTGATCACGACTTTTATCCGGGCTCGAAAAAAGAAAAGAAAGAAATTAAGCAATTTTTACAGTGGCTGGCCAATGATAATTTCACATTAACTGGTTACCGTTCCTATGAGCTAACCCCAGTGAAAGGGGACTACGAACTCAAACAGGTTAAAGATTCCAGTCTGGGGCTAATGAAAAATTCCGTTAGTGAAAAAGGGCGTTTGGTTTCCAGCTTACCTGAAGATGCGCGCGAAATAACACAAAACGAACGCTTGTTACTGTTGACTAAAACCAACTCGAAATCGCGGGTCCATCGTCCGGCATACTCCGACTACATTGGCGTTAAACGCTTTAACCAAGATGGCGAAGTAGTAGGTGAAGACCGCTTTATTGGTTTGTATTCGGCAAACTTTTACAACAATAGTGCACGTGATATCCCGTTGGTGAGTGAGAAAATATCGCGCGTATTGGACATGTCAGGCTTCGCTCCGCAGTCTCACGCGGCTAAAGCACTGTTGAATATTTTAGAGACCTATCCTCGTGATGAAATTGTGCAGGCAGAAGAAGACGATCTGTTAACGGTTGGTTTGGGTGTGTTGCAAATGCAAGAACGCGACATGACCCGCGCTTTTCTGCGCCGCGATATTTTCGGCCGCTTTATGTCGTGCATGGTTTATGTGCCAAAAGAGCGCTATAACACCTTGTTACGTCAACGAACTCAAAGTGTGTTGGCGCGTACATTGAAAACCGAATACGACGTCGACTTTACCACTTATTTTTCAGAGTCTTCGTTAGCAAGAACGCATTATACCGTGCGTTTGAGCGAAGACCATCAGGATGTGAACGTGAAAGAATTAGAACAGAACTTAATTGAAGCGGCGCGCACGTGGGAAGACAATTTCGAACGTATTTTGCAATCCACTTTCGGCGAAGCAAATGCTACCCGTTTAAATAAGCGGTACGCTATGGCATTTCCCCGTGCGTATAAAGAAGATGTTTTACCATCGGTAGCAATTTCAGACATAAAACAACTGGAGTCCTTAAACGACGAACATAAACTGGGTATGGTGTTATACCGTGCTCAGGAAGAAAAAGACGACAGTAAACATCTGCATTTGAAGTTGTTCCATAAAGACGAGCCGATTCACCTGTCGGACGTATTGCCGATGCTCGAAAACTTCGGATTACGTGTCATCGGCGAAAGTCCTTACCAGATTAAAACGAGCGACGGTGATGTCTACTGGGTTCTCGATTTCCACATGCTTCATACGGCAGGTTCATTGAATCTGGAAGAAAGTCGAGAAACCTTCCAGAGAGCCTTTGCGTTAGTCTGGAAAGGTAAGTTAGAAGACGATGGCTTCAACCGCTTAGTACTAGGCGCCGGAATGAACGGCCGTCAGGCGACTATTTTACGTATGTTTGCGAAGTACATGCGCCAAATTGGTACTACATTCAGTCAAAGCTACATAGAGAGCACTTTCAGTAAGTATCCTTTGCTGGCCAAGCTGGTTGTGAAGATGTTTTACAGCAAGTTTGAACCGGGCACAAAAGGAGTCGAGAAAAAGCTCGAAGCACTTCATACCCGTATTAATACCGAGTTGGACAACGTTGCCAACCTTGATGACGATCGTATTATTCGTCGCTATGTGGAATTGATAGATGCTGCGTTACGTACCAACTTCTTCCAGAAAGACGAGCAGGGCAACGACAAACCGTATATTTCGGTTAAGTTCTTGCCTGAACTGGTACCGGAAATGCCATTACCGTTACCTAAGTTTGAGATATTTGTTTACTCGCCGAAAGTCGAAGGTGTGCACCTTCGTGGTGGTAAAGTAGCCCGCGGCGGATTGCGCTGGTCAGACCGTCGTGAAGACTTCCGCACCGAAGTACTTGGTCTGGTTAAAGCTCAGCAAGTGAAAAACACCGTTATTGTTCCTGTAGGGGCAAAAGGTGGCTTTATTTGTAAAGCTTTACCAGAAGACAGAGAAGGCATGATGGTCGAAGGTAAAGAGTGCTATAAAACCTTTATCCGTGCGTTACTCGACATTACCGATAACATCGTTGAAGGCGAAATTGTTCCGCCGAAAAGTGTTGTTCGTCGCGACGAAGACGATCCATACCTGGTTGTTGCAGCAGATAAAGGCACTGCAACTTTTTCTGATATCGCTAACGGCATCTCAGCTGAATATAATTTCTGGCTGGGTGATGCCTTTGCATCAGGCGGCTCAGTTGGCTATGACCATAAGAAAATGGGTATTACCGCTCGTGGTGCCTGGGAGTCAGTTAAGCGCCATTTCCGCGAAATGGGTATCGACTGTCAAACCACAGACTTTACCTGTGTTGCCATTGGTGACATGGGTGGCGATGTATTTGGTAACGGCATGTTGCTGTCCAAGCACACGTGCTTACAAGCGGCATTTAACCACTTGCATATCTTTATTGACCCGCAACCAAATGCGGCAAAATCCTGGGAAGAGCGTGACCGTTTATTCAAAATGCCGCGTTCAAGCTGGGATGATTACAACCGCGAATTGATTTCAAAAGGTGGTGGTATTTTCTCAAGAAGTGCAAAAGCGATTGAGCTAACACCTGAAATTAAGAAAATGCTGGGTACCCAGAAAAAATCAATGACACCGAATGATTTGATCAAAGCCTGCTTAACGATGAAAGTTGATCTTATCTGGAATGGTGGTATCGGCACTTACGTAAAAGGTAAAGCAGAAACCGACAGTGATGTTGGCGACCGTGCTAACGATGCACTGCGCGTAAACGGCCACGAGCTGAACGCAAAAATTATCGGTGAGGGCGGCAACTTAGGCTTTACTCAATTAGGCCGTATTGAATTTGCGCAAAACGGCGGTCGAGTCAACACCGACTTTGTCGATAACGTAGGTGGCGTGGATTGTTCAGATAACGAAGTTAACATTAAAATCTTATTGAACGGTTTAGTTAACAGCGGCGAGCTGACGAAGAAACAACGCGATAAACTGCTTTACGACATGACCGATGATGTCGCGAAAATTGTGCTGGATGACTGTAACAGACAAACACAGTCAATTTCGGTAACAGCGTTGCGCGGCACCGATCAAGTGAAAGAATACACGCGGTTTATTCATCACCTTGAGCGCGAGCATTCGTTAAATCGTCAGCTTGAGTTTTTACCTGATGATGATGAATTAGTTGAGCGTCAGGCAACAAATCAGGGCTTAACACGTCCGGAATTGTCCATTGTTACCGCTTACGGAAAGATGGTTCTGAAAGAGCAGTTGATAACGGATGAAATTACGGAAGACCCGTACCACATGCGTGAACTTTTTGACTCTTTCCCAGAGGCCTTACGTGATCGTTTTGCTGACAGCATGGTATCTCATCCGCTAAAAGGTCAGATTATTGCCACTAAGCTTGCCAATAATATCGTTAACGATATGGGACCAAATTTCGTTTTCCGCAAGCAGGAGGCAACTGGCTCGACAGTTGCTGAAATAGCTTCTGCTTACGTAGTAGCCCGTGAGTGCTTTAAAGTTGAAGAACTGTGGGAACAAATTGAAGCGCTGAATAATAAAGTGCCAGCAGAAGTTCAGAATGAAGTTTTATTCCAGCTTCGTCGTATGGTGCGCCGCGCAACTCGCTGGTTCTTGCGCCACCGTAACCCAGCTCTGAGTGGTATTCAGGAACACTTAGACTTCTACATGGGAGCATTTGACGACTTACGCGAAAACAGCCTTAAGTATATGGTTGAAGATGAAGCCAAAGTCATTGAAGAAACAATTGAGAAGTACAAAGAGCACGGCTTCCCGGCCAAGCTGGCAAAAAACATTGCGAGCTTGAGTACCATATTTTCTGCGATGGATCTTGCTGAAGTTGCTAATGAAACAGGACAGTCATTCAAGACAGTTGGTACGCTTTACTTCCGTTTGGGTGCGGAAATAAACTTACATTGGTTCTTAATACAAATTAATAACCAACCGGTGGCGAACCATTGGCAAGCTCTGGCAAGAGCGGCATTCCGTGAAGAGCTCGATTGGCAACAACGTTCGTTAACTCAAGTTGTGCTGCGCTCAACACCAGACGTCAGTGACCCGGAGAAGATGATCAGCGAGTGGATAGAACAAAACGAAGTGTTGTTATCTCGTTGGCAGCAAATGCTATCAGACTTCCGCACAACGAAGAGCCACGAGTTTGCCAAATTCTCCGTTGCTTTGCGCGAGCTTATGCTGTTGAGCCACAACTGTGCACCTAAAGTGATCAGTTAATGTACAACCTAATAAAATCATTTTTGTTTCGTCAGGATCCTGAGAAAACGCACGAATTAATGCTCGGGATCCTGAATAAATGGCATCGCACACCGTTGTCGCTGTTTTGGAAACAAAACGTAGCCAGCAAACCGGTTCGGGTTATGGGGATTGATTTCCCTAACCCGGTCGGTTTAGCCGCTGGTCTTGATAAAAACGCTGAGTGTATAGACGCATTTTCTCAGATGGGTTTTGGCTTTATCGAAGTGGGTACGGTGACCCCTGTAGCTCAGCCGGGTAATGATAAGCCTCGTTTATTCCGCTTGACCGAAGACGAAGCAATTATTAACCGCATGGGTTTTAATAACCATGGGGTTGATGAGCTTGTTAAAAATGTCAAAGCGTCTTCTTATAAAGGCGTGTTAGGTATTAATATCGGTAAAAACAAAAACACGCCGGAAGAACAGGCCATTGATGACTACCTTGCGTGTCTGAATAAAGTTTATCCGTACGCAGACTATGTCACGATTAACATTTCATCACCTAATACCCCGGGGTTAAGAGACCTCCAGCACGGCTCCAGTCTTGATGGTTTATTGTCCAAGCTAAAAGCTACTCAGCTCGCTCTGGCAAAAGAGCATGATCGCTATGTTCCGTTGGTAGTTAAAATAGCTCCGGATCTTGAAGATCATGAAGTTGAAGTCATGGCGCAGTCATTATTAAAAAATGAAATGGACGGCGTAATAGCCACCAATACAACGTTGTCGCGTGACGGATTGCAAAGCAGTCAGGCAGGTGAAGCTGGCGGCTTAAGCGGTAAACCACTTCAGGATAAAAGTACTCGAGTGATAGAGTTGTTGTATAAAACTTTGCAAAGAAAAATACCGGTGATTGGCGTTGGAGGTATCGATTCAGCTGAGTCGGCAGAAGCTAAACTCAAAGCAGGAGCTAGCCTGGTACAAATTTACACTGGGTTTATCTATCAAGGTCCAGGGCTAATTCGCTCAATTGTTAGTCACTTGTAATGGTTAAGTGACTTTAGTATCTTATCGCAAAGCTTAAATTCTTCTAATAATAAAGGCTAACATCGTGGAATCGGAATCCCATTGGTTATGGTTATTCAATACAGAAAGCGGCAAGCTTAGCGTCAAGCTAAGTGATACCGAGGTATTTGATACACCTTACAAACCGAGTCAGCTAGTCAATATTCACTTTAATGAACAAATGATGGACATTGAAGACGCGACGACCTTCCAGAGCGTTAGTGAAACATTGGAGGCTTACCCAGCTGATAAAATGCCTTGCGCACCGAAAAATGCGGCTCTTAATACAACGGCATGGTGTCGCTTTGGTCGTCCTCAAATGCCACAGAGTTGGCATTTTCAAAAATCTGATATTAGCGAATGGCCGGTAGAGCGGCGTTTATGCGAATTGAACTCAGGTTTTGATCAGGGGCTGTTCTTAATTCTTGATACCGATGATGAATTTGCGACTTGCTTACTGTTAAGTAACGGCATGCAGCTTTCTGCAATTAAATCTCTGCGTCAGTATCATGTCATTAAAGTCACTTTAAACCGCTTGTTACCGGCAACCGTTGATTTAGCTTTGTCGGCCCAGTCTGACTGGAGTCAGAAACTGGCGTAACTCTTTTAAGGAAAAACCTTAAAATTTTAGTGTATTTTCGGGATTTATTTAGGACTTTGTTCTAAGAAAGGGGGACTTAGCAGGAAAATATTAATAAATACTTATTCCGGACGTTGGTTGCGGGGGCAGGATTTGAACCTACGACCTTCGGGTTATGAGCCCGACGAGCTACCAGACTGCTCCACCCCGCGTCCGATTGAGAGCGCATAGTATAGTGATAATTCGTACCACGCAAGCTTTATTTAAACCAACCGCATAGTATTTATACAAATACGGTTTAACTGCTGTTTTATTAGTCATTCTCTTTGTAATTCCCTTATTTCAGCTGGAATTACAGACAGCCACTGAGCTCTCCGTTATAATTGTCACCTTAATTTTTTAGGCGAAGTTTCTATGTATCGTTTTTTTATTGCGTGCTCCAAAGGTCTTGAAGGGCTTTTGTTTGATGAGTTGCAAGAATTTAACTTAACTCACGTTAAGCAAACCATGGCAGGCTGCTATATTGAAGCCGATTTACAGCAGGCTTACACGGTGGCTATGTGGTCCAGGTTAGCAAGCCGTATGCTGTTGCAATTAGGTGAAAAGGAAGTTTCCAGCCTGGATGAGATTAAGCTGGCATTGACTCAATTCTCCTGGAGCAAGGTTTTCGATGCGAACAGAACCTTTGTGGTTGATTTTTCTGGCGGTAATGATGACATTCGCCATACTCAGTTCGGAGCGCAGTTAGTAAAAGACTGTATTGTCGATAACTTTCGTAATAGCGGATTTGAACGTCCCAGTATCGATAAGCAAGACCCGGACATTCGTATTGCCGTGCGAGTCCATAAAGACAAGCTCACCTGGTCTTTAGACTTTACCGGTGACGGCATGCACAAAAGGGGATATCGCTTGCAGCAGGGCGAAGCACCACTGCGAGAAACCTTAGCTGCCGCTATATTAGTCCGTGCAGGCATCAAAAACGAATTAGAAAAAGACGAACCGGTTATTTTTGACCCGTTTTGTGGTTCGGGTACCTTAGTCATAGAAGCGGCCATGATGGCAATGGATCATGCACCAGGTTTAAGCCGCGCGCATTGGGGCTTCTTGTTTTGGCATGAGCATTCGCCGCAATTATGGCACGACGTATTAGAGCAGGCAGAGCAGCGCTTTAAAGAGGGTAAGAAAAACTTTAAAGGCCAGTTAAAAGGCTCTGACGACAACCCTCATTTGGTCGCTAAAGCCAAAGATAACGCCAAGCGTGTGCTACTGCATGAAGTGATAGAGTTTGAAGTCGCTGATGCAACAAACTGTGAAGCACCCGCAGAACGTGGCTTATTGGTCTGTAACCCGCCATACGGTGAACGTCTGGGTGAGGCCGTTGAAACTTTGTTGTTGTATCGTCGTTTTGGCCGCCAATTAAAAGACACCTTCCACAATTGGCATATAGCGGTACTGGCAGGAGACGAGCAGCTACTAAAACGCTTGAAACTGCGCAGCCATAAAAAATACCCGCTATTAAATGGTGCAATTCCGGTTAATTTGGCACTTTATGACTTAACTAAAGAGCAACCTGACTTCGCAGAGAGTCAAGCTGACGACCTGGTTAATAGGGTTAAGAAGAATTACGCGAAGTTAAGTAAGTGGGCAGACAAAGAAGGGCTGGATTGCTGGCGTGTTTATGACGCCGACATTCCTGAGTACAACGCCGCTATCGATATTTACCAGGATTACGTGGTTGTACAGGAATACGCAGCTCCCAAAGACATTCCGGAAGGGGTGTCCAATGACCGATTATGGTTCATGCTCGAGTCTTTGAGTTCTGCTCTGCCGGTATCTGAAGACAAAATTATTCTAAAACGTCGCCAGCGCCAAAGCGGTAAGCAGCAATACGAAAAACAGTCGCAGGACAGCACGGTGCTAACGGTTAAAGAATACGGCGCCAAGTTTGAGGTGAATTTAACCGATTACCTTGATACCGGCTTATTTATGGACCACAGATTGGTGCGTAAAGAGCTACTGGATAAGTGCGAAGAGTTGGATGTACTGAATTTGTTCGCCTATACCTGCACCGCATCTGTACAGGCTGCCAGAGCCGGAGCCGCACGAGTGGTTTCCGTCGATATGTCGAAAACCTACCTGAAGTGGGGTGAGCGTAACTTTGCCTTGAACCGCTTACGAGGCAACTACCAATTTATTCAGGCCGATTGCTTTAGCTGGATGCGGGAACAACGTGGCAAACAACTGTTTGACGTTATTTTCCTTGATCCGCCCACCTTTAGTAACTCAAAACGAATGAGCGGAACCTTAGACATACAGCGTGACCACGTTGGTTTGATAAAAACCGCCACGGGCATGCTGAAAGAGGATGGCGTGATTTTATTCTCTAACAATAGAAAGAAATTCCGCATTGACACCGAAGGGCTGGATAAAGCAGGCCTTGAGGTGAATGATCAGACACAAGCCTCAATACCAGAGGACTTCAAACGTCATAAAGGTATTCATCATTATTTTATTATTTCACGGGCTTAATTAATGTCTGCGTTTTATTTGCTTACGAAACCAAACTGTCCGCTTTGTACTCAGGCTATTCAGTTACTGCACTCGCTTGACCTTGAAGAGCCGGTTGAACTTGGAGTAGTAGACATTGCCGAACAGCAGGAGCTGCAAGAAGAGTATGGCTGGTTAGTACCAGTATTTATTCGGGGAAAAGACGACGCAGAATTGCGTTGGCCTTTCGACGCTAATCAATTGCTGGAGTTTGTAGAGCAATGAGTTTATTACGTGTACAGGATGCACACCTCGCCTTTGGCGCTGACGCCATTTTAGACGGTGTAGATTTTACCATTGAAGCCGGTGAACGAGTCTGTTTGGTCGGCCGTAACGGTGCTGGTAAATCCACTTTTTTAAAAGCGATAGATAATGAAGTGGTCTTAGATTCAGGCCAAATACAGTGGGTGGGTGACACTAAAGTGACCCGTTTGCCGCAAGACCCGCCTAAGCAATCTGAACAACGGGTGTTTGACTACGTAGCTGAAGCTCTTGCTGAATCAGGCAAGGCGTTGGCTCGTTATCATGAACTGTCTGCCAGTCTTACGGATTCCCCCAGTAGCGCAACTCTGGACGAAATGGACAAATTGCAGAATCAACTGGATGCCATTAACGGTTGGCAAGTTAACACCCGCATTGAGCAGGTTTTAACTCAGCTGCAATTACCCGCAGATGAAACTATGGCTGCTCTTTCCGGCGGTTGGTTGCGTCGCGTAGCGCTGGCTCGAGCTTTGGTTGTTGATCCGGACATTTTACTGTTAGACGAACCAACCAACCACTTGGATATTGAAATGGTGCGTTGGCTGGAAGAGCAAATCGTTAACTTTTCCGGGGCCGTGTTATTTATTAGTCACGACAGGGCATTTATCCGCCGTTTGGCCACACGAATTATAGATTTAGACCGCGGACACTTAACCAGTTACCCGGGCAGCTACGATACCTATCTGCAGAAAAAACAGGAAGCACTGGAAGTTGAAGCAAGCCACAACGCTGAATTTGATAAAAAGCTGGCAGCTGAAGAGACCTGGATACGCCAGGGTGTTAAAGCACGTCGCACTCGTAACGAAGGACGAGTACGTGCACTTCAGGATCTGCGGAAGCAACGTCAGCAAAGACGTGAACTTCAGGGTAAAGCAAATCTGGCCGTGAACGAGTCTTCGCGTTCCGGTAAGAAAGTCTTTGAAGGCGAAAATATGGCTTTGCGCTTCGGCGAAAAGCCTATTATTAATGACCTCGATCTCTTGTTGATGCGTGGCGACAAAGTTGCGTTTGTCGGCCCCAATGGTTGCGGTAAGAGTACGCTGATTAAAGTTATTCTCGGTATGCAGGATGTAGACAATGGAAAGGTTCAACTGGGTACAAACCTTGAAGTTGCTTATTTTGATCAACATCGTTCGCAGCTTGATCCTGAGCAAACGGTGATGGATAACGTCGGTGATGGTAAGCAGGACATCGAGTTTCAGGGTCGTAGCCGCCATATTTTAAGTTATTTGCAGGACTTTCTGTTTTCACCGAAACAATCAAGAACTCCCGTTCGTGCGCTCTCTGGTGGTGAACGAAACCGCGCATTGTTAGCTAAGATATTGCTGAAACCCAGTAATATTCTGGTACTGGACGAGCCAACCAACGATCTTGATATTGAAACCTTAGAATTACTCGAACAAATAGTTGCGAATTATCAGGGCACGGTTCTATTAGTCAGTCACGACAGGGAATTTGTCGATAATACGGCGACCAGTGTACTGTACTTTGAAGGTGAGGGCGTTATTACGGAAATTATTGGTGGCTTTACCGAGCTAAACCACTATTTAGCGGCGAAAGCGGAAAATTCATTCCATAGCAACGGAACCAAAGCAGCAGCTAAAGAGTCTGACAGCAACAAAAGTTCGCAAAATAAAAGGAAACCCGCAGACAAAGGTTCAGACAAGCCGAAGAAGAAGTTATCCTATAAACTGCAACGCGAACTAGAGCAGTTCCCCAAAGTTATTGCGGAAAAAGAAGAAAAACTTGAAGAATTACAACAGTTAATGAATGAACCGGGGTTCTTCGAACAGCCACTAGAAAAAACCGAACCAGTCATGAGTCAAATTGCCGACATTGAAGGGCAGCTGATGCAAGATCTGGAGCGCTGGGAAGAACTGGAAAACTTATCAGAACAGAGTAGTTAGTTAATGAAATCATTTACGTTGAAGTCACTTACCATCGCAATTGTTTCAACCGTCTCTTTTGCTTCTGCAGCAGACACTTATAATATTGAAACAATTGACACTTTGAATAATTATCGCAGCAGTGTTCCACAAAGCATTAACGCCAGTGGGCAAATTGTTGGTGTTGCACGTTTCCCGGAAAATGTGGAAATTGATTTTTCTAAAGTTCCCGAGCGACTACTCATACAGATAGGTTTTGATCCTGAAGCCGGTGAAGAACTGACAATTGCTCAGTATCAGGCAATTGTAGAAAACTTGGGAAACTATGCAAATAACAGCCTTCAGACTCAACGTGTTGGATTGAACCAGGCCTTCATCTATAGCAGCGGGGCCAGCAGTGAAGTTAACGCGGTGTCAGCAACTGAGAACCAACTCGCTAATAGCGTGGACAGCTTCTTATACTCAATTAATAATGCCAATACAGCGGTGGGGGTCACCAGTGCACCGTTTGAGCTTATTGAGCATGAATATACCAATTCTGACGATGAAACTGAGACCGAGGAGTACTTCGTATCCGAATTTTTAACTCGCGGAATGTGGTACAACAACGGAGAATCCAGTGTCGTTGAGCCGGAAGCTCAGGATTACCTGGGCGGCGAAAGTGCTATTTTCGATATAAACGAGAGTGGACTTGCTGCCGGTTACGAAAGTGTTTCGTTAAGTCCTTACGCAACAACTCGAATTCAAGAAAGATGCGAAGACCCTGAAGTTGCCAGCGCATCACAACCTTTAGAAGTTTGTGTATGGGGCATCTGGAGAGGCTTGCAAAATGCCGATGCGTCGAATATCGCAACCTTTAGTAACAGCCGTTATCGCTATAGCCGTCCGCGCTCCGGTTACAATGCCGGTCGCTCTATCTATGACATTCGCGCGAGATTATGGCAGCTTGACGCCAATGGTGACGTTATTGGCGAATCTATTAAATTACCAACGCTGGTAGAGAGAAGAAGCGACGATGAAAATGACTTTTCAAGCTACGCTTATGCCATTAATAACAATGGCATAGCAGTAGGGCAAAGCTGGACATATCATCCTGAGCGTAATGCTATTCGTATGCCGGCAATTTTCCAGAATGAAGAAGCGCTGCCAGTCACTGAAGACCCTATCTACTTGTGGGGCGCTGCAACGGACATTAATGATTCGAATGTTGCGGTAGGTCATTTAACCAAACGCCCTGCAGGAAAGTTGCGAAGCTACGGTTTTTATTATGATGTTGACGAGGGGGAACTGACAATTCTTGACAGTTTCTTTAATGGCGCGTCGACCATCGTTCGCAGTATCAATGATAACGGCGAAATGGTCGGTACAGCAGAGGTTGATCCGACATTGTCTCAGGTTCGTGCTCGTGCTGGTTTTTACTATGATATGAGTGACGAAGCCCCGCAAATTATTAACCTGAACAATACGATTAGCTGTGACAGCGAATACAATATTGTTGATGCCAATGATATTACCGAAAACGGTGAAATTATTGCTACAGCGCTTAAAACTGAACCTTACACAGACGAAGACGGAGAAGAGCAGACTCGCGAAATTTTGGTCAATGTAAAGCTCGATCCTATTGAAGGCGAGCTTAATAACTGTACTGATAACGAAGAGCCTGTAGAGCGTCAGGGCGCCGCTGTCGGGTTTGGCTCGCTACTTGGATTTGGCACACTGGGTTTGCTTATTACCGGAATAAGAAGAAGAACCTCCCTTAAGACCAAAAAATCATAATAGGTCTTAAAATAAAAAGTAGCACAGTTTCAATCCGTTAAAAAAAGTCAATGGATACTGTGCTGCTTTTACAATTGAACTCTCACCAAATAAGTCTATCAATAGTAATGAGGCAGCAAAAAAGTCTCACTCTCTAAATAATCTCTAAATAATAATCTGTGAATAACAGGCGAGGGATAGATTTATGAAAAGACAAAAGCGCGATCGCTTTGAAAGAGCACATACTCAAGGCTTTAAAGCCGGTTTGCATGGTCGCTCAAAAGACAACTGTCCTTATCAGACCCAGGATGATTTTCGTTCCCACTGGCTGGGAGGTTGGCGAGATGCAATGGAAGCCCGAAATACCGGCTTATTCCGCTGATTGTCAGAGGCATTAAAGGCTAAATAAAACGCCGATAGCGAAAGCATCGGCGTTTTTTGAATTCAAAGAAGTATTATTAAAAAGTAGAAGTGTCGGTAAACAAGCCAACTTTTAAGTCTTTGGCTGTGTAAATTTCACGACCGTCAACCTCAACACGACCATTACCCACGCCCATAAATAATTTACGTTTGATAACTCGTGTCATATCAATAAAATAACTGACTTTCTTGTGTTCCGGCAGAATTTGCCCGGTAAATTTAACTTCACCAACACCCAACGCGCGACCGCGACCGGGCCCCCCGGACCACGCCAGGTGAAAGCCGAGCAACTGCCACATAGCATCAAGACCCAAACAACCTGGCATTACCGGGTCGCCTTTAAAGTGACAGTCAAAAAACCAAAGGTCAGGATGAATATCGAGCTCGGCATGGATAAAACCTTTCCCGGCCGATCCGCCGTCTTCGTTAATTTCAATGATGCGATCCATCATCAACATATTAGGTGCCGGCAACTTACTGTTACCAGGACCAAACATTTCCCCGCGGCTGCAGGCGAGAAGTTCTTCGCGAGTAAAGCTCGATTGATTCATAAATACCCTAATTAATTGTTCGAAAAAACTAGGCAGCAGTCTAGCGTACAACTGTACGCCAAACAAATCCGACAAGTAGTTTCTCAACTAAAAAGTCGTTGCCAGAAACCGCTAGGTTGATCACTATCAGAACTATCCAGAGTTCGTTCACGAACTTTCTGAAAAAGATCTTTGATCGGTAAGTCTGTTAGTAACTCTAACGCTTCCTCAACGTGCTCTACCGTGTACACATAAAATTTACCGGACTTAACAGCCTCGATGATATCGTCGTTGAGGTTAAGCTGGTGTCGATTCGACTGCGGAATAATAACACCTTGTTCGCCATTTAAGCCTCGGTGAGCACAAAGCGCATAATAACCTTCAATTTTTTCATTCACTGCACCAATAGACTGAACGTTACCAAACTGATCTATCGCGCCAGTAATCGCCAGTGACTGCTTCAGCGGCTGCTCAGCCAGAGCTGAAATCAAGCAGCAAAGCTCGCCAAGTGATGCGCTGTCGCCATCGACCTCATAGTAAGACTGCTCAAATACCACAGTTGCTGATACGGATAGCGGTTCATGGCGGGCAAATTGGTTGGCCAAATAGGCGCTTAAAATCATAACTCCTTTAGTGTGAATATTACCGGAGAGGTCAGATTTACGTTCAATATCAATAATATCGCCATCACCATAGTGAATGGTCGCAGTAATCCGGGAAGGCTCGCCGAACTCACTGCCGCCCATAGTCACAACAGTCAGCCCATTTAACTGACCAACCGCAGAGCCATGAGTGTCTATTCGAACCTGCTGTTCGAGTATGCTCCGGCGGCTCAGCTCAGCAAGATTACCTTCTCGGTCTCGCTGTTGCTGCAGCGCTAAGTCTATAGCGGTTTTATCAATCTTTGCGTGTTGGTTTTGCAGCGCACAGTCGTTGGCTTCACGAAGCAGTTGCAGTAACTGTATCGTGTTTAATGTGAGCTCCTGCTGATAATCCGTGTATCGGGCACAAACTCGCAATAAAGCTGAGTAACCATCGGTACTTAACGGCAGCACATCGGCTAGTTGCCACACATACTGTAAGTAATTGAAGTAGGGCGCTACCGGCTCATTCTGAGTTGCATAATGTCCATGAAAGTCAGCCAAAAACGGGAAGAAGTTATCAAAGTCTTCGTCATACTCGCGCAGCTGCGCGTATTCGTTACGTGACCCCAGTAAAATAATCTTAATATTAATGGGCACAGACTCGGGTCGATAAAAGAAGGCCGCACCTAAAGTCGGCGACTGACGCGGCCATTCAAATTCTCCGCCCTCGATAACATCTTTAAGACGCTTCCAGAGCGTGATGTTTTCGAGCAACTGAGCAACCTCTATAGCCAAAACACCACCGTTCGCTTTATGCAAAAGGCCGGCCTCAATTAAATGCAGCTCTGAACTGACCGTTCCTTCAACCGATTGCACACCAATGTGACCAAAGAGCCGTTCCTCGGTAACACGATCGCAATAGTAGTAAGGGGCAGGGTGCTGATGTCCCACTAAAACAGAGGCCAGGCTCTCGCCCTGGATATCCTCAGCCTTTTTATCCCGTATTTGTTGCATGTAATCACGCAGCTTATGGGTATCAAATTGTTCAATAATGGTCTTGTAAGCTTCTTCGCGTTGATTTAACGGTAGCTGCAGGAAACCCCATATCGCTTTAATGGCTGCGTCGGCAGTTCCTGACGGCAAATTAACACACAAAGGACGTAAAGAATCTGACGGATTCGCCAAATACAGCCAGTCATACCAGTGAGTGAACTCCCAACGATTATCAGTAAAGTAGGCATCCAGGATGTCCCGTTTTAAAAGGCCACCAGGAAATAAAGCATAAATATTAGAGTATGTGCCATGCTGGCGTAACGCGTTATTTAAGGCCGTAACTGCACGTTTTTGTCCAACTAAGGCATCTTCTTTAAGTTCCGCAGGCAGCTCTTTGAGCCACTCGCCGGTTTGTGGCTGTAGCGCCAGACAGTCTAATTTCATTGAATTGTTCTTCTCTTAACTAGCAATAAAGACATGATAACAGAAATGCTGAATTGAGAGAGTTTTGCTGTGGGAAATAACTACGGTCTGAGGGAGCTTTGTCATTTTGTTACTGGGATGAAAACCCCATTCAAACCAACGGTAAATTGTTCGTAGACTTACACCCAAATGGCCAGCCGCAGCCTTGTAGTTAAAGGCGAAAACGCGCACAGAGTTTGTCCGAAATTCAGTAGCCACGGTAAAACTTCCTCCTAAATACTAGAAATCATCTCAGGTTACTCGAGAGAACTAAAGACAGGCCTGGAAAGCACTAAAAACTTAATATAACTTAATTGCGTATAATGTATATTATGTTAAATCATTACTATATCGGTATAAATCTAGTACGAAGCACTTACTTTTTAAAACTGCTGCTGTGCAAGATGCGGAAGCTTTTCAGCGAGGAAATCGATAAGAACCCGCACCGCCGGCAATATTCCTCGTCGGTGCGAGTACGTCATATGCATGATCCCGGTGGGTAGATGCCAGTCAGTTAAAACAGGGACAAGTTCCCCGCTATTCACTGCATCGTTACAGAGGTAATTGGGTAAAGCGACAATGCCAAGTTTTTTTATTGCAGCTTCACGTAAGACAATCATATCGTCGGTGATAAGACGGGGTTTTATTCTGATATTTTTTTGCTGGCCTGAACTGTGGATCAATTCATAACCATATCGTCCGTTGGTGTAATGCAGACTCAAATGCTCGAACGTTAATAAGTCCTCAGGCTCAGTTATCGAGTTATGATTTATTAAATCGGGAGCAATATAAAGGGTTTGAGGCGCCTGACTTATGGGTCTGGCTATTAAACTGGAGTCTTCTATATTTTTTCGTACGCGCAAAGCAATGTCGATGCCCTCTTCTATTAAGTTAACCGGCCGGTTTGTCACAACAAGTTGAATTTCAACTTCCGGATACAAACTCATAAATTCAGGTAACACCTGGACTAACAAGCTTTGACTTAAAGCATAGGGCGCGCTTATTTCGACTTTACCCCGGGGTTTATCCAGTAAACGCTGTGTGACTTGTTGAGCCGATTCAGCTGCGCTGACAAGACGCTCGCAGTGCACCAGAAACTCACGTCCAACATCGGTTAATTTGAGGCCTGACCGGCTTCTGTGAAACAGCCGGGTCCCCTGTTCTAGCTCAAGTATAGCCATTTTTCGGCTTATGGTGGACTTGGGCAGCCCGAGCTCCCGCGAGGCGGCGCTGATACTGCCGCAGGCCATTACCTGAGCGAACAGGTAGTAGTTTGTGACGTCAGGAAATGACATTGTGAAAACCTCAAAGATTCCAAATTTAGAACGATAGTTTTCATTTTAGCTACTTACTCGATTAATTGGAACGAAATATACTTCTTGCATCAACTAAAAAATCAAAGAGGTGTCTATGAAAGTTTTACATTTGGATTCAGGTATTTTTTTAGGACAGTCTGTTAGTCGGCAGGTTAGTCAGGACATTGTTAATAGACTTAAAGAAAAACACGAAATTACTCTTGTTCATCGGGATCTGGTTGCCAACCCGGTTCCTCACCTGGCAGCTGAGGAATTATTAGCTGAAGAGAAGCCGCTAATTGATGAATTGGTTAAGGAGCTGCTCGAGGCAGATACGCTTGTCATTGGCGCGCCAATGTATAACTTCACTATTCCGACTCAGCTAAAAGCTTGGTTTGACCGTGTATTGCAAGCTGGTGTCACTTTTAAATATACAGAACAAGGCCCTCAAGGCCTGGTAAATGACAAAAAAGTTTATATCGCGTCTGGTCGGGGTGGTATCTACTCTCAAGGTGAAGCCCAGGCTATGGATCACCAGGAAAGTTATTTAAAACAGGCACTTGCTTTTATCGGTATAACCGATGTGACCATCATCCGCGCTGAGGGCATGAACATGGGTGATGAGCCGCGCCAACAAGGCTTCAGAGAAGCTGAACAGGAAATTGAAACAATATAACGGTTTTTAAAAAAGCGTACTTTATTCATCATCACGGTGCGCTTTGATCTGCACATCATCCCCGAGTTGCAGAATTTCGATCTCTATTGGCTGACAACAGATTTGGCAATCGACAATCTGGTGTTGGCCAATATCATTTAACCAATCAATTTCAATGTCATTTATTGCCATACAGTAAGGACATTCGAACGTTTTTGGATCCGTTAAACTCATACAAGCCTCTTATTGTTCTCTGTAACCTACAATAGTAATCGAATCTGAAAAATTTTGCGTAACACAAAGACAACTTCTTTTTAACAAAATAGCTGAGTACGAATGATGCCATCATGGTTCAGACAGTCTGTTTTCTTAATTCCGTTACTATTAGTGCTGGCACTATTTAGCAACCCGGCCTGGACTCAGGCCCCGGTTGAGTACGTTGAAGCCAAAAATCAGCCCGTCATTAATAGCGTTGACGTACCCACCACCCTATCCGCTATGAATAATTCGCAACTCAGTTTTGCTGTTGAAGGAAAGTTGTTGAGCCTGCACAAGGATATTGGTGACAGAGTCAATAAAGGAGACGTACTTGCCAGTTTAGATGCGCGTCAAATTAATTCAATAATAGAGTCTTTACAGGCTCAGGTGGATAGCGCTAAAGCCAGTCTTGCCGACGAAAAACAGCAGCTGAGTGAATTAGAAGAGTTAGCACAGACTGATTTTGTTCCAGCCAGTGATTTAAGACGTTCCCGTACCCGGGTTCAGGTTGCACGAGCGCAACTGGCAGAAACAAAGGCAATGTTAAACGAAACTGAAGTTAATCAAAACTATCATGAACTTAGGGCACCATTTGACGGTGTTATTGCGAGTCGCCCGGCCGATTTAGGTGAATGGTTAAGTGCCGAACAGGTCGTTTTTCAATTGGTTGGCAGTAAAAACCAGCATGCCGATGTGTTTCTTTCGCAGTCTTACTACTCCTCTATAAACTCTGATACTCAGGTTTCGCTTAGCTACAAAGAGACGACTATTGATGCTCATTTAAGTCGCATAGTGCCCTTTGTTGACGGAAATGATCGCTCTTTTCAAGTTCGCTTAACGGGGGATTACCCTAAAGGCTGGGTTGTTGGAATGCCACTAAAAGCCTCATTTGAGATAGATACGGGACGGGTTCAGACTTCGGTACCTCAGGATGCCGTTGTTCGCTACAGCGATGGCAGAACCTCTGTCTGGATTGCGGTAGAGCAGAATGATGAATGGCAAGCGAAAGAACAGTCCGTTGAACTTGGCTTACGCTTCAACGGCTATGTAGAGGTGGGAAGCGGTTTAGATGAAGGCGAGAGAGTGATAGTACGTGGTAATGAAGCTCTAACAGATGGTCAGGTACTAAAGCTCACGGAGTCTGCTGACTATGATTGAAGCCGTAATAAAGCACAAACATGTCACCATCGTCGCGATTTTAATACTTTGTTTGCTGGGCATAACGGCGGCATTGCGCATTCCGGTACAAATGATCCCTGATTTGGAAGTCAGGACTATTTCTGTACAGACCCAGTGGCCAGGTGCCACGCCACAAGATATTGAAAAAGAAATACTGATTGAGCAGGAGGAGTTTCTTCGCACTGTCCCCAACTTACAACGTATGGAAAGCAGTGCCCGTAATGGCGAAGCAAGCATAGAACTGGACTTTCCTTTCGGAGTTGATGTTACTGAAACATTAATCCTGGTTAACAATGCGTTAAGTCAAGTGCCGGATTATCCTGAGAATGTAGATGAGCCTCGTATTTTCTCTGCTTCTTTTTCCAGTAATGCGTTTATGTACTTTCGGGTAGCGCCAATTGAGGATAATCCTAAAAATATCAACATGATCATGATGCGCGATTACATTGAAGACAACGTTCGTCCAAGGATGTCTTCAGTTGCGGGCGTGTCGCAAGTGAATGTTAGTGGCGGAGCACAAAGACAAGTTCGTATCTTGATGGATAAAGACGCACTGATTCAATACAACGTATCAGTTGATGATGTCAGAACCGCAATAAGCGGACGTAACCGCGATACATCCGCCGGAGAACTGGAACAAGGCAAACGTCGGTTCCTGCTGCGCACAGTCGGTCGTTATGATTCGCTCGAAGAAATAGAAAAGACGATTATCCGCAGAACCGGTGACAGTCTGGTCAGGTTAGAAGATGTCGCCGATATCGACTTTAATCACTTTGAGCTGAACAGTGAGTCCTGGTTTAAAGGCCAGCAGGTACTCAGCCTTCAGGTTCAGCGTGAACTGGGCTCTAATGTCATTGATATAAAATACGCCATGCTGGACGAAGTTGAGCGCATTAACGAAGAGTTGCTGCGCCCGGCCGGTATGGAAATTACGCTCAACTCCGATGATGTTCGCTATGTCGAAAGTTCAGTTCAGAATGTATTGGTGAATTTACTGTTAGGCGCCCTGTTCGCAACCCTGGTTATGTATGGTTTGATGCGTTCAGGTCGCGCGACGTTAATTGCGGTTATCGGCATTCCAATTTGTACTCTGGCCGGCTTTCTGGGGCTGTTGCTGCTGGATCGGACGATTAATGTCATTTCATTAGCTGGTATTGCATTTGCTATTGGCATGACGCTGGACAACACCATTGTGGTGTTAGAAAGTATCGAGCTTGAACGACGTAAAGGACTGAACCCTAAAGAAGCGGCAATTGAAGGTGTGAAACGAGTCTGGACCGCGGTGCTCACCTCTACCCTGACCACTGTTATGGTTTTTCTGCCGATACTCTTTATTGTTCAGGAAGCCGGACAATTGTACTCCGATATTGCTATCGCCATTTCGGCATCCATTATTGCTTCGATGTTTGTTTCCGTGACTTTAGTGCCCTTACTCGCGGCTTATTTTCCTGCGCAGGCAAAAACCAAAGTAACAGACAAACTGACCAACCGAATAGAAGCAATAAGCAGCCGGATTTTACGTTCTAAAAAATCAAAACTCAGTACTGTTGGAGTAACTTTTGTTGCAGTGGTGGCAATTTGGTGGTTTTTGATGCCACCCGCAGAATATTTGCCTGAGGGGGAAGAAGCTAAAACTTTTGCCACTATGAGCGCCCCACCCGGTTATAACTTGCAGACCATGTCTTCAATTGGAGATGAAATACGTGATATTTTCGATCCGGCATTAACGACGGAAAATACTGAGGTTACCCGTTCAGGAGTCACTATTCCCGCGCTTAAAACCATGAGTTTAAGTGTTGCCCCTTCGAATATTCGGATTATTGCTGAAACCCGGGATAAAAGCCGGATTGATGAGCTAATGGAAATTATTACTCAAGTTTACGAGCGCTACCCCGGCATGCGGGCCTTTGCAGCCAAAGGCTCTATTATCAGCAGTAACGATGGAGGCACCCGTAGTATCAATGTCGACGTTGGCGGACAAGAGCTCAATGAAGTTTATGCGGCCGCACGAGCTATTTATAATCGCTCACAAGAGGTTTTCGATGACCCCAGAATTCAATCCACACCGAACTCCCTTACTCTTGCCCAACCTTTATTAGAGGTTCGTCCTGACTGGGAACGGATGAGTGAATTAGGTCTGGATGCAGACAGTTTTGGTTACGCTGTTTCCGCGCTAACTGACGGGGCTTTTGTTGGTGAGTACTTCCAGGGTGACGACAAAATTGATATGTACCTGTACAGCGACAAAGGCACGGAAGTAACGCCGGAAATGCTCGATGACTTACCATTACTTAATGTCAATGGCCGCTCCGTGGCACTGAATGCAATTAGCGAGGTGCGCGAAATTGTCGATACCAGCACCGTGCGTCGCGTCGACAGCAGGCGCACGGTAACCTTAAATATAATACCTCCGGAGTCAGTTGCGCTTGAGTCCGGTGTTGAGATGGTCCGTTCAGAAGTGTTAAAGCACTTACGGGATCAAGGTGTTATAGCTGCAGACATTTCGACTCAGTTATCCGGTGCGGCTGACCAACTAGCAGAGACCCAGGCCGCACTAAGTGAAAACTACGTTATTTCCATCGCGATTATTTATCTGTTGATGGTCGCAATTTTTGCACACTGGGGTTATCCGTTACTGATTATGGCAACCATACCAATGGGCATCAGTGCAGGTATTGCCGGGTTAGCTCTTATGAATGGCGTCGGCCAGCTTTTACCCGCTGTGGGGCTACAGCCGCTGAGTCAGCCTTTCGACATGATCACCATGCTTGGCTTCCTTATTCTTATGGGGACCGTCATTAACAACCCTATTCTTGTGGTTGAGCGGGCTATTTATCTCCGTGATAAAGAGAACTACTCAATTAGAGAAGCTGTTCAGGAAGGTTTGCTGTCGCGCGTACGCCCCATAACCATTACAACCTTAACCACGCTATGCGGTATTGCACCTTTGGTTTTTATACCCGGAGCCGGCACGGAGTTATACAGGGGAGTTGGGGCTATTGTGATGTTTGGCTTAATCGGCGCAGCATTAGTTACTGTGTTTACCTTGCCAGCTTTGTCTGCATTGGTACTTAAAGAGAGAAAGATCAATTCCTAGAAAAATAAGTGCCATTAAGCTACTTTTTCTGCTGTAAAGATTTTGTAAACTGCCGATAGCTTATTATGAAAGCTTTCCGCTGGTTGAGTGAGGAATATTAATGAAAATCGTACAGCAGTTAAGTATCACACAGAGACTTATATCATTATTAGGTATTGCCGCTCTGGGAACCGCCCTGATGGTAGCCTTTATGATGTTCTTACTGAACAACCTGTTGGTTAAAGAAGAAAAACGTAAGCTCGATTCCGTTCTTGATACGGCTCACAGTGTGGTCGGTCATTACCACCAGCAATATCTGAACGGTAATTTGACTGAGGAAGAAGCAAAAACTAAAGCTTATACCAGTCTCGACGAGATCAGATACGAAGGCAGCGAATACATTTTCACATTGAATCGTGATGGAATTCTGGTTCAGCATCCTTTTACAAAAAAGTTAGTTGGTAAGGATGTCATGAGTTATGAGGACCCGGAGGGAACTCATCTCTTCCAGGAGATGGTCCGCAAAGCACGCTCGGCCAACGAAGCGACAGTAGAATACGTTTGGCAAAAAGGCAATGACGCAAATAATCTCGTTGCGAAAGTCAGCCGGATACGCGTTTTTGAGCCATGGAACATTATTCTTGGCACAGGACAGTACAGCGACAACATTAACGCTATTCTATGGCAGGAGTTTTTTAAGTTAGCGGGCTTAGCCATTGTTTTATCCGTCCCCCTGCTTTTGTTGTTTGTTGTCATCATACGCAGTATCACCAGCCCTTTAAAAACCATTAATAGTGCTATGTTTGATATCGCAGAAGGCGAAGGAGACTTGACTAGACGGTTGAATGAATCTGGTTCTGATGAGCTCGCCCGGCTAGCAAAATCATTCAACACTTTCGTTCACAAAATTCAGCAACTTGTTCAAAATGTGCAGGAAAGTGCTAAAAATGAGAGCGAAGCTGCAAGTCAGTTGACCGAGTTATCGGGTACAAGCAGCCGTCAAAGTGATGAACTTAGCTCGCAAACAAGTTCTGTTGCGACAGCCATTACCGAACTGTCTTCCTCCGCTTCAGAGGTTGCTGATCACGCCCGTCAGGCTGCAGACTCGGCCAATACGGCAGACGAAGAAGCTGGACGCTCAGCTATTATCGTACGAGAATCCGTTAATAACATTGAAGCGCTGACTTCTGAGCTGGGTAAAGCAGGCGAAAAAGCGCGTTTGCTGCAAGACGGCTCTGACAAAATAGGGAACATACTCGGCGTCATTGTCGCTATAGCAGAGCAAACAAACTTACTGGCATTAAATGCCGCTATTGAGGCGGCTCGCGCTGGCGATGCCGGACGAGGGTTTGCGGTCGTCGCGGATGAGGTTAGAACCTTGGCTAACCGAACTCAGCATTCAACAGACGAAATCTCCTCCATTGTGGAAAGTATCCAGGGTGCAATTAAAGAGGTGAGCAAAATCATCAGCGACGTTGAACATCACTCCGCCTCGACGAATGAAGAAGCTCTCAAGGCTGAGCAAGCGATAAGTCAAATTCAGGAAGCCGTTGCGAATATATCGAGTATGAATATCCAAATTGCGTCAGCGACTGACGAACAGAGTCGGGTAACTAAAGATTTGAATGAGAACATCACTGGCATTTCCGATCTTTCTCGAGCTAACCAGGACGCTAATACGCGCGTTGCTGAAGTCAGTCGGAACTTGAGTGAAAACAGTGTTGACTTGAGTCAACTTGTCAGTCGGTTTAAGACAAAATAACCTTAAAAATACAGGGGATACTGGTAATCTCCCCTGTACCTTTCAACTCACAAGACGTAAAATAAATGCACTTTTACATGGATTGTGTCTGTCTGGTAAAAGTCACCTTTTTCCTGATTTTACATCACTGCGGATTTAAAAGATGAGTCAAACAATTCCACAACAACCGATAGAATATAATATGAAAGTCGTCCGGCAGTTTACTGTCATGACGATTATTTGGGGTATCGTCGGTATGGCTATAGGCGTATTGATAGCTGCCCAGCTTGTCTGGCCAGAGCTTAACTTCAATACTCCCTGGCTAACCTACTCCCGTCTTCGCCCGCTGCATACAAATGCTGTTATTTTCGCGTTTGGCACCAGCGCCCTTTTTGCCACTTCTTACTATGTTGTTCAGAAAACGTGTAGGGTTAGCTTGTTTTCAGACAAGTTAGCAGCTTTCACTTTCTGGGGCTGGCAGGCCGTTATAGTAGCAGCAGTTATCACTCTGCCTATGGGTCTTACCAGCACAAAAGAATACGCTGAGCTAGAGTGGCCTATCGACATTTTAATTACTGTCGTCTGGGTTGCTTACCTAATCGTCTTCTTCGGCACATTGGCTATTCGTAAAACATCACACATTTACGTGGCTAACTGGTTCTATGGTGGTTTCATCATCGTTATCGCCATGCTGCATATCGTGAACAGCTTTGCTATACCAGTGTCGTTTACCAAGTCTTACTCAATCTATTCAGGTGCCGTCGATGCCATGGTTCAATGGTGGTATGGACACAACGCTGTAGGTTTCCTTCTGACAGCGGGTTTCCTGGGTATGATGTATTACTTTGTACCGAAGCAAGCTGAACGCCCTGTTTACTCCTACCGCTTGTCGGTTGTTCACTTTTGGGCCCTAATTTCTCTTTATATTTGGGCCGGCCCTCACCACTTACACTATACCGCATTGCCAGACTGGACTCAGTCAGTCGGCATGGTTATGTCTGTTATCCTGTTCGTACCTTCATGGGGTGGCATGATTAACGGTATCATGACGTTATCTGGTGCATGGCATAAGCTACGAACCGACCCAATTTTGCGTTTCTTAATTGTTTCTCTGTCATTCTACGGCATGTCGACTTTCGAAGGCCCGATGATGGCAATCAAATCAGTGAACGCACTTTCTCACTACACTGACTGGACTGTGGGTCACGTACACTCTGGTGCTTTAGGCTGGGTTGCAATGATCACTATCGGCTCTATGTACTACCTGGTACCACGCCTGTTCAACCAGAAAGAAATTCACAGCATTAAGCTGGTGAACGTTCATTTCTGGCTACACACTATCGGCGTCGTTTTCTACATCGTCTCAATGTGGATTTCAGGTGTGATGCAAGGTCTTATGTGGCGTGCAACCAACTCTGACGGAACCTTAACTTACAGTTTCGTAGAGAGTGTTCAGGCATCATATCCATTCTGGACAGGCCGCTTTATCGGTGGTGTTTTCATTGTAGTTGGTATGTTGCTGATGGCTTATAACTGTTATCAGACAATTCGTGCCGGCCGTCGTGAGACAGCTGCAGGCAACGTCGTACAAACTGCCTGAGGGAGAGAATAATGAGTCGTTTTAAACACGAATTTGTTGAAAAAAACTTAGGTTGGTTGTCAATTTTAATGATCATTGCGGTTTCTATCGGTGGGTTAGTAGAAATTACTCCCCTACTGTTTCAAAACCAGACCAATGAACCCATAAAAGGTTTGCAGCCATACACCGCGTTAGAGCTTGAAGGTCGCGATATTTATATGCGCGAAGGTTGTAATAACTGCCACAGCCAGATGATTCGTCCTTTCCGTTCAGAAACGGAACGTTACGGACACTATTCATTAGCTGGTGAGCACGTTTGGGAATTCCCTCACCTTTGGGGCTCCAAGCGTACAGGTCCTGACCTGGCTCGCGTAGGTGACCGTTACAGCGATGAGTGGCATCACGTTCATTTAATGAACCCTCGTAACGTGGTTCCTGAGTCGAATATGCCAGCGTTCCCTTGGCTTGCAGAAAACAAGTTAACGGGTGAATACACGGCTAAGAAGATGGAAGTTATGCGGACATTGGGCGTTCCTTACGAAGACAAGGATATCGCCGGTGCAAAAGAAGCCGTTCAGGGTAAAACTGAAATGGAGGCGCTTATCGCTTACTTACAATCGCTTGGCACAACGCTACAGCAGGCTGACAAGTAATGGATTACGGAACTTGGCGCGGCGTGTTCAGCCTGATCATATTGGCAATTTTTATCGCCATTGTGGTCTGGGCGTTCAGCCGCCGTACAAAAAAACAATTTGATGATGCGGCTAATTCTATATTTGAGGACGAATCATCAATAGATAACAGCGACAAACCGGAGTCGAAGAAAGATGAGTAGCTTCTGGAGTGCATGGATAATTGTTTTAACGCTGGCCACCTTAGTGGTATTAATTTGGCTACTGCGCTGGAACATGAAAAATTACACTCACATCGAAGAAGGTCAGGAAATGGACCACGATTTCGATGGGATTGTAGAATTAAACAACCCTCTTCCTAAATGGTGGACCTATTTGTTCTGGGCCTGCTTTGTATGGGGCTTTATATACCTGGCTCTATACCCTGGGCTTGGGAACTTTAACGGCTTACTTGACTGGAAAAGCTCAAACCAGGATATTCAGTCCTTAGAAGAGTCTCGTCAGGCAATGAAAGAAGCCCATGAAAAAGGAATGATTGTTGAGTACGATCGCGCCGTTCGTGCTGCGGAAGAAAAGTATGGCCCTATCTTTGAAGCATTTGCAAAACAGCCAATTGAAGAGTTGGCAAACAATGAAGATGCTTTAGATGTTGGTCAGCGTTTGTTCTTGCAAAACTGTGCGCAATGTCACGGCTCGAACGCGATGGGTGGTCAAGGCTTCCCTAACCTGACAGACGACGAATGGCTTTATGGCGGTGAACCAAGTGATATAAAAACCACCTTGCTTCAAGGGCGCCAAGGTAATATGCCGGCGTTTGGTGAGCAGTTCAGTGATAAAGAAATTAATGAACTCGCCAACTACGTTGCCAGCTTAAGTGGCCGTGAACGTGACGCTGACTTAGTCGAAGCCGGCAAAGCGAACTTCGCAGTTTGTAGTGCGTGTCACGGGGCGGATGGTAAAGGCAACCAGCAGCTTGGTGCGCCAAACTTAACTGACGATGTCTGGCTGTACGGCGGTTCAATTAATAAAATTGAAGAAACGCTGAAGCATGGTCGTAACGGTGTTATGCCAGCCTGGAAAGACATCTTAGGTGAGGATAAAATTCACGTTATCTCAGCTTATGTCTACAGCTTGTCTAACGAAGAATAAAACGCAGTAAACACAGCCCCGCTACGGCGGGGCTTTTTGTATGAGGTATCATTATGATTCAACCCTGGTATAAGCAGTTCTGGCCATGGTTTCTTATTTCTCTTCCCGTTACCGTTATGATCGTTTGTGGCGTTATCATTTATTTGTCCGTATCTCAGGGCGGTGTCTCCATGGTGGTTGATGACTACTACAAGCGTGGCAAAACCATCAATGCAATTATCGAGCATGTCGAGGAAGCACAACGCCGTAATATCTCTTTTGAGTTTACTGCTGAGAAAGGCCAATTTACTCTTAAGTATGCATCGGGTCAGCCGGAAGAACTGTCTGCTCTACGAGTGTTTTTTATTCACGCTACGCAAGACGAAAAAGATTTCACCCGTATGTTGACGGTTGCTTCAGATGGTACCTATCGAACAGACATTCCTGAAGAGATAGAAGGCAAGTGGACTATAACCGTTGAGCCGTTTAATGAGGTCTGGAAAGTAAGCGAAAAATATCAACTGCCAAAATCCGAATTAACTAAGCTTCGTCCGTTATTATACGGAGTTTAATTGAATGGAATGTTTTCATTGCCTGCAGCCTGTTCCTAAAGGGATTAACCTTGCTGTTGAGTACAAAGGTGCTGAGAAACCGGTCTGTTGTGCTGGGTGTCAGGCTGTGGCACAAACCATCATTCAGCACAACTTGCACGCTTATTACGAACACAGAGACACATCTCAACTACAGGACTCCCCTGTTCTTCCTGAAGAATTAAATGATTTAGCTCTCTATGACAACCCTGACTTACAAAAAGAGTTTGTAAGACATGAGGGAGCCGACACCGAGCTCGCAACTCTTACCGTAGAGAACATTACCTGTGGGGCTTGTGGCTGGCTAATTGAACGTGAACTGCTGCGCCTTCAAGGTATACAAAAAGCTGTAGTTAATGTTACCAGCCGCCGAGTGCAGGTTAGCTGGTCTCCTGCGAAATTAAAATTAAGCGACATTTTAAGAGCCTTAGCCAATATTGGATACAAGGCGTTGCCGTTCCAGGCTAATGAAGCCGAGCAACAATATGCACGGCAGCGAAAGAGTTATATCCGCCGGTTAGGTGTAGCGGGCATTGCTACTATGCAGGTTATGATGATTGCCTTCGGCCTGTATTTCGGCGTTGTCAGCGACTTATCACCGGACCTGCAACGCTTTCTCTGGAGCGTCAGCCTGGTTTTTGCTACCCCGGTTATTCTTTACAGCGCACAACCTTTTTACGCAGGTGCTCTAAGAGCCTTACAAGCATCGCGTTTGAACATGGACATTCCCGTCAGTATCGCCTTATTAGGTGCTTACAGCGCCAGTGTGTACGCGACAATAACCAACACGGGCGAAGTTTACTTTGAATCCATATCCATGTTTACTTTCTTCTTGTTGACGGGCCGATTTTTGGAGTTACTGGCAAAAGAACGTGCGTTAAAATTTGCCACTAACCGTCTGACCTTATTGCCTAAACTGGCTAACCGCGAAACCCCAGAGGGCTATGAGTCCGTTGCTATTAAATTGCTGGGAACAGGTGACATTATTCGTGTGAAAGCCGGTGAGACTATTCCTGCAGACGGTGAATTACTGAATAAACAAGCTCAGGTTGATGAAAGCTTGTTGACCGGAGAAAGCCTGCCCAGATCGAAAAAGCTTGGGGACGCGGTTATTGCCGGCAGTATTAACCAACATTCTCCAATACGGATAAAAGTAACAGCAACCGCGCAGCAAACGGTTTTGGCCGGCATCATCGCAATGCAGGACTCGGCTTTAGCGGTTAAACCGAAAGCACAGCAAGTTATCGATAAACTGGCGGGCTATTTCATTGCTGCAATTTTAACCGTTGCAGTTATTACCTATTTCAGCTGGTGGTGGATCCAGCCAGATCATGCTTTGTGGGTTACTTTGGCTGTATTAGTGGCCACCTGCCCGTGTGCTTTGTCTCTTGCGGCACCGACAGCATTAACTGGCATCATTCATCGACTAAACAGAGATGGTATTTTATTAAAAGGTTCTGATGTCCTTGAGTCCGTTAAACACCTGAATAAAGTGTGTTTGGATAAAACCGGCACCTTAACGGAAGGAAAGTTTCGGTTGGTTGAGCGAAAAGATTACATCGACTCCAACACCGTTGATAAACTGGTTAGCGGACTGGAGCTTTTTTCCGAGCACCCTCTTTCGGTCCCGTTAAGCCAACTCTCGGACACTCCGGCGTCGTTTCAGGACATCACTAACGAGATGGGCTTTGGCCTGCAAGGAAAATTTGATGGTCAGTCCTATCGCGCAGGTAGTGAAACCTACATCCAGCAGTGGCATCCTGAGTTTAAAGCTCTTAACAAATATCAGGTGGTTATTGCCAGTAAAGAACGCGTGCTGGCCGAGTTCAGAGTGGAAGATCAAATAAGAGAAGATGCTGCTGAAACCATTAACTGGTTAAAAAACAATGGTTATCAACCCATAATTCTAAGCGGAGATAGCGAATCAAGAGTTCAGTCTCTGGCTCATGAACTGGGCATACCTGACTACCACAGCGCCTTGAAACCAGAAGAGAAGCTAACTTTTGTTACGGCTCAACAAGAAGCCGGACATACGGTCTGGATGGTTGGTGACGGCATTAATGACAGCCCGGTTCTCGCAAAAGCCGACCTTTCAATGACGTTTTCTCAGGCATCTGATTTAGCGCAAACGGCAGCCGACGTTGTGTTAATGTCGGAATCTCTGAGCCAAATTAAAATAGTAATAGAAAGCGCACTCAAAACACGTCAGATAATGAGACAGAATTTCATTTGGGCATTGGTTTATAATATTTCTGTATTACCTGTAGCTGCTATCGGAATGATTGCTCCCTGGGCAGCAGCGCTTGGTATGTCGCTTAGTTCTCTTCTGGTAATAGGAAACTCTCTAAGGTTGTATCGAAAATGAGTGTCATTTACGCGTTAATTCCCATCGCTATAATTTTTGTTATTATCGCTGTTGCGATCTTTTTTTGGGCGGTACGTTCCGATCAGTTTGAGGACATTGAACGTCAGGGACTCAATATTCTGATGGACGACGAAGATAACACCAATAACGCTGATGATGAATCCGATAAACCCAAGCGCTGATTTAGTTACAGCCTTACTGATGGGGTTGGCCGGTGCCGGACATTGCTTAATGATGTGCGGTGGTATTGCCAGCGCCATGGGTATCAATACCCGTCCCTACCATGTCTGGCTGTATAACTTAGGCCGGGTTTGTTCCTACATGCTTATTGGAGCCTTGGTTGGCGGGGCTATCGGCTTGTTTGCTCCGGAAGGTGGTTATACAACAATCATTCTTCGTTGGTTGGCTGTTGTCTTTCTCCTGTTGCTCGGATTGTATTTTACTGGATGGTTTTCAGGACTGGTGTATTTGGAGAAATCAGCCCGACCAATTTGGCGGAAAATACAGCCTCTGGCTGCAAAACTCAGAAATAAGCCGGGTATTTTTGCCACTTTTTTTGCGGGAGCTTTATGGGGCTGGTTACCCTGCGGTATGGTCTATAGTGCCCTAAGCTGGGCAGCTTTAAGCGGCTCAGCTAGCGATGGAGCGCTGACCATGGCTGCTTTTGGTCTGGGAACCTTGCCAGCCATGATAGCCGCCGGACATTTCAGTCAATTCCTGCATCGTTTTTTACGCGCTCAGGGCGTGCGTACTGCTATGGGAGTTTTGCTCATAATTTATGCTTTATGGAGCATGCTGACCCTAATCAAACCTTTTTTCCAGTAAAGCCTGCAAAGCCCGCTGATTTCGTCTAATCTTAAGGGTGAATAGAGATAGATAATTACGAGGTCAGTATGGACGCATTCCGTCACGTTCTAGTTGTTATAGACGCTGCAGATGAGCAGCACAAAGCATTGAAACGCGCTTTACATATGGCTCGGCTGAGCGATGCCAGATTAACACTGTTTTTGTCTATTTATGACTTTTCTTACGAAATGACAACCATGCTGTCCAGTGAGGAACGTGACGTTATGCGTTCAAATCTTATAGCGGACAGAAGAGCCTGGTTAACCGACGTACTGAGCGAATTCGATACCGATTCGGTTCGTATTGATATCGATGTGGTCTGGCATAACCGACCTTTTGAAGCCATTATTAAAGAAGCGATAAAACACGAGCACGACCTCATAATAAAAGGTACTCAGGTCAGTGCAAGCTTCCAGAACTTAATTTTTACACCAACCGACTGGCATTTACTGCGAAAAGCCCCCTGCCCGGTTTTACTGGTTAAAGAACATGAATGGCCAAGCCATGGGCAAATAATTGCTGCCGTTCATACCGGTTCGGAAGAGGAACACCATCAAGACCTGAATAAACGCATCATAGAACATGCTCAATCAATGAGTAAGGTGTTGAGTGCCAGTGTTCACCTGGTTAATGCGTATCCCAGCGCTCCCGTCAATGTAGCGGTAGAAATCCCTGAGTTTGATGTCAGCGAATACAGCGACGCGCTCGAGCAGCACCACCTTAACCGGATGGCCGCGCTGGGACGCGATTACGGAATTTCTAGCCATTATCAGCATTTGTCGCAAGGTTTGCCGGAACAGGTTATTCCCGAAGCCGCAAAACAACTCGATGCTGAACTGGTGGTATTAGGCACTATTGGCCGTACTGGGTTAAGCGCAGCCTTGTTAGGTAACACAGCTGAACACGTACTGGACGAGTTAAATTGTGATGTGTTGGCAATTAAGCCAGAAGACTTTGTCAGTCCCCTCGCTTGAGTTTAATGCCTCAGGTATAATCCGGCTCCTCATAACTTACAGATGAAATAGGTTGCAGGAGCCATTATGGCCAGTGAAAGTAAATACAGTTTCGATAAGCTACAGAAACGTATTCGTCGCGATGTGGGTAAAGCCATACAAGATTTCGGGATGATTGAAGACGGCGATCATATTATGGTCTGTCTGTCAGGCGGTAAAGACAGTTACACTTTGCTGGACACCCTCCTCTATCTGCAAAAAGTTGCTCCTGTTCGTTTTTCTCTGGTTGCGGTCAACTTGGATCAAAAGCAACCAGGTTTTCCAGAACACGTGCTTCCGGGCTATCTGGCAAAGCTTGGTGTTAACTACAAAATTGTTGAAGAAGACACCTACAGCATCGTAAAAGAAAAAATTCCCGAAGGAAAAACAACCTGCTCTTTATGCTCCCGCCTTAGACGAGGCATTTTGTATCGAACAGCCAAAGAATTAAAAGCGACTAAAATCGCTCTGGGTCATCATCGCGATGACATGATCGAAACGCTTTTTTTGAATATGTTTCACGGTGGCAAGTTGAAATCCATGCCGCCTAAATTGGCAAGCGATAACGGCGAGCATGTTGTTATTCGTCCTTTGGCTTATGCCCGTGAAAAAGAGATAGAACAATACTCTGACGCAATGGAATTCCCTATTATCCCTTGTAACTTGTGTGGCTCTCAGGAAAACCTGCAGAGAAAGCAAATAAAGCAAATGCTTAATGGGTGGGACAAGCAGTTTCCGGGCAGAATTGAAAGCTTATTTACGGCAATGCAAAACGTTGTACCCTCGCATTTAGCCGACAGCGCCCTGTTTGATTTTAAGGCCGTTACCGCAGACGGTGTTGCTGATGAAAATGGCGATAAAGCCTTTGATACTGACAGCTTTACTTCAAACTTTGAAACTGAAGAGAGTCCTGTTTTTGCTGGCAATATTCCCATCAAACATTTAGCCTAAACCCGATACAAAAAGAGGCTCTTCATTGAGCCTCTCTTATATTTATTCCAATATAGTTTCGCTTAAACCTTACTCTGGTTGCGGAACTTCCGGCGTATTCAATTCCTCACTGACTCGTTTCACAATGGGTCGATTGATACGAATCATTGCGCGTAGTTCATCAATATAGTCTTCTCCTCGCTCAGAATAACTTGATAAACCCGTAATTAAATCTCTTGCCAGAATATCTTCGTTATCTAAGCGCTTTTGTTCTCGCAGCAAACGTAAATCCAGATAAGCACCATGAGTATTAATATTACGCATATAACTTCTTACTGACGCATTAACCGAGTCAAATCGCGCAACTTCATGACGGCCATCTTCATCTCTTCCGGTAGGAACTAAACCACAGCCTTTGGAATAACACCATTGACCAAACAAGTTCAGTCCTTTACGTGAAAATCTGGACGTTCCCCAGCCTGACTCGTTTGCAGCCTGAACGAGCACCATCATTTCCGGAATAATATCAATACGGCGTTTTAGTAAACCAAATAAATTTTCATCAATCGCAATATCGTCTTCCAGTCGATAATACTCTATCCAGTCCGCTAGCTGCTTTTTATCTGACTCAGTTAACGCATTGTTTTTAAAGCGCTCGTAAATTGCTTTAAGGTAAGCCCTGTCATGCAATATACGTATATTTTCAGCTTCAACCATTGGCAGTAAAAAGCGAAAAAACTCTTCTTTTTTTTCCGTAACATCGGTCATCGACATAAAGTCAGGTAAATCTCTGTGAACAGGCACATCGGGAATGGCCGGTAAATGAGCTGTGACTGACTGTTCAGGAGTTTCTAACGCGGTATCTTTAATAAGCCAAGGTAAAAATAATGCCGCTACACTTAATACAATAAATAGTAATATGGTTAATAATCGCATGTAATCCTCAAGCCGAAATATTCTCAGACGAGCTGTCTTTTTTGGGTTTATCAATAACGGTTACGCCAATGACTTCCCGATAGACCACTCCCAGAAGGTTATACATCATTGGCAACATCCAAATAAGGCCTAATCCAAAAGGAATAACAGCCAGAAGTAACAAGCCCGCAAGAATCAAAAATAACAAGATAAACTTAGGCAGCTTGAAATGGATGATTTTTATTGAATAGTACAAGGCGTTTAGCGGGCCCACTCCTCGCTCAATAACTAAAGGCATGGCGAGTATCAAAATAACCGTAATGTAAAGTTGCGCCAAAATAGAAACGTTTGGGTGAATCAACCCAAAGAGTTGACTGGCGACAATGCTTAACAAAGTGCTTATCAGAGAAACTGCAATTAAAGGAAACATTACATTGAACCCGTTAAAGACATCGGCGCTTTTTGTACCGATACCAACGCTGTGCTTGATGCCCATTAGCATCAAACCGCCTAACAGAGGAGCACTGATAACAGCTTGTAAAATGCTGGAAAAGTACTGAATTTTTATTGATGTTTGCAGGCTCTCAATCGAAAACACGTTCATCAAAATGAGCACCATCACCACATTAATACCCAGTAAAACCAAAAAGCCACCAATTAAAGGAGTCAGATTCGATTTGGTAATGTTAAATGCCTGCTCAAAAACTTGCCGCAACGACAGCTGATAGTTTCCTTTAAGCGATTCAACTAATGAGCCACCAATTGTTACTTTGTTATCATCCACAGAAATTCCCACACTTTTTTGATCAGTAAGATAAACTAGCGCCCGATATACTAGAGTATCCTCTGGTACGATCCAATTTAAATCGACAGAACAATCTGAGGCAGTCATGAAATCGCAGAAAAAACGACCGGCAAACCCCAAGTTGGTTCTACTGAACAAGCCTTACGGCGTTTTATCTCAGTTTACCGGAGAAGAAGGCGACCAGACTTTAAAGCCGTTTATTCCCCATAACGACGTCTACCCCGCCGGGCGTCTTGATAAAGACAGCGAAGGGTTGTTGTTGCTAACCAATGACGGCGTTTATCAGGCTCGACTTGCTAATCCTAAGTACAAAGTGTGGAAAACCTATTGGGTGCAGGTAGAAGGTGATCCAAGCGAAGAGCAATTAGAGCAATTAAGAAATGGTGTCGAGCTAAACGACGGAATGACCCGCCCTGCTGAAGCCTTCGTGATGCCTGAACCAATGAACTTGTGGCCACGAAACCCTCCCGTTCGTGAGCGCAAAAGTGTTCCGGACAGCTGGCTCTGCCTTAAAATTCGCGAGGGTAAAAACCGCCAGGTTCGTCGCATGACAGCGCATGTTGGTTTGCCAACCCTACGTCTGATACGAGCCGCAGTGGGTCCTTTTCAATTAAAAACAATGCAGCCCGGGGAATGGCGTTCAGAGCCACCCGTTTGGTAACTTCCTGAGCTACCCTCGTGCGCGCTAAAATGATAGAATGCGCAGCCAATTCAGGAGCTATAGTCAGTTAGGGTTAACCTATGTCAAATGCCAGTAAAAAAGTCATTGTCGGAATGTCCGGGGGCGTCGACTCCTCCGTTTCAGCTTACCTTCTTATGCAACAGGGCTACCAGGTAGAAGGCCTGTTCATGAAGAACTGGGAAGAAGACGATACTGACGAATACTGCGCCGCTTCCGACGACTTAGCTGACGCTGAAAAAGTCTGTGAAACGCTGGGTATAGAGCTGCACACAATCAATTTCGCTGCAGAATACTGGGACAATGTATTCGAGTATTTTCTGGAAGAATACAAGGCGGGTCGCACGCCTAACCCCGACATTATGTGCAACAAAGAAATTAAATTTAAGGCCTTTCTTGAGTTTGCCGCTGACGCATTAGATGCCGATTATATTGCGACCGGACACTATGTGCGTCGTCAACGGCATGATGGCAAATGGGAAATGCTGCGGGGCTTAGACAGCAATAAAGATCAAAGCTACTTTTTGTATACCTTGAGCCACGAACACATTGCCCAGACTCTGTTCCCGGTGGGAGAACTGGAGAAACCCGAAGTTCGCCGTATTGCGGAGGAGCAAGGCCTGGTAACAGCCGATAAAAAAGACTCGACCGGCATTTGCTTTATTGGCGAGCGCAAATTTAAAGACTTTTTACAGCAATACCTTCCTGCCAAACCGGGTCCTATTGAGTCCGTTGAAGGTGAAAGCTTAGGCCAACACGAAGGCCTGATGTATCATACTCTGGGTCAGCGCAAAGGTCTGCATATAGGTGGTATGGCCGATAATTCCGGCGAACCCTGGTATGTTGTCGACAAAGATGTCGAACGTAACGTTTTAATTGTAGCGCAGGGGAAAAACCATCCGCGTCTATACTCTCAAGGCCTTATTGCCGGACAACTGCATTGGGTTAATCGAAACGCCCCATCGGAGGCCTTCGATTGCACGGTGAAAACGCGCTACCGCCAGCAGGATATTCCCTGCCGGGTTACGCCGCTTAGTGATGGTGACTTTCAGGTTCAATTTAAAGAACCGGTTGCAGCGGTTACCCCAGGCCAGTCTGCGGTATTCTACAGTAATGATGTGTGTTTAGGCGGTGGCATAATAGAGCAGCGCATTACTGACTTTGAGGTCAAGCTATGAACGAATGGCAGCAACGGGTAATTGCCTTAGCTGGTATGTCGTTAAGTGCTATGGCTGTGCAGAAGCTGGCTCGCAGCGGAGAGCTTTACCCTGAATCTATCACTGATACGCTTGTACACAGCCTTCTTCAGCAGAACCCAAATAATATAGAAGATGTATACGGCGGGCTCGATAATATTCAGCCTGGCATTCAGGCGTTTATTCGTCAGGCAGGCAATAATAAAAGTAAAGACATTGAAGTTACCCGTTATCTGGTGGGGTTGATTCACCTTTCCAGACGCTTACTAAGGCAACCTGAAATACTTGATTCACTTGGCGAGCAAATTGCTCAGGTCAAACGCCAAAAAGAAGAATTTGAGTTTGAAAGTCAACGTGTACAGCAAAGCTTAGCCGGAATTTATCGCGAACTGATAAGTCCCCTGGGACAACCCATTCGCATTAATGGTAACCCGGAGTTTTTAAAACGCGACTCAAATCAACACCATATTAGAACCTTGTTGCTAGCTGGCATTCGCAGTGCCGTGCTTTGGCAGCAAGTAGGCGGCAAGCGTCGTCATTTCGTGTTTTCTAGAAAGAAAATGTTAGATACAGCGCAGCAATTGCTGCATGTCGCATAACAATTAACGATTTAATTAACCCTCGGAGAGCCAGTTTATGTTGCCCTTTTCCTCCTTGACGGCGGTGTCACCTGTTGATGGACGATACGCCTCAAAAGCAGAAATGCTACGCCCTATTTTCAGTGAGTACGGATTGATTAAATTTCGAGTGACTGTTGAGGTTCGTTGGTTACAATTATTAGCAGACGTTGACGGTATTAAAGAAGTACCTGCGCTGAGTAAAGAAGCAACACAGATACTGAACTCCATTGTTGAGAATTTCTCGGTCGACGACGCTGAACGCATAAAAGCTATCGAGAGTACCACCAACCACGACGTGAAAGCGGTCGAGTACTTTCTGAAAGAGAAAGTGGCAGATAACAAAGAACTGAATAAAGTGTCCGAGTTCATCCACTTTGCCTGTACGTCCGAAGACATTAATAACCTTTCTCATGGCTTAATGCTGAACACGGCTCGTGATGAAGTATTACTGCCTATGATGCAGGAGCTTGTTGACCGGGTTAAAGAGCTGGCGAAAGAACACAAAGCCGTTCCTATGATGGCCCGTACACATGGGCAACCAGCAACACCAACCACAATGGGCAAAGAGTTTGCAAACGTTGCCGTGCGTTTACAGCGTCAGCTGGCACAGCTTAAAGCTGTGGATGTTATGGGCAAAATAAATGGTGCCGTCGGTAACTACAACGCGCACCTGGCAGCCTACCCTAACGTTGACTGGCACCATATTTCAGAGCAATTTGTTACTTCATTAGGCTTGAGCTGGAACGCTTACACAACGCAAATTGAACCGCATGACTACATTGCCGAATACTTTGATGCATTAGCTCGTTTTAATACTGTACTCATTGATTTTGATCGTGACGTATGGGGCTATATAGCATTGAACCACTTTAAACAGCGTACTGTTGAAGGCGAAGTTGGCTCATCAACCATGCCTCATAAAGTAAACCCTATCGACTTTGAAAACTCCGAAGGTAACCTGGGTATTGCAAACGCTGTTATGCAGCATTTAGCTCAGAAACTGCCTATTTCACGCTGGCAGCGCGACCTGACTGACTCAACCGTTTTGCGTAATTTAGGCGTGGGTGTTGCCCATACTGTTATCGCATTCCAGGCAACCTTAAAAGGTTTAAGTAAACTGGAAGTTAACGAAGCCCGTTTAGCGGCTGAGCTGGATGAAAATTGGGAATTAATGGCGGAGCCGGTACAAACTGTTATGCGTCGCTACGGTGTTGAAAAACCATACGAGAAGCTAAAGACCTTAACTCGCGGTAAGCGTATTACCAGCGATGATCTGGCGAAATTTATTGACTCTTTAGACGTACCTAACGCGGCTAAAGACGAAATGAAAGCACTGACTCCGGCTAATTATATTGGCCGTGCTACTCAATTTGTTGATGATCTTGTATGAAATTAGCTTTTGATAAAGACGACTTCTTAGCAAATTACTGGCAGAAAAAGCCTTGTCTTATCCGACAGGGCTTTGCTGATTTTACCGACCCTGTCAGCCCTGAAATTCTGGCTGGACTAGCGATGGAAGAAGGCGCTGACTCGCGGGTTATTGAATCTCGGGCGGACACTGAGTCGGGTTGGTTAGTGACTCACGGTCCATTTGAGGACTACGAAAAGTTCGGAGAAACCGACTGGACTTTATTGGTGCAGTCAGTAAACGAGTGGCTACCGGACGTAGGTGAATTGATAACACCTTTCCGCTTTCTGCCCGACTGGCGCATTGATGACGTTATGGTCAGTTTTTCCTGTGAAAACGGCGGTGTTGGCCCTCATCTGGATCAGTACGATGTTTTTATTGTTCAGGGCGCAGGCTCCCGGCATTGGCGGGTTGGCGACCGACAAGCAATGCAGGAACATCAGCCTGCGGAAGATCTCTGTCAGATAAAAGGTGAATTCGAAGCGGTTATCGATGAGCATCTGACTGCCGGCGACGTTTTATATATTCCTGCTGGGTGTCCTCATGACGGAGTTTCGCTGGAGCCATCTTTAAACTACTCTGTTGGCTTTCGTGCTCCATCGAAAGCCGAGCTACTGTTGCAGTTAGGTGATATTGCGATGCAACAGGAGTTAATGCAGGAGCGTTATCAGGACCCAACTCTTAGCAGCAAAGACGTTTCATGGATTATTGAGGAAAAACAGCTAAGTGCATTAAAGCAGTTTCTAAAAGATGCTTTGGCAAGCGAAGGCACTGATGCATTGCTAGCAAAAATCATTTCCCAGTCTAAACGCCCTCTTCCCGAACCAGAGTTGCCGACCACCGCTGAGCAAATTCCGACTCTGCTCGCGCAACAAAATGCGTTTATTGAAAAAGCTTCGGGTGCCCGTTTCTTAAAACTTAGCGATACGCAGTTTTACGGCAATGGTGAAGCTTTTCACGTTTCACAAGAAGCTTTAACTACAGCGGAATGGCTGGCGCAATTGCAAGGCTCTGAAACTCTTGAAGAACTAGCTAAGCTGGCGAAATCATCAGCCGAGTATGAGCTCATTGCCGAAGCCATTAATCAGGGAATCATCTACTTATACATTGACGAATCTTAAGTGATTCTGTGTAAACAAGAGTTGATAAACGCCTGTTTAAATACCTAAATTTATTCACTCAACAAAGTAGCGCGGACCTTTTCTAAATGGTAATGTTCGCGCAATTTTTGAAGCAATAAGGAATTGAATTTCATGTCTTTATACGAGCATCCCGAATTTGATCACCATGAGCAAGTGGTGTTTTGTCATGATCAGGAATCAGGCTTAAAAGCCATTATTGCCATCCACGATACAACTCTAGGCCCGAGCCTTGGCGGTACTCGTTTATGGAATTATGCTTCTTCAGCAGAAGCGCTAACAGACGTACTGAGATTGTCTCGTGGTATGACTTATAAAAGCGCAATGGCCGGGCTGCCGTTAGGTGGTGGTAAAGCGGTTATTATCGGTGATGCCAAGAAAATCAAAAGCGAAGAACTCTTCCGTGCTTATGGCCGCTTTATCGAATCTTTAGGCGGTCGTTACATTACCGCTGAAGACGTCAATATTCGCACTGAAGACATCGGTATGGTCGCAAAAGAGACCAGCCACGTTGCCGGTACAGCAGAAAAAGCTGGCGACCCTTCACCGCACACAGCATTGGGTACTTACCTTGGTCTAAAAGCGGCAGCAAAACACAAATTAGGTAGCGAAGATCTTAAAGGCGTTAAAATCGCCGTTCAGGGCCTGGGAGCTGTTGGCTACGATTTCGCTAAGCATTGTGCAGAAGAAGGCGCTGAACTAATTGTTACCGATATAAACGAAGAAGCCATCGAGCGCGCCGTTAAAGAACTGGGAGCAAAAGCTGTTGGTCTTGATGAAATCTACGACGTAGAAGCTGACGTATACGCGCCATGTGCTTTAGGTGCTACTATCAATGACGAAACGTTAAAGCAGCTGAAAGTTAAAGTTATTGCAGGAAGCGCGAATAACCAGTTAGCCAACCCTAAACACGATCAAGCAGTAAAAGACATGGGCATCCTTTACGCACCTGATTATGTAATTAATGCCGGTGGTGTTATTCATGTGTGCTCTGAAGCCGCTAATATGAGCCTGGAAGAAACCGATAAACGCGTTCGTGGTATCTACGAAACCTTAGACCAGCTTTTTGCTCGCGCAAACGACGAAGACCGTCCTACGGGAGCTGTTGCAGACCAAATGGCTCGAGAAATCATCGCCAAAGGTAAACAGTAAAATAAAAGCCTGAGTTAATTCAGGCTTTGTAATATTATCTCAAGCGGGTGTCTCACCCGCTTTTCTTCTAAACGCTTTATTTGTGAGCGACACGAAAATCCAGTAACCAGTACTCCGCTGCTTCCGTACTCCTGAACCGCTTGTTGCCAACCCATCTGATAAAGTCCCCGGCTGTCTTCCTGGTTCTGTTTTTCATGACCAAATGTACCGGCCATGCCGCAGCAACCCACATTAACAACGTCCAGTTTCAGTCCCAGGTTTTGGAATAAGGTCTGCCATTGTTTGGCGGACTCAGGTACGAAGCTCTGCTCGGTGCAGTGCAATAGTAGGCCGTAACGACTGGTACTAAATGAACTCATATCATCAAAATTTAAAGTATTAAGCCATTCTACAACCGTCATTACGTTAACTTCGGGCAACTGCCCATCCCGCGCCTTGCGATACTCGTCCCGGAATATCAATGCCGTAGAGCTGTCGGGCCCAATTAAAGAAATACCAGCATCAGAAACTGGTTTTAACTGTTTAGTCACTTTATCGGCTGTTTTCTCAAAGTCACTGATGAAGCCTTTTACGTGCTGAGCTTTACCATGACCTATAAACGGCATTAAAACTGGCGTGTAACCTAACTTGCTAATAAGCAGCCCCAGTTTTACGACAAGATCAGCTTCGTAGAATGTTGTGAAAGGGTCCTGCGCAATAACCACCGCCTTTGACTTCTCTTCCTCAGTCAGGCTCATTACCTGCTCTGTCGTTAACTCTATAAGCCCGTTTTGGCGCCAGGCCGATCTTAAGTTGGGCGTTGAGAACAACGGCGTATCGACGTAGCCAATACCATATTTGAGTACAAACCGGCTTAACGGATTATTAATCAGTAAATTACTCAGCCTGGGAAACTTACTCGCTACAGGAGCAGTCTTTTCAATACCTTTGACCAGATAGTCTTTTAACGGACGAGCGTATTTACTGTAGTAATGATCATAAAAACGAGCGCGGAACGTCGGGACGTCGACACTGACCGGGCACTGGTTAGTACATGCCTTGCAAGCCAGACATTTGTCCATGGACTCTTTCACTTCGTGGCTAAAATCATTTTTTGTCGTAAAGCGGTTTAGTTGACGTTTCGCAAAGCCTACTGACTCCGGCTTTTCAGCCGCGTTATAGCCGGCGTTGTGCGTAAGTCGTAACCATTCACGTAAAAGCCCTGCCCGCCCTTTGGGTGAATAACGACGATCCCTCGTTACTTTATAAGAGGGGCACATAGCAGACTTAGGATCGTAATTAAAGCACAAGCCATTACCGTTACAATCCATCGCGTTTTTATAGCTGTCGCGTGTAGCTATCGGTATTTGGCGATCAAAGAATCCGCGCTTAACGGCATCGACAGAGATAAGCTCGGCATCAGTGTTAAGCGGTGTACAAATTTTCCCCGGGTTTAGCTGGTTAAAGGGGTCAAAGCTCGCCTTAATTTTTTGCAATTCGGTATAGAGATGCTCGCCAAAAAATGCCGGTACGTACTCCGAGCGATACCCTTTACCGTGTTCGCCCCACATGAGTCCACCGTACTTTTGTGTCAGTTCAGCAACTTTATCACTGATCTGCCTGAGCATAACTTCATCTTCTGGCTCACACAGGTCAAGCGCCGGGCGCACATGCAAAACTCCGGCATCTGCATGGCCAAACATGCCATAATGCAGGCCGTTAGCGTCTAAAAGAGCACGGAACTCGTTAATAAAATCAGCCAGTTTTTCCGGCGGTACAGCGGTGTCTTCTGCAAAAGCGACGGGCTTGCGGCGTCCTTTAGTTGCGCCCAGCAAGCCCACCGATTTTTTCCGCATCGCATAAATAAGCTGGATGCTGGGCAAGTCATCACAGACTTGATAACCAATAACCCCTTTGCTGTCTTTGCTTTTAATCAGCTTATCCAGACGTTGAGTTAAAGAGCTCACTTTACTGTCTATTTCTTCCTGATTTAACCCGGTGAACTCAACCATGTTGATGCCATCCATGCGCTGACCTTCGACATCAGACAACAGCGGCTCAACCGACTTCCAAATTATATCCTGACGGGCAAGGTTCAGTACGGTACTGTCAACTGTCTCTACTGAGGTTGCTTTGGCATCAACTAAAAAAGGTGAATTTTCTAAAGCCGCCTGGAAATTTGAGTACTTTACGTTCACCAACACCCGATGTTTGGGAATAGGAGTAATATTCAGACGAGCTTCGCTGACAAAGCCCAATGTTCCCTCTGAGCCCGCAATGATTCGCGAAACATCTATTTTCTGCTGCTCGGCATTATAGGAATGTTTCAAGTCATAACCGGTTAAAAACCGATTCAGCGGCGGAAATTTATCACGAATATTCTCAGCTTCGCCCACACAGGTATCAATAACCTGCTTGTAAACTCGGGCTATACGATTATCCTGCCGCGCAATAGTTTCCGCCTGTTCAAGCGAGACCGGGCCGCTATCCAGCACAGAGCCGTCCAGCAACACGGTTTTCAGACCAAGAATGTGGTCGCTGGTTTTCCCATAAACCAAAGAGCCCTGACCAGATGCGTCAGTATTGATCATTCCACCAAGCGTGGCACGATTACTGGTCGATAAGTCAGGTGAAAAGAAATAGCCGTGTGGGCGCAAAATGTCGTTGAGCTGATCTTTTACGACACCAGCCTGTACTCGCACCCAGCCCTCTTTTGAATTAACTTCCAACACTTTATTCATGTGGCGACTTAAGTCCACCACAATACCGGAAGTTAGAGACTGACCATTGGTGCCGGTGCCACCTCCACGGGGAGAGAACTGCACACTGCTATTATTTTCCTGACCTGCAAGCTTCATCAGCAAGACAAGATCAGTTTGATTAAGAGGATACAAAACGGCCTGAGGCAGGTTTTGATAAACGCTGTTATCCGTGGCCGCGATTAAACGGCCCGAATAACTCACGTCAATTTCACCTGCAAACTCTGAGCTTCTTACCTGCTCAATAAAGTGCCGGTAGTCATTTGGTAACGCATTCTCAGCAGCAATCTCAGGTAATACAGTCATATTTATAAGTTTTCCGCCAGGTACATCCAGGTTTCAATAACGGTGTCTGGGTTCAGCGAGACCGAATCAATGCCCTGATCAACTAACCAGGCTGCAAAATCAGGATGATCCGACGGTCCCTGACCACAAATACCAACGTACTTACCGCGTTTTTTCGCCGTTTGAATGGCCATTGCCAGCAGTTTCTTCACAGCTTCGTTACGCTCATCAAATAAGTGCGCGATAACACCAGAATCACGATCCAAGCCTAAAGTTAACTGGGTTAAATCATTAGAACCAATCGAAAAACCGTCGAAGATGTCGAGAAATTCATCAGCCAGCAAAGCGTTAGAGGGCAGCTCGCACATCATAATAACGCGTAAACCATTTTCGCCCTGAACCAGCCCCTGCTCGGCCAAAAGTTCGATAACCTTGCGACCTTCTTCAAGGGTTCTTACGAACGGGATCATGATTTCGATATTGGTCAGACCCATATCGTTACGAACGCGTTTAATTGCTTCACACTCTAATGCAAAGCAGTCACGGAATTCTTCAGAGATATAACGAGACGCACCACGGAAGCCCAGCATTGGGTTTTCTTCACCAGGCTCATACTGCTTTCCGCCAATAAGATTGGCGTACTCGTTCGACTTAAAGTCAGACATACGCACAATAACGCGTTCTGGCGAAAATGCAGCACCTAAAGTAGAAATACCTTCGGCTAAACGCGCTACGTAGTATTCCCGAGGGCTGCTGTAACCGGCCATCATGCTATCAATAGTCTGTTTCAGTTCGTCACTTTGCTGTTCGTAATTAAGCAAGGCTTTAGGGTGAACGCCTATCATGCGGTTAATAATGAACTCGAGACGAGCAAGGCCAATACCCGCATGCGGCAGGCCGGCAAAATCGAAGGCTCTGTCCGGATTACCCACGTTCATCATAATTTTCAGTGGTAGATCCGGCATAGCGTCTATCTGTGACTCGGTAATATCAAAGTCCAGTTCACCCTGGTAGATATAACCGGTGTCTCCCTCAGCACAAGAAACTGTAACGGCCTGACCATTACTGATATGGTCAGTTGCATCACCGCAACCAACTACCGCTGGAATGCCCAGTTCGCGTGCAATAATTGCTGCATGGCAAGTACGACCACCGCGGTTAGTAACAATGGCGGCCGCGCGTTTCATAATTGGTTCCCAGTCGGGGTCGGTCATATCGGTCACTAATACGTCGCCCGGCTGCACTTTGTCCATTTCGCTAATGTCGTTCAAAACACGAGCAACACCACGACCAATACGTTGGCCAATAGCACGCCCTGTGCAGACGACGTCACTTTTTGCTTTTAACGCAAAACGTTCAATGGCTTGCCCTTTTTGGTTCGACTGTACGGTTTCCGGACGTGCCTGAACAATGTAAAGCTTTCCGTCGACGCCATCTTTTGCCCATTCAATGTCCATTGGACGACCATAATGGTCTTCAATGATTAGAGCTTGTTTAGCCAGTATCTCGACTTCTTCGTCGGTTACCGAGAATGTCTGACTTTTAGCTGAATCGATGTCTTCAATTAATGTCTGCTTTCCATGTTCTCTGTCGTCAGAAAAAATCATCTGGATTTTCTTACTACCCAAGGTTCTGCGCAGCACTGAAGGACGCCCTGCGTTTAACGTTGGCTTATGTAAGTAGAATTCATCAGGGTTAACTGCACCCTGCACGACCATCTCACCGAGACCGTATGATGAAGTAATGAAAACCACGTCATCAAAGCCCGATTCTGTATCAATGCTGAACATAACCCCGGAAGACGCGATATCACTACGAACCATACGTTGTATACCAGCCGACAACGCAACACCGCGGTGGTCGTAGCCCTGGTGAACACGATAGGAAATAGCGCGGTCGTTAAACAACGAAGCAAACACATGTTTAATGGCTTCCATAACGCTACCCAGGCCACGTACGTTCAGGAAAGTTTCCTGCTGCCCGGCAAATGAAGCATCCGGCATATCTTCTGCCGTGGCAGAACTGCGTACCGCAAAGCTGAATTCGTCATTGTTTTCACTTAACTCAGCAAAAGCGTCTTTAATGGCCGTTTCAAATTCCGGCTGGAACGGTGTATCAATAATCCACTGACGAATTTTCTTCCCAGCCTGTGCTAATGCCTGAACATCATCAACATCAAGCGTGTCGAGCAAATCGTGAATACGATCGTTTAAGCCACTTTGCTCCAGAAACTGGTTATAGGCATCAGCCGTTGTTGCAAAACCACCGGGCACTTCAACTCCTGCTCCGGCTAAGTTACTGATCATCTCACCCAGCGAGGCATTTTTGCCTCCAACTCGGTTTACGTCCTGCATTCCCAGATGTTGGTACCAAACTACGTATTCTTGCACGTCACAATCCTTAATTGATTTTTCGGCATGGAAGTGACATCTATTTTACACGCTGTGGCCCAACAAGTTAATATCGAACCTACAATCGCTTAAAAAGAGATTCACCAGTGCGCTACGCATTTTACATTTCAGACGGTACAGCATTAACCGCCGAAGCCTTTGGCCACGCGCTTTTGTCGATGTTTCCGGTTAATTTTGAACACAAAACATTGCCTTTTATCGATAGTCAGGAAAAAGCAAATGAGGTGTGTAAAACAATAAAAAAAGCCGTTTCCGACAGTGGTGAGCCGCCTTTAATCTTTCATACTTTCGTTAACGAGAAGCTAAAAGCAAAAATTACCAACTGCGGGGGCATCTGCTACGACTTTTTAGATCACTTTGTGGCTCCTGTCGCAAAAGAGTTAGACGTTAAAGCTGAACCCAAAACCCACCGTACTCATGGTGTGCATAAAAATTATAATTTCCGAATAGACGCTATTAATTACGCGCTGGATAATGATGATGGAAAACGCTTAAACCAACTCGATAAAGCTGACCTGATTTTGATTGGCGTATCGCGTACAGGAAAGACCCCGACCAGCTTATATCTGGCAATGCAATACGGAATTAAAGTTGCCAACTATCCTTTAACCGACGATGACGACTTCGAACGATTACAGTTACCTAAAGAATTAAAACTGCATCGCCATAAACTATTTGGATTGACCTTGTCGTCCCAGCGTTTACATGAAATTAGGAGTCAAAGACGGGAAGGCAGTCAGTACGCCTCTATGGCGCAATGTCGGTTTGAACTCGCTGAAGTTGAAAGGCTCTATAGCCGCGAGGCCGTACCTTTTATCAACTCAACTCATTATTCAGTAGAAGAAATAGCCGCAAAAATTCTGGCTAAAACGAACTTAGAGCGGCATCGTTATTAATGCCGCTCTAACGTTCTTAAAATTGAACACTTTATTTAGCGTTGGTGCTTTCAAATATTTTGTCCGCCGACGCTGCAACAAAGCCGGTATACAGTTTGCCTTCTTCAATTTCGTAGCGCTTAGCAAATTCATAGAAGCAACTGGGGATCTCGACAGTCTTATCAGAAAACTCAACTGGATGGCGGTCAGCCATAGTTGATGATTGTTCCAGATAAACTTCTGGAGACCCTTTTATTTCGCCGCCAGACGTATTCAGTTTGAAACCATTGTCTTTCAACTTCTGGTTGACCTGCTCAAGCGTTTTATAGCCTGGTAACTGATTAACGCTTACCGTAAAGTGGTTTGCGCAATAGCCAAATGCAGCCATCCACGCAGCGTACTCACTTTCTTCAAGCAATGACTGGTAATCGGCATAACTGACTTTCCAGTGCGTACCTGAATAAAGAAAGTCCGACTTTTTGGTGTCTTCAGCCGAAACCTGAGCCACCATAGCTTTAACTTTGCTTTGCAACTCATCAGAAAATTCAGCTGTCATTAATTCGCTGATAAATACTTTTGGTAATTCAGGGTCTTCGTGCTCAAAATGTTTTGCGCGCAGTTTTTTCGCTTCAAAGTGATAGTCACCACCCTCTTTGTAACCTAAGTCCAGAAAATGCTGTGCCAGTACTTCCAGACCAACCGGACTGATATCAAAGGTACGAAAAGCAACGTGATCGTTAACGATCGGATGCCCTTCTCCTAAAATTTGATGCACCTTTTTTGCTGAAGGTGTGCGCGATAAATAATCTTGCCACAAGTTTTCAAATAACACTTCTACCTGTTGCGACATATAAAAATATACCTCTTAAATATCCGATTATAAGGAGTCTATCAGCCCGCGCCGTTGCGGGCTGCTTTCAATGATTCTGCGACTAAAAACGCTAATTCCAGCACTTGATCAGCATTCAGTCGTGGATCGCACTGAGTGCGGTAACGACTGGATAAATCTGCCTCACTTATGCGGTAGGCACCACCAGTACATTCTGTAACATCTTCACCGGTCATTTCCAGATGGATGCCGCCCGGATAAGTACCTTCAGCTTGATGAATCGCAAAGAAATGTCTTAATTCTTTATGTATGGCGTCAAAATTCCGGGTTTTCAAGCCATTATCGGCTTTAATCGTATTGCCATGCATCGGGTCGCTTGACCAGACGACATTACGGCCTTCCTGTTTTACACGACGCACCAATTCGGGCAATTTATTCGCAAGGTTATCGGCGCCCATACGGCTAATTAATGTTAAACGTCCTGGTTCGTTGTCAGGGTTCAATGCGTCAATTAACTCAATGAGCTCATCCCCTTGCATGGTTGGGCCCACCTTTACCCCAACCGGGTTATGAATGCCACGCATAAATTCAACATGAGCCTGATCCAGTTTACGAGTACGTTCACCAATCCAGACCATATGCGCTGAGCAGTCGTACGGTAAACCCGTTAATGTGTCGGTGCGGGTCAATGCCTGTTCATAAGGCAACAACAACGCCTCATGCGAGGTGAATAGCGAAGTCTCGTGAATGGCCGCGTTATTTTCTGAATTAATTCCCAATACTTCCATAAAGCGCAGCGCTGACTGAATTTCTTCGGCTATTTTCTGGTAACGCTCTTTTAACGGATTTGAAGCTATAAAGCTTAAGTTCCACTTATGCACTTTGTGTAAGTTTGCCAGACCGCCCTGCGCGAACGCACGCAACAAATTCATGGTCGCAGCAGAGTGATGATAAGCTTTAAGCATGCGCTCAGGGTCTGGCTGACGAGCTACTGTGTCAAATTCTGAACCATTAATGATGTCACCACGGTAACTGGGCAAACTGAGGTCGCCAATGGTTTCAAAGTCACTGGAGCGCGGCTTCGCATATTGACCAGCCATGCGTGCAACTTTTGTTACCGGACATGAGCCTGCAAACGTCATGACAATGGCCATTTGCAGGATAACCTTAAAAGTGTCACGAATTTTTGGTGCATTAAAGTCACTAAAAGATTCAGCGCAATCACCGCCTTGCAGCAGGAACCCTTCTCCTACACAGACATTTTTTAACTGATTTCTTAACGCTCGTATCTCTTCTGCGAACACCAGAGGCGGGAACTGACTCAGTTGCTGTTCTACAGCTTGCAACTGTGACGGATCTGAATACTTAGGTTGTTGTTCTATTGGCTTATCGCGCCAACTGCGCGCACTCCATTGGGCCATAACAAAAAATTATCCGCTTTATCGGTAAGTAAGAGTTAAGAATGTACCTCTGTATCCCTTGAAAAGCAACGACTAACGCCGTTGCTCAAGAGCATGAATTCGTTCATCTAAAGGCGGGTGACTCATAAACAACTTAGACATAGTTGAGCGCTTTCCTTTTATGCCAAACGCCAGCATAGTGCCATCAAGTTCAGACTCTTTGCCCTGCTGTAAGCGGCGTAAAGCAGCAATCATTTTTTGTTTGCCGACTAAATCTGCGGATCCGGCATCCGCTCTGAATTCACGCTGGCGAGAGAACCACATAACAATGGTACTGGCTAACACGCCAAATACGATTTCCAGCAACATTACGACACCATAATAAGCGAACCCGCCGCCCCGCTGGTTATCACCACCGCGCATTATTGCGCTGGCAATGATTCGTGCGAAAAACATCACAAACGTATTTATCACACCCTGGATCAGGGTCAGTGTCACCATATCGCCATTAGCAATGTGACTAATTTCATGTGCAAGAACCGCCTCAACTTCGTCAGCATTCATGCTTTGCAGTAGCCCGGTACTGACTGCAACCAATGAAGCATTTTTACTGCGCCCGGTAGCAAAGGCATTAGGCTCCGGGGACTGATAAACCGCAACCTGAGGCATAGGCAAGCCTGCTTTTTGCGCCTGTTGCTGAACGGTGCGTAACAACCATTCTTCAGATTGGTTCTGCGGTTTTTCTATAACTCTGGCGCCGGTTGAACGAATTGCCATCCAGCGTGATATCCAGAGCGATACAAAGGCACCACCAAAACCAAACAGCGCACAGAACACCAGTAAGCCCACCGACCCTTGTGCATCAATGCCGGTTACCGCCATCACAATATTAAAGACCACGCTAACAACCAGCAAAATGGCCATGTTAGTCGCTAAAAACAGCAAAATTCTATTCATTGCTCGTACTCCGGGGAACTTAATCTGCTAAGTTATGTGGGGCTATTTAGTCGTATTTCAATCTTATTTATGGAAATAAATGCTCAAATCTTTTTCTTCCCACTCAGGCAAATAAGGAATAGTAGCGAGCTCTTTTTCGCCCAGCAACTCACGTAACGACTCCAGGTTCTCGGCCTGTCGCGGCATAGGCTCGGCTCCGGTTTGCACGGCTATCCAGCCTGCAACCTCGCAACTTTCCTGCTTTATTGATTGTAAGCTGAGCAACGCATGGTTCAGGCAGCCTAGTTTTAACCCGACCACCAGCACAACTTTCGCATTAATGTCTTTTACCACCTGCGGCATACGTAGCCCGGGAGCCAGAGGTAACTGCCAGCCACCCGCGCCTTCAATCACCAAACTGTCTATTGACTGATCACGAAACCAATCTACCGCTTTCAACAAGCGCTGTTTGTCTATGATCACGTCATTGTCTGCTGCCGCAATATGAGGGGCTATTGCTGCTTCAAAGGTATAAGGATTGACCCTTTCGTAATCAAAAGAAGTATTCGATTGACGCATTAAACTCAGTGCATCTTCATTCACCAACTGTCCATTTTGCCAGTGACAACCGGATGCAACGGGCTTCATTACCGCAACGTGTTGCGACTGCTTTACTAAATACTGAACAAAAGCACATGCTGCAACGGTTTTTCCTGAGTCGGTGTCTGTTCCGGTAATAAAATAAGTGCTCATATCAACTTAAACTCAATGCTACTTAACTAATTTAATATTAAGAATTGACCATTCAAGTGGCAATCCCTGCAAAGTCCGATGATTTTCGAAGGCATTTTCCAGCTGCTGCAGGCGGTTGCGCGTCATCAGTCCGGCGTTATCAGTTCGTCTCACATAATTGGCTCCAACCCCCTTAATACTGCCTATAAGTTCACGGACATTGCCAAAGTATTGAGTGTGTTCTTCTAACACGAATTCTGAACGACGCCAGTTAATTGAGCCGACTTCGTTCTGCACACTTTCTGCGCTTTTAAAGCGGTGCGTATGTTGCAAATCGTCCACGGCATTCCAGCTTTTTATGAAAGAATTGAAAGTACCCTCGACAACGGTATTAACGGTTACAACACCACCCGGCTTTAAAAGGCGATAAGCTTCGCTCATCGCTTTTTGCAAATTATCGACCCACTGCATAGACAAATTAGCGAAAAGCCAGTCGACTGAATTGTCTGCTACAGGCAGAGCTTCCCATTCACCATTAACCCAGCTAAGTTCAGGATAATCCGCAGCCGCTTTAGACAACATAGCCGGAGCAATATCAACACCAAGATAATGATTCGCACGGGGTAAGAGCTCTGCTGTCGTTGATGCAGGTCCACAGCCAACGTCAAGCACTTGATTGACATCGGCGGGCCCCAGACTTAATAGCCGGTTCGCTGTTAACCGCTGAATACTCGCGTGCTGGTGATAGTCCTTTGCCGCTCTATTGAACTGCCGCGCAACAGCCTGTTGGAAATTCAATGGTTTCATAATGGGGACTTCATAACTGGCGAATAATCCTATCGACCCGATCCCAGAATTGAGTAAGCTCTGGGGTCGACATTTCTGACGTTAAGCTAAAACGAATACGAGAGCTTCCGACAGGAACCGTTGGCGGACGAATAACGCTGCATAAATACCCCTGAGCCTGTAGTTCTGTCGCCATGTGTAGCGCGTCCTCATCGGAGTTAAACAACCAGGTTTGTATGGCAGAATCGGATTCTACCGTTTTTAAACCGCGTTGCTTTAGTTGTTCCCGAAAATACTGAATGCGCTCAGCGAGTCTTGCGCGACGGTCATCGCCTTCTGCGCTGCGTACAATTTTTACTGAGGCTTTTATTGCAGCAGCCTGAGCCGGCGGCATGGCTGTAGAATAAATGTAATCACGACAAAATTGGATCAGACTTTCAATTTCATCCCCCCCACCACAAACAAATGCGCCGCCGACACCTATTGCTTTCCCAAAAGTGCCGGTTATGACATCTGCAACATCGAAGTCCGCAGCTAATGACCCTCGCCCCTCAGCGCCATACGCGGCTATTCCATGCGCATCATCAAGCATAATTTTGAGGCCATACTTGTGCTTTAAAGACGCCAGCTGGTTTAAATCACAGGCGTCTCCGTCCATGCTAAAAACACCTTCAGTCACTAACCAGTCGCCGGGCGACGCTTTAGCAACCAAAGGTTCTGGTTGGCCATGCGGATACCGCTTAAAACGCCCCTCGCCGTGCTGCATACCGTCAATAATTGAGGCATGAACTAATTTGTCGGCGAACAGCTTTTGTTGCTTATCGACCAGAGTTGTCAACACACCATGGTTTGCCGCGAAACCTGAATTAAACAGCAAAGCTCTCGGTTTACCCAGCCACTCGGCCAGCAATTCTTCCAGTTCCTGATGAACCGCACTGTAACCGCTGAGCAAAGGTGAGCCTGTACTGCCAACACCCCAGGTATCAATAGCTTGCTTAAACGCACGCTTTATATCCGGATGCTGACTTAGGCCGAGATAGTCATTGGTACTGAAATCCAATTGCCAATGAGCGTTGGCGCTACGTACCTTTCGCGAGCGAAACAGCGACGAGCCTTTACGCTGATTAAGCCGCTGTTGATACCCCGACACGATTTTTTCCATTCTCTATTCTTTGCCTATTCTCTACTAAGACGCATCGTAGTATCGAACAGGGTTTTGCTGTTCTTTTATCGCATCTTCAATAACCGCGGTATGAACTTCATCATCATAACCATCGCGCTGTTCAGGCTTTATTCCCAGACGCTCGAATAAACGTAAATCGGCATCCGCTTCAGGATTTGCTGTGGTCAGCAGTTTTTCACCATAGAAGATTGAGTTGGCACCGGCGAGAAAACACAACGCCTGCATTTCATCGCTCATATCCTCACGACCGGCGGACAAGCGTACGTGCGAAGCCGGCATTAAGATACGAGCTACGGCAACCGTTCGCACAAATTCAAAGTTATCCAGGTCTTCCAGCTTGGCAAAAGGCGTGCCTTCTACTTTAACCAGCATATTAATGGGGACACTTTCCGGGTGCTTAGGCAAGTTCGCCAACTGCACTAGTAAAGAGGCACGGTCGGTGACGCTCTCGCCCATACCGACAATGCCTCCGGCACAGACTTTCATGCCGGCATCTCGCACATTATTTAGCGTATTCAATCGATCCTGATAGGTTCGGGTGGTAATGATGTCACCGTAAAATTCCGGTGAGGTATCAAGGTTGTGGTTGTAATAATCGAGACCGGCCTGCTGCAGCATTTTCGCCTGTTCATTACTTAACATGCCAAGTGTCATACAACTTTCCAAACCCAATGCTTTCACGCCTTTAATCATTTCAATGACGTAAGGCATATCGCGGTCTTTTGGATTACGCCAGGCGGCGCCCATACAAAAACGGCTCGCGCCCTTCTCTTTCGCTGCCTGCGCTTCAGCCAGCACACTTTCTACAGCCATCAGACGTTCGCGATCCAGGCCGGTGTGGTAATGCGCACTTTGTGGGCAATACTTGCAGTCTTCAGGACAGGCGCCGGTTTTAATCGACAACAAAGTGCTGACCTGAACTTCGTTCGGGTTAAAATGTTGACGATGCACAGTCTGAGCTTCAAAAACTAAATCATTCAACGGCATCTGCAAAAGATTCTGAACTTCTTCGATGGTCCAGTTATTACGAATTTGTGGCATGGTAAATCTCGTGTGCTTGGCAAATTATGGTCGACTAGAATAATCCAGCTCGATACACTGTCAATATACTTTCAGTTTAATACTTTACAATAGTTTACTTTATGAGCAAAAGTGATATTGAGTTTGACCGACAGCACATTTGGCACCCATACACCTCTATGCTGAATCCCTTACCTGCTTATAAAGTTGAGTCTGCAAAAGGGTGCAGGCTCACTCTGGATAACGGTCAGGAGGTGATTGATGGCATGTCTTCCTGGTGGGCTGTTATTCATGGGTATCGCAACCCACGCTTAGATGCCGTTGCTCACAGTCAGATAGATAAAATGAGCCACGTTATGTTTGGCGGTATCACGCATCAACCCGCTATTGATCTTGCGCGACGTCTTATTGAACTAACTCCCGAGTCTCTGCAGCGGGTATTTATTGCCGATTCAGGCTCTGTCAGCGTTGAAGTTGCCATAAAAATGGCCTTGCAATACTGGTTGGCGCAGGAACGTCCGGAGAAACACCGGTTGTTAACCATCAAGGGCGGCTACCACGGCGACACCTTTAAAGCGATGTCAGTTTGCGATCCGGTCAACGGTATGCACCATCTCTTTAATAAGGCTATTAACTCTCAGCTCTTTGCCGATGCTCCATCGCTAACCCCGGACGATGACTGGACCGCGACCGCAGGTGGCGAGCTCATACACTGGTTTGAGCAACACCAAGGTCAGATGGCAGCCGTTATTCTTGAACCTATTGTTCAGGGAGCCGGTGGCATGCGTTTTTATCACCCTGAATACCTAAGGCTTATACGCCAGCTTTGCGACGATTTTGAGGTATTACTGATAGCGGATGAAATTGCGACAGGCTTTGGTCGTACCGGCAAGCTTTTTGCCTGCGAACACGCAGGAATTACACCTGACATTCTCTGCGTTGGTAAAGCACTGACCGGTGGTTACATGACGTTGGCGGCCACGCTAACCACAAAAAAGCTAGCAGAAACCATTGGTCACGGCCCCGGAGGCGGAGCATTAATGCACGGCCCCACCTTTATGGGCAACCCTTTAGCGTGTTCTGTTGCAGCTGAGTCGCTGGCGATTGTTGCTGAGGGTAAGTGGCAGCAACAGGTTGCTGAAATAGAAACCCAGTTAAAGCAGCAACTTCTTCCCCTGGTTGAATATAATGCGGTAAAAGACGCGCGAGTTTTTGGGGCTATTGGCGTATTAGAAATGCACCACCCAATTGATGTCGCCGTTGCGCAAAAACGTTTTATTGAATTAGGGGTTTGGATACGCCCGTTCGGACGCTTACTTTATATTATGCCGCCTTATGTTATTTCTAAGAACGAACTCAGCTCTTTAACCAGTGCCATGCAAGACTATGCTGAAAATCAAAGTTCTATTAAGGCTTAATAACCAAAGAAATAAATTGATAATCCACCTAAACAGCTCATGATCAGTATCAGGATATTCAGCCAAAGGTGCTGCTTGTCCTGACGAAAAAGAACATAATTGAGAGTAAAGCTCAGCAGACTCACGCATAGCCCAATAACCAAAAGGATGACAAATAAGTCACCTAACGTAATGTGCCAGTAGTCACGGACAGAGACCCCGAAAATTTCAGTTAAAATGGTGTTACGCTCGGGTTTTGCGTAATTAAAGACAACGGCGGCAATAACAAAAATAAGCCAGCCAAAAATAGACAACCATCCCAGAACACGTGACCAAAATGGTACCTGCTTTAAATCCGCTAAGGATCCCCTTTTCATAATTTTTCTCTCTGTTCTCAGGGGTTATACTTGAGTCTGCGCCAAAGCGCGGTAACATAGCAACCTTTCTATAGCAAAATAGTGTAAATTTCGGAGAAAACCAACTCATGTCGTATGCTTCTGTAGTGGATGTTCTGACGGGAAAAGTCGCTGTCGATGAAACCGTCACAGTCCGGGGCTGGGTCCGTACCCGCCGTGACTCTAAAGCCGGTATTTCATTTATTAACTTACACGATGGCTCATGCTTTGATGCCATTCAGGCCGTGGTTCCGGCAGAACTTCCCAATTACAGTAATGAAGTACAGAAGCTGACGACCGGTTGCTCTGTAGCTATTACCGGTGTTGTTGTTCCCTCTCAGGGCAAAGGTCAGTCATTTGAACTGCAGGCAACTAAAGTTCATGTATACGGCTGGGTAGAAGATCCAGACACCTACCCTATGGCGCCCAAGCGTCACAGCATGGAATATTTACGTGAATACGCACATTTGCGTCCGCGCACCAACATTACCGGCGCAGTCATGCGTGTTCGTAATGCATTATCTCAGGCTATTCATCGCTTCTTCCATGAGGAAGGTTATTTGTGGGTGAGCACACCAATCATTACAACGTCTGATTGTGAAGGTGCCGGTGAAATGTTCCGTGTTTCAACACTGGACATGCTGAATATCCCGAAAACAGATAAAGACGAAGTCGACTACTCTGAAGACTTTTTCGGCAAAGAAGCCTTTTTAACCGTTTCCGGGCAGCTAAACGTTGAGTCTTACGCCTGCTCGCTGTCTAAAGTTTACACCTTTGGGCCGACATTCCGCGCCGAAAACTCAAACACCAGCCGTCACTTGTCTGAATTCTGGATGGTAGAACCCGAGCTGGCATTCGCCACGTTAGATGATGTTGCCGGCTTAGCCGAAGCCATGCTCAAGTACGTGTTTAAAGCCGTACTTGAAGAGCGCCCAGACGACATGGGTTTCTTTGCCGAGCGCATTAACTCTGACGCTATCAGCCGTTTAGAAGCCATTGTTAATAACGACTTTGTGCATATGGATTACACCGACGCCATCGAAATACTGAAAAACTGTGATAAAAAGTTTGAGTACTCGGTTGAATGGGGTGTGGATTTACAATCAGAGCACGAGCGTTATTTAGCTGAAGAGCATGTGGGTGCGCCGATTATTCTGAAAAACTACCCGCGCGATATCAAAGCGTTTTACATGCGCCAGAACGAAGATGGCAAAACCGTTGCTGCCATGGACGTTTTAGCGCCGGGTATTGGTGAGATTATCGGAGGTTCCGCTCGTGAAGAACGTTTAGACATTCTTGACCAGCGGATTGACGAAATGAATCTGCCAAAAGAAGAATATGGCTTCTACCGCGATTTACGCCGTTACGGTACTGTTCCTCACGCCGGTTTTGGTCTGGGTTTTGAACGCTTAGTGGCTTATGTCACGGGCGTACAGAATATTCGTGACGTTATACCGTTCCCCCGGGCTCCGAAAAGTGCTGAATTTTAATCCAGCACTAAGTCATTGCCGTTCATAAAAAACGGTGATGAATCTTTTTGAGGCTTTATTGGCGTAGGGACTGCAGGTGTCCCTACGTACAGAAAGCCGACAATGGCATCGTCTACAGATAATCCCAGATGCTCTTTGATAAAATCGTCCTCGGCCATCCATCCGGTACGCCAGATAGCACCAATACCTTGTGCAAAAGCCGCTTGCTGCATGCCGTGAGTTGCACAGGCAACCGTACACAGCTGCTCATCACGGGGGACTTTCGGATGCTCCTGAAAACGCAGACAAGAAACAATTATCATTGGCGCCCGAAAAGGCAGCTGCCCAGCCTGCTCTATGACCGTTTCCGAAAAGTCATTAAGGCGGGCAGCCTGCTGGTAGATATCCGCCAGAATCTGCCTATCTTTTCCCTGAAACTGAATAAACTGATATGGCGTTAGTCCCATATGATCAGGCGCACGAACAGCTGCGGCCTTAATTAACTCCAGTTGCTCTATAGTAGGACCGGGTTCACTCAAGCGCGGCATGGAGGAACGGCTGGTTAATAACTCTTCGGCATTCATACTTCACCTTATTCAATGTGTAATGGTTAGTTACATTCTCTGACTGGTCTGTTACTCGCACATTCGATATGCTAAGGCCTGTTTTTATTAGCTAATGAGAATTTAACTATGCGCTCAATCTTCAGTTATTTGTGGAAAATAATCAACGGTACGCGCAAGGTCATTCTGAACCTTGTATTCTTTTTAATCCTCGCGGTTTTTCTCGTTAGTCTATTTAGCGGAGAGGATCCTATCGAAGTACCGGAGAATGGCATTCTGGTTCTTAACCCTAATGGCATGCTGGTTGAAGAGAAGACCTGGGTTGATCCTTTTAGTCAATTCCTGAATGAAGCTATGGGAAGCAGTGATGATATCCCCGAAGTTCTGCTATCTGATGTGGTCGACTCAATTGAGAAAGCCAAAACAGACGAGCGTATAGGCGCACTGTATTTAAACTTACAAAACTTGTACCCAAGCGGGCTCAATAAGTTACAGGCAGTTGCAGAGGCTCTTGACGATTTCCGTACCTCTGGTAAACCCATTATCAGTAATGCTGATTACTATGATCAGCATCAGTATTATCTTGCAGCGCATGCAGATCAGCTTTACCTAAACCCAATGGGCGGAGTTGTATTTGAAGGGCTTGATTACACTCAACTTTACTTTAAGGACTTACTCGACAAGCTTAAAGTTCAGCCTCAAGTCTTTAAAGTTGGTAAATTTAAAGCGGCAGTTGAACCTTTCATTCGTAACGACATGTCTGACGAAGCACGTGAAGCCAATGAGTTTCTTTATTCAGCCTTGTGGGATAGCTTCCGCACCGATGTGACAGCGGCCCGTAACATTAATCCGTTGGTTACCAGTGGTAAAGTTGATGATTACATGTCGGCCTTTAACAGTGCCAATGGCGATATGGCCAAAATGGCGCTAGAAACAAACATGGTTGATGCGCTGCGTACACGTACCGAAGTTCGTAACGAGCTCATCAATTTAGCCGGATACGATAAAGAAGAAGATACCTTCCGTCATATCACCTACAACAACTATCTGGCGACTGAGATGGAAGTTCCAGAAAGTCTGCAACCGACAGACCGTAGCCAGATAGCAGTAGTTGTTGCCCGCGGGCAAATCGTTAATGGTTCGCAAAAAGCCGGTATGATTGGTGGCGACAGCACGGCAAAACTGATTCGTGATGCACGCAATAATAAGCAGACGAAAGCAATTGTGCTGCGCATAGACAGCCCCGGCGGTAGTGCCTTTGCGTCTGAAATTATCCGACAGGAAATTCTCCAGGCAAAAGAAGACGGTATTCCAGTTGTTGCATCAATGAGCACAGTTGCAGCGTCTGGTGGTTACTGGATTGCAGCAGATGCCGATAAAATTGTGGCCGCCCCAACCACTATTACCGGCTCTATCGGTGTTTTCGGTCTGTTAATGACTCTGGAAGATAGTTTGGCGGCTATTGGCGTTCATAGCGATACTGTCAGTACTACTGAGATAAAAAGTTTAAACCCACTGGAAGAAATGACTGAGTACCAAAAGAATCTGGTCCAAAGCTCGGTTGAAACCACCTACGAAGACTTTTTAACTATTGTCAGTAAGGCTCGCAACATGTCCCGCGACGACGTACACGAAGTTGCTCAGGGCCGTATCTGGACTGGGAAACAGGCAATGGAGCGTGGATTAGTTGACCAGTTGGGTGATTTTGACGACTCAGTAGCAGCGGCCGCAAAGTTGGCTGCCATTGATGAGTACGATGTAAGAGTTATTCAGCAAGAACTGTCACCGAAAGAGCAGTTTTTGGCCAACATGTTCAACAGCTCTTCAGAGTACCTCCCTGTTCCAGCTGTTGGTAGTGAGGCTCAACACTGGTTAGTGGGTACACTTAACAAAGTGAAATCTGAAACTGCGGTTTTACAAAACTTTAATGACCCTAAAAATGTTTACTCTTACTGTGCACTCTGCCTTCAACCGCGATAGAATTATCGCGGTTATTTCGCAGAGCACAGGAGTGAACTTTGCCTCGTAAAAAGATTTATGTCGCTTACACTGGCGGCACTATAGGTATGAAAAAATCAGCTCAGGGTTATGTTCCGGTTGCGGGACACCTGAGCCGGTGCGTTGAAAACATGCCCGAATTCTTCCGCGATGAGATGCCGGAATTCACCATTAATGAATATTCACCATTAATGGACTCATCAAATATGACGCCGTCTGACTGGGTGATCATCGCTCGTGATATAGAACGAAACTACGACGACTATGATGGTTTCGTTATTTTGCACGGCACCGACACCATGGCTTATACGGCGTCCGCTCTGTCCTTTATGCTACAGAATCTGAGCAAACCCGTTATTGTAACCGGTTCACAAATACCGCTAGCCGCCCTGCGCTCTGATGGCCAGACCAACCTGCTCAATTCGCTTTATGTGGCCGCCAATTATCCCATACCCGAAGTTGGCTTGTTCTTTAACAATACGCTTTACCGTGGGAACCGCTCGACCAAAGCGGACGCCAACGGATTTAAGGCTTTTGCCTCTCCGAACTACCCATCACTACTTGAAGCAGGGATCCAAATTCAATTAAACGCAGGAGAACTGTCGGAACCCTCAAGCCAATCGTTGAAAGTCATTGAAATGACCCCTCAGCCAATCGGTGTGGTCATGCTTTATCCGGGAATATCCGCTGACATTGTAAAAAACCAGCTACAACAGCCCGTAAAAGCCATGATTTTACAAAGTTACGGTGTTGGTAATGCGCCACAGGACGAGGCCCTGCTGACTAGCCTTAAAGAAGGCATTAACCAGGGCATCACTATTCTTAACTGTACTCAATGCTTTCGTGGTCGGGTCAATATGGACGGCTATGCGACAGGTAATGCTCTGGCTGAAATCGGTATCGTATCTGGAGCTGATATGACCATTGAGGCAGCATTGACTAAGTTGCATTATCTGCTGTCACAAGATTTAAGCCCGAGTAAAATGCAGAAATTGTTACAGAAGAATTTACGTGGCGAATTAACTTCGCCATAATTTGACGAAGCTTAAAAATAATAAGAACAATTATGGCAAATTCATCACCTGCGTTCGCAACGCGATTAGGGTTTATATTAGCTGCCGCTGGTTCAGCGGTTGGCGTTGGTAATATTTGGGGCTTCCCTACTCAGGCCGCCAGTAATGGTGGCGGTGCTTTTCTATTGGTCTATCTGATCATGATTGTTTTACTGGCATATCCTATGCTGGTAGCCGAAATAACCATTGGCCGCATACGACGCCAGAACCCAATAGAAGCATTACGTAACTTATCCGGTAAGCCTTTTTTAAGAGGCACAGGTGCTATCGCGGGCGTCACTGGCCTTATTGTCTTAAGCTTAATACTGAGTTTCTACGCTATCGTATCGGGCTGGCTAGTTTCCTATATGCTGGCGCCACTGATGGTTTTAATAGGTCAACCTGAAACCGCTTTATGGTTTACTGAATTTTCAGTTTCACGAAATATAACCACCATGATATTTTTTATGCTGCTAACGGTTTACGTTGTACGTTCAGGTGTAAACAACGGCATAGAACGCTGGTCCAGGCGGTTAATGCCTATATTATTTATATTGTTGATTGGCATGTCCGCTTACATTTTGACGCAGGACGGTGCGATACAGGGCCTGAAAATGTATCTGGTTCCGGACTTCTCAACCATTACCGATCCGAACCTAATTATTCGCGCCATGGGGCAGGCGTTTTTCTCTTTGTCGCTCGGTGTTTGCGTGATGATGACTTACGGTGCTTACCTTTCAAACTCCGAGAACATACCAAAAACAGCAGCCTGGGTAGCCGGCATTGATACCAGCGTTGCATTTTTAGCTGGCCTGCTTATCTTACCGGCTATGTTTGTAGCGCAATCTAATGGCGTTACCATTTATGCTGACGATGGCACCCTGCTCTCAGCGGATACTTTAGTGTTCACTGTTCTACCTGCGATGTTTGATGCATTGGGTTACGCTGGACTATTTATGTCTTTTGGTTTTTTCCTGTTAATGGTTATCGCCGCCATTACCTCATCCATTTCTATGCTGGAAGCACCTGTCAATGCGCTTAGAGAGGAAGCGAACTGTGACCGTAGCAGCGGCGTATGGATAATTGCACTTGTGGTTACTGCCATTTCCACGGTTATTATTTATAACTTTGAATTACTGTTCGGTGCCGTTATTACGTTTAGCACCGTTTATATGCAACCAATAATGGCACTGGTGTTCGGCATTATGCTGACCTGGGTATTACGCCAGAATCATTTATTAAAAGCGTTAAAGCAAGGCTCACCAGACATTGATAAAAGCTTATTCTGGAAGATATGGCCGTGGTACGTAAAGTTCATTTGCCCGATACTGATTCTGCTGGTTATCTGGCGTGGTTAATAACCGTTGAAAAGGCTCTTCAACTGAATGAAGAGCCTTTTTTTAAGCGAATTAAATAACAAACATATCCATAAATTCGTTAACCGCGATATTCTCAAAAGACCGCTGTTGACTACATTGCTCAAAAATAGATTTAACCCGGGGCTCAGGAAAACGAGTCGCTAAATTCGCTTTAAACTTGCTTTCAAGCACAGGAAAGCCCTCTTCCCGGCGTCTTCTGTGGCCTATCGGATATTCCACCTCGACTTTTTCAGTATGAGTTCCATCTTTGAAAAACACCTGTAAAGCATTGGCTATAGAACGCTTCTGCGGGTCGTGATAATCCTGACTATATTGCTTGTTTTCAATCACTTCCATTTTTTCACGTATGGTATCAATAACCGGGTTATTTTCGTGAAAGCCATTTTCGTAATGATCCGCCGTTAACTCACCAAAAATTAAAGGCACGGCAGTCATGTATTGCAAACAATGGTCTCTGTCTGCTGGATTAGCCAACTTTCCGTGTTTTGAAATGATTCGAATAGCTGACTCATGAGTCGTTATTTCAACTTTCTCAATATCATCAACTCTGCCTTTAACTTCTGAGTGCAATGTCACGGCAGCTTCACAGGCAGTCTGAGCATGAAACTCAGCCGGAAAAGACAATTTAAATAAAATATTTTCCATAACGTAACTGCCGTAGTCACGCTGAAACTTAAATTCCCAGTCCTCTTTTGGTTTCAACTGCTGATCTTTATTGGTTTTATTAAACAGTACATCATAGAAGCCCCACTGCGGAGCAGTTAGTGCTCCGGGAATACCCATTTCACCGCGCATCGTTATATCGGCCAAACGTACAGCTCTTGAAGTGGCATCGCCGGCGGCCCAGGATTTACGCGAGCCGGCATTAGGTGCGTGCCGATAAGTTCTTAACGACTGACCGTCTACCCAGGCTTGCGAGACAGCAGCCATAATCTGCTCTCTGGAACCACCCATTAACCAGGTAACCACGGCGGTAGAGGCCACTTTTACCAACACAACATGGTCGAGACCAACGCGATTAAAACTGTTTTCTATAGCTAAATTCCCCTGAATTTCATGAGCTTTAATCATCGCTTCTAAAACGGTTTTCATGGTTAAAGGCTTTTCGCCTTTTGATATTCGTTTTTGCGAAATATAGTCAGCGGTTGCCAGTATGCCGCCTAAATTATCGGAGGGGTGACCCCATTCTGCTGCCAGCCAGGTATCATTAAAGTCCAGCCAACGAATAATACAACCTATATCCCAGGCTGCTTTGGCCGGATCCATGCGAAATTGAGTTCCCGGTACGCGGGCGCCGTTTGGAACCGTGGTTCCTTCAACCAGAGGACCTAAATGTTTACTACACTCCGGGAAGCGCAGTGCTAATAAACCGCACCCCAGGGTATCCATCAAGCAGTTCCGAGCGGTATTCCAGGCTTCCTCACTGTCTACTTTGTAATCGATAACGTAGTCTGCAATGGTCTGAATGACTTCGTCGTAGTCGGGACGTTCATTACTTTCAACGGTTGTACTCATCACTGACTCCTTAATTAATTTTATTATCAGAACGGGCTATCCATTTGTTTATATGTACCCTGAAAAGTGCCATTTTGATCGCCATGAATTGTTAACAAGCAGGAAGAAAAGAATAAAAAAAAACCCGGAACCAATCCAGATTGTTCCGGGTATAGGGGAATGGCTCAAAGGTTGAGCCGTGCGCTAACTCATGACAAAGATAAGGCATTAGGTCGCATTAAATTTGTTCAGTAAACTTCAGTGTAGACAATATCAAAGAGATGTCTAATATTTTTAAGAAATTTTTTATCTTACTGTTTTTGAAAAACTTTCACTAAAAAGAACACAGGTTATACACAACTAGTTAAGAGTTAGCGAACAGCTTATAATAGTTAGCTGTCGTGGTCTTAGCCACCTCTTCTAAGGTAATGCCTTTTACGTCAGCTACGCATTTTGCAACGTCGACAACATAGGCTGGCTGGTTCTCTTTACCTCGATGAGGCACCGGCGCTAACCAGGGACTGTCGGTCTCAATTAAGAGTTTTTCCAATGGCAATGCTTTGATTGTGTCACGCAGCTCCTGAGCATTGCGGAACGAAGCGATACCGGAAATAGAAATAAAGAAATCGAGATCATCAATGGCTTTTTTTGCCATATCGAGAGATTCGGTAAAACAGTGCAAGACACCGCCTGGCTTATCAGCATGGCCATTTCTTAATAGCGACAAGGTGTCCTGCTGAGCGTCACGCGTATGAATAATCAGTGGTTTATTGACGTCGTTGGCTATTTCAATATGTTGCTCGAAGTTTTCCTGCTGTAGCACTTTTGACTCAGGATGGTAAAAGTAATCCAGCCCCGTCTCTCCTACCGCAACAACGCTGTTCGATGCTGTTAGCTCGCGCAATTTTGCACCTAACTCAGCTATTGGCGTCTGACTGTCTTTCACATACAAAGGATGCACACCACAAGAAATCGAAACATCATCGAATTCGGCTACAGCCGCCTGCATGGCCGGAAAGTCTTCGAGGGTAACGCAAACACACAGCATGTGCTCAACCTTATTAGCTCGTGCCGCTGCAACAATTTCTTTTAAATCGGCACCCGCTTTTTCAGGGTTGATTTTATCCAAATGACAGTGTGAGTCGACGAACATAGATAGCTCCACTTAGCGTTGATTTGAGTGACAAAAGTCGTTAACCAGTTGGCGGAAGAGTTTACCATATTCGCTTGTATGATGGCGGCAAAGGTAACGAAGATAATGAATCAAGGCTTGCTGTGAGGGTAAGACCGCAACCACCAACCAGTTCTTTAGCTCCAGAACCTCAAACCGAAACACCACGCTCACTTCTAGACATAGAGGCTCACTTTCTATAACTGGGCATTGGAACTCCAATCTGGCTCTATCATCTAGCGCGATATCGACCGTTTCGCTGTTAACCAGCAAAGTAAAGGACTGAAACTCAGGAACAACGTGAGCAGAGAGCTCTGTCGCTGATTGTGGACTTAATTTTAGCGTCAACATGACAACTCCGTTTTACGGAGTCGCTATGCTGAAAGAGTATTCGACCAGCGACTCCAGGCAAAACTTAATAATAACGGCAAATTGATCCCGGTTGAGCCCTGATATCGCTGACGTAGCTGTCGGCATTCGGATACCCATTCACTCAGTTGCGCGACATTGACCCACTCATAGTTGCTGATTTGTTGTAATTCGTCCGCCAATTGCTCATAACGCAAACGCGTAGCAGCAGCTCGTTGGCTAATCAACAACCAATCCATTAGTAAGTTCTCGGAAATATCCAGCCAGCTTAACGCGCCATCTTTCTCTTTTAACAGGGGTAATTCCTGCTGCCCTCGTAGTCCGGCCAGAAGCTGTCCGGCAAAAGTCACCTGCTCGTAGCTCTGTATGGTTGTCGGGTACGCAATGCTCACCCACTGCATGCGGCTTCTTAAGGTGGGCAGTAAGCGCTCTGCGTCCTTAGTTGAAACCAACCAGTGTGTATCGGCCGGAGGCTCTTCTAAAACTTTCAGCAGAGCGTTGCCAGCCTGTTCTGTCATTTTTTCCGCTGCCAGTATGACCGCGACTTTTAATCCATTCTGGTTCGCTGTCTGTGTTACGCTTTGTTGCAGTTCGCGTACCGTATCAACACCTATTCGATTAACTTGTGCACCATCAATAGTCCAGGTGTCCGGATGATTACCCGATAGGTAAAGTAAACAGGATTTGCATTTCCCGCAGGCACTTTTGCCCGGTTGCTTACACAACAAAAACTGATTCAGGCGCTGAATAAACTCGGTCGAACCACCCTCAACATGATGTTGCAAGTAATAAGCATGAGCCAGGCGTCCGGCCTCGGCACTTGCTACTAGTCTCAACCAGGGTTCTCGCAGCCACGGAAAAGCCATTAAAACAAATACTCCTCAATTGCTCTCAATATTGACTGATGTACATCCAGCATCGACTGGTTTGCATCAATAACAATAATGCTCGGATCTTTAGCTGCAATATTCAAATAGCGTTGCCGAGTACGTTGAAAAAAGGCTAAATCTTCTTCTTCAATGCGATCCAGCTCACCTCGTTCACGCGCTCGTTCAAGACCTTTCTTCTCTTCAACATCAAGTAGTAACGTTAAGTCGGGGGTAAAATTCCCTAAAGTAATTTTACGTATCTTTTGCAACAACTCATCACCGAGTTCACGACCACCGCCCTGATAGGCTCTGGAAGACAAGTCATGGCGATCACCAATAACCCAGCGATTTCTGGATAGCGCGGGTTTTATGACATTATCGACCAACTGAACCCGGCTGGCGTACATAAGTAAGAGCTCGGTGGTGGGGCTGACTTTTTCATCCCACTTCTTTTTTACCAGGTCCCGCAGTGATTCAGCTAACAGTGTGCCACCAGGCTCCCGAACCGTTTCAGCCTGAATTCCTTTTGCCTGAAGATGCGTGACAACACTTGCGATAGCCGAACTTTTACCGGCTCCCTCAAGTCCTTCGATAACAATAAATTTTCCTGACATAATCACTCTTGATTCAGTTGATATCGGCGTACAGCCCGTTGATGTTCTTCCAGCGTTTCTGAGAAAACATGACCACCCGATTTATCCGCAACAAAATAATAGTACGGAGAACGTACAGGATTCGCTGCGGCTTCAATTGAAGCTTCGCCGGGCATAGCGATTGGTGTTGGAGGTAGCCCATCAATTCGATAGGTATTATAAGCCGTTTTCTCACGCAAATGAGCCCGGGTGATATTGCCGTCAAAATTTTCAATACCATAGATTGTCGTCGGGTCAGACTGTAAGCGCATGTCGATAGCCAGACGGTTAGCAAATACACTTGCGACTAACGGACGTTCATCGGCCAAACCGGTCTCTTTTTCAATAATAGAAGCCAGTATTAACAGCTCGTAAGGTGAATTTACAGGGCACCGGTCTGAGCGTTCTTGCCAGACATTTTCCAGCACGCGCTGCATAGACTGGTACGCCTGTTTCAGGATAGCGATATCTGTTGTATAAGCTCTGTAACTGTAGGTTTCAGGTAGTAAAACACCTTCTAATGAAGTCTCTGTAACGCCAAGCTTTTGCCTTAGTTCCTCCGCACTCAATTCAGAAGACTCGTCTTTTAAATAAGGCAGCTGTTTCAGTTGAGCACGCCATTGTTCAAGTGTAAGGCCTTCCACCAGAGTCACGGTAAAGGTTTTTTCGCGTCCCTGACTCAACATACTCCAAATATCAAACCAGCTCTGCTGCCCATGAATTTCATAAAGGCCGGCCTGCAAATGATTAATATCAGCAAAAACCTGACTCAGGCGGTAACTTAATGCCGAATGTCCACCCTCAAAGTGCTCTGTCACTTGAGATGTCACGCTACGGGCGGTTGCTCCGCCTCTAAAGTCTAACAATAGCGGCGTACTGGCTTCACTTTGTATTGGCTGCGATAAATACCAGCGTCCGGACACAAAGACAACCGCGACTGAAACCGCAAAAACTGCAACAAGCAGCACTAAAATAAGACGTTTTTTCATAATATAAGCTGCTCTAATACCGCCGGCAATTTGCTCTTATTCATTACTTTACCATTAAACTGAGTGACCGTAACAGCGCCTCTGACACTGTTGCTGAGGATCATCTGCTCAACGTCAGCTAACTCATTCAATGAAAAATGACCGATACGCAAAGGCGCAAGCATGTCTTCATCAATAATCAACTGGCGCATAATGCCTTGTACTCCGGAAAAACTCAGATCGGGGGTATACCATTGCCCTTGTTTGTACCAAAAAACATTTCCCTGTATGGCTTCGACAACATTACCCTCAGAGTCGCAGACCAGTAAATCGTCATATTCAGACGCACGGCACTCTTGAGTTAACAGAACCTGTTCCAGTCTATTTAGTGTTTTTAAACCGGCTAGCTTAGGTTGTCTGGCTAAATTCAATTCAGCAACACCAAGACTAACCGATTTAAGGTTACCCGGAGCATCACTTACCTGAATGTATTCATTGGCCACTGCGCCGTCTGAAAAGCCATATCCCCGACCACCATAACCTCTAGTGACGATAACTTTGCACACACCGTTTTCAATGCCATTACAAGCGTTAAGAATACGTTGATGTAAAGAGTCAAAGCTTGGGTGGTTTATAAATAAACGGATATTGGCTTCAGACAGTCGGCTCAAATGTTTCTCAACATGCAAAGGCACACCTTGAACAACTCGCATGGTTGTAAAGTGCCCGTCACCGAACTGAAGCCCTCTGTCTATTTCCGAACAATGGAAAGGCGTATTATTAAGTAGTATTTTTCTTATTGTCATAACAAAAAAGGCGGAACCAATGGCTCCGCCTTTTATATCACGTTCTACGACAAATTAGTCGTTAGAATGATTATTTACGTAATCGATAGCTGATTGAACTGTTTTAATTTTTTCAGCTTCTTCGTCTGGAATTTCGGTTTCAAATTCTTCTTCCAAAGCCATTACCAGTTCAACTGTGTCCAGAGAATCAGCACCCAGGTCATTTTCAAATGACGCTTCAGGCTTAACTTCTTCTTCTTTAACACCTAATTGTTCAACAATGATTTTTTTAACGCGTTCTTCAATAGTACTCATGATTATAAAATCCCTCAATAGTCATCGCGAGAGTGAAAATTGGCTGTAGTGTAGTGAAACCAGCCTCATTAATAAAGTAAAAAATAGCATAAAGTTAAGAGGTCGTACCGTTACCCCCCTTAAACCATCGCCATACCACCATTAACGTGAATGGTTTCACCAGTGATATAAGCTGCACCTTCTGATGCTAAAAATGCTACCGCAGCAGCAATTTCCTTTGGCTCGCCTAAACGTGCTGCCGGAATATTATCAAAAATAGCCTGTTTTTGCTCATCATTCAGAGCTTTTGTCATATCTGTATCAATAAAGCCCGGCGCAACACAGTTCACGGTAATGCCGCGAGCTGCTACCTCTTTAGCCATTGCCTTACTGAAACCAACCAGCCCGGCTTTCGCGGCACAATAGTTAACCTGCCCTGGGTTTCCTGTTGTGCCAACAACTGAACTGATATTAATAATACGGCCGTTACGACGTTTCATCATGCCACGCACAACCGCTTTGCAAACTTTAAATACGGCTGACAAATTCGTGTTTAACACAGCATCCCACTCGTCGTCTTTCATTCGCATCATCAGGTTATCGCGAGTAATGCCGGCGTTATTCACCAGAATATCAATAGAACCGTATTCTGATTCAATCTCTTTAATAACCTGCTGGAGACTATCAGAGTCGGTTACATCCAACGCCAGGCCTTTGCCTTTTGAACCAAGATATTCGGAGATTGCAGCGGCACCTTTATCAGAGGTAGCCGTACCAATAACTTTCGCTCCCTGACTAGCAAGCAGTTCAGCTATTGCCTTTCCTATTCCCCGGCTTGCGCCTGTAACTAATGCGACTTTATTCTCAAAGTTTTGCACGTAAATAACCTTTTTATTAAAGTGAGTTCAAAGAGTCTAGCGTATTCAACGCACTACAACCAAAAGCCTTAGTAATACGTTTGTTTAATCCAGTCAGTACTTTTCCCGGACCAACTTCATAGGCAGATTCGACATCCAGTTTCGCAATCTGTTCAATCGTCTCAGTCCAGCGCACAGGACAAAAAAGCTGACGCACCAAAGCATCTTTAATGGCATCTTCGCTGTCGGCTATTGCAACGTCGACATTATTAATGACCGGCGTGTGTGGCTGTTTCAACTTTATCGACTTCAATGCGTCGGCTAGTTGGCTGGCGGCTGGCTGCATCAAAGCACAATGTGAAGGCACGCTAACAGGTAACGGCAAAACACGTTTAGCTCCGGCTTCTTTTAACGCTTCTGCGGCGCGAGCTACGGCATCTGCATGTCCAGCTATAACCACCTGACCCGGCGAATTATAATTCACCGGAGTCACTATTTGTTCCCCAGCCTGCTCTAAACAAATTTTTTCTATTTCGGCATCTTCAAGGCCAATAACCGCGGCCATAGCACCTTCGCCTTCGGCTACAGCTTGCTGCATAAACTCGCCGCGCAGGGCTACAAGTTTAACCGCGTCGGTAAATTCCAGTGCTCCGGCGCATACAAGGGCTGAATACTCACCCAGGCTATGGCCGGCCATAACGGTAGCATCGGCCAGGCCTTTCTCTTTAGCAACGCGATACAGTGCAACGCTGGCAGTTAATAATGCAGGCTGTGTCCGTTGCGTTTCATTCAATTGCTGCTCAGGCCCCTGTTGGACAAGCTGCCAAAGGTCATACCCGAGAACACTGCTGGCCTCTGCGAACGTTTCTTTCACTAATGCGCAATCATTAGACAAGTCACTTAACATACCAACGCTTTGAGAGCCTTGCCCCGGAAATAACAATGCCGTTTTAGTCATAATCATCCTCTTAATATTGAACGAGCGCTGAACCCCACGCAAAACCGCCACCAAAAGCCTCTAACAAGAGTTTCTGACCACGCTTAATGCGTCCATCCTTAACCGCCCAGTCAAGTGCAATGGGTACCGATGCCGCAGAAGTATTCCCTGTTGAGTCCAGAGTAATTACCACGCGCTCCATCGGCATCTGTAATTTTTTCGCTGTCGCATTAATAATACGTAAATTTGCCTGATGCGGAATTAACCAGTCCAGATCATGTGCCTGTAATTGATTCTTCGCTAAGGTTTCGGTTACTAAGCTACTGAGTTTTGAAACCGCAACTTTAAAGACCTCGTTACCCTTCATGTACATCCAGGCGTTTTCTCTGCCGCGGTCGGCCCCTCTGGAGGCTTGTTTAGCTCCTAACAAGTGGCTGTATTCGCCGGCGCTGAATAGATGGGTGGAGAGTATTCCTGGAGTATCATTTTGTTCCAGGACGACCGCTCCACCGCCGTCCCCAAAAAGCACCACGGTGTTACGATCATAGGGATCACATAAACGCGCCAGTACATCAGCGCCGATGACCAGAACACGTTGGTGCTGCCCACTTTTAATAAATTGATCAGCGACAGAGAGCGCATAAATAAAACCGGAGCATGCCGCTCCAACGTCGAAAGCAGGAATCGATGTAACGCCCAGCATTCGTTGAATTTCACAGGCCGCACTTGGAAAAGCGTGCTCGGCCGATGTGGTCGCCACCACAATCATATCGATATCCTGGGGGCTTAAACCGGCGGCAGCCAGTGCTTCTTTTGCCGCTTCATAACCTAAAGTCGCTGCGGTTTCATCAGGTGCCGCAATGCGCCGTTCTTTAATGCCGGTTCTTTCTGTTATCCACTCGTCAGACGTATCAACCCGCTGGGAAAGTTCTTCATTAGTAAGCCGTTGTTCGGGCAGATAATGCCCGGTACCAACAATTTTTGCATAAGTCATAGCGCTACTTAACTGGTTACAGCTGTTCTGATAAGACTGCTTCGACACGATGTTTAATTCGCTCAGGAAGCTGTTCATGCGCTTCTGCGACGGCTTGTTGAATTGCACTATAAAAAGCGCCGGCGCTAGCGCTACCGTGACTTTTTATCACGACATGGCGCAATCCTATCAGACTCGCACCATTGTAGTGGTCGGGCTTCAACCTATCCCAGGACTTGTGCGTCCGTTTTTGTAAAAAACGGAAGAAAAACCGATAAAGCCAATGTGAGCTCAGTGTGTCGCGCATTTGATCAATAATGAATGTTGCCAGACCTTCGCAGCTTTTAAGTGCAATGTTCCCGACGAAACCATCACAAACTACAACATCAGCTCTGCCACTAAATAAGTGGTTACCTTCAATAAAACCAATGTAGTTTAGCTGGTCGCATTGCGCGAGCCTGGCTGCTGCATTACGCACAACATCATTGCCCTTGATATCTTCTTCACCCATATTCAACAGGCTAATTTTGGGCGCGGGCACGCCCGATAAATACTCAGCTGCCACAGCACCCATAACACCAAACTGAAACAAAGTTTCTGAATCGCAACTGGCATTAGCGCCGAGATCAAGCAGGTAAGATTTTCCGCCGGTTTGATTCGGCAAAGCCGTCATCAACGCCGGGCGTAGAACACCAGGAAGCGTTTTCAGCGTAAAGTAGGCATTAGTCATTAATGCGCCAGTATTGCCGCCGCTTACCATTGCCTGACAATTACCGTCGGTTAGGGTTTTCAGCGCAACGCGCATGGAGGACTCAGGCTTACTACGCAGGGACTGACCTGGTTTATCATCCATTTCGATAACCTGTTCGGCGTGAACAAGATTTACAGAAGGATGTGAGCTTAAATTGAATTTATCGAGTAACGGGGTGAGTTCTTTCTCGTGCCCGACAACGGTGAATTTAACATCGGAATACCGATGAACCGCTTTTTCCAGGGCTTCTATAACAATAGAGGGGCCATTATCGCCCCCCATTGCATCAATCGCTATGTTCAGTTCAGGCATGGCCTGTCTTACTTGTTAACGACCTTACGACCCTTGTAATAACCGTCGGCTGTTACGTGGTGACGACGATGCGTCTCACCCGTAGTTGAGTCAACCGACAGTGTTGGGCCGTCTATTGCATCGTGTGAACGACGCATGTCGCGTCTTGAACGACTTTTCTTACTTTTTTGAACAGCCATTTACGCTATCTCCTGATTATTTACGCTTCAATTCTTGTAATACGGCAAACGGGTTCTCAGACTCTTCAGCATCTGATTCGTCAATTTCGCCCCACGTCATCGCATCACGATCCACCTGACATACCTTAGCGTCGTGCTTAGGAACTATTGGCATAGCCAGAATTAATTCGTCTTCAACAAGCCCATGCAGGTTAAATTCTCCAAAATCGTTTACCTCAATAGCTTCATAGCTATCGGGAAAGTCATCTGCCACCTGTCGCTTAGTGACAGGAGCATACGCAAACTGCGCGAGAATATCAACATCCAGGGGCGTATTACAGCGTTCACAAAGTACTTTGACAGCAACTTTTGCTTTCCCTGTAAAATAACTAATGCCCTGTTCATCAATTCCAAATTCAACACTGGCCTCAGGATCGGGGCAAGGTTCTACCAAACTTTCCTGAAGTCTTGTCAATGTTTTTCCGGGCACTACCCCATCATATGCCACTTTTTTGTTGGCACTTTTGACTGGGTCGACCGTTACGGGAATACGAACTTTTTGCATAGCGCGCGAATGTTAACGAAGTTCCGCTTTACTGACAAGGGAAATCTGTCGTTAATCCTTATTTAGAGGGTTAATTCCGTGAGTTCTCAACATATCCAGTAAAGCGATAGCTGGTAACCCGATGAGTGCATTGGGGTCGTTGCCTTTTAAGCCGCTGAACAAACTGATTCCCAACCCTTCGCTTTTGAAGCTGCCGGCACAATCAAAGGGCTTTTCAAGCTCAACATAACGTTCTATTTCTTCGGCAGTCAGTTGACGAAATTCAACTTCAAACGGCTCTATTCTTACTTCGCATTGTTGAGCCTCTGTATTAAGAACAGCCAGCCCAGTATAAAAGGTTACCGTTTTGCCAATAAAGCTGGACAATTGTCGCACCGCATTGTCATGGTTGCCTGGTTTGCCTAAAATGTTGCCATCACAAACAGCAACCTGATCGGAACCAATAATAATGGCATTATCGTAGGTCATTCTTCTCTCGACCGCCCGTGCTTTGGCTTCTGCTAACCGCCCCACTAATTGTTGTGGGCTTTCTGAGCTAATCGCACTCTCGTCTATGTCCGGCTTTACAACATCGTAGTTCAAATGCAGTCTATCTAAAATTTCACGACGGTACTTAGAACCTGACCCCAAAATTAGTGGCAACGTCATAACGTCTCCCTGACAAGTTTGCTGCTGAGCTCTGAAAGCGAATCGATCACTATTGTAGCACCGGCTTCACGTAAACGTTCAGCGTCATGTACGCCAAAGCTTACACCAATTGCCTGTACGCCTGCCGCGACCGCCATTTTCATATCGTGAACAGAGTCTCCAACCATTACGGTGTGTTCAGGCTGAGTTTTAAGTTCATTCATAATTTCATAAAGCATCTGGGGGTCAGGCTTACCTTTCGTTTCACTGGCGCACCGCGAAGTATCAAAGTAATGTTCGGTTTCGCTTTCCACCCAGACTCGTTGTAATCCTCGCCGAGCCTTGCCAGTCGCGACGGCCAAACGATAGCCCGCACTGGATAACTGAGAAAGCACCGCTTTTGCGTCGTGAAATAAGGGCGACGGCGTTGTATTTAGATCGATATATTCATCGCGATACTGAGTTAAAAAGTTATTCATTTGTGTCGCGTTAAGTACACCGAACAGTTTTTCTATTGCAGGTTCAAGGCTTAAACCAATAATGTCTCTGACTGACATCTCGGTCGGAACAGGTAACCCCGTATGCTCTGCTGTGTTTTGCATCGATGACACAATTCGGCCAATGGAGTCCATTAAAGTGCCGTCCCAGTCAAACACCACAAGTCGCTTATCGCACATCATTATAAGCTGTCCTTATTATTGCGCGGTCAATTGCTTTAACGTTTGCTGTAAGTTGTCATCCAGAGGGGCTTCAAAAGCCACTTCTTTTCCGGTAACCGGATGCAGAAAACGCAGCTGCCAGGCGTGTAAAAACAGTCGGTTTAACCCAAGCCCGGACATAATGTTATCGAAATCCGCATCACCGTACTTAGGATCTTTCGCTATAGGATGACCGGCATGTAACGCGTGAACGCGAATTTGATGAGTGCGGCCGGTAACTGGCGACGCTTCAACTAATGTCCCTTCCTTATATCTTTGCTGAATTCTGAAACGAGTCAACGAGGCTTTGCCTTCTGCATCAACACGCACAATTCTCTCGCCAGATTTTAAGGTGTTCTTTTTTAACGGCGCTTCAACGCTGCGAACCCGCTTTTGCCATTGGCCACGAACCAACGCCAGATATTGCTTATTCATTTCTTTGTTACGCAACTGTTCGTGCAAACTTCTCAGCACTGAACGTTTTTTAGCAACCAGCAACAAGCCACTGGTATCTCGGTCTATTCGGTGAACCAGCTCTAAGCTTTTCTCTTTTGGCCGCAACGCTCTTAAACCTTCAATAAGACCGAATTGCAGTCCTGAGCCGCCATGTACGGCGACTCCTGATGGTTTATTAATTAGCATCAAAGCGTCGTCCTCATAGAGGATCGCGTGCTCGAGAGCTGCAACCTGCTCTAAATTAGCAGACGGAAGGTCCGGCCTTTCACTCACTTTTACCGGAGGAATGCGAATGAGGTCCCCTTCTTTCAACTTATAGTCCGGTTTTATCCGCTTTTTATTCGCTCGCACTTCACCTTTACGAACAATTCGATATACCAAAGACTTAGGTACACCGCGTAATTGCGCAATGAGAAAGTTATCTATTCGCTGCCCCGACTCTTCTGCAGAGACAGTATGCCAGCGTACTTCTTGTTGAATTGTTTTCATGCCGCTATTTTACCATCATCTACAAGATTCAACAGCGAAATTGTTGCTTGTATTTTCAGTGGTTTTCATGGAATAATTAAGTGTCAAAGTCCATCGAAGATGGCAGACGAAGAATATATTTCGCGCAATCGAAATAACAGAGCGACGCATTATCCACATCAGCGTACGGTTTTAAAGTCTAATGAAGTGACTAGCCGAGATGTTGATGGCACGGAGAAGAACACAGCACATTGAATACGCTTTGTTTCATAATCGATTGCAGACGTAAAATTTAGCGACAATATGACACCGAACAGTTGGTGTTATCGGCACAGTCAAACTCATTTTAGTTATACGTTGTAGATGACGGGTAACGCAGGTCCCAAAGGGCCTGCAGCGACAGACGAATTCGATAATTGCACGATCGCCATTGGGGCGTGTCATATTGTGGCCCAAAGAATTGAGTCACAGTAATGAAAAGAATGCTAATTAATGCCACGCAATTAGAAGAGTTGCGTGTTGCGCTGGTTGACGGCCAGCGCCTTTACGATTTAGATATTGAAAGCCCTGGTCACGAACAGAAAAAAGCAAACATATATAAAGGCAAAATCACGCGTATAGAGCCAAGTCTTGAAGCTGCCTTTGTCGATTATGGTGCAGAGCGACATGGCTTTCTTCCTCTTAAAGAAATAGCTAAAACCTATTTTCCTCAAGGCTATACCTTCCAGGGTCGCCCTAATATTAAAGATGTGGTCAAGGAAGGCCAGGAAGTTATTGTTCAAATAGACAAAGAAGAGCGAGGCCAAAAAGGTGCCGCCTTAACGACCTTTGTTTCCCTGGCTGGCAGCTATTTGGTGCTCATGCCAAACAACCCCCGAGCCGGCGGTATATCGCGTCGTATTGAGGGTGATGAACGTTCAGCACTAAAAGAAGCGCTATCTGACCTCAATGTTCCGAAAGAAATGGGACTGATTGTCCGTACAGCCGGTGTAGGCAAGTCAAAAGAAGAGCTCGAGTGGGACTTAAATGTTCTGCTTAATCATTGGGAAGCCATTAGCAAAGCTGCAGACGAGCGCCCTGCTCCTTTCCTTATCCATCAGGAAAGCAACGTTATTTTCCGTGCCTTACGCGATTACCTGCGCCGAGACATCGGTGAAGTTCTCATCGATAGCCCGAAAGTATACGAGCAAGTCCGTAGTCATATACAGCTTATTCGTCCGGACTTTTTACAACGCGTAAAACAATACGAAGGCGATGTCCCGCTTTTCAGTCACTACCAGATAGAAAGCCAAATTGAATCTGCATTCCAGCGCGAAGTCCGCCTTCCGTCAGGTGGTTCAATTGTTATCGACCCAACTGAAGCACTGACCTCTATCGACATTAACTCGTCACGTGCAACTAAAGGTGGCGATATCGAAGAAACGGCATTGCAGACCAACCTTGAAGCAGCCGAAGAAATAGCACGTCAATTGCGTTTACGCGACGTTGGCGGTTTAGTGGTTATCGACTTTATCGATATGACCCCTGCCCGCCATCAACGTGACGTTGAAAATCGTTTACGCGACAGTTTATCTCAGGACAGAGCGCGTATTCAGGTAGCCCGTATTTCGCGCTTTGGCTTGATGGAAATGTCCCGTCAGCGCTTACGCCCTTCACTGGGCGAATCAGCAAACAATGTTTGTCCGCGTTGTAATGGTCAGGGAACCATACGTTCGAGCGATTCTTTAGCTCTGTCGATATTGCGCTTGATTGAAGAGGAAGCGATAAAGGACAACACCATTCAGGTACATGCTCAGGTCCCGATCGATGTTGCAACTTACTTGCTCAATGAAAAGCGTCAATCCGTCAATCATATAGAAAAACGCCATAACGTGAAAATCGTTATTATCCCAAATCACCATATGGAAACACCTCACTTTGAAGTGTTGCGTATTCGTGATGACGAAGTTCCGGAGTCAGCCAGTTTTGAGTTGGTGCAAAAGCCAGATCAAACTGAATCTACGGTTTCTATTACTTTAACTCAGGATAAAGCGAAATTTGAAGAGCCAGCACTAAAAGGCCTTCAGGCACCGAGTGCGGCTCCTACGCCAGCACCGGCCCCTAAAGTTGAAGAGAAAAAAGCAGCTCAACCATCGTTGTTGAGTCGTTTAGTGACCTGGTTCTCTGGCTTGTTTGGTTCAGATGAAGAGCAGAAACAGGCTGAAGCTGAGAAAGAAAAAGAACGTAACGCTCAAAACCAGCGGAATCAGCAACGTCGTGGTCGCAATCGCCGTTCAGGAAACCGTCAGCCGCGAGGCCGCAACCAGTCAGCGGATAAGGACAAGGAAGCCAGTAAAGAAAAAACCTCCCCAGCGACAGAAGAGAAATCAAAAGAATCTCGCGATGACGCAGGTAACCGCAATAGTCGCAACCGTAACGATCGCAGACGTCGTGGCCGTAGCAATAAAAATCAGCAGCAGCCAAAACCAGAAACGGCTAAGAACGAACAAGTTGATAGCCCGGCTGAAGCAGAAAAGCCAAAAGAGACAAAAGCTGTTCAGGATAAACCGCGTCGTCAACGTAAGCCGATTGAAAAATCCGTTCGCGTTTCATCAACTGACGGTTCAGTAGCAGCTAAAGAGCCAACACAGCAGCCATCTCAAAAGGCTGTTGATGCGTCGACTGATGGTGCAGAGACCCAGAATCAGAAGCCAGCCCAGACTAAAGAGAAACCAGCAAAGCAATCTGGTTCTGACAAGGGCGAAAATAAAGCAATTTCTGACAAGGTACTGGATCCGCGTATGCAGGCAGCTGCTGAGCTGGTGCAAAATCAGACTCAACCTACAACTCCGACGGAACAGAACGTAGAGAAGAGTGTTGATGAGAATACGGAAGAGAAAGCACCTCAAGCGGACACTCAAGCAACTCAACAAACTGAAACCAGTACAGACGAAACAGTACAAAAGCCTGACACAGCGAAACCTGAAGTGGCATCTGATGACAAAGTAGAATCATCAGTTGAGCAAGCCAGTGAAGCAGTGCCAGAACCAGCTAAAGAAGAGCAAAGTAATAGCTCTGAAACAGCTGAAGAGCCTCAAAAGCCAACTGATGAGGCAGAAGACACTGTTGAAGAAAAACCAGAGTCTAAGGCTGAAGAGAAGAAAAGCAGAGATCGCTCTCGCCGCTCTCCTCGTCATCAACGGGCTGCGGGGCAAAAACGCAAACAAATGAAAACCGAAGCGGTTATACCTAACCGTTCATTAAGTGGTTCATCATTTTCTGCAATGACGAAGGCAACAGCTGAAGAGCGCAAAGAAGCCTTTAAGGCTCTGCCCGTAGCTTCATCAGATAATCGTCCTCAGTTTGTTAAAGACAGTCGTATCGCTAGTATTTCTCAGGCGCGTTCGACTTCTTATGCCGAAATGGCAAAATGTGACTAAATTCAGCTAAATAAGAGCTTAGTTAGAAAATAAGAAGGCCGGTAGCAACGAACTACCGGCCTTTTTTATCTCTGGAGTTTACTTGCCATTACTGCTTAATCGTAATGAAGGCTCGGTTTTTCTCTAAAGTTTTAACACCAATACCTTTTACATCAAGTAGCTGCTCTACTTCGGTAAAGCTACCCAGCTGTTCTCTTAACTCGATAATCTGCTCAGCCCGTTTTTCACCAACACCAACCAGAACAGCCGATATCTCTTGTGCTGAACCGGTATTGATATTGACGGTTTTAACCTCTTCAGCCTGTGCTACTGGCGATAAGTTTGGTAAGGCGGATAACGGAGTGGCTTGCGCCCCTGCTGCTAAAAACAGCGATGAGGCAACAAGTATGGGTATCAATTTTAGCTTCATAGTGTCATTCCCTATTGAAAAATCACTGCGTCACTGCAGTAAGGACACTATAGCCGAAGTTTTTTGCCTTATTAGAAGATTACGACATTGCGAAGGCGTAAGTGAGTTATTCTCCTATAGAAGCTAATATCTCCGCAACTCTGGCGGTTGGGTCAGCTGCCTGCGTAATAGGTCGCCCAATGACCATATAATCAACCCCAGCCTCTATTGCGGCTTCTGGTGTCATAACCCGCTTTTGGTCACCCGCGGCGCTGTTGGCAGGTCGGATACCCGGCGTTACAAGCTTAAATGACGTACCCAAATCACGTTTCAGCATACGAGCTTCCTGAGCAGAACAAACCACTCCGTCCAGGCCAGCCTGCTGCGCCAATTTTGCCAGTTTAAGTACTTGCTGTTCCGCAGATGCCTGAATTCCAGTTTCTGCAAGATCAGAATCACTCATGCTGGTGAGTACTGTCACGGCTATTAATAAAGGAGGCTTATCAAATTGCTTTAATGCATCCCTTGCCGCGCTCATCATTTCGGTACCGCCGCTGGCATGCACGTTCACCATATCAACACCGATTTTAGCTGCCGAGGTTACCGCCTTAGCCACTGTGTTTGGAATATCATGAAACTTTAAATCTAAAAATACTGAAAAACCCTGCTCAACCTGCTTTTTTACCCAGCTAGGTCCAATAGCGGTAAACAATTCCTTACCCACTTTCAGCCCAACTTTTCCGGCTGGTAATTGACTCACTAAATTGTCAGCGACTTCCTGTGTCTGGCAATCTAAAGCAACATAAATTTTCGGTAACGCCATGTCGTTATTCACCATCTAATCCAAAAATAGGTTTTGTTGTTGCCCAGCTCTTACACGAAGGACAACGCCAATATAAAGTATGTCCGGAGAAACCACAGTGACGGCACTTATAATTGGGCCGCTGCACTATGTGCTCGTGAACCATTTTACGCAGCCTCCGGAGGCTGTCACGCGCATTGCCCACATCAGCAGCCCGAACGTGTAACCCCATTAAATGATGGAATCCGCGCATTGTCGGGTGCTGCTCTAAAACATGAGTCATAAAGTATTCTGCGTCTTCAATACTTTGCGATTCACAGATTTTTTCTGACAACGTAATAGCGGCCGTTATTCCCGCATTGTGTTCAACGCAACTGTGTAAAAACTCGATAAAAGTATGAGTGTCCGATGTTTTCTCGTAAGCTTCCTCTAGCAAAGGAATGGTTTCGCAAACAAATGATTTGTCCTGTTCGAACACCCGGGTTAAGTAATTAATGGACTCCCCGTACTCCCCTTCTTTCATGTAGATTTTTCCCAGGGCGAGAACTGCTCTAACGCAATTACTATCGTGTTTAAGCGCCTTACTGTAATGCTTTATTTTACTGGGTACATTGTCGTCTAGTTCGGCAAGCTCGCAATATAACTGAGCGAGAACGACTCGCGCGTGGCTGCTTTGCTTCGCCAGACGCAAAGCTATTTTAATGGCTTTGTCCCATTCGTGCGTGGATTCATAAAGCTCAAGAAGGTGCTTTTGGCTTTTTTCCCGGAATGACTTGTAACTCTGTAAGCCAGCAAACATTTGTTCAGCACGGTCGTAGATTCCGGCAGAAAGGTAGTCTTTACCTAACTCGTACATAGCCGTTAAGCGATCGTGCTCAGACAGATTGGGAAGTGACGTCAGGTTTTTATGAATTTTTATTGCACGGTCGACTTCGCCTCTGCGGCGAAATAACTTGCCTAAGGTCCAGTGAGTCTCAATGGTTTCGCTGTCGACATCTAATAACTCGACGAATAGATCAACCGCCTTATCTGGCTGATCTGACAACAACAGGTTGATACCTGTGGCGTACTTTTTAGAGAAACGCTTCTGCTCTTTTCGCTCTTCTGTGCGGACACTATTACGGCCCATGAACCAGCCATAGGCAGCCGCAATTGGTAAAAGCAGGAAGAGAAGCTCCAACATGAGCCGTTAGCTCTCCTTGTCCAGTTTATTTAAACGCTTAACTAAGCGGTTATACCGATAGCGCCAGGATAAACTCGATAAGCAAAGTAATAAAATACCCATCAGAAAGCCGCTGCCAAAAAAGATAGCAAGCAGCGATGCAACAGCCATTTCTGTTTGCAGCACCAGTAAATTAACAACTACGGTTTGCGGGTTCTGAGCCCCAAACGCCATTGCTAAAAGAAATATGATTAATACAGGAATGAGAATAAGCAGCTTTTTAAGCATAATTGCTTACCTGTTAGTTATAAAAAAACGGCATGCCAGTATAGCATGCCGTTTTTATCAATCGAGCGTAAAAACTAACTTAATGTATCGACCCTCTCGCGAAGCTCTTTTCCCGCTTTAAAATGCGGTACGTATTTCCCTTCTAACTCAACAGGCTCGCCTGTTTTAGGATTACGACCAACACGAGGAGCCCGATAATGCAAAGAGAAGCTTCCGAAACCCCGAATTTCAACGCGCTTGCCTTGTGATAAGGACTGCACCATTTGTTCGAGTATCTCTTTAACCGAAGCTTCAACCTGCTTCGGAGGTAACTCGTGCTTCAAAGTTAACCTTTCAATCAGCTCTGATTTAGTCATCATTACCTCCTTCAAATTAACTGCAACAATGCAGTTAATTATTCGTCGTCAGTTTTTGCAGCTTTAAAGGCTTCAGCCATTGCGCTATTAAGACCAGAACCACTGTCCTGTTGCTTATTAACGCTTTCAACCGCTTCTTTCTCTTCAACTTCGTCTTTCGCACGGATAGACAAGCTCAGAGTACGGTTTTTACGGTCAACGCCCATGAAGCGAGCTTCAATAGAGTCACCAACACTCAGTTCAGTGCTTGCATCTTCAACGCGGTCGCGTGAAATGTCTGCGGCACGAACGTAGCCTTCAACGCTTTCAGCTAATTCAACTTTAGCGCCTTTAGCGTCTACTTCAGTAACTGTACCTGTAACAATAGCACCTTTTTTATTGGCCGCCAGGTAGTTATTGAATGGGTCTTCTTCAAGCTGTTTGATACCTAGTGAAATACGTTCACGTTCAGCATCAACCTGCATGACTACAGCGGTAACTTCTTCACCTTTTTTATAATCACGAACAGCTTCTTCACCAGTAGCGTTCCAGCTAATGTCTGACAAGTGAACCAAACCATCAATGCCGCCGTCAAGACCGATGAAGATACCAAAGTCAGTGATTGACTTGATCTTACCAGTAACTTGCTCGCCTTTATTATGGTTCTTAGCAAACTCTTCCCATGGGTTAGGCTTGCACTGTTTAAGGCCTAATGAAATGCGACGACGTTCTTCGTCAATTTCCAGAACCATAACTTCAACAGTGTCGTCCAGGTTAACCACTTTAGAAGGATGAACGTTTTTGTTAGTCCAGTCCATTTCTGATACGTGAACAAGACCTTCAACACCCTCTTCGATTTCGACGAAGCAACCGTAATCAGTCAAGTTCGTAACACGACCAGTTAAACGATGCCCTTCTGGGTAGCGGTTTGCGATATCAGCCCATGGATCTTCGCCTAACTGCTTAAGGCCAAGAGACACACGAGTGCGTTCACGGTCAAACTTCAATACTTTAACAGTGATTTCATCGCCAACGTTTACGATTTCACTTGGGTGCTTAACGCGTTTCCAAGCCATATCGGTAATGTGCAATAAGCCATCGACGCCGCCTAAATCAACGAACGCGCCGTAGTCAGTCAGGTTCTTAACGATACCCTGAACTTCCTGGCCTTCCTGCAAGTTTTCAAGCAGCTCTTCACGCTCTGCACTGTTTTCTTTCTCGATAACAGCACGACGAGATACAACAACGTTGTTGCGTTTCTGATCAAGCTTGATAACTTTGAATTCTAAATCTTTGTTTTCCAGATGCGTTGTTTCACGTACTGGACGTACATCAACCAGTGAACCAGGCAAGAACGCGCGAACGCCGCCTAAGTCTACTGTAAAGCCACCCTTAACCTTACCAGAGATAATACCGATAACGGTTGCATTGTCTTCGTGTGCTTTTTCCAACACCAGCCATGCTTCGTAACGTTTCGCTTTTTCGCGAGACAGAATGGTTTCGCCAAAGCCGTCTTCAACTGCATCAAGGGCTACGTCAACTACGTCGCCGACGCTGACTTCTAATTCACCTTCTGCATTACGGAACTGTTCTGCTGGAATCGCGCTTTCTGATTTAAGACCAGCATCAACCAGAATCAAATCTTTTTGTATAGCAACGATAGTACCTTTAACAATGGAGCCCGGGCGTGTTTCAACTTCCTTTAGGCTTTCTTCAAATAATTCTGCAAAATTTTCTGACATAGTAATTAACTTCGCTTATAAATAAGACGTCCACTGAACTTCCGTATACAGCGGGGTTATTAAAATAGTCTGTTCGCATCCTTACAACAGACGCCTAATTAAGGTCACCTGACCCTAGCTAGTCTTTGAGAGTTTGCTGTGCGCAAACGTCAATACTTGTTCCAATACGTCTTCTATCGACGTATCAGTGGAATCCAGATACAACGCATCCTCAGCTGGCTTAAGAGGTGCCACCGAGCGATTCGTATCACGATCATCTCTTTCTTTTATTTCGTTCACTAGTTGATCAATATTAGCATCAAAACCTTTTTCCTTCAATTGCTCGAAGCGTCGTCTTGCGCGCTCTTCGGCAGAAGCGGTCAAAAAGATTTTGGCATCGGCATCAGTGAAAACAACGGTTCCCATATCACGGCCGTCGGCTACCAGACCTGGAAGCTCTTTAAACCCACGCTGGCGGCGCAGTAGAGCTTCTCTGACTCGTGGTAAAGCCGCTATTTTTGACGCCATATTACCCACTTGTTCAGTACGGATGGTCATGGTCACATCCTCACCTTCAAGAATAATATGTGTCAATGAACGCTCTTCTTCTGCTTCAAACTTCACATCCAGATGCGCTGCCAAAGCCACCAGGCTCTCTTCATCTTCCGGTGTGAAATCGTGATGCAAAGCCGCTAATGCCAGCACGCGATAAATAGCGCCGCTATCCAGCAAGTGCCATCCTAGCTTTTCAGCCAATAATCGGCTTATCGTTCCTTTCCCTGCCCCACTCGGCCCGTCAATCGTAATGACTGGAATATGAGTTGTCATAAAATCCTCTAATTGCTCTGCATTACGCAGCATTTAGCCGCGCAATTATACGCATTTGTAAAAAAATTGCATTAATCAAAGTCAACGAGTCTAAGAGTTAACTGTGACAGAGCCGTGAAAACTCGGAAAAATAGTCGGGATAGGTCTTCGCACAACAACCGGGATCATTGATTGTCACTCCAGTCGGCGAAAATGCGACTAAGGAGAAGCACATTGCCATGCGATGGTCGTCATAAGTATCAATTGCGGCATGTTGCCAGTGCTTCAGCGGCTCAATGCGGAGAGAGTCCTCGCTTTCATCGACTATGGCACCCAGCTGTCGCAGCTCTGTTGCCATAGCATGAAGACGGTCGGTTTCTTTTACCCGCCAGTTTGCGACATTACGAATTGTCGTCGGTCTATTTGCGAATAGAGCCAGTGGCGCAACCGTCATTGCCGCATCGGGAATATCATTAAAGTCCTGGTCAATGCCCTGCACGTTTCCTGTGCCGGATACGGTTATGCTGTTTTTATGGTAGCTTACTGACGCACCCATGGCTTCAATAACTTCGGCGAAGCGTTTGTCGCCCTGAATCGAGTTTTTACCGACACCGATAATTTCAACAGGACCTTTTCCTAAGAGCGCGGCGGCCATCCAGTAAGATGCGGCGCTGGCATCACCTTCTACCCAGTATTCGCCGGGCGACTGGTAACATTGTCCGCCGGTAATAGCGTAGCGCTGAGGAGAGTCTTCTTTTATAGAAATGCCAAAATCAGACAGCATTTGCAGCGTCAGTTCAATGTAAGGTCGTGAAACCACATTCCCTTTTAATGTCAGGGTTGAATCACCGGGCAGTAACGGAAGCGCCATCAGCAGAGCCGAAATGAATTGGCTGGATACCGAACCATCAATTTCAAAGTGACCCGACTTTAAACCAGAAGTCATTTCTAACGGAGGAAACCCTGTCTCCCCCAGATAGTTAACCCCGGCATTATGAGGCTGTAAAGCATCAACTAAGTGCTTAACCGGGCGCTCATGCATTCGGGCATCACCTTTTAACACTACCGCTTGATGTTCGCTTTTTAATGTTGCCGCTAACACGGCTATGAGCGGCCGCATTGCCGTGCCGGCGTTTCCCAGATAGAAATCGGAAGCAGGTTTGTTCCAATGCCCTCCTAAACCATGCACCCGGGTAGTGAGTTTGTCATCTTCAAAGCTCACTCCCAATGCATTAAGAGCTTCACGCATGCGGCTGGTGTCATCGCTAACCAGTAAATTATGTAAGGTGACGGGAGTCTGGCATAAAGCAGCCATAAGCAGTGCCCGGTTAGCAATGCTTTTTGAACCTGGTAAGGTTACAGTACCGCGACAATGCTGCCGCGGCTCTAAATGAATAGAATTAACCACGCAGCTTTTTCATTGCCTTAATAAAGGCTTGATTTTCTTCAGGCAGACCAATGCTGACACGTAAATGATTAGGCAACTCATAGCCACCTACAGGACGTACAATAACGCCTTCATGCAGAAGCTCGTCGTAAAGCTTCTCAGCACCGGACCCAACTTCTATGGTTAAAAAGTTACCGTAAGATGGAATGTAGTTAAGTCCTGAATCTTCACAAAAGTCAGTTAACTGCTTCATACCTTGTGCGTTTAATTCAACGGCTTTTTGCAAATAGGCGTGATCATCTAATACCACTTCAGCTGCTTTCAGTGACAACGAGTTCATATTGAACGGCTGACGAATACGGTTAAGGACGTCTGCCACACTCTCGTCGCTGACCACGTATCCTGCGCGCAAACCGGCTAAGCCATAGGCTTTAGAAAACGTCCGGCTAACCACCAGATTAGGATATTCTTTTATCCACTCTACCGACGGCGCTCGTTCGTCTTCCGGTACATACTCGTAATAAGCTTCATCCAGAACCACAATGATATTTTGCGGTATCTTAGCAAGAAAGTCTTTTAGCGCTGAGGTTGATAAAAAGGTGCCCGTTGGGTTATTCGGGTTAGCAATAAAAATCATCTTGGTTTTATCGGTAACGGCTTTTGCCATACCATCAAGATCGTGCCCGTAATCTACTGCAGGAACAGCAACAGGTTTAGCACCGATAGCCTGAGTAACCAGCGGATACACCACAAATGCGTGTTGTGAGAAAATTACTTCGTTCTTATCCGACACAAAGGTACGGGCTAAAATTTCCAGAACATCGTTAGAACCGTTACCCAGAGTTATTTGCTGCGTTCCAACTTCATGTAACTCAGCCAGCCGGCTTTTAAGGTAGTAACCATTGGCGTCAGGGTAACGCACTAAATCCGTTAACTCGGCTTCCAGCGCGTTTTTTACTTTTCCACTCAAACCCAGAGGATTTTCGTTTGAAGCCAGCTTAACCACGTGCTGCAGACCTAACTCACGCTGTAATTCAGACGTAGGCTTACCTGCCTGATACGGACGTAATTGCTTCACTCCGGAATTAACCAGTTCTAATGCATTAAATTCTGCCATAGCGATTCACTACCTTTTTATTCTATTTATTTAGCCAAGCTTACGCTCGAAATCTGCCATATAACTTAGCAATGCTTCCACACCTTCTACCGGCATTGCGTTATAAATACTGGCTCTCATGCCACCAACAAAGCGATGCCCTTTTAACCCTAATAAACCTGCGTTTTTAGCGCCTTGTAAAAATTCCGCATCAAGCTTGTCGTCGGCCAACTGAAAAGGAACGTTCATAATTGAACGGTAAGCCGGATTAATCGTATTACTGTAAAAATCGGACTTATCGACAAAATCATATAACAGCTGCGCTTTATAGCGATTGCGTTCGCCCATAGCGACTAACCCGCCCTGCGCTTTTAACCACTTGAATACCAGCCCAGCAAGGTACCAGGCAAAGGTGTTGGGTGTGTTGTACATAGACCCGTCTTTCGCCTGAAGTTGGTAATCCATAATAGACGACACCTGCTTCTGCGGCTCGCCTAATAAAGACTTTTTAACAATAGCAATGGCAAAACCTGAAGGACCAATATTCTTCTGGGCTCCAGCATATATAACGCCAAACTTTGAAACATCCAGTGGTTCAGAAAGAATGTTTGATGACATATCGGCGATAACTGGCGCCTTTACGTCAGGAACTTCATGCAGTGCAATACCATCGACAGTTTCATTAGGACAATAATGAAAATAGGCGGCATTTTCAGACAGTTTCCAGTCTTCTGGACACTGAATTTCTTTGCCTTTAGCGCCTTCCTGAACCTTCCCCGCAATATTCACGTTGGAAACAAATTTTTCGGCTTCCCGGATAGCAAAACCAGACCAAATTCCTGTATCCAGATAATCTACGGTAGCATCCGGTGACGCAATATTTTGCGGGACCGCAGAAAACTGGCCGCGTCCACCACCTTGCAAAAAGAGTACTTCATAGTCGTCCGGCACGTTTAACAGATCGCGCAAGTCTTGCTCGGCTTCACGTGCCATGTGGACATAGACAGGGTCGCGGTGAGAAATTTCCATCACAGATACGCCCTGTCCATTCCAATTCAATAACTCTTCCTGAGCTTGTTTCAAAACATCGACCGGCAACATTGCCGGTCCGGCAGAAAAGTTAAACAACTGACTCATGACTCGTCGGAACCTTCTTGGTTTTCAATATTGTCTTCAGCTGCGGCTTCACCTTCTTCAGCAGCAACCTCGCCATCAATTAACATTTCATCTTCATCAATTTCATCGATACGCTGTAAGCCAACGACTTTCTCGTCATCTGCGGTGCGAATTAAGCGCACGCCCTGAGTGTTACGACCAACGGTTGAAACCTCGTTGACACGCGTTCTTACCAAAGTACCTTTGTTACTAATAAGCATGATCTCATTGCCATCAATAACTTCCATAGCGCCAACAACTGAACCATTACGTTCGCTGACTTTTATAGAGACAACACCTTTGGTCGCACGACTCTTAGCTGGGTATTCACTTAACGGCGTACGTTTACCATAACCGTTTTCAGTCACGGTTAATACATTCGCTTCTTCCTCTTCGTATTCGCGAGGAACAATCAGTGATACAACACGTTGCCCTTCTTCTAAGCGAATGCCACGGACACCGGTCGCGGTACGGCCCATTGAACGCACCTGCTCTTCAGCAAAACGCACCACTTTACCAGCGTCAGAGAACAGCATAATTTCGCCATTACCGTCGGTGATGTCAACGCCAATCAGTTCATCGTCATCAACCAGGTTCAGTGCAATAATTCCGCCGTTACGAGGACGTGAGTACTCTGGTAATGGTGTTTTCTTGATAGTGCCTTTGCGCGTTGCCATAACAACGAACTTATCTTCCGGATAGTCCCGTGTTGGCAAAATAGCGGTAATACGTTCGTCGGCTTCAAGCGGTAACAAGTTGACGATAGGTTTACCGCGAGACGCGCGGCTTGCCAGCGGCAACTGGTAAACTTTCATCCAGTAAATACGACCACGGGTTGAGAAGCATAAAATGGTGTCATGCGTGTTCGCTACCCACAGCCTTTCAATAAAGTCTTCGTCTTTCATCTTAGTGGCGGCTTTACCTTTACCACCACGACGCTGAGCTTCGTACTCAGTCAGTGGCTGATACTTCACATAACCTTCGTGAGAAAGCGTCAGAACTACGTCTTCTTCGTTGATTAAGTCTTCCATGCTGATGTCGTGTGCAGCAGCAGTAATGTCCGTTTTACGCTCATCACCGAAGTTGTTACGTATTTCTACCAGTTCTTCACGAATCACTTCCATCAGGCGCTCTGAACTGTTGAGGATATGCAGCAGTTCAGCAATCTGTTCTAACAGACCTTTATATTCATCCAGAATTTTTTCGTGTTCTAAACCGGTCAGTTTGTGCAGGCGTAAATCCAGAATAGCCTGAGCTTGCTCTTCGGTCAGGTGATAATTGCCACCCCGGATGCCGTATTCTTCTGGCAGATGATCAGGACGCGCAGCATCAACGCCGGCTGTTTCCAGCATTGAAGCGACATCTCCCAACTGCCATGCGCGGGCAATTAGACCAGCTTTAGCTTCAGCCGGTGTTGGCGAGCGACGGATAAGCTCAATAATTTCGTCGATATTGGCCAGCGATATCGCTAAGCCTTCCAAAATATGAGCACGTTCACGAGCTTTACGTAATTCGTAGACTGAGCGACGTGTCACCACTTCACGACGGTGGCGAATAAAGCAATCCAGCATATCGCGTAGGTTAAACAGGCGTGGCTGATTTTTATCCAGAGCTACCATGTTGATACCAAACACAACCTGTAGCTGCGTATTGGCGTACAAATGATTGAGAACAACCTCCCCCACATCGCCACGACGGATTTCGATAACGATACGCATACCGTCTTTATCAGACTCATCACGCAACGCGCTAATACCTTCAACGCGTTTTTCTTTGACCAGTTCCGCAATCTTCTCAATTAAGCGAGCTTTATTCACCTGATACGGAATTTCCGTAACGATGATGGTTTCTTTACCGGTCTTCTCATCAACTTCAATTTCAGCCTGAGCGCGCAAATGAATGCGCCCACGACCCGTTTTATAAGCTTCGACAATACCACTACGGCCAGAAATTGTTGCCGCTGTCGGGAAGTCCGGTCCCGGGATGTATTCCATCAACCCTTCAACATCAATATCCGGGTTATCAATCATGGCAAGTGAACCGTCGATAACTTCGGTCAGATTATGCGGTGGGATATTGGTTGCCATACCAACGGCAATACCAGAAGAACCGTTAACTAACAGGTTAGGCACTCGGGTAGGCAGAACGTCAGGAATACGCTCAGTACCATCATAGTTGTCGACAAAGTCAACCGTTTCTTTATCTAAATCGGCGAGTAACTGATGCGCAATTTTCGCCATGCGAATTTCGGTATAACGCATCGCCGCAGCAGAATCACCGTCAACCGAACCAAAGTTACCCTGGCCGTCGACCAGCATATAACGCAAGGAGAAGTTCTGTGCCATACGTACAATAGTGTCGTAAACAGCACTATCACCATGCGGGTGATATTTACCAATAACGTCACCAACGACACGAGCTGACTTTTTATAAGGTTTATTAAAGTCGTTGCGCAATTCGTTCATTGCGAACAAGACACGTCGGTGTACTGGCTTCAGGCCGTCACGAACATCTGGTAAAGCACGCCCAACAATGACGCTCATGGCATAATCGAGGTACGAGCTTTTCAGTTCGTCTTCGATATTTACCGGTGACACTTCTCTGGCTAGATCGCTCATAGTTTATTCCCTAAATATAGATCCGCATATTCATTGTTATTTTGATCCAATCATTGTACCCATCCCAAACGCGTCTCGCACCCTCTTTTTCTTATTCTTTGCCTGAGGTAGACTAGCCGCGTTATCCATCTCTTAAAGACGCGTAATCTATGACCAGCAGCAGCTCTAAAAGTGAACAAAAAAACGTCGATCCGGAAGAGATCGCAAAGTTTTCAGCCCTGGCCTCGCGATGGTGGGATCCCGAGGGAGAATTCAAACCCTTACATGAAATAAACCCCGTTCGACTAGGGTTTATTGAAAACCATACTGAAGGCCTATTCGGCAAAAAGGTACTGGATGTTGGTTGCGGCGGTGGATTACTCAGCGAAGCTATGGCTGAACGTGGGGCTCAGGTTACCGGTGTCGATTTGGCCGAACAATCATTAAAAGTAGCGCGTTTGCACGCATCAGAAAGCGGCCGTCAAATCGATTATCAATGCATTGCTATCGAAACCCTGGCGGAGCAGCAACCAGCAAGCTTTGATGTGGTGACTTGTCTGGAGATGCTGGAGCATGTGCCTGACCCTGAGGCTATTGTAAAAGCCTGTGCTAAAGCACTAAAACCTGGCGGGAAGATCTTTTTCTCCACACTAAACCGGAATGTAAAATCCTGGCTATTAGGCATTGTTGCCGCTGAGCATGTTTTAGGCTGGGTTCCCAAAGGAACTCATCAGCATCAACGTTTTATCAAACCATCAGAGCTACTGCGTATGACAGATGCCGCCGCGTTAGAAGATATCGCCATTAACGGTTTGATTTTTAACCCGCTAAAAGGCTTTGTGCTGTCAGAGAAAGATGTTGATGTGAACTATATTGTCGCTTTAAAAAAACCGGGAGAATAAATGAGCTCGTCAGATAAAAGTTCTCCCGTAAAGGCGGTACTGTTTGATTTAGACGGCACCTTGCTTGATACAGCACCCGACCTGGGAGCTGCATTGAACGTCGTATGCGAACAATACGAACGCCCTGCCATTACGGCTGAGGTGTTTACACCAGTCGCGTCTCATGGTTCCAGAGGTATGCTGCAGCTAGCTTTTGCCGAAGAGTACAGCGACATGGAAGCTGAACTCCGGCATGCATTTCTTAATGCTTATAAAGAGAACATAGCCATTCATACGCAACCCTATCCCGGCGTTTTGGAGCTACTTGCCTTGCTGCAGAGCGAATCCATTGAGGTTGCCATAGTTACCAATAAGCCAGAGCGCTTAACCCAACAATTACTGCCTCACTTTCCGGAGTTTGAAGCTATTCGTGTGGTCGTAAGCGGTGATACCTTAAGCGTGGCGAAACCCTCGCCGGAACCTTTATTCTATGCGGCTGAAAAACTGGGAGTAGAACCTGCCGACTGTCTTTATGTCGGAGACGCTGAACGAGATATCGAAGCCGGCCGCAATGCGGGTATGGTTACGGTGCTTGCTGAATATGGCTATATTAGCAATGAGGATCAGCCACAACGCTGGCAAGCCGACTACCATATCGCGTCACCACTCGAATTACTGAAGTTGCTTGCTATCGATAACTCTTGATCTATAAACATCTTTTGAAAGATCAAAAAATTATATAGCAAGATTACCAGCGCAAACTCACGCCAAACAAAGGCTGACAAAAAATCAAGATTTCTAAATCAAAATTATTCCTATTTTTGCCCGTAAATTTACTTGATCGAAGTGGCAGTTAGACCTAGCATACTGTCCATTCCTAAGACACTAGATATTGTGTGAATATCGCCCTGTACAACTAATAAGCACAATATCTAGTGGCTACATGCATATAACAAAAAGCTAAGAGTCGGCGCAGAATGAACGAGCAACTATATGTCACTAAACGCAGCGGCGAACGCGAACCGCTAAACCTCGATAAAATTCATCGGGTTATCATGTGGGCCGCTGAAGGTCTTAACAACGTTTCAGCTTCTCAGGTCGAGATTAAGTCTCACATTCAATTTTACGACGGTATTAAAACCGAAGATATTCACGAGACCATCATCAAAGCCGCTGCTGATTTAATTTCAGAAGAAGCGCCCGACTATCAATTTATGGCTGCGCGTCTAGCTATTTTTCACCTGCGTAAACGGGCCTACGGTAAGTTTGAGCCCCCCCGTCTTTACGACCAGGTCAAGAAGATGGTTGCAGAGCATCGCTACGATGAGCACCTGCTGGAAGACTATACTGAAGCAGAATTTGACCAGATGGACGACATTCTGGATCACTGGCGTGATATGAACTTCTCTTACGCAGCAGTGAAGCAGCTCGAGAACAAATATCTGGTTCAGAATCGGGTTACCGGCGATATCTACGAAAGCGCTCAGTTCTTATACATTCTGGTAGCAGCTTGTTTGTTTGCCAACTACCCGAAAAGCACTCGTATGGACTACGTTAAACGTTTCTACGATGCCGCTTCTGAATTCAAAATCTCGCTACCAACACCTATCATGTCGGGTGTGCGCACGCCTACGCGTCAGTTCAGCTCCTGCGTTCTGATTGAAGCCGGTGATAGTCTTGACTCTATTAATGCCACGTCAAGCGCCATCGTAAAATACGTCTCTCAGCGCGCCGGTATTGGCATTAACGCAGGGCGTATTCGCGCTCTGGGCAGCCCTATTCGTAACGGCGAAGCTTTCCACACAGGTTGTATTCCGTTCTATAAATATTTCCAGACAGCAGTTAAAAGTTGTTCGCAAGGTGGTGTTCGTGGTGGCGCGGCTACCCTGTTCTACCCGCTTTGGCACCTGGAAGTTGAAAGCTTATTGGTACTAAAAAACAATCGCGGTGTTGAAGAAAACCGGGTTCGTCATCTGGATTACGGTGTGCAGTTTAACCGCACCATGTACCAGCGTCTGATTAAAGACGATTACATTACCTTGTTCAGCCCGTCGGATGTGCCAGGCCTTTACGACGCGTTCTTTGAAGATCAGGACGAATTTGAGCGTTTGTACCTTCAGTACGAACAGGATGAGAGCATCCGCAAAAAACGTATTAAAGCCATTGAGTTGTTTGGTTTGTTTATGCAGGAACGCGCCAGTACTGGCCGTATCTACGTACAAAACGTTGACCATTGCAACACGCACAGCCCATTCGACTCTAAAGTTGCTCCTATTCGTCAGAGTAATCTGTGCCTTGAAATTGCGTTACCAACTAAGCCTCTAAGTCATGTAAACGACGAAGAAGGCGAAATTGCCCTTTGTACTCTGTCGGCCTTTAACCTAGGCAAAATTGAGAGCTTAAGTGAATTTGAAAACCTTGCCGACCTAGCCGTTCGCGCACTGGATAGCCTGCTGGATTATCAGGAATACCCGGTCCCGGCCGCGTACAACGCGACAATGAACCGCCGTACTCTGGGTATTGGGGTTATTAACTTTGCTTATTACTTAGCCAAGCACGGTGTTAAATATTCAGACGGCTCTGCAAACGGCCTGGTTCACCAGACCTTTGAGGCAATACAGTATTATCTAATGCAGGCGTCAATGAACCTGGCTAAAGAAAGAGGTGCCTGCCCTAAATTTAATGAGACCACCTACTCTCAGGGCATTATGCCAACCGATACCTACAAGAAAGACCTGGATAAGGTTTGTGATGAACCTCTGCGTTTGGACTGGGACAAGCTTCGTGCCGACATCAAACAACACGGCATGCGTAACTCAACGTTATCAGCGTTAATGCCTTCTGAGACATCGTCGCAGATTTCTAACGCGACCAACGGCATTGAGCCGCCTCGTGGTTTTGTCAGTATTAAGTCATCAAAAGACGGTGTCACCAAACAGGTTGTTCCAGACTACGAAAACTTAAAAGACAAGTACGAGCTGTTATGGCAAATCCCTAACAACAAAGGATACCTTGAGCTAGTTGGTATTATGCAAAAATTTGTCGACCAGACAATTTCTGCGAACACCAATTACGACCCAAGTAAATTCGAAGCCGGGAAAGTACCAATGAAGCAGCTTCTGCAGGACTTATTAACGGCCTATAAATTTGGCGTTAAGACGCTTTACTATCACAACACCCGTGACGGTGCTGCGGATAATCAATCCGATATTGCTGCACGTAAAGGTGCTGCTGCGTCTCAAGCTCAACCGACAGAAGTGATCATTGAAGAAGATGATGACTGTGCCGGCGGCGCCTGCAAAATTTAATAAGAAGGATGTTAGCGAATGTCGTACTCAACCTTTAATCAAGAGCAGAATAACCCGTTAACTGAGCCAATGTTTTTAGGCAACTCCGTTAACGTTGCTCGCTACGATCAGCAAAAGCACAGCATTTTTGAGAAGCTCATTGAAAAACAAATCAGTTTTTTCTGGCGACCTGAGGAAATCGACGTCAGTCGTGACCGCATCGACTTTAACAAGTTAACAGCCAGTGAAAAGCATGTGTTTATTTCTAACCTGAAGTATCAAACACTGTTAGATTCAATTCAGGGGCGTTCGCCGAATATCGCGTTATTGCCTATTGTTTCTCTTCCTGAGCTAGAAACCTGGATTGAAACCTGGTCATTCTTTGAGACCATTCATTCGCGCTCGTACACGCACATTCTGCGTAACTTGTTTAGTGATCCCAGCGAAGTCTTTGAAGACATCGTCATTAACGAGCAAATTAAAATTCGCGCTAATGACATCTCTAAATACTACGATGATCTTATTTTCTATACTCAACTGTTGCAGACGCACGGTGAAGGCGATGTCGTTGTTGAAGGTAAAACTCATACCGTAACGCAGCGAGAAATTAAGAAAAAACTGTTTTTATGCATTAATTCGGTTAACGCCCTGGAAGCTATTCGCTTTTACGTCAGCTTCGCTTGTACTTTCGCTTTTGCAGAACGTGAGTTAATGGAAGGCAACGCAAAAATTATTAAGCTGATTGCCCGCGACGAAAACGTTCACCTGACATCGACACAGCACATTCTTAACTTGTGGCAATACGGCGAAGACGACCCGGAAATGAAAGAAATTGCCGAAGAACTGCGCGACGATGCCTATGATATTTTCATGACAGCAGTGAAGCAGGAAAAGCAGTGGGCGCACTACTTGTTTAAAGACGGCTCAATGATTGGCCTGAATGAGAGCATGCTCTGTCAGTATGTAGAATATATTGCGAACTTACGTATGCAGGCCATTGGCTTTGACGCACCGTTTGAGAACCAGCGTTCCAACCCACTACCGTGGATGAACAAGTATCTGGTTTCAGACAACGTTCAGGTAGCGCCGCAGGAATCAGAAATTACCTCTTATCTTGTTGGTCAGATAGACAGCGAAGTGAATGCTTCCGACCTTGGGGACTTTGATCTCTAAGCTATGGCTAACACCTTTAAAGTCACTGTCAACGGTGGGCCCGAACTTGCCGTTGACGCGACTGAAGGCACCTTACTCGAGGCCTTAGAAAAGCATCAGTTAGAAATGCACTACCACTGCCGCAGTGGCTTTTGTGGTGCCTGCCGTAGCACCCTAAAGTCCGGTAAAATCCGTTATACAACAGAACCTCTGGCTTATGTCAGAAAAGGCGACATTCTGCCCTGCTGCTGCGTTCCGGAGTCAGATCTGGACATTGACCACTAAGTATTATTCATTAAACCGATTGTGGCCATCGTGCAGAACAATTGTTAACCAGCAATAAAATCTGGATAATGGCACTATAAATTTTTGTGAGAGAGGTATTTCATGTTTACAGTCATTTTTGGACGTCCGGGTTGTCCTTTTTGTGTTCGCGCCGTAGAAGTTGCGGATAAATTAAAAGCCGATATGGAAGATTTTGATTATCGCTATGTCGACATTCACGCTGAAGGCATCAGCAAAGCTGACCTGGAAAAAACGGTAGGCAAACCGGTACAAACGGTTCCTCAAATTTTTGTCGACGAACAACACGTTGGCGGTTTCACAGAATTTGAAGCCTACGCAAAAGAGAACTTAGGGCTTTATACAGCATAATTCTGTGTAAGTAATGTAACCCTATCGTAGAGGCGGCTATTTAGCCGCCTCTATTGCTTGTTTAACCCGCTTTTCTGACACTGGATACTTGGTTCCCAGTGTCTGCGCGAAAAATGACACTCTCAGCTCTTCAATCATCCAGCGAATTTCAGTAATGTCATCGGGAACAACCGAGCCTTTATTTTCATAAGCCTTCACCGCGGCTTTATACTGCTCTTCAAGGTTGGCCAGGGTCAGAGTCATCAATCTGTCCTTATTCGGGTCAACCGGCAGTTTTTCTAGCCGACGTTGAATAGCTTTTAAATAACGCACAATGTCACTCAGGCGCTCCCCACCAAAAGCAGAGACAAACCCGGCGAAGACTAAGTTATCCAGTTGGTCCTGAATATCCCCCCGGGACTGGATCTGATCCAGTGGGATTTTACCTTTGAGCGACTTTCTAACCTGTTGCGACAGTAGCAAACACTGCTCGACTTCCCCTGCTATTTGCTCAACACGTTCATTCAAATTACCACGGACAATGCCTTTTAACTGCTCAAAGCTTCGCTTATCCCTAAGTTCATTGCCTTGTTCTATTTGTTCCTGAACCAGACCGTCCACTGCCGCCGCTATACAGTCAGCTATTAATGCATCCACTTTGCCCCAGGGGTTAAAGTACATGGCCAACTTGGCTTTATTCGACAGCGACTTCTGTAAATGCTTGATAGGTGATGGTATTTGTTGCAGCAACAATTCCCGTACACCGGCTTTATGATGCTTCTTCGCCTGCTCTGGGTTATCGAACAACTGCAAAGCAACCTGTCCTTTGCCTTTATTTATTAAGCCCGGATACGCCTTCAGCTCAAAACCTTGCTGGCGCTCGGTAATAACTTCCGGTAAGCCATCAAAGTCCCAGCTATCGACGCGCTCACGGCTAATATCGTCACCGGCGGTTTTCTCCAGCCGCTGCTGCACCTTACCCGACAGCTTCTGTTGAAGACCTTGTAAGTCACGTCCCTGACTAACCAACTTTTTGCCGTCAAGAATCTTAAAATTCATGCGTAAATGATCAGGCAGCGAGGACTCATCCCAACTTTCTTCCGGAACCGTCACGCCGGTCATACGGCGCAACTTAGTCGCCATAGCATCGGTTAAGCGCCCTTGCAGCGGTTCAATATCGGCTATAATCGCGCCAGCGAAGTTAGGTGCCGGTACAAAATTCCGGCGTAAGGTTTTCGGCAGCGACTTAATTAAGTGAGCAATTCGTTCCTCACGGAGCGCCGGAATATGCCAGTCGAAACCTTCCGGCCTCACCTGATTCAGAATACCCAGCTGAATATTCACGCTGACACCATCGTCTTCTGCGTTAGGTTCAAAATGGTAACTTAACGGCAATCGCAAGTTGCCCTGGCGCCAAAACTCCGGATATTCATTTTCTGTAATGTGTTCGGTGTCGCCGGCAATAAGGTCGTCGCGTTCAAAAAACAGCAGTTTAGGCTCTTTTTTAGCCGCCTTATGCCACCAGCCTGCCAGCAACTTCTCGTTATATATGCCTTCGGGTATGGCGCGGTCATAAGCCTCGAACAACACCTCTTCATCCACCAGAATATCGCGACGACGAGATTTCGCCTCCAGCGCCTGAACATCCTGAATTAACCTTAGGTTGTGTTGAATAAAAGGCAGCTTGCGCGTTAGCTGCGAATTAACCAGCCCTTCGCGAATGAATATTTCTCTGGCCTTAATCGGCGACACTGGGCCGAATTGAACGCGCCTTCTGGGCACCAGAATCAGCCCCAGTAACGTGACCTGCTCATCGGCAATCACACTGCCTTGCTTCTTCTCAAAGTGAGGTTCAAGGTATTGCTTTTTGACTAAATGAGGAGCCGCCTCCTCTATCCACAGCGGGTCGATGTCGGCATTAATACGCGCATACAATTTTGAGGTTTCGGCGAGCTCTGCGGTAACAACCCACTTTGGTGGCTTACCAAACAAACCTGAGCCCGGAAAAATATGAAAACGCGTTTGCCGCGTGCCCTGATATTCGTGTCGGTCTTCTTTAAAACCCACCTGAGACAATAAACCAGTAATTAAAGCCCGGTGTACTTGCTCGAAAGTGGCAGGTTCTTCATTAATGGATAACCCCATTTCCCGAACCGTTTGTCGGCTCTGCGTGTAAATATCCTGCCACTCACGCAAGCGCATAAAATGAATAAACTCACGACCCATTTGCTTACGGAACTGGTTTCCTGACAAGGCTTTCTGCTGTTCTTTGACGTAGTTCCATAAGTTGAGAAACGCCATAAAATCAGAGCTTTTATCACGGAAACGTTGGTGCCATTCGTCTGCTTTCTGCTGTGCATCGTGTGGCCGTTCACGCGGGTCCTGAATACTCAGAGCCGCGGTAATTATCAGCATTTCACGGACACAACCATATTGCTGTCCGGCTATGACCATTCTGGCCAGTCGCGGATCTAGAGGCAGCCGCGACAGTTGACGTCCCGTATCCGTTAATTTCGGTTGCTCATTTTTACGTCCTGGCTTAATAGCGTGCAACTCTTCCAGTAAGTTCAGGCCATCTTTAACAAAACGCTCATCGGGCTTTTGTACAAAAGGAAACTGGCGAATGTCACCCAGGCGCAACGACGACATTTGCAGTATAACCGCCGCCAAATTGGTACGGAGAATTTCCGGATCGGTATATTCCGGACGCTGCAAGAAGTCCTCTTCACTGTATAAGCGAATACAAATACCCGGACCAATACGGCCACAACGCCCCTTGCGCTGGTTGGCGCTGGCCTGTGAAATGGGCTCAATGGGTAAGCGCTGCACTTTAGTGCGGTAACTGTAACGGCTCATGCGCACGGTGCCCGGGTCAATTACAAAGCGTATGCCCGGAACCGTTAACGAGGTTTCTGCCACGTTGGTAGCAATAACCACCCGGCGCTGACTGTGCGACTGAAATACACGGTTCTGCTCGTGCGACGACAAACGCGCATACAAGGGCAAAACTTCCGTATTACGCAGCTGTAACTCCCCAATAGCATCCGCGTAATCACGAATTTCGCGCTCACCGCTGGCAAAAATTAGAATATCACCTTCACTTTCCCGCTGCAGTTCTTCCACCGCGTCACAAACGCCTTGAAGTACGTCGGCATCAGCAGCTTTGCCGTCTTCTTTTGGCGGTCGATACCGAACTTCCACCGGGTAGGTTCGGCCGGTTACCGTCAGTACGGGAGCATCATGAAAGTGTTTGGAGAAACGTTCGGTTTCAATAGTCGCGGAGGTAATAACAACTTTAAGATCACGGCGTTTGGGCAGCAGCGTATGCAGAACCCCCAGCAAGAAATCGATATTCAGACTGCGCTCGTGTGCTTCATCGATAATAATGGCGTCGTATTGCAGTAGCAGAGGGTCTTGCTGCAGTTCGGATAACAGCATACCGTCGGTCATGAGTTTTATTGCCGTAGTCGGTGCGGTCTCATCCTGAAAGCGGATTTTATAACCCACCTGCTTTTTCGCGTGATCCTGCAGCTCATCCCCAATACGGGCAGCAACACTGCGTGCAGCCAGCCGCCGGGGCTGAGTATGACCAATGGTACCTTTGCGACCATACCCCAGTTCCAGCAACATTTTCGGTAGCTGCGTGGTCTTACCTGAACCCGTCTCACCGGCAATGACCACCACCTGATTCTGCTCAATGGCTTTTTTAATGTCACCACGCTGCTGGGCAACCGGCAACTCTTCGGGGTAACTAATATAAAACTGTTGCTGCTGACGCTCCAGGTACGCCAACTCAGCGGTCTCTATATCGCCCGCTATCCGCTCCAGCACCTGCTGCTGTCGTTGCTCATTTTTAATTTTACTCAGACCACGCAAACGACCGCGCAAAAGCGCGGCCTGTTGTGTTGTACATTGCTCTAATTGTGTCTGAAATTTATCAACAAAAGGCTGACTTTGTGATTTATCGTGCGATTTTTGACGACTCATAGACTCCGAACTTATTCATCCTCGTTATAAATAGCAATATGGGCATCACCTTCGCCCTTAATATAGCCACGATACATACCTTCGGTATTAAACGGCATAGCAATATTGCCTTCTGCGTCAATAATAATAACGCCTCCGGTACCACCCGCTTGTTCCAGCACACCGTGAATGACCTCATCGCCGGCTTCATTTACCGAAAGCCCTTTATACTTAACCCGCGAGCAGATATCAGCCGCCACGTGGAAGCGAATGAAGTATTCACCGTGTCCGGTCGCAGACACCGCACAGCTGTCGTTATCCGCCCAGGTACCGGCACCAATAATGGGGGAATCGCCTATTCTACCATAACGTTTGGCTGTCATGCCGCCGGTTGATGTGCCTGCACTTAATAACCCGTTTTTATCAACAGCCACAGCACCTACTGTGCCGTATTTGTAATCTAAATCCAGGTACTCCCAGGCTTGTTGCTCCGGCTGTTCACTTTTCTTAATGGTTTCTTTGGCGTTTTGCAGCTGCTGATAACGGTGCTCGGTATTGAAATAGCTATTCTCGACCTGCTCCAGCCCTTGCTGCCGGGAAAACTGCTCTGCGCCTTTACCACTTAGCATGACGTGTACCGACTCTTCCATTACTTCACGAGCCAGTTCTATTGGGCTTTTTACCGTTTTCACACCCGCAACTGCACCCGCATTGCCGTTCAGACCTTCCATTAACGAAGCATCCAGCTCATGTTCTCCGTCCCAGGTATAAACCGCGCCTTTGCCAGAGTTAAACAGTGGCGATGCTTCCATTACCTGAATAGCCGCAATAACTGCGGTGGTGCTGTCACCACCTTCTTTCAATACCTTACGGCCAGCCTCTAAAGCTTCCGTCAGTTTATCTTTGTAGGCTTGCTCTTGTTCAGCGGTTAAATTCGCACGAGTAATAGTCCCCGCACCGCCGTGAATAGCCATAGCGTATTCAACATCATGGTCATCCGCCTGTACGGCTGGTAATAGCGATCCAAACGCAGCAGTGGCAAGTAGTGCAGATAAATAAAGTTTTTTCATCCTGACCTCGATTTTATTGTTATAGGCTAGATTGTTAGTCATAACATAGTCGCAGGAAAGCAACGAACTGACAACGAGGAGATATGCAGATGCCGACTTATCGCGTTGAGTACACACACTTAGGCGACAGACAGCAAATTACGCTGGAAGTAGATAATGAAGCACTAGATAACGAACAAAAGTTCAGAGACGCCGTTTCACAGCGTTTAGCTGAACGCATTCTGCCGCACGCTGAACTTGCTTTTCGCCACGAAGATGACCGTACATTAGAGCAAAAGTTGGATAAAGCCTATGATGTGCAAGTGAATAAAATTGAAAGGGAGTGAGTGGCTGAATTTATCTGCGGGCTCGTGCTATAGTTTTCCTTTTCCGCTGAGCAGTTAGGCTTATGGCACACAACGAACAAGAAACTTTCTACTGGCACGATTATGAGACATGGGGCGCTAACCCTTTAGTGGATCGCCCTGCACAGTTTGCAGGCTTACGCACAGACACTGATTTTAATGTTATCGGTCGGCCTTTAACGCTTTACGCTCAACCTACTCCGGACTTTCTGCCTAACCCGGAAGCGACTTTAATTACCGGAATAACACCGCAGCTTGCTGCGAAGCAAGGTGTCGGTGAAGCCGAGTTCAGCAAAGCCATAGCAAACGAGTTTCAAAAGCCTAACACCACCATTATTGGCTACAACAACATCCGTTTTGATGACGAAGTTACCCGTTTGCTTTTCTATCGCAATTTTTATGACCCTTACGAATACAGCTGGCAGAACGGCAATTCCCGCTGGGACTTAATTGATGTGGCGCGAGCCTGTTTTGCGCTACGCCCCGACGGTATTAACTGGCCGGAGAATTCTGACGGACAACCCAGCCTAAAACTGGAGCATTTGAGTGTTGCCAATGGCATTGAGCACGGCCAGGCGCACGACGCTATGTCAGACGTTTACGCGACTATTGGTCTGGCAAAGCTCATCAGCGAAAAGCAGCCTAAGCTGTGGCAGTGGGCATACAGTATTCGCCGTAAACAAAAGCTACTGAACTTGTTTAACTGGCAGGCACCGGAGCCTCTGGCCCATGTCAGTGGTTTTTACGGTACGGCTAACCGCTATTTGTCGGCTATATTGCCGCTGGGCTTTCATCCTAAGCAAAATAGCAACGTTATTGCCTGGGACTTGCGCGTTCCGCCCATTGATTTTGCCGATAAATCTATAGAAGAATTAACTGAGTTAACCTACACCAGTCGCAGGGAACTGGAAGAGCAAGGCTTACAGAAGAGCGGTATACAAAATATTCACTTGGGTCGCTGTCCTTTCTTAGCTCCCATTAAAACCATCTCTGCTGAAGCTGCTGATAGTGCCGCATTAGATACAGCCGCCCTGGAGACAAACGCCAAATGGTTGCAGGAAAACAGCGACTTCCGTGACAAACTCATGCAGGTGTTTGAACAAACCAAGGAGTTTGCCCCCAGAACCGATGTTGACCACCAAATATACGACGGCTTTTTCTCTCCTCAGGATAAAAAGCATATGGAAATTATCCGTTCTTCAGAGCCGCAACAGCTGGCCGGTCTGGAACTGGATTTTCAGGATAAGCGTATGCCTACACTGCTGTTTCGTTACCGGGCACGAAACTACCCGTCGACTCTTAGCGACAAAGAACTGAATAAGTGGCGTTTGTTTTGTCAGCAGCGCTTAATTGAGCCGCCAGAAGGCTTATTGTCCGCAGAGGACTTTGCACTGAAGCTTGAAGACTTGGCGAATCAGCAACAGGAAGACGCGCATAAGCTGCGGTTGCTAAAATCACTGTATGACTACGCCGCATCACTTTAATAGTCCACTATCGCTATAAAAGAAAAGGCGCCGACTTAATAAAAGCCGACGCCTCAATTTACTAACTCAGATTAGATTACCACGTTAGGCTTTTTTATTTCCTACCCCAAATAATCTTGCCAGTGCCGGGATTAGAATCAGCGCACCCAGCATATTCCATAGGAACATAAAGGTCAGCAATATCCCCATGTCCGCCTGAAATTTAATGGGTGAGAATATCCAGGTGGCGACACCTATGGCCAGCGTTAAGCCAGTAAAGCCAACGGCCTTGCCAGTGTTATCCAGCGAGTACTTGTAGGTTTCATGCAACGACATGCCCTGCTGCAAGCCCTCTTTCACTTTACTGTAAATATAAATGCCGTAGTCGACGCCGATACCAACCCCTAAGGCAATAACCGGCAAGGTAGCCACTTTAATGCCTATGCCTAACACCGCCATTAGTCCTTGACTCATAACAGTAGTAAAGGCCAGCGGCAGTACGATACAGGCCACCGTACGAACGCTACGGAAGGTAATAAAGCACAGCACGATAACAACACCATAAACCCACAGCAGCATCTTAGTCTGCGCCGCCTCTATAACCGAGTTAGTCGCAGCTTCAATACCCGAGTTGCCCGCTGCCATCAACAGCTCCAACCCTTCCTGCTGATAGTTCTGGTTAAACTCGTTAACCGAGCCAACGACATTCTTTAAGGTTTTAGCTTTATGGTCATCAAGGTAAATAATGACTGGCGCCATTGAACAATCGTTGTTGATCAAACCGTCCGGAATACGGCTTAAAGAGGCGTTAGTAACGTATTTATTGCGGTTTAAACTAAACCACTTAAGGTTACCCTCATTTATGCCAAACATGCCCATTTTAGAAACGTAGACGACAGACTTAACGTCCTGAACACCGCCGGTATTTTCCATATGCCAGCTAAAACGCTCCATAATCTCTAGATTATCGTAGGCAATACACTGTTCAGGCGCAGATGCCGCCATCACCACAAAAATATCGGTACTGGAGCTGTAGTTTTCTACAATAAAGGCATTGTCCTGATTATAGCGACTGTCAGGACGAAGCTCCGGCGCGCCTTTATCGAGGTCACCAATTGCCATATTCTGACTATTGACTAAGCCCCAGGCCAGCATAATTAGAGCAACAACGAGGGCTGAATACGCCCATTTTGGCTGAGTAAATTTAGCAAAGAAATCAAACAGTGGATGACGCTCGTCCTTTATTTTTTTCTGGTAAGCAACACCGTTGTCCGAGGTTCCCAGGTAGGACATCAAAATAGGCAGTAAAGCCAGGTTAGTCAGCACCACCACAGCAACACCAATACTGGCCGCTATTGCCAACTCTTTGATGACCTCAATATCAATAACCATCAAGGTCGTAAAGCCAATGGCGTCACTTGCCAGAGCGGTTAACCCCGCAATATACAGACCGCGGAACGCAGTGCGAGCAGCAGCAACTTTATCAAGCCCGGCAACCCGGTTGGTACCAATTGCATTTATAATCTGTACGCCATGCGAAACCCCTATGGCAAACACCAGGAATGGCACGAGCATTGAATACGGGTTAATGCCGCTGCCTATCAACTCAATAATGCCAAGCTGCCAGATAACCGCAATAATTGAGCAGCTAAGGACCATAAAGGTACTGCGCCAACAGCGGCTATAGAGGTAAAGCATAACAAGCGTGATAGCGATAGCCAGCAGGAAGAACAAACCAACCTGCTCAGCACCTTCAATAAGGTCGCCTATCAGTTTCGCAAAACCGGTGATGTGAATTTCAATATCTTCGCTTTGGTATTTATCGCGAACCAGGGTTTCCAGCTTTTCAGAAAATTCCTGATAATCGAGCTTTTCGCCAGTTTCAGGGTTAACTTCATCCAGCGGAATATAGACGATGGTAGATTCAAAGTTATTTGCAACCAGGTTACCTACTTCACCTGAGCGCAGAACGTTAGTTCTTAGTTCATCTAAGGATTCTTCACTGCCGTCATAACCATCGGGAATCACCGGGCCGCCGACAAAACCTTCTTCGGTAACTTCCATCCAGCGAACATTGGGAGTCCATAAGCTGCGAAGCCCGGAGCGGTTAACGCCCGGAATGAAGAAAATTTCATCGGTTATTTTTTGCAATTCCTGTTGAAAATCGGCTTCAAAAATATCGCCGTCTTTATTTTCAACAGCCACTCGGACAACGTTCCCCAAACTGGCTAAGTCGTCCTGGTAATCAAAATAATTTTGAATAAACGGATGGTTAGTCGGGATCATTTTGCTCAGGCTGGCGTCAGGGCGAACCTGCGACGCATGATACCCCAGGAACAAGGTCAGTAATAAAAAGACAATTAGCCAAGGAGCCCGTACCGTGAACAATAACTTCTCCAGCAGTCCTGCTGATTTATTCGCACTCGGATTATCCATTTACTGCGCTCCTTGTTGCGTTGCTGTTGCCAGGGCTTCTTTTTCAGTGATCTTGGCCGGCCAGTGCAACAGACCACTGCGGCCCGTCATAATCCACTCACCGTCGGCTACTTCAATAATATCGGTCAGAACCGAACTGCTCGGATGTGTCCTGTTCTTTACTTCTAGCTGGCCATTAATCTCAAGAATGGTTCCGGAATGCCCGACAATGAGCTGAGTACCCTTGTTAGTGTTGGTTCCGGCCGACAAATTAACTCTGGTGCCTGTATCAACGGTTGTAAAGCTTTGACCTTTATCGTCTGATACAAAGGCGTTTCCACGCAGGCCATAAACCCATACACGGCTCTCAGCATCGAGGTGCCCGCCAAACAGCGACCCACGATAAGGCGAGTCCAGGGTTTCCCAACTCTCACCACCATCGTGACTCGCAAAGGCTAACCCGGCTTCCCCAAAAATATATAAGTCATCACCCTGGCCAAAAATAGTATTCAAATGATAACCGCCCGGGTTTTCCAAACGACCCGAGATAACCTGCCAGCTTTCGCCGCCATCTTCGGTTTTAAGGAAGGTACCATAAGCGCCTATCGCCATCACGGTCTGACTGTCTTTCGCGTAAAGGTCTAAAAAAGGCTTGCTGGGGCCTTCTTCTCTGGCTGCCTCTATATTACTGATCTGGAACTGAGCCTCTTCAAGCTGCCATTCAAGCTCACCGATAACATCTTCATCGTTCGTTGATTCTAGTTGTTCTTTCAGTTTTTCAATACGCTGTTCAAAATAACGTTTTTCTAACGTCATTAGTTCAAAGCCATCTAACTGCCGCTTCCAGGTTTTACCACCATCTTCGGTTTTAATAATGACACCATGATGCCCAGTCGCCCATCCGTTTTGCTCGTCAGCAAAAGCGACGCTCGTTAAAAGTACACTGGTATCTACTTTAGCCTGTTCCCAGTTATCGCTCTCTTTCCAGATAATATTTCCATGCGCACCGACGGCTATAATTCGCGTTCCAACGGTCGTCACTTCAATAAGCACTTCGCTTTTAATTCTGTCTGATGACAATGCTGGTGCACTGATCACGTCGTAATCAGTAATTGTTGTTGTGTCGCCATCCTGTGCAAGCACTGTGGTGCTAAAAAAAGCCCCCAACAACACCCCTAATGGGGTTAAAGACAAGCGCATGGAACCTCCAAGGTACTAAAAATGTCATAGGATTGTATAAGCTCAAGATTATTTGAAAACCTTTTTTCGTTAAATTCGTGCTTTTTTTCGTTAAAGTATTGCTTGAGAGGTCAGTCCTCTGGCAAAGTGATGTTGGAAAGTAGAACAACAAGGAAAATTATAATGAATAAACTGATGCTAAAAGCTGGCGTTTTTGCCATGTCGGTGATTTCCGCGAGCGTTGCGGCTAAGGTATCACCAGAAGAAGCCGCAAGGCTTGGTCAGGATCTAACCCCGATTGGTGCTGAAAAAGCGGCAAATGCCGACGGCTCTATCCCGGCCTGGGACGGTGGTTACTCTGATCATTCGGTAGAAGTTGTTCGCGGTAATGACCCATTTGCCGATGATAAGCCGTTATTTACGATTACTCATGACAACCTGGATGAGCACAAAGAACATCTAAGCGAAGGCCAAATCGCTATGTTCAATGAATACTCAGATTATAAAATGATTGTCTATCCAACCCACCGTTCGGCAACTTATCCGGACGAGCTTTGGCCTAAAATAAAATCTAACGCAGAAAATGCAGAAATGGTTGCCGGTGGTAACGGCGTCGAAAACTTCGATACTACCATTCCATTCCCTATCCCCGAAAATGGGTTAGAGGCGGTGTGGAACCATATTACCCGTTACCGTGGTGGCGCTGTAACTCGTAACGTAGCCCAGTTCCCGGTTCTGGCTAACGGAGACTACAACACAGTAGAACTTAAGGAGACCTTGGTATTCCCTGAGTACTTAGAAACCGGTCGCCAGGAAGCCGACGACAACGTTCTGTTTTATTTTATGCAGGAAGTTGAAGCGCCTTCTCGCTTAACTGGTACTGTTTTGCTGGTTCATGAAACCATTAACCAAGTAAAAGAAGGCCGTCGCGCCTGGATTTATAATGCCGGCCAGCGTCGTGTACGTCGTGCACCTAACGTTGCTTATGACGGACCAGGCACTGCGGCAGATGGCTTACGTACCTCTGACAACCTGGATATGTACAACGGTGCACCAGATAAGTACAACTGGGAATTAAAAGGTAAGAAAGAAGTTTATATTCCTTACAACAACTTCAAGATCATGGATCCTGAGCTTAACTATGAAGACATTATAAAAGCAGGTCATATGAACCAGGACTTGATCCGCTATGAAAAACACCGTGTGTGGGTTGTCGAAGGCACTTTGAAAGACGGGGAACGCCATATCTATTCTAAGCGTACAATGTACCTTGATGAAGATACCTGGACAGCGTCACTGGTTGATCACTACGACGGACGTGGCGAACTATGGCGTGTTGGTGAAGCTCTGAATACTCAGTTCTATAACCAGGACGTTCCATGGATGGCTGCAGAAGCGTTATATGACCTGAATTCGGGTCGTTACATATCTCTTGGGTTAGGGAATGAAGAAGACCCTTACATGGAATGGGATATTTCACCAAGCCGTGAAGACTTCAGTACTAACGCATTACGCCGTAAAGGCTTCAGATAAGCCAATACCGCTTAAACGTAAAAAGGAGACTCATTTGAGTCTCCTTTTTTAATGTCCGTAGCCTGGTGAGTTCTACGTAGCTTGACGTTATTACATTAAGAAGGCAGCAGCATCGCGGTTGTTACGGGTCATCTCACCTGATGCAATAGCATCAGGCTACTTTTCCAGACGAGCCAGAAGACTCGATGTATCCCAGCGACTGCCACCCATTTTCTGAACGTCAGCATAGAATTGGTCAACTAATGCAGTCGCCGGCAGCGACAAGCCCTGACGGTCGGCCTCAGCCAAGGCTATTTTTAGATCTTTACGCATCCAGTCTACAGCGAAGCCATGCTCGTAGTGGTTATCCCACATAGTCTTATAACGATTTTCCATCTGCCAGGAGCCTGCAGCACCCTGACTAATCGCCGCAATAAGCTTATCAGGATCTAAGCCGACTTTACGTGCCAGTTGAAGCCCTTCAGACAAGCCTTGCAAAACGCCGGCAATACAAATCTGATTGACCATTTTCGCTAATTGTCCACTACCGGCAGGTCCCATCAGTTGACGAGTTTTGGCATAGCATTGGAAAAGCTCGTCCGCAGCTTCAAAAGTATGTTGTTCACCACCCACCATCGCCGTTAGAACACCGTTTTCCGCTCCGGCCTGGCCGCCTGAAACCGGCGCATCTAAAAAACTGCCCTGCTTTTCATTTACAGCTTGCTCGAGCTCTCGCGCCAATTCAGCGGAAGCTGTAGTATGGTCAACAACAACAGCTCCGGATTTTAAATTCGCCAGAATACCCTCATCGCCGTAAAATACGTTACGTACATCGTCATCGTTACCAACACAAACCATAACAAAGTCAGCTTCCTTAACAGCTTCAGCCGGGGTTGGCTGGCAGCGTCCGGAATATTCCTTTGCCCATTTTTCGGCTTTAGCCTGAGTGCGGTTATAAACCGTTACCTTATGATCCGCTTTTTGTAAGTGACCGGCCATTGGGTAACCCATAACGCCTAATCCAATAAATGCACATTGCTTTGACATCGTCATTTCTCCAAACTAATTCGGTTTTTCAATAAGCCAGTGTTGATAACGTCCCAGCTCACGATAAGGGGACATTTGATTGTATTTCATCTCAAGTGCCAGTAATTCATCGAACCGTTGCTGATGAGTCAGGTCACGTAAGTAGTCATGAAAACAGCGAACACCGGTCTTTTGCTGAACGTTTAACCCTTCTTGATCTAGCCAGTCGTCAACTTGTTCCGGTACAGCTGGGTTCTGAGGATTCAAACGAACGGTCTTTTTCACCTTCAGCCCGCGCTCAATATAATCAAAGTTGCCGTAAATGGCATTGGCAAAAAGCTTAGCATGATAGTTATAAAACATAAGCGACAACTTTCCGCCAGGCTTTAATAGTGAAGCCAATTGATGAATGGCAAGCTCGGTGTCCGGCAGCCATTCCAGCAAGGCGTGGCAAAGAATAATATCGTACTGATTTAGCGGCTGCTGATTAGCAAGCTCTGTTAAACTTGCCGAAACGTACTTGCACTTATGTCCGAGGCCTGCCGCTTTGTGACGGCGCTCAGCTTCTTCAACCATTTCGGTTGAAAGATCAGAATGCACCACCGCGAAGTCATTTTCCTGAAACCACTGGTTTACCTGACCAAGCCCGGCTCCTACATCAAGCACTAAACATGGCTCAGTGGCTAACAGCGGCGCTAAATCACGCTTGAGCACCTCAACCCTGAGTTGCCCTTTAGTGGTGTCATAAATAGATTTGGAGAATTTTTGGCTAATACCGCTGAAGTCGCCGCGTTCCTGTTTTTTTCTATTCATAAAGGCTTCTTTTCATCAGGCCGGACTATCAATATCAATAAACTTAACATCCAGCTCAAACTGGCGTGCTAAGTGCTCGCCCAGCGCTTTTGCGCCGTAACGCTCGGTGGCATGATGCCCGGCCGCAAAAAATGCAATACCTTGCTCCCTCGCACTGTGTATCGTCGGCTCCGAGACTTCACCGGTAATAAAGGCGTCGACTCCAAGCTGGGCCGCTCGGTCAATAAAGCCTTGCCCGCCACCAGTGCACCAGGCAACTGTTTTAATTTTATTTAAACTGTCGACTCGACACACCAGCGGTCGCTCTAAGCGCTGTTCCAGTTCATTGGCTAATTCGTCGGAGGAAACGGCTTTAGCTAACTGACCGGTTACCAGCGGGCATGCCGGTTCAGAAGGATCCACCGGCCCATCGAATTGCCAATCCATCAGTTTGGCCAACTGCGCATTATTTCCCAGTTCAGGGTGGACATCGAGTGGTAAGTGATAGGCAAATAAATTGATATCATGCTTCAACAACTGCTGTAGTCGACGCTTTTTCATACCAACAACTTCCGCCGGCTCGCCCTTCCAGAAATAGCCATGATGAACCAGAATCGCATCAACGTTCTCGTCAACTGCCCTGTCAACCAGGGCCTGACATGCGGTTACTCCGCTGACTACTTTGCGGATTTCAGATTTCCCCTCTACTTGCAGTCCATTAGGACAATAGTCTTTAATCTGCTCACTGTTTAATAGTTTATTAAGATAATTTTGTAATTCATTTCTATTTATCGACATATCTGAAAACCAAATTGCTTTGATGAATGTCTCCAGTTTACCCGAAATTAGACAATAATCCGAAAAAACGGTATAAACGAATAGCGAAGCATTTTTATACAAAACTTTTACAACCAAACCTTGAATAAAGGAACACTTCAATGAGCAAACTGGATAAAGAAAAGGTACTAGCCGAATATACCGAAGCTTATCAAAAGGCTCACGGTAAAAAGCCGGAAATAGAAAGCAGCAATGGCTGGTATAGCGTTAATGGTGGTAAGAATGTACGTCTTACTCAATTAGCAGACGAAGCAAAAGAATTGACTAATGAGAAGTCATCAGCAGCTGAAAAGTCAGAGCCTAAGAAAGCCGAGACTAAGAAATCAGCAGCTAAAAAGCCTACTGCAAAAAAATCCCCGGCGAAAAAATCCAGCTCTGGCGGCTTAACTGCAAAAGAACTGTGGAAGCAAAAGCTAGAAGGTAAAGACAGTGATTGTCGTTTACCCCGAGGCAGTGCGTAAGGCACCGCTAGAAGTAAAAAAAGCGACCTTAATGGTCGCTTTTTTCGTTATAGGACGTCCGGATTTTTACCGGCAACGCGGTCTATTGGAACTCTAATTTTACGGTAACGGTGCACCAGAAAGTCGCTACGTTTGAAAATGACTTTTTCAGAACCAAAGTCAGCCTGAGACACCAGGAAGCGCTCGTTACCCAGTGTTTTTGCTATAATTCCTAACTTCCCCTGATGCGGTCCACGCTTAATAAAAATCGTCTGCCCTTGTATGCGGGGGTTGTTATAAGAAAATGTCGGATAATTAATTGCCACTGCCGTTTCCCTAAACCTTATAAGGCTATATCAATACCACGATTATACTCCTATTATCGGTCACCGACAGAGATTCTTGATATTTATTTCTTACCAATATAAAGCGTGATCTCACCAACCGGAAAGCCCCATTTAGACATATCGGTACGATTGATCATATTGTTCTCGTCAATAAGATACAGCCAGTCATCCAGCGTCAATACTAGAGGCTCTCCGTCTACCACTACTTCCAGTTGGTACTCCCAGTTAAGAACATTGCCTGCTGTTGTACCTTTGGCAACACCTTCAACATCGTCTGCGCGCCCTTCATAGCTATTCGGGCCGGTTTTCGTTATGTGCCAGACGCGTTGCTGCTCACGACCGTCGGCATAAGTGAAATGTTCGTCGAGAACGCCTTTACTCCCCTCCCAGGTACCTGTCATGGTTACCTCAAAACGCTGAATCACTTCCCCGCTGTAGTCCTGAACCATACCGTAAGCAACCAGTTCACCGTTAAAGAACTCTTCAAGCTTTAACTTTGGCTCAGCTGATTTATAAGCATCAATGCCGGTTGAGCACGCCGCAAGTAAACTAAGTAAAACGGTAAAGCCTAAAACCTTTAAAGCCTTCATTTTATTTCTCCCCAATGAGTTCATTGCGCTCAGATTCAAAGCGGCTATTTTCCGACAACCAAATAGCTAAAAACTGTTCGGTAAAGTCTTTATCGTCAATTTCTCCAAGCAACCTATCGCTTTGGTAAAACGCCGCTGTTCCGTCTTTCTTTTCAACTAAGAGAAGGCAGTCGCCTTCTTTAATATCGGGCCAGATAGATTCAAGTCTTTCTAACCATTGTTCATGCTTATCACTGTTCAAACCCAGCTTCTGCCATTCTTCTTCCGTCGTTTCGATAAGATCTTTCGCCTTTATATCGCGCAGGTATTCCAGTAACAGAGCCTGCCGTTCTTCCTGTTTATATTCACCTGACCGGCTATATAAAGTGGCGTCATAAACATCCCAGAAATACACACTGAGCCGGGTTTCACCAACTTTAGAGAAGTCATCGGGTACTGAGCCGGAACATTCAGCGGCATAAGAATTAAGGCTAAACAGCGCAATAATTCCGCATAAAATAAATCGCATACTCTAGACTCCCTGTTCTTTCTTAATTGACATGGAGAAAACGAAATACGCCATCATTAGTCCCCATACAGCAGCATAACAGCCAACAACAACCGGCATTGAGTCAATCGTTGCTGCATTAAGTTTTATTCCTGCAACATAGCTCAGGGGACCTGAAATAGCACCAAGCAAAACCGCTATTACGGGTTTAGGTGCCAGCCAGTCCAGTGCAACCGGCGCCATAGATGAAAAACCCAGCCACAGCATGACCAGCCACAAAGGAAAATATCCTCCGGAAAAATCGATAACACCCAGGCTTATCACAATAGCCTCCAACAATAACCCCACCGCAAACAGCCGCAAAATTAAGGTCCAGCTAACTTTGGCTACGGCAATGCTGTAGAAAAATTGAAAGGCTAATAAAACACCACTAAGCACAATGTAGTTCTCGCGCCCGGAAACGGCACTGAACCAAAGCGCATTGAACAGAACAAAACTGACAATTTTATGCTGAATAGAAGTCATTAGTACGCCTGCGATTTACTAGCGGTAACCTGAACAACCGATACCCGTTGTTCCAGAAAGCCGCCTTCACAATAGCTGAAATAGTAATTCCAAAGTCTGGAAAAGCGTTCATCGTAGCCAAGCTTTTCGAGCTCGCTTTCGTGAGCGTTAAACCGCTCTTCCCATTCTCTAAGGGTTTTCGCATAACTCAAACCGAAATCGTGTACGTCACGAACCACCAAGTCAGTGTAACGCGTAAACAATTGCGTCATTTGGCTCAAAGACGGAAGAAAGCCGCCGGGAAAGATATGCTTTTGAATAAAGTCTACGGAACGGGCGTAGGATTTCGCTCTCTGATCGGCAATAGTGATAGCCTGTAACGACATTTTTCCGTCTTCTTTTAACAGTTTATTGCAGGTTTTGAAAAAGGTCGGTAAGTATTCTTTCCCCACCGCTTCTATCATTTCAACCGAGACCAACTTGTCGTACTGCCCTTCTAAGTCACGGTAGTCACGCTTCAATAATTCAATTCTGTCGGACAAGCCCGCCGCTTCCACTTGCTGCTTCGCGTACTGAAATTGCTCATCTGAAATTGTCGTCGTTGTTACCCGGCAACCATAATTTTTTGCTGCATAAATAGCCAGGCCACCCCAGCCAGTACCTATTTCCAACAAATGATCTTGTTTTTTTAAGTCGAGTGCATCACACAAACGCTGCATCTTGTTGCGCTGGGCTTCCTCCAGCGAATCTGTGGACTCTTTAAATAAGCCGCTGGAATATTGCATTGCGCTGTCAAGAAAACGCGTATAGAGCTCGTTACCCAGGTCATAGTGAGCGGAGATATTCTTTTTAGCTTGTCCTTTGCGGTTTCGGTTACTCCAGTGCTGGTATTTATTAAAAGGAAAAGTTAACCAGGCCAGCCGTGTCTCCAGCTTATCTAAGGCCGGTAAATTGCGGGCAAAAATACGAATAACCGACGTTAAATCGGGCGTATCCCAGTGCTTATCAATATATAATTCGGCTGCGCCAATACTGCCACCAGTTACCAGGCGACGGTAAAAAGACGAGTCTTTCACGTCAATTTCAGCATTCAAATCTTTATCGGGGTGCCCGAAAGTTTCAATGAACGTGCCTTTTTCTTTTATTGTCAGCTGCCCATATTGCAAATGAGCTAATAACTTAAAAGCGATAGTACGGAAAAGCTTATCCAACACACCATACTGAATAGGCGCTACCATAGTTGTTTCACTACTGGACATACAAACTGCCTTCTAATTATTTTAGTTACCAGGGTTTCCGTAAAATGGAACCCGCTTGATAAAAAGCTTTAACGCCTGCCAATAAATGCCACCAATAATTTTTAGCGCCATGACAGGTACTGTCCTTAATACGCGATAAATTTCACTACGGTTTAGCGGTTGCCTATTTAATTTCATGCCGGCAACAAAATCTTTCTCTTGCTGGTGGGCGCTTAAAGTGACTTTTAAACTCTCTGTGGGAGGTTCTATTTGCCAGTGATAGGTCATATCCATAGGGTTAAACGGAGAAACGTGAAATTGTTTACTGGTTTTTGGAGACTCTTCTGACAAATCGACCAAATAATAGTGACGTTGCAGCCAGGGCGTATTACTGACTTCAGCTAACATGTGTGTATATTCGTCGTTGTTCTGACGAAGAAAATACAAGTTAATTGGGCTAAAAAAAATTCCAAAGGTACGTAAGTTTCCGACAAATAAAACCTCACCAGTTAAATTCTTCGCTGCAAGGGAGGACATTTTATTCAGTGCAGCCTGCTGTAAACTGCCCCCTTCATCTTTCAGGTAGTCTTTTCGACGAAACCAAAGAGGCGCAAAATTTTTACACGATAACCAACGGCTTGTCGAACTAACTTCATCGAGCTCGGATAAATTGATGCACCATTGTTGGAAACGGTAATTAAAGGCGTGGTGTTTGGGGCGATGCCTTACATGAAAGACATTCCCCCAATAAATCGCACTCTTCATGAGTTATCAATCAATTCTGTATTCAAGCGGTTAACAACATCAATGGCGCTTCTTACACCGTCTTCATGAAAACCGTTATACCAATAAGCACCAACAAAATGGGTGCTATTCTTTCCGCAAATTACATTTCTTTCGGCTCTGGCTTTTAAAGACTGAACAGAATACTGTGGATGCTCATAGGTAAAGGTTTTAATGATCTCGTCAGGAGCAATTGCGGCTGTATTGTTTAATGTAACGCATACGGTTTTTTCGCACAGCAGTCCTTGCAGAATATTCATATTGTAGGTTACTGAGCTGGGCTGCTCTTCTGCTGCATCATCTTCTCTTAATAGATAATTCCAACTGGCCCAGGCTCGTCGCTTTCTGGGTAACAAGTTCTCATCAGTATGCAGAACAACCTCATTCGGGCAGTATTTTATCTCACCAAGAATACGTTTTTCGTCAGCACTGGCGTCATCGAGTAACGCAAGCGCCTGGTCACTGTGACACGCGAAAACCACTTCATCAAAATACCGTTCTTCACCATTACTAAAAACAAGAACAACCTGCTCCTGTTGACGCTTAACTGCAACAATTTCACTGTTTAATTCAAGCCGTTCTTTAAACGGTTCGGTTAGCATTGGAATGTACGCGTGAGAGCCACCGATAAGAGTATGCCACTGAGGACGGTCGCTAACATTCAATAACCCATGATTATCAAAAAAACGAAGGAAAAAGCCCAGGGGAAAGTCTTTCGCGTCGGCCAGGCTTGCAGACCAGATAGCCGAAACCATCGGTAATAAGTAGTAATGCGAAACCGATTCCGGAATATTGTGCCGAGTGAGGAATTCTGCCAACGTGACATTGTCAGCCTCGCTGACATCCTCTTCTAACGCACTTTTCGCGGCGGCGTTAAATTTCAAAATACCCTGCAACAAACGGTAAAAAGACAAGCTAAACAAATTTTTCCGTTGCGCAAACAAGGTATTGAGATTGTGTCCATTAAATTCCAGACCCGACTTAGGATCACGTACGCTGAAACTCATTTCAGTGTCACGCCAAGCCACTTCCAGACCTTTTAGCAGACGTTTAAAACGTGGATATGTCTTATCATTAAAAACAATAAAACCTGTATCTACGGCATACATGCTGCCATTAATTTTCACATCACTGGTACATGTATGCCCGCCAATATAATCATTTTTTTCAAATACACTGACTTGATGTTCACGGCTTAAATAGTAAGCGCTGGTAAGACCCGCAATACCACTTCCAATAACGGCTATCTTCATGAGGACTGCTTCCTTGCCATTTGTTCTGATAGTTTCACTTGTAAGCCTTCCGGCAAGACAGACATTAACTTCAAAAGACTACTAAATAGCCACGGAAATGCGATGTCCCGTTTGTTCTTATTAATACCTTTTATTATTGCCTTAGACGCAAATTCAACGTCAACGCGCATTGGCATCTCAAAATCATTGGCATCAGTCATTGGTGTTTTAACAAACCCAGGCGATACGGTTTGAACTTTGACTCCCTGAGACTTTAGGTCAACTTCCAGTCCCCGCGCGATATAATGCATTGCTGCTTTTGAACCACCATAAGCCTGAGCCCGGGTGAACGGAAGAAGTCTCGCCAGACTGTCAACAATGACCAGACGCGCCGAGTTACTGAATTGGGGAAGTAAAGCTTCCACACAGTTCATTGTGCCGAATACATTTACTTTAAACACACGCTCGAACATGTCGGCATCGAAAGCTTTAACGTCGAGGTATTCACACACGCCCGCGCACAGTATTGCGACATCAATCTCATTAACTTGTGCTAACGCATTTTTTGCCGACTCTTTGTCGGTAATATCAAAGGCGCTGCAGGTTATTTTTTCAGGATATTGTTTTTGTATCTCTGACAACGCGTCGTTATTTCTTCCACACACAACGACGTCATTGCCGTCAGCTGCGTAATCCAAAGCCAGCTGACGCCCAATACCTGATGAAGCTCCTGTAATTAAGACTTTCATTCGTCTGTTAGCCTATTCTTAATTTTATCAATGACATAACCGACTAGCGGTACGTGTTCATAAAGCATTGCGCCAAGGTCGTAATAATCTCTTTGTTCTCTGATTTTGCCGTCTTCAAAGGTTAAATACGAAACTCCCGGCAGAATAATTTCCATGCCATTGGCAAGCTTGGGGTGTGCGTAACGCATCTGCCATGTAAGAAACGCTTGCTCTTCGCCAACGCATTCGTCGTCAAAAGCAAAATGACAATATTCAACGTTTTCCATTGTGTGTTTTAGATATTTTCGAAAATCCTCCAACCCGACAACGTGTTGGATTGGATCAGTAAACGCTATTTCGTCATGGTATAACTCATTCAGTTCATCAAGATTTTCGGTTTTTAGTTCATCGTAGAACTCTTTGAGTTTTTCGACTAATTCACTGTTATCCATTTTTCACCTGCTTAAACGTTGTTAAGAATCGTTCACGAGCAAATTTGTGCTCGACTATGGGTTCGCAATAGTTATTACTGCTTTGTTGCTGAAGCCAACTATGAGGCCAGTGAATATACTTTGTTGGTACTTCCTTAAGTTCGTCTACCCACTTACGAATGTACTGCCCGTCAGGATCAAATTTCTCACTTTGCTTAACCGGATTAAAAACACGAAAATAGGGAACGGCGTCAGTTCCAACCGAAGCACTCCATTGCCAGCCACCGTTGTTTGCCGGGAAACTGCCATCAATTAAATGCTGCATGAAAAAGGCTTCACCTTTTCGCCAATCTACTAATAGATCTTTTACCAGAAAATTGGCTGTGATCATTCTTAAGCGGTTGTGCATCCACCCCGTTGATGTCAATTGACGCATTCCGGCGTCAACAATTGGGTACCCCGTGCGGCCATTACACCAACGTTGAAAAGCGTCATCGTCCTCTAACCACTGAATGCTGTCCGTTTCAGTCTGAAAGCTTTCCCCTTTTGATAAGCGCGGCACAAAGTACATTAGATGCTGATAGAACTCTCTCCATGCCAGTTCGGTAAGCCAGGTATCAGCACCGGAAGCAAGTCCAAACGGAAACTCTGGCGAAAACTTATGTAGCGCCCGGGCAGCCGTCTGCGGCCCAATAACTCCCTGCGCCAAATAAGCGGAAAGTTGTGAGGTTCCGTTTTCAGCCGGCAGATCTCTGCCTTGTTGATAATCATCAATACTGTGGCCGACGAATTGCCCCAGTTTCCCCAGAACTTGCTGCTCGCCAGCACTCCAATCAGACGAGTCTTTTCTAGCCAGCGGACAGTCAGGGAGGCCTTTTGCGGTAACTCGAGAATAAGATTTGATTTGCAGCGGTTCGCTATAAGCTTTTTCGCTTAATACTTGTCGCCAACGCCGGTTAAAAGGCGTGAATTTTTTGTAATAGTCACCTTGTTGCGTTCTGACCTCTCCCGGCGACACCAACAGATTTCCATGGTGCGAAACCAGTTCGATATCGTCATTGCTTAATACTGCATTGGTCGCTGCATCTCTGCGTTTTTCATCCAGCGCATACTCTGCATTAATATGTACCCGGGCAATTTCATTTTCCCGGCAAAAAGCTCTTACAGCGCCGGGAATCTGACTGAATTTGGGGACGAGTTGCACCTCCAGCTCAATGCCCTTTTCGGCTAAATCCTGCTGCAGGCATTCTAAATTTCGCCAAACAAAGTCTACTTTTATCGGCGCCCAGTCATGGCTTTCCCATGTTTCATGACACACAAAAAATATCGCCAACGGTGGCTCATCGCCCTGACATGCAGAAAAGACGGCCGGGTTGTCTAATATTCTTAAATCACTACGAAACCAAATTACTTCTCGCATCGCTACAGCCCATAACGTAATTTTAAATCATCAGGATAAGGCGTCAGATACCATTGCCCTTCTAAATACTCTTTTGGGAACTCGCGCAAATAATGCCGTATTAACGTTAGAGGTGACATAAGAGGGAGAATGCCATCGTGATACTGGAGAATGATATCACTCAGCTCTTCCCGTCTTTCATGGCCGAGATCTGATTTGAAATAGCCCTGGATATGTTGGAGCACATTGGTGTGGTTCTTACGAGAGGCAGGTTTTGATAAAGCGTCCATCACATCAATAATGTACTGCTCCGCAAAAGCACCGTCGATGGTCTCTTGTTCACCCAAACGCTTACCCAGCTCGCGGTAACGTTGCTGATTATGAGCCAACAAAAGTAACTTGCAGCGTTGGTGAAACTGCAAAAGCTGATGTTTAGAAAGCGTCTGCGTCATTTCTTTCCATTGACTAAACACATAAACCCGCATAACGAAATTTTCACGTAAATGCGGGTCATTGAGCCGGCCATCTTCTTCTAAAGGCAGAGCGGGATTCTTTTCCTTTAGTCGCGCAGTAAAAATTCCCATTCCTGCTTTTTGTGCATGCCCCGTTTCCGGATCATATAACTTGACCCGCTCCATACCGCAACTGGGAGATTTCGCGCATAGAATGTAGCCACTTAACTGTTCTATTTTCACCTGAATCTTATCGGCAAAATCCGCTAGCTGTGACGTAACATTTTCACCGGTTTTGGGTACTACCGCCTGTACATCATCATGTTGCTCGAGCCTGATTGTCGGTCTTGGCACCGGCATCCCAATACCAACTTCCGGGCAAAAGCGTACCAGTTCCATGTGTCGATTTAATTCATCAACGCAAAATGCGGATTTCTTGTGTCCTCCGTCAAACCTGACTTCATCGCCCATTAAACAGGAACTAATACCCACTTTTAATTTTGCCATTGTAACCTCTGCGAAATTTCAATGATGATAATGTACGGTATATTGCTAAAAATAGTTTGGCCTTTACTCGATAAAAAAGATCCAACCAGACCCACCTCAACGTAATGTTTCTTAATTGTTTAAACTACTAGCCAAATGAGGTTATATGCAGCAGTTACCGCTATTCCCGCTTACATCGCATATAATGCCGGGCGGACGCATGAAATTAAAGGTGTTTGAGCCTCGTTACACCAGGCTGGTAAAAGAATGTCTGCAAAATGACAGTGAGTTTGTAGTGGCCATGTTTAACAATGAACATGCAACGACATCAAGCGATTACCTTCTCCCGTACGCTACCACCGTGAAGATTATTGATTTTGAACCACGAGACGATGGTTTACTTGGAATAACCATTGAAGGAAAAAATCGGGTTCGTATTGACGAGCATTGGTCGGAGAGCGATAAACTCAGGTTTGGCAAAATAGAGTATCTTGAAAACTGGCCTGAAATTACCCTGGATAATTCCGACGACAAACTCAAAACTCGATTACAGGAAGCGTTCGAGACCTACCCTGAACTGTCTGAGTTACTACCCAATCTAGGCTACGAGAAACTTGATTGGGTCTGTTCAAGGTGGCTTGAAATACTGCCTTTGGATGTCTATACGAAACAAGAACTGATAAGATGCGAAAATTGTCTAAAAGCGAAAGAATATCTGTTAGACTTAATCCGTTAATTGAGTAAACATTCTGCCATCCGGGTGATCCATTTTCTCAACACCCCGTAATAATTAGAACATTGTGTGAAAAGAAGCAGGTCTAATTATGCAAATGGTGTCAGAAAGAACATCGAATCGGGGGTCTATGGCTACCACCCAGACAGACGCTGCCGAAAAAGCAGGGGAACTGCTGGCAGAGATTGCGGAAAATAGGAATCGCGTTGCCTTTAGCGAGCTCTTCAGGTTATTTGCACCCAAACTGCAGTCTTACGCTACAAGACAATTTGGTAATGAACAAACGGCTATGGATCTCGTCCAGGAAACCATGACAAACGTCTGGCACAAAGCGCATTTGTTCAAGCCTGACCGTGGCTCTCCTTCCACCTGGATATTTACCATAGCTCGTAACATCCGCTTCGATTTGCTTCGCAAAAACAAAAAACGCAAAGATGACATCAGTGCTGATGAACTCTGGCCGATTCTGTCAGAGCAGAACGATAGCCTTGATGATGGATACGCATTGGATCACGATGTTCTGATGCAGGAAATTTCTTTCTATTACGCTCAATTGCCCGATGCACAACGGGTCGTTATTGAGAAGATTTATATTGAAGGTAAATCTCAACAGGAAGTCTCTGACGCCCTGGGAGTGCCTTTAGGGACAATTAAGTCCCGAACTCGTCTAGCATTAAAAAAATTGAAAGAGTTGATAGTCGATGATGATTAAATCACACCCGGGCGAAGGCCTTTTATATCAGTATGCCTCTGGCGACCTTAGTGCGGCCATGACTTTAGTTGTCGGCACACACATCGATATGTGTAAAGCATGTCGTCAAACCGTGTGCGAGATTGAACAGAAGTTGTGTGAAGAGAATTTGGACACGTTGGTTAGTGTTGCCAGTACAACAATGAGCAAGTCTCAGTGTGACCAAATGCTGGAGGCTATTTTTGCGTCTTCTGCATGCAACAAACAAGTAAACCAACCGAATGAGATGCTCTCTCTGGAAGGTCGTCGCTTTACACTGCCTCGTACTCTGGCTCACAACAGTCATCGTATTGGGGAGTGGTCGAAACTGGTCGGTAAGCTCTGGCGCGCACCATTAACTCTGGACAATGGGAATCAGACCAACTTAATTTACATGGCGCCAGGAGCAAAGCTCCCGGAACATACGCATAAAGGAGAGGAAGCGACACTGGTTATTGATGGTGTTTTTAATGACGAGCAAAGCGAGTACAGGGACGGCGATTTTATGTTGCTTGATCCGAATCGTACCCATACGCCGGAAACTCAGGATGAAGACTGTTTAACCCTGGCAACTCTGAACGCTCCCTTACACTTTACCTCTGGTATCAGTAGGTTATTAAACCCCTTTAGTCAGCTTTTCTTTCGTTAATTTCAAGCGACTCAGCGTACAAAGATTCAATAAAAAAGAACCCGAGGTTAATCCTCGGGTTCTGCGTTTTCGACCCTGCTTTTAAATTTTTGACCCGGTTTGAAGGTCACAACCCGACGCGCTGAAATTGGAATTTCTTCGCCCGTTTTAGGGTTGCGTCCGGGGCGCTGATTTTTAGTTCGCAACTCAAAATTGCCAAAGCCCGACAACTTTACCTGCTCCCTTTTTTCCAAAGCAACTCTGATTTCTTCAAAAAAATCTTCAACTAACACTTTGGCATCTTGTTTACTAACACCGTATTTGTCGAACAGCACCTCTGCCAGTTCTGCTTTGGTCAGCGCCATAGTTTAATCCCTCAATGTTGCATTAAACTCACTCTTTAATGTCTCAATAAATTTAGTCATAAGCTCAGTGACCTCCGCTTCTTCCAAAGTCTTATCGCTGTCTTGAAGAGTAACGGATAAAGCCAAGCTTTGCTTACCTTCTGCCACACCATCACCGATGTAAACGTCAAATAAGTTTAGGTCAACTAACTGTTTTACGCCAACATTTTCCATCGCAGCGATCAGCTCACCTGCCGCAAGGTCTTTATCAACCACGACAGCAAGATCGCGACGAATAGAAGGATAACGAGATACCGGCTTAGCTTGCGGTAAAGGCCTCTCAGTCACGGCGGATAAGGCCAGTTCAAACACAAAGGTACGCTGGTTAAGCCCTAAAGCTTTATCAAACTTAGGATGTAAAGCGCCGATATCGCCAACTTTTTCAGAGCCGCGGTAAATTGCCGCTGATTGCCCCGGGTGCAGTGCTGGATGTTGTGATGCAACAAAACGAAACGCTGCAGCATTACCTGTTTGAGCCAATAACGCTTCAACATCGCCTTTTACATCGTAAAAATCAACCGCACTATCACCTTCCGACCAGTGCTCGGAGTGCGCTTTACCAGAACGTATGCCACTAATAACCGCTTCCTGACGAACACCATTTTCAGCTGACTCATCTGGAATAAAACGTAAACCCGTTTCTACGAAAGCCAAAACAGACTGCTGACGTTTCTGGTTATGAGCAACCGCGCCGACTAAGCCCGGCCATAGGCTCACACGCATAGATGACATATCAACCGAAATTGGGTGTGGCAAAGTCAGCGCTGCGGTCTCATCAAACATCAGTGCCTGATGTTTTGGATCAACAAAGCTGTAGGTTATCGCTTCCTGATAACCACGGCTGACCATAGCATCCACCAATTGATAGGCGCTAAGCTGGCTTTCTTTACGCTCAGTCATGCGCAGTTGCGCTGCCGGCGGTGCAGCCTGAATTGAGTTATAACCGTAAACACGGGCCACTTCTTCAATTAAATCTTCTTCAATGCTCAAATCGAAACGATATGACGGAATGCCAACCTGCCATTGTTCACTGTCAAATGAAACATCAAAACCTAAACGCTCAAGAATTTCAGTGACATTGTCATTAGCAATGCTGACACCCAGTACTTTAGCCAATCTGCTAGCTCTTAGGGTAATGCCATCACGCTTAGGCAAAAATGGCTCTGCCACCGCTTCGGTTACCGGCCCCGCTTCACCACCGCAAATTGCCAACAACAGTTCTGTCGCTCTTTCCATTGCCGTACGTTGCAACTGAGGGTCTACGCCGCGCTCATAACGATGTGACGCATCTGTATGTAGACCGTAACGGCGTGCTTTCCCTAAGATGGCATCCGGTGCAAAGAACGCGCTTTCCAGAAAAATATTTTTGCTATTTTCTGTTACACCACTGTTTTTACCACCGTAGACACCCGCCATGGCTAGTGCTCTTTTCTCATCAGCAATAACCAGAGTATCGTCGTCCAGCTCAACTTCTTGATCATCAAGCAAAGTAAGCTTTTCTTTAGGCTTGGCTAAGCGAACATCGATGTTCCCTTCAAGTGAATCGAGGTCAAATGCATGCATGGGGTGACCCAGTTCAAGCAACACGTAGTTAGTGACATCAACTACCGGGTCAATGCTACGAATACCGCTGCGTCTTAATTTTTCTGTCATCCATACCGGCGTTGGGCGAGTTAAATCGACACCTTTGATAACGCGGCCTAAATAACGCGGACACTGCTCAGCAGCAGACAAGGTAATGCTTAGCGTATCTTCAATACTGGCCGCTACTTCATTACTTTCTGGTACTGTTACATCCAGACGGTTCAACACACCTACTTCACGGGCTATACCTCTAATGCTAAGGCAATCACCACGGTTAGGGGTTAAGTCAATATCAATACTGTTGTCATCAAGCTGCAGGTATTTACGGTAATCCTCTCCGACCGGAGCATCTGCCGGAAGCTCAATAATGCCGTCGTGCTCATCAATGAGCCCCAGTTCTTTGAACGAGCACAGCATACCGTTTGACGGCTGACCGCGAAGCTTCGCTTTCTTAATTTTGAAATCACCAGGCAATACCGCACCAACTTTAGCAACTGCAACCTTAATACCTAAGCGGCAGTTAGACGCGCCGCAAACAATATCTACCGGCTCAGCTTCGCCAACATCTACTTTTGTAATTTGTAATTTATCTGCGTCTGGATGAGGACCGCACTCAATCACTTCACCAACGACGACAGTATGGAATTCATCGGCAACCGGCTCAACAGCATCTACTTCAAGACCCGCCATACTGAGCTGTTCACTCAATTCATGACTGCTGATGTCGGGGTTAACCCATTCCCTTAACCATTGTTCACTGAATTTCATTGCTTACTGCCCGTTAGTTGAATTGTTTGAGGAAACGCAGATCGTTCTCGAAGAACGCACGTAAATCATTCACGCCGTAGCGCAACATGGTAAGACGCTCGACGCCCATACCAAAGGCAAAGCCAGTGTACTTTTCCGAATCAATACCCACCGCCTTCAATACGTTTGGGTGCACCATGCCGCAACCTAAAACTTCTAGCCACTTACCGTCTTTACCCATGACGTCAACTTCTGCCGAAGGTTCGGTAAACGGGAAGTAGGAAGGTCTGAAGCGCACCGTTAGCGACTCTTCGAAAAAGTGATTCAGAAAATCTTCCAGAATTCCTTTTAACTGCGTGAAGCTGACATCGGTATCAACCATTAACCCTTCTACCTGATGAAACATCGGGGTGTGGGTCTGGTCGTAGTCGTTCCGGTACACACGTCCGGGAGAAATGATCCGCAACGGAGGCTGCTCATTCTCCATGGTACGAATTTGTACACCAGAAGTTTGCGTACGCAACATTGTTGAGGGGGTAAAATAAAACGTATCGTGATCAGCGCGAGCCGGATGATTCGCAGGGATATTCAGCGCATCAAAGTTATGAAAACCGTCTTCGACTTCCGGGCCTTCTTTTACACTAAAGCCTAAATCACCAAAAAACTGTTCAATACGGCGAATCGTCTGAGTAACCGGATGCACACCACCTACCGCAGAATGCCGCCCGGGTAAAGTAACATCGATACGTTCTGCTTCCAGCTTCTGTGCTAACTCAGCCGCTTTCAATAGCTCTTTGCGGGCATTGATACTGGTCTGCACTTGTTGCTTGGCTTCATTAATTTTCTGTCCGGCTTCCCGGCGTTCAGACGGGTCTAGCTTACCTAAGCCTTTTAAAAGCTCGGTAAGCTGCCCTTTCTTACCCATATACTCGACGCGGACTTCGTCTAACGCAGTCGGTGAATCTGCGGCCGCAATGGCCGATTCAGCCTGCTCAACAATTTGCTCTAGCTGCATCGTATCCCTCAACAACACAAGATAAATAATAAAGGCGCTATGATAGCGAATTTTCAATGAAAAAGGGAGCCAATTGGCTCCCTTCTAAATCTGTTTATTCTAATCCCTAAAGGTTTTGAATAATTACAGTGCGCCTTTTGCTTTCTCAACCAAAGCGGCAAAACCGTTTTGATCATGAACAGCGATATCGGCTAAGATTTTACGATCGATTTCGATAGATGCTTTTTTCAGGCCATTAATAAAGCGGCTGTAAGACAAACCGTTTTGACGAGCCGCAGCATTGATACGAACAATCCATAACTGACGGAATTGACGTTTCTTATTGCGACGGTCACGGTATGCGTATTGACCTGCTTTAGTTACTGCCTGGACCGCTACGCGATAAACGCGACTACGGGCACCATAATAACCTTTCGCCTGCTTCAGGACTTTTTTGTGACGCGCTCTCGCGATTACACCACGTTTTACTCGTGCCATTTGCTATCTCTCCTTATGCGTACGGTAACATGCGAGCGACTAATTTAACGTCGGCCTCATGGACCATGCTCTTAGCGCGAAGCTGACGCTTACGCTTAGGGCTCTTCTTAGTCAGAATGTGACGCAAGTGAGATTGCTTGCACTTAAAACCACCAGAAGCAGTTTTTCTAAAGCGCTTGGAAGCGCCCTTGTTCGATTTCATTTTTGGCATGAAATTAAACTCCGCATTGTTGATAAAAGTGTGAAAGGGTGAGCCTGACAATCAGACTACTTGTAAACCACGATCACTTCTTGTTGGGTGCCAAGACCATAATCATCTGGCGCCCTTCGGCACGTCTTGGGAACGACTCAACAATTGAGATTTCTTCTAAATCGTCTTTAACACGATTTAGCAATTCAATACCCAACTCTTGGTGTGCCATTTCCCGGCCACGGAAACGGATAGTGACTTTGGTTTTGTCACCTCCCTCGAGGAAACGACGCAGGTTGCGCAGTTTTACCTGGTAGTCGCCCTCATCAGTACCAGGCCGGAATTTAACTTCCTTGACCTGAATCTGTTTCTGCTTTTTCTTCTGCTCTTTCTGTTCTTTACTCTTTTCAAAGAGGAACTTGCCGTAATCCATCAGGCGGCAGACCGGTGGTTCTGCGTTAGGGCTCATCTCCACCAAATCAACACCAGCTTCCGCTGCTGCATCAAGAGCCTCGTTAATACTGACGACACCAGCTTGTTCGCCATCGGTTCCGATTAAGCGAACTTCATCAACGCCTGTGATTTTTTCGTTGATACGGTTTTTATCTGCAGCTTTCTGAGTTCTTTTTCCGCCTTTAATGGTTTATTCCTCCAAATAATTAATCAATTTTGCGAGTACGGACTTCGTCCTCTACACGAGTGATAAAGTCTTCTAATGGGAATTTACCCAAGTCTTCACCACCCCGTGTACGTACCGCAACCTCACCAGCCTCGACTTCTTTGTCGCCGACAACCAGTAAATATGGAACACGTTTTAATGTGTATTCACGGATTTTAAAGCCTATCTTCTCATTTCTCAAGTCGGCTGATGCACGAATTCCCTTTTCGTTCAGGGTTTTGACAACTTTTCGTACATAATCGCTTTGATTATCCGTGATATTCATTAACACAACTTGCGTTGGCGACAACCATAACGGGAAATTCCCAGCGTACTCTTCAATGAGAATACCCATGAAACGTTCAAGTGATCCCAAAATAGCGCGATGAATCATAACTGGCGTATGTCGCTCGTTATCTTCACCCACATAAGTGGCACCTAAACGCCCTGGCAACGCAAAATCAAGCTGTATTGTACCACATTGCCACGCTCTGCCCAGACAATCGAACAAAGTAAATTCTATTTTCGGGCCATAAAAGGCACCTTCACCCGGTAAATAAGAAAAATCGATGTCATTCTTTTTCAAAGCCTCTGCGAGAGCTGTCTCCGAGCGATCCCATGTCGCATCGTCGCCTAAGCGCTTCTCAGGACGGGTTGAAAGCTTCACATCGATGTTCTCGAAACCAAAGGTTTTGTAAGTTTCGTATACCATTCTGATACAACCCGCGACTTCTTCCTGTACCTGCTCCTCGGTACAAAAGATGTGCGCATCGTCTTGTGTGAAACCTCGAACACGCATTAGGCCATGCAAGGCACCTGAAGGTTCATTACGGTGACAACTGCCAAATTCAGCCATACGCAACGGCAAGTCGCGATAAGACTTTAAGCCCTGATTGAAAATTTGAACGTGTCCCGGACAGTTCATTGGCTTAACCGCATATTCCCGGTTTTCCGATGACGTGGTAAACATCAAATCAGAGAATTTCTCCCAATGACCTGACTTCTCCCACAGCACCCGGTCCATCATCATTGGACCTTTGACTTCCTGATATTCGTATTCGCGCATTTTTTCACGAATGTAAGTTTCTAACTCACGGAAAATAGTCCAGCCATTGTGGTGCCAAAACACCATACCCGGCGCTTCTTCCTGCCAGTGGAACAAATCCTGAGCTTTAGCAATTTTACGGTGATCGCGTTTTTCCGCTTCTTCTAAACGCTGCAAATAAGCTTTTAACTGTTTCTTATCTGCCCAGGCCGTACCGTATATACGCTGCAGCATTTTGTTGTCAGAATCACCACGCCAGTACGCACCAGCCATTTTCATAATTTTAAAATGCTGGCAAAACTTCATGTTGGGTACATGCGGACCACGACACATGTCGATGTATTCTTCGTGGTGATAGAGCCCTGGCGTTGCATCAGTCGGAATGTCTTCGTCAAGGATTTCTATTTTGTAGGGTTCATGGCGTTCTACGAAAGTTTCACGGGCCTCTTTCCAGCTGGCTTTTTTCTTTATAACGGTATATTCCGTTTTAGCCAGTTCTTTCATCCGCTTTTCAATCTTCTCCAGATCTTCTTGAGTGAAAGTGTGATCAACGTCAATGTCGTAGTAAAAACCGTTGTCGATGACTGGGCCTATTGCCATTTTGGCGTCTGGCCACATCTGTTTAACCGCATGCCCCATTAAGTGAGCACAAGAGTGACGAATAATGTGTACACCGTCGTCATCTTTTGGGGTAACAATTTCAATGCGGGCGTCTTGTTCAATGAGCTCACAGGCATCAACCAGCTCACCGTCAATACGGCCAGCAACTGTTGCTTTCGCAAGGCCAGCACCGATATCGGCGGCAACTTCCATAATGCTTACAGGTTTATCGAATTCGCGTTGACTTCCGTCAGGGAGAGTAATTACAGGCATGAAACTTCCTTTCCAACCAGTGGTGACACCTACCAAGTGCCACGTGCTCTATTTTGGTTTTATCTGCTTTATAGAAAAACCTACGAAATTTTTGCGTTCGGTACCATCGAACGCGAGAGGCTACTATAATCGACCGCTTACATTTGAGCAACCGCCGAGCCTGCTTTGACATCAGACATTACTGGAGAGTTAACCGGACAACTCGCCGCTTTACTAGCTGCCAGCTTTTGGGCTGTCGCTACCGTACTGTATCACCGCGCCGGTAGCCACTTCTCGCCCATACAAATGAACTTAGTTAAAGGCGTTGTTGCCACTCCCCTGCTTTTGATCATGAGTTTGTTGCTGGGTAACTCATTAGAGCTAAGCTCAGGCCTTTGGTTACTCGCCCTAAGCGGCATTATCGGTATTACCATTGGCGACAGCTTTCATTTTACTGCCTTGCGGCGTTTAGGGCCCTGGCACGCAATGTTGTTGGAATATCTGGCACCACCACTGGCTGCATTCATGGCTTGGGTGTTTTTAAACGACGGTTTATCAACCATTGAAATTACCGGTGCGGTCATAACCTTAAGCGGCGTTCTATGGGTTGTTACTGAAAAAGCGCCGGACAAACAGCCTGCGCTTTCATTATCCGGTATATTCATGGGTTGCGGCGCGGCATTTTGTCAGGCAACCGGCTTAGTCATGGCGTTTGCGGTACTAATGCAATCTGGCGTAAACGCTATAGATGCAGCATTTGTGCGTCTTGCCGCCGGGTCTTTATTGCTGGCCATAATTGTCGGGGTTTCAAAGCGAGGTGCGTATAGCGCAATCATAAAACAAATTCGTTCTATCAACCCTTTGCCTCTGCTCGGCGCCATTTTATTCGGTACTTTTCTTGCTATTTGGTTACAGCAAATCTCTATCGCCAACATCAACCCGGGTCTTACCCAGACTTTATTATCAACTGCGCCACTTTTTTTGATACCGATTTCTTTACTGAAAAAACAACGAATTACCCCGCGCTCTATAGCCGGAGCTTTAATCTCATTGGGCGGAATCGGTATTTTATTTCTATAGTAAGAAGCAGAACCTTATTTCGTTGGGGATGCGCGAATAAACTCTGGCATCCTGGCAAAGGAGTTACCAATGAACGAAGAAAACTTACAAAGTGTGCCGGTGAAGTGCCCGCACTGTGGGCACAATACCTTTTTAGAAATTGATACCTCGGAGGGAAATCAGGATTATCAGGAAGAATGTGCTGCCTGCGGAGACCTCATTCATGTTCAGTTACACGTTGATGAAGTTAACCAGCAGGCACGGGTGAAAGTAGATGGTAACGATGAGCAGTTTTACTGACGTTTGGCCAGTACACGCTCAACGGTTTCAACAATGGTGATAGTTTGCTGATCAAGTTCAATGTTCAGACTGTCACCCACCTCCGTTGATTCCAAATTGGTCAGGCGCAAAGTTTCGGGAATTAAATGCAGACTAAAACAATTTTCCTCCACCTGACCTACCGTCAAACTGGCACCATTAACCGCAATAAACCCTTTGGCAAACAAATACGGTGTGTAACTCTCTGGTAGCTTTATCCACATAGCAACGTTATTATCAGACGTGTCAATTTTAGTCACTTTGCCCTGGCAGTGAATATGACCTGAAACTGCATGCCCGCCAATTTCATCGCCTACTTTTAGTGACCTTTCGAAGTTGACCTTATTCCCTTCACCTAACAACCCCAAATTGGTTAGCCGCAGAGTTTCATCTATGACGTCAAAGTGCACTTGAGTATCGCTGAATTCGACCACCGTTAAACAGCAACCATTTATGGCAATACTTGCACCAATCGCCAGGTTTTCCAGAAATTGAGGTTCAGTTTTAACAACCAGGTGTCGAAATGTCTTGTGATCAGAAACTACTTGGTCAGAGACTGAAAATATCGTAGCTTGGGTTTGAACAATACCGGTAAACATCGATAAGAACCTTATTGCAAGGAATAATACAATGAAGCGAAGTGTACTGATTTTCCGCTCTTTTGGCTATGCGTTCGTCGCCTTTGGATTATCAGCCTGCTCGGATGACCCGGGTCTGACGGAATACGCGGATGAACTGCATAGCCGCGTCCAGAGCACACTCAAGCTCCCCAATAACTCAATAGAAGCTCCTAAACCTCAACTCCAGTATCCGGCAAAACGCGCGCTAACCCGAAATATTGAACGGACAAGCATGGGCTTGCTGGAGAGCCTTCGGCTTAACCATTGTCAGTTAGGCCAGCTAATAGCTGAAAACAACAGTTCACTGGGAAGACTAAAAGATGGATTTAGCCGCTACCATGCTGATCTCACCATGATTCAGGCACTGAAGAAATGCATTGAGCATCCTGATTCGGCCAATTTTAAAGACAAATTGAAAGAGGCGTTGGCGCATAAAGAATCGCAACTGCAAAACAGCCTGGCAAACGCTTTTGCCCGTGACGATGGGTTGAGAAAAGCCCTTTCTGTAGGTAATAACCCTTTACCCAAAATACATGTAACAGAATACAATTACGCTGTGAATGCGCTGGAGCGCTTTACCCGCATACTAGAGCGCTGGAATTACACAAAAGAAGCCGACGCCCCCGATGAACTGATAAAAATGCTCGGTCGTCTAGAGAGCAGTAGCTACCTTCCCGATTTATTCCGTACGATGTTGGATTACTCTTATAAACTGGAGAGAATGACCGAATTGCTACCTGAAGTTCCCGAGTCAGTTTATTGTCAAAATGGGAATATCCCAAATGCCGCATTAGCGCTCAAAGACGCTTTTAACGCCATCTATCTCGAAGAAATGCAAGGCGATATAGCCGCAATGATTGAACAACATCAGCGCTTACTGATGCTTTTGGATAACCTGAAAGGTATAGCACCTCAACCGGCGCTAAAAAGCTACATTGCAGAACTGGGATCGCTCAGTAAAAAGCTCACCGATGCGTCAGTGCATTTTGTCCGTCCATGGCAAAAGTTCTACAGCGCCTGTGACTTTACACCCGGAATTGATTAGAGTCTGGCTCAACTTATTCGTAATTATTTTTCGCTTACAAATGCCACTTCTTAGTCAGGCTGGGGTGTGGTTTACCTTGTTCTTTTTCATGAATTTCATTAATAACGTAACGCAAGCCAAGAAAGACCCACAGCCAAAAAGCCGCAAACAATGTACCGACCATAATAACGATGACCGATGAACGCATCAGAATATCAACATTCAGAATGTTAAACCCAAGCTGCACAACGATACCCACTATTCCGGCCAGGAAAAGAAGCCCGGCAAACGCCCGTATTACTCGCAAAACAGTAAACATTTTACTACCTCTTTTCAGTTATTAAGAGCAGAGTTCACCAAACATTCTAGCAAAAGCCTTCTTAAGAAACTAAGCATAGTCTTTTAAAGATGAATAGAATTTCGACAAACAAATGCATTTAGTAAAAAATCGCTTGCACCTGTGAGCGCAAATCACTAATATACCGCCCGTCGTTAACGACATTCCCCATAAAGTGCGTCCGTAGCTCAGTTGGTTAGAGCGCTGCCTTGACATGGCAGAGGTCGGTAGTTCGAGTCTACTCGGACGCACCACTTTTCTAGTATCTCCATAACGCTCTCATGGTCTACTTTTGGCAAGCCGCCTTCCTTTGTAACTTTTCATCAACCCGAACATGTAACATTGCGTTATGAGACATTGTTTTCACCTACGCCATAACGTCGATACCATGCGCACATGCTTACTTGCGACATGATATGACGCAATGTAACACTAATATAGCCTCACCGACTAAAAACGAGGCGTTTATGACAAAATTAACTAATTCGACTCCTGCATTACCAAAGCTGCCCATTTCTTTTGGGCAAAATGAAGATCACCCTTTTGAGTTCTTTTGGGCTCCGCTGAGCTTTTTCATAATCGCTCGGTGTCATAGCTTAGCCGGTAACGAAAATCGACGTTCAGGCTTAATTGAAAAAGTTGAGGATGCAGTAAGCCTTTATGAGTTGCCTGCCAACACCGTTGAAAAAATAATTGAGTTTAGTAAAAGCAATACTGACTGGCGAATTCGCGTTCCGGAAGTAACTGGCGTTAGGGCACTCCAGCGACAATTAAACCTTTCTGATGAGGAGTATCGCTGCGTTGCGTTTTCTTATTTATTCAGTGCCTCACAAATTATGGAGCTAATACTTAACTTCATTTACCATGAGTTTTCTAAACAAGCTGAGCTAGACATTATTAGTAAGTTAATTGGAGTTAGTCCAAAGACCATCAAAGAGCTAACAAAAGACGACTCAACAATTGTAAAAATGTACCTAGCAGGGTCGCCAGATACGTATGTTCGCTCAGTCAGTGATCGATTCAGAATGGTTTCCTTTGTCGTCGACAGTATTAGCCAGTGCCAGTCGGTTAACGACGATATCTTGTCTGGCTTCCTAACTCCCTGCTCCAGTTCAAAGTTGGAATTAAACGATTTTGAGTATTTAGGGAATCAACTGACCTTATTAAAGAACTGTGTAAAACAGGCAGCATTAGGTAACACAAAGCCAATGAGTATTTTATTTGTTGGCCCCCCTGGTACTGGCAAAACGGAATTAGCAAAGGCTTTAGCGCAGTATGCAGGTGCTTGCCTGTTTGATGTTCCAGTCATTGATGACGATGAATATGACAATACCAATACTTATCGTCTGTCACGGTTTTCTCGCATGAGCTCCTTGTTGAGTGGTTCATCGCGAAACCACATTCTATTTGATGAAGTGGAAGACGTTTTAGTCGAAAAGAAAACCCAGGAAAAGCGCAAGGGCTGGATCAACCAACTATTGGAACAGCGTGAAACAACCTCTTACTGGATATGCAACGAAACGCATTATTTCGACTCGGCATTTCTACGCCGTTTTGACTATGTACTGGAAATGCCCGAGGTCAATTTTTCAACGGCCGTTAAATTATTACAGCAAGCTTTTACAAATAAGAGCACAAGCCTGCAGACCCTAAAGAATCTAGCCGCTTTTCGGGTAAAAACTCCTGCTTCCATCGCTCAGATGCAACAGCTGACTGACCGGTTAACGGGCAGTAACCTGTCCATCGATCAAATCATTAGGCTTAACTACCCGGACTTGCCCTATCTTTACAGTGAAGAACTCGGCCAGTTTGACTTTTCACATACCCCAATAGAATGTGATTTATCCAAGCAACGCATTGAAGAATTTTGCACTCAAGGGGACAGCATTCGTTTACTTATTAGCGGAGTAACGGGCTCGGGTAAAACCGCGTTAGCTCGATACCTCTGCTATGACTGTAACGGTAGCATGCATTTTTTCGATTCTTCAGCATTCATACATCCAGACCCTGTATTCCTTGAAAACAAGCTTATGCAAGTATTCGATAAAGCCACGCAAAATAACAGTCTGCTGGCTATTGATAAAATTGATCAGGTTTTAACTGCCATACAACGAGTCATACCCGATCCGGAAAGTATTGTTCATATTATTGCCAACAAAATTCGCGAGTTCCGGCCACCGTTAGTTATAACGGTAAGTAATGAACGCATACTTCAGGACTACCCGATAATAGAAAGCGCACTTGATTATAAGTTAGCTTTAAAACCCTGGGCTGCCTCTGCTATTCGGCACTTTTCAAGCAAATGGGCGAAAGAACGTCGCTTTGATATTCCACACATTGAAGAGCACTGTACAGCAACACCACAACAGCTTATTCAGGCAATGAGGAAATGTCGGTTAAATGGTGAAACTCATGAGTTGACTCGAATGTTGTCACACCGAGGCGAAAATGCCATGGGCTTTCTGGCTAAAGTTTGCTAATGCCACCTTCTAAAGGAGAGGTTATGTCTAAAATTGGTGTGTTTTGGTTTTTTGACGGAGAAGTACTGGGTGAAAAGACTCAACTATCTGAGGCGCAGCAGTCCTTACCCGGGCTGCTAGACTCTGACGCGACTCACGTTGCTGTTTGGGAAAAGTACGGTAATTTTACAGACAGTAGCCCGATACTGGCTCACTACGACTATCAGGACATACCTCGTGGCCGTGTGCTGTATCAATTGCGCAAGCAGCGCTTTATCGTTTATTTGGATAAAGCGCTAATAAGCAAAGAAGTTAAAAGCGCTATAGCCGAATACTTTGGCTTCACACCGCACCAAGCTGACTGGAAAAGCGATTTACATTACACAACGGACATGGAAGCTATTGCTCAGTTATTAGAGGATTAATCTAATAATGCTTTTTCATATGTGTTGCGGGGTGTCGATGCTACTCTCTCAGCGTAATCAGAATTAAAAAATGCTGACCTTGCGCCTAGCGCGCAAGGTCGTTGATAAACTGTTTTAACAAGTCTTGGTTTGGCTTAACATTGTAGTAACTGAAGTGTGGCAAGCCCAACACCATGACATCACGGTTGTCCTCTGAAAATCGAAACCCTTTTAACCGGTATTTGCCATGATTAGCTTCTTTAACAACCTTTGATGAAGGTTCAATCGTATGCCGTTTTTGCTGCAGTAATTTAGTATACGCTGAACCGGCATTACCATTACCCACGGCAACAATAATTTTTGGTTTAACAATACTCAGCATCTTTTCGTGAATGGGCCAACATGTCTCGCTATCCTGCTTGTATTTAACGTCCTTCCCGTCATGACTCTGAAAAAATATCAAGTTGGTCATAAAAACCTGTCCCGGTTGATAACCCAGAAGCGCAGTAAATTCCTTAAGCCCCCGCTGATAACGCGTCAAACGCTCAACATCACGATGACCCAGCGTTCCATCATCGTTAGTGCCACTGCGATGCTGCCAGGTCTGCTCATAACCGCTAACACTCTTTGCAAAGTGATTGTCTAATTCTTCACTAATGGGAGGCCCACTATCACCGCCTGGGTTGTACCCCATTAAATAGACATCGCCACGTTTGAGTAACTCCGGTTTGCTATAAAAAATACCACCCGAACGCTCGGCTTCTACGCCAAGTTGTTCACGGCAAAATTGTGCGAGTTCTTGAGGTGTCATCAGTGCGCTCCTTGCAAAATAGTAAAGTTATTATGCGACGTCAGATGTCGCAGCGAATCGCTAATCTAAGATTAATTATTAACATACAGCAAGAGGTAGCAATGGCTCAATCCCCAAAATTTAGACTTATCGCCAGTAGCCGAAAGCTTCCGGCAATAGTTCTCACAAGCTTACAGCCAATGCCTCTATCCCTTACCTAAGAAAAATTAAGCTCTCAGTAATCAACAATATCAACATCGTTCTTCAAACCATCAACCAAACACACTGATGTTTTTTCTATAATAGGTTCGACAGCGTCCAGTACTTTATCAATTACCTCGACAAGCTTTTCCTCATCGAAAAACTTTTCGCTGGTTAGCTCGTAGTTAAAGCTGTGACTATAAACAGCCCACCAACTTTTGCTGTTTGGCTTTTTCACACCATCAACCCGAGATAATATATCCATAATCCGTTGTCTTAGCTGTTGCTCTCCCGGCGCTACAGTTGCGCGGAAGGAAATTTTTTTATTTCGGTAATCAAACTCATACAAAAATGATTCTCTATTTGGCCAGCCACCATCACTCTCACGAGGCACTACCGAATCTAGCTCTTTGGTTAAGAATAGGGTAAAGCCCTTGCCTTTGGAGCCCAAAACGTAACCTCGAGCTTCTGCACGTTGACTAAATACTTTACCAATCTCTAATAACCTGTCTGGCTTATGCTCAAATATGAAATCCAGCGCTACACATTTACAACTCCCTACTGACTAACCCCTAGCGCGTTATAGACGGCATCAACGGGATCGGCATAAAATGCCGAGTTAAACTTAGACATTAATTCGGCTGGCACGGTAGATAGATCGCTGGCCGATGTCATGTTTAGCCTTGACCACTGCTTTAAAGTTGCCCATTGATTGTGACTGACGCCTTGCTGAATGGCCGCCTTCCACAATAGATCCGCGTTTCGACCTTTAAACAGATTGCCGGTTACCGGGTTTACCGGCGCTTCTAACCCTTTGTGCCATGGCATCAGCCAGCGCTCAGAGCCGGCTTTAATCTGCTCAAGCAAAGTGTTGGCCGAAATAGGCTTATCGTCCTGATGTTGCATAGTGGCGTGTAATGAATCGTCCATGGCTACAGCATACTATGCGCTTTTATATATTTGAAAGAATATTTTTGGTAGCATCCCTGCTCTCTCACATCCGCTGTGATGTCCATTTTTGATAGATTAAATGATGGCTACGTCATTTTACGTCGCAAACAAATAATTTAACTGCGACCCAAAATGACGCACCCAAAGGTTTTACTGCACGGATTCACCATGATGGTGATATTTGCTTAATAAGGAGATACCCATGAAAAAATCAATCTTAGCGTTGGCGTTAATTACCGCTTCGGGGGCGGCGATGGCGCAGTCGCCCAACTGGAACAAGGTCGACGTGTCGTATCTTGATACTGATATAGATGTAAATATTGGCGAAGCGTCGTTCGACGGCTTTGGCTTGAATGGCTCGGTTGCGCTTAGCGATAACTGGATGCTGTTTGGCGATTACAAAGCGGTATCGGAAGATGCCAATGGTGCCAGTGCCGATTTAGACATGCTCAGTGCCGGTGCCGGCTTTTACGAAAGCGTGTCTGATAACACCGATATGTTTGCAACGGTATCGGTGGAGCGACTGGAAGTATCCGGTTCCGGCGGCGGTATTTCTGCCTCTGACGGTGAAACCGGCTTTGGCCTGGGCGTTGGCGTCCGTTCGATGTTAACGTCGTCATTCGAGTTAGGTGGCAAGGTGGACTACGTCAATATCGATAGCGAAGACATTGTGCGTGCCCAGGTCAACGCATTTTACTACTTCACTGACAATATCTCGGTCGGTGTGGGTTACGAAATGTACCGCCCCAGCGACGCTGATTTGGACATCGACACCTTAAGCGCGTCATTCCGCTACGCGTTTTAAGTTAGTGCCCTCGTAAAACAAATAGCCCGCAGCTGTTGCGGGCTTTTTATAAACTACCCCCACTCCGCCAACTGCTGGATATCTTTAATGCGGTCGCGTTGCAGCGCAAAGGCTTCGAATACGTCGTCAAAGCTTTGGTTGTTGTGGTGTAGGTTGGGTAATGCCAAGTTGGCCTGGGTGAAAAACTCGCGATGGTTGTTATGCCAGCCTTGTTGCCACCAATGCGTTATCAGTTGGCGCGAGGCTATGAGCTTGTCGCTGCTTGGCAGGCGGTCAGATTTATTAGCGTTTACGGCGCTGCGGGTGGGTAGTAAATTCCATAAATCGTTATTGGGCCAGCGGGCAAACGGGAAGGCATGATCCACCGCGTAATCGCTGGGTTTGATATGTTTGCCGGACCAGCAACAGGCGACGTCATCGCTGGCAAGCAGTTCGTTAACCCGATGGCGCACACGGTTGGTGCTGCGGGTATCGTCTTTCCAGTCCAGGGCATCTAAATAATTGTTGCGGGTAAATTGCTGCCTATTGACGTCGTAACTGTGCATCAGCGCCGCCCACTCGTTCACCAGCGCCGGTTCTATCCACACGCTAAAGCGCGTCAACGAATCCCAGATGTGTTTAGGCACGTAAAAAGACCCGAGCGAGGCTAAAAACGGCAGATCCAGGGTCAGACCGTTTGTTGGCTTGTTGGTACGATTCAGCTCAACCTCAAACACGGCGGTATTGCTACCGGGCAAGGTAGTGTAAGTGGCCGGGTTCTTTTTAATGGTAGCGGCGATGTCTTTCAGTGTCTGATAAAGCGGTAACGCCTGCTCTGCGCCGCTGTAGTGTGCGCCAATAGCGTAATCGGCCGCGGTGGTATGTTGCAATAACCCCCACCCTCGCGGTTGCACGAAGGCCAGCCCCGCCGAGGTGTTGTTGTTTTGGTGCATGCCGTATTGGTCAATTAAAGGTTTATAGAGCTTTAACCAATACAGCGCCACCAGTCCCATGGGTAGTGCGACGTGATCCTCGGTTTGGTCCAATACCGCGCCGGGATGCCCTTCGGCGATGCGCAGTAAGCTTCTTAGAAGCGCAATTTTGTAAGTCGAGGTCTTTTTGTCATTAACGACGATGTTGCGCAGCAGCGGAAAGGCGCCGGTGCCATCATCGGGGAGCGTGAGCAGTACGGTTTGCCAGCTGACATCGCCACGGCCAAGCTTGTCGCTTTGTTGTTCGGGTGTCATTAACTGATAGGTTAAACCAAAACGACTGGCTAACTGCGCCAGTTCGTCGGCAGAAACTTCGTACATGGTGCGATCGTCATGGCAGGCACCGTGACGCAGCGAAATCACCAATTTCCCGTTGGGTTTTAACAGAGAGCTTAACTTACGCAGGCTGCGTTCACGCTGGGACGCCGGAATGTGCATCCACACGGCGCTCAGTAGAATAAGGTCGAATTTGCTTTGTAGTGCAAACACCTGACTGAGATCGGGCAGACTGTCGTTAAGCCAATGCACGGGTTTACCCACAGTATAGCCTTGCGCGACTTCACGAATACCCTCGGCAGGCTCTACTGCTACCACATTTAAGCCTTTAGCGGCCATAAACCTCGCATCACGCCCCGAACCGGCACCGACATCCAGCACCATGCCCTCTTTTGGTAATTGATCGAGCCAATCTTTGTGCACCGACTCAACAGGTACGCTGTTGTAGTTGTCCGCCAGGGTTTCGGCGTTTTTGGAGTAGTAGGTGATGTTTTTATTGTAGTATTTCATGACCCATAATGTGCTTGGTTTTTGCAAAGCTGTAAAGGGGACTTAATTATAAATAGAGCTTACAGCCCGACAGCTCTAATCTTCCAGAAGAGGGATTTTGCATATTAACGTCCGTAGAGTTTTAGAGTTTCTTGCAGCTCTTTAACAACACTTTTGCGCAATGTTTCAGGCTCTAATACGTGTATTTGTGCGCCCATAGACTTCACCCACCAGTGCAGTTGCCAGGAGTCGATAACGGTTACCGTCAGTAGGTTAGTTTCGCCGCCGGGCGTTATTTGCTGGTCTTCACTAAGTGGTGTTTCCGTTAAATGCATGGCCAGGTTGTCGTTAATGCGGGCTTTCAGTTTTAGCGTGTTGCCGTCGGAAAACTGCAAAGCGCCCTTCTCTAAATAACGCTTTAAGGTGAAGTTTTCAGGCGTTTTGGCGTGTTTATCTTCCCGAGGTACGGCCTCATGTATGCGGTGAAGTACAAACAATAGCGGGTCGTCGTAAGGGTCAACACAGGCCACTAAATAGGTGCTAACGCCACGTTGTACTATAGCAAGCGGGTGTAAGGTGTACTCTTTTACTGTGTCGGGCTGTGAGCCGGGCTGATAACTCACGTCTACACACTGGTTATGCAGCAACGCCAACTGTACGTTGCTTAATACGTCGTCGTTAATTCCGGGGGCTTGCTGCTGCAAGGTGGCCGGAACATAAGCCACTTTGTTCTGCCAACTGCCCAACGACGCGCCCTGGTGCAGTTTGGTGAGTTTATCTTTTGCCTGGTTTAAGCGCGGAGCGATTGATTTAAGCACCGTATTAGGCACTAATGGCTTTAAGACTTTCTCAACCATGGTCAGCGACAGTGCTTCGGCGGCTGAAATTGCCGGCATATCGGCACCAGCCCCTTCCATCCAATGCCAGCCGTAGGGTTTGCCCTTGTCGTTGCACTCTAGCGCGAATGACTGCGACAACTGGTCTAAGTCGCGTTCAACCTGCCGCTTTGAAACTTCAAAACCTTCGTCGTTAAGCTGCTGACAAATGTCTTTGGCTGTCATTCCCGGTGGTCTTGTCGGCAGCAGCTTCAGTAACTCCCACTGCCGTACCAATGTTTGACGTGACCCCTGTGAAGACATGGCAAGCTCCTTTTGCTTTATATTTGGACTTTAACTTATCAGAATTTCACTTGAATAACAGGCTTCTAATTCTGATGTCTCTCTTCTCATCCATTTTCTAACTAGCACTATTTGAAAATTGAAATTCTCCTTCTTATCTTCTAAATTCAATACTTTAGGCTTATTCAATATTTCAATAGAAGTTGACCGAAGCATGACGAATTCAGGCATTATACTGGTGGCGTCAGCGGCGCTTTTCTGGGGACTGTCCGGCGGAATAGCGGGCATTCTCATCAACGACGGCTGGAATGCCGTTTTAGTATCTTTTTGCCGGGGTGCTGTCGGGCTTATATTTGTGCTGATGTGGTTGGTTTTAAGACCTGGCAATAGTGGGCTGACTAACAGTAAGTTATGGTTCTGGTCTATCATCGCAGGGCTTGGAGTCTCGGGAAATTTCGCTTTCTATTTCTTCAGTATTTCCGAGAGCAGCGTTGCGGTTGCGGCAACCCTTATGTATTGCGCTCCCATATTTGTTTACCTAATTTCTTTCGCTGTTAAAATTGAACGTCCCACGCTAAGCAAATGCGCCGCAATACTGCTGGTAATGGCTGGTGTCGTTTTACTCACCCGTGTATATCAAGTCGACAGCGGTGGTATTACTCCTATAGGCGTTATAGCCGGGCTTCTTTCGGGTATGTCACTGGCGCTTTTTATTTTTGGTTTTAAATACGCAGCCAGGCAAGGTAGCCCTCAGGCCGTTCTTGCAATCGCATTTTCTACCCTGACTCTGGTTCTGGGCACGTTAATTGATATAGAGGAAGCCGGAAGAGTTCTGGACTCCACTGACTGGCCGCTCTTTGCTATTCTCGGAGTGCTGGGTGGCGGTGCATCCTTTATTCTTTATATTATTGGACTGAGAAGAACCCTGCCAGCGCTGGCCTCCATAGTAGCAACAATAGAGCCCGTTACGGCAGCGCTATTCGGAGTCATTATTTTAGGTGAGGTACTGGCTTATACGCAGGTACTCGGAATGCTGATAATATTGACTACCGTAACAGCTTTAGGGGTTTACTCCAGCAAACACTGAGGTTTTTGCACAGATTACCTCAGTATATTTGCCCAGAACCCTGTTACAATAACCACAGAAACCTGACACAGAAAATGGCCGCCTTTAATGCCCATAATTAGCGATAAAAACACCCCTGAGAATTCACCTGAATTCATTCATTTTAACCAATTGAACCTGCCGTCAGCGTTACTGACACGGCTTGATGAAATTGGTTACCAACATATGACACCGGTGCAGTCCTTAAGCTTGCCGGTTATTTTAAATAACACCGATGCCGTTGTTCGCGCGGATACCGGCTCCGGAAAAACCACCGCTTTTGCGCTGACTTTGCTGGCAAAGCTGGATGCAAAAAGCTTTTCGCCACAGGCGTTGGTATTGTGCCCTACTCGTGAACTCGCTCATCAGGTTGCTGACGAGGTCCGTAAGCTGGCTAAATCAATGCTTAATATAAAAATACTGACCTTGTGTGGTGGCGAGCCATCACGTATTCAGACTAACTCACTTGAGCATGGCGCTCATGTGTTGGTTGGCACACCCGGCCGGGTGCTTGATCATCTTGAGCAGCGCAATGTCGATTTGTCCATGTTGACAACTCTGGTTCTTGATGAGGCCGACCGAATGTTAGAAATGGGGTTTCAGGACAGCCTGAGTGCTATCGTTAAGCACATTCCAAAGGCGCGACAGACACTATTATTCAGTGCCACCTACCCTAAAAATATCGCCGCCTTAGCAGAACAAGTGACAACTAAGGCAAGCAATATTGAGGCCATTCAAGAGCAAGCAAAGCCACAAATTGAACAGCTCTTTTATGCCATGAATAATGAAGACAGCGCACAGCTGGTAATGAATTTATTGGGCGAGCATCAACCCGAAAACTGTCTGGTTTTCTGCAATACCAAAAACGAAGTAAAAGATATTTTTAACACACTTCGGGCCAATAAGTTCAGCGTGTTGGCTCTGCATGGTGAGCTCGAACAGAAAGATCGCGATCAGGCCATTATACAATTTAGTAATGGCAGTGCCCGGGTGCTTATTGCGACTGACGTGGCCTCTCGCGGCTTAGATATCGCCGAACTTGATTTAGTGATTAGCGTTAATATGGCTCATGATTTAGACACCCATACTCACCGCATAGGTCGTACTGGCCGCGCGGGCAAAGAAGGCGTCGCAATAACCCTAATTGCCGAAAAAGATGATTACAAAATGCGTTTGCTTGAGGATACGTTTGCCGAACCTATTCAAGTACAGCCTGCGCCAGCGCTGTCTAACAACACACCGTTAAAAGCTACTATGTCCACCATACAAGTCAGTGGCGGAAAAAAGGACAAGTTGAGACCGGGTGACATTGTTGGCGCGCTAACAAAGGACAAGGTTTTAAGTGCTGACGACATTGGAAAGATAAAGCTGGAAAGCACCTTTGGTTTTGTTGCCGTAAATTCCCGTTTGGCTAAGCACGCTCTAGGGCTTATTAATAACAATAAAATAAAAGGTAAGAAGTTTCGGGCAAAAATACTTTAATTTGTGGTGCCTCAGCCTGCACGCTTAAGTGACAAGATAAAAAGCGGTGATACTCTCTTCGTTCTGAAGAGAATACCACCGCTCACACACTTAAATATTATTTCAGATCAAAGCGGTCTAACTGCATGACTTTCGTCCATGCCTGAACAAAATCATTAACGAACTTCTCGTCTGCATCACTCATTGCATAAACTTCTGCAACAGCACGCAATTCAGAGTTTGAACCGAAAATCAGATCAACCGTCGTTGCAGTATATTTCTGTTCTCCAGTTTTACGATCAAAGCCTTCGTATATCGCTTCGTTGTCCGATGACTTTTTCCATTCGTTTTCCATGCTTAGCAGGTTAACGAAAAAGTCATTATTCAACGTCCCCGGCTGGTCTGTGAAAACACCATGATCACTGTCGTTATAATTAGCGTCCAGCGAACGTAAGCCACCCACTAATACCGTCATTTCCGGTACCGTTAAGGTTAGCTGGTCAGCTTTATCTACCATATGCTGAGCTGGTGAAACACGGTTGCCTTCAGCATAGTAGTTGCGGAATGCGTCAGCTTTAGGCTCAAGGAACGAGAACGAGTTAACGTCCGTCATTTCCTGAGAGGCCTCAGTACGACCCGGCTCAAAAGGCACCGTCACATCGTAACCGGCATCTTTCGCCGCTTTCTCAATAGCCGCAGCGCCGCCTAAAACGATAACATCAGCCAAAGACACGTGCTTGTCGCCAGACAGCTCATCATTAAAGTCTTCCTGAACGTCTTTCAGCGTATCCAGTGCCTTCTTAAGCTCAGCCGGGTTGTTCGCTTCCCAGTTCACCTGAGGCTCTAATGCAATACGAGCGCCATTAGCACCGCCACGCATGTCAGTACCGCGGAAGCTTGATGCCGAAGCCCAGGCAGTACGAACTAACTGAGGCACGCTAAGACCTGAATTCAGAATTGCAACCTTAAGCTGCTCGACGTCATTCTCGTTAATCAGTTCAAAATCGACTTCAGGAATTGGATCTTGCCATAGCAGATCTTCCTGCGGAGCCATATCGCCAAGATAACGCTGTTTAGGACCCATATCGCGGTGCGTCAGCTTGAACCAGGCTTTTGCGAACGCCAGTTCAAACTCTTTAGGGTCTTCATGGAAGCGTTTAGCAATTTTGCGATACTCAGGATCTTCTTTTAGCGAAAGATCCGTCGTAAACATAATAGGTGCGTGACGCTTGCCTTCAACGTGTGCATCAGGAACCAGCTCAGATGCCTGACCGTCAACAGGGATCCACTGAATCGCACCAGCTGGACTCTTCGTTTGTTCCCATTCAAAACCAAACAGATTATCCAGGTACTGAGTTGTCCAGGCTGTCGGGTTCACTGACCATGCACCTTCTAAACCACTGGTGATGGTATCTTCGGCGTTGCCTTTACCGCATTTGTTTTTCCAGCCAAGACCTTGCTCTTCAACACCTGCAGCAGCTGGTTCCGCACCTAAGCACTCTTCAGGCTTGTGCGCACCATGTGCTTTACCAAAGGTGTGTCCCCCGGCAATAAGAGCAACGGTTTCTTCGTCGTTCATTGCCATGCGGCCAAATGTGTCACGGATGTCTTTAGCGGCCAGTAACGGATCAGGCTTGCCGTTAGGTCCTTCGGGGTTAACGTAAATCAGACCCATCTGAACAGCGGCCAAAGGGTTTTCAAGTTCACGGTCGCCAGAGTAGCGCTCGTCACCCTTTAACCATTCTTTTTCAGGGCCCCAGTAAACAATATCAGGTTCCCAGGCATCTTCACGTCCGCCGGCAAAACCAAAAGTTTCGAACCCCATAGACTCAAGCGCAACGTTACCGGTTAGCACCATCAAATCAGCCCATGAGATATCTCTGCCGTACTTTTGCTTGACCGGCCACAACAAACGACGCGCTTTATCCAGACTGACATTATCCGGCCAGCTATTTAGTGGTTCAAAACGTTGTTGAGCGCCAGCTGCACCGCCACGCCCGTCTTGAACCCGGTAGGTTCCGGCACCATGCCAGGCCATACGAATAAAGAATGGGCCATAATGACCGTAGTCAGCTGGCCACCAGTCCTGATCCGAGGTCATTAGCTCTTCAATGTCTTTTTTAACCTGCTCAAGGTCAAGCTGACTGAAAGCTTCAGCGTAATCAAAATCGTCTCCATAAGGGTCTGATTCAGGACTGTGTTGACGCAATGGCTCTAAATTGAGCTTATTTGGCCACCAAAAATCGTTCGACTTAGGCTCTGAAGAATTTACCTCATAAGATGAGTTTTCCTGAGCATTTGCAACACCCGTTCCGGCTGAAAACGATATCGCAATCGCTACAGCAGAAAGTAAAGGTACTGTTTTCTTAAACATGATTAATTACCCTTTTCGTTAGACACAATAAGTGCGTCAGTAATATAAAACAAACGGAGTCTTTTAGGGGGCTCAGATAGATGAGGAAAACAGATTGGCATAATCGTATAGTCAGTCTTGACCGAAAGTTTCATAAAGGAGCATTGGTTAAAAACGATACGGTTGAGATGAAGTCGAGCAGAACGTCGATACTGTCGCCGCAACAGTTCGGTACCAGCTTCTAACTACCAGTCTAAATGCTTAAAAGCTGACGTGTTGACTTTTGTAGAAGCACGTCAGCCCACTCATTCCGTAACTTCTAATGTTATTCATTCATTATTTTTACTGTAAAAAACCGATCTAACTTTAAGAAACCTTCGTAGCGCTCTATACTCTATCAGCAAATTAAGAATAAACGCTTAAATTTAAAGAGTAAAACAACTTACCTTTATACAGGGGAGAGCAAATGAATAAAAAAGAAGAGGAAGTGCTCCGCGGGGACAAAGACCTCGAGCGCGAGCGTCAGGCTAACGACCCGATGATTCCTGACGGTGAAGTCAATCCAATCAGTACCGATTATCAAGTAGGACAAGACAACGTTGTTATGAAAGTAGGGCCTTTCGGCCTTGATTTTCATAACCGCGTATTTGCTATTTCGGGATTAGCCATTGTTGCCTTTGTCGTCATAACATTAATGTTCCAAAATCAGGCCGAGCCCGTATTTACAAGCACCAAAAACTGGCTGACGGCCAACCTTGACTGGTTCTTTATCGGGGCAGCCAATATTTTTGTGCTCCTTTGCTTGTTCTTAATCTTTTCACCATTAGGTAAAGTTCGTTTAGGTGGCACTGAAGCAAGCCCTGACTTTTCTTATCTGGGCTGGTTCTCAATGCTGTTTGCCGCTGGTATGGGTATTGGACTCATGTTTTACGGTGTGTCTGAACCTATTACGCATTTCAGCACGGCATTGGCTGGAACCGAAACCGGGGCTAACGGTCTACGCACTGACTGGGCACCTCTTGGTGGCGCTGGTGGTGATGAGGCTGCGGCAATTAGGCTCGGCATGGCAGCAACCATTTTCCACTGGGCTCTGCACCCCTGGGCAATCTACGCGGTGTTAGCTTTGGGCTTAGCCTTATTTTCATTTAACAAAGGTTTGCCACTAACTATTCGCTCTATTTTTTATCCCATTCTGGGTGAGCGCGTATGGGGCTGGCCAGGTCACGTCATCGATATCATAGCGATACTCGCAACCTTGTTTGGTCTTGCAACCTCGTTGGGGTTAGGCGCGTCTCAGGCTGCAGCCGGACTGAACTTCTTATTCGGCTGGGCTGAGGGTGATACCACCGAGGTTCTGCTCGTTATCGGAATAACCGCTATCGCGTTGATATCAGTTCTTGCGGGTCTGGAAAAGGGTGTGCAGCGACTGTCGCAGGTTAATATGTCGTTGGCAGCTATTTTGATGCTATTCGTCATTATCGTGGGCCCAACGGTCGCAATCCTGACCGGCTTCGCGGAAAACCTCTACAATTACATTGTTAATTTACCAGCTCTATCTAACCCAGTTGGTCGTGAAGACTTAAACTATTCACAAGGCTGGACATCGTTTTATTGGGCTTGGTGGATTGCATGGTCGCCGTTTGTTGGGATGTTTATTGCACGCGTGTCAAGAGGTCGTACAGTACGTGAATTCTTAATCTCGGTACTGCTAATACCTTCTTTGGCCTGTGTATTCTGGATGACGGTATTTGGTACTGCTGCAATAGATCAATTTTTATCAGGAGCTGAAGAAGTTGCAAACGTCGACTTATCACTGCAACTCTTTGTTATGCTCGATGGCCTGCCATGGACAGGAATAACTTCCTTCGTGGGTATTATTCTGGTTATGGTATTTTTCGTTACTTCGTCTGACTCTGGTTCATTGGTTATCGATACCATCAGTGCCGGCGGTAAAGTTGAGGCTCCAGTACCTCAGCGCATATTCTGGTGTACATTCGAAGGCTTAGTAGCAATTGCCCTAATACTTGGCGGTGGCCTCGTTGCCCTGCAAGCAATGGCCGTTTCTGCTGGCTTACCATTTACTCTTGTCCTGTTGGCAGCTTGTTTTGCTGTAGTTCAGGGATTACGTTCCGAACCAAGAGTTGGTAAACCTGCGAAGTAGCGACTCGCGTTACGCCTTTACCCATTTAAAAGCGGCGCTAAAGCGCCGCTTTTGCTATAACAGGTGCAATTATGGAAGCCGAACATCTGGAAATTCTTAATTTTTTACGACGTTTCCCTCCCTTCAATGAACTGCCTGAAGAGGAACTTGTTGAGCTGGCCAAAAGTACTGAAATCAGCTATTTCAAAGCAGGTTCCCAACTGCTTGAATATAATGAGTCAATTTCTAATTTACACGTCGTTAGGCATGGTTCAGTAGAAACCTACAATCGCAACGGTGATCTGTTTAATCGGTTGAGCGAAGGTGGCTTTTTTGGTGAAGCAGGTTTACTGCGTAAAGGTCGTGTTCGCTACCCCGTCAAAGCATTAGAAGATACGCTTATCTACTTTATTCCCGGCAGTTTATTTAATCGCTTGTTCGATGAATATGACAGCTTTGCAGATGCAGTTGAAGTAGAGGGTCACAGGCGCGTAAACCAAGCAGTAAAAGAGCAGGAAAATCGTAATGAATCGCTTTCTGCTACGGTTGATACAATCATTACCCGTGAGCCGGTTTCTATTGATTTAAACGCAAGTATTCACGATGCTGCCGCTAAAATGACAGAAGAAAAAGTGTCATCATTACTTATTCTCGATGAGACACAGCATTTGCCGGTGGGTATTATAACGGATAAAGATCTACGAAAACGCGTCTTAGCTGTAAACCGCTCAAGCACCCACCCTGTTTCCTCTATCATGACCGAAAACCTGACATTTATTCAGTACAATAACCGCGTATTCGAAGCCTTATTAATGATGATGCGGACCAACCTTCATCATTTGCCGGTATTGAAGAAAGGTCAAGTTGTCGGCGTTATCGCCTTATCGGACGTGGCGCAACATGAGTCAAAAAGCACGCTGTTTATTGTGAGCGGTATTTTTAAACAAAACTCTACTGAAGAACTGGCTGAACTTGCGGAAAGTGTCCGCGCTAGTTTCGTTCGCATGGTTAACGAAGATGCAAACTCGCGCATGATAGGTTCTGCGATGGCCACTATTGGTCGTTCGTTCAAGCAGCGGTTTTTAGAACTTGGTGAAGAAAAATTTGGACCGCCACCAGTCCCCTATTGTTTTCTTGCTCTGGGTTCAATGGCGCGTGACGAGCAAAGTATTGTCACGGATCAGGACAACGCGATGGTTTTACATGACGACTTTGACCCTAAACAGCACGATGCCTACTTTAAAGAGTTGGCCGGCTTTGTGGCCGACGGCTTAAATGCCTGCGGCTATACCTATTGTACTGGCGGCATCATGGCCACCACAGATGCCTGGCGCCAACCGTTAAAAGTGTGGAAAAACTACTTTACCGACTGGATTGAAAATCCATCACCCGAAAAACTGCTGCATTCCTCCATATTTTTCGATTTGGACGGCGTCTGGGGTCAGCAAAAATTTGCCGATGAGCTCAATTCACTGATACGGAAAAAAGCCAAAGGTAACAAACAGTTTTTAGGCTCTATGGCACGTAATGCGCTAAACCGAACTCCGCCTTTAGGCTTTTTTAAAGATTTCGTCATGGAAAAAGATGGCAAACACCGTGATAGCATCAATACCAAACGCCGCGGCACCGGCCCAGTTGCAGATTTGATCCGTGTTCACGCTTTGGCCATTGGTTCATCACAGCGCAACTCCTTTACTCGCCTGGAAGACATTATTGAGTCACAAATTTTGCCACAAGGTCGCGGGCCAGATTTACGTGATGCTCTGGAACTGATTGCTATGGTGAGAATTCGACATCAGGCGTTAGCCATTTCGGCAGGAGAAGTGCCTGACAATAACGTTGCTCCGGAAGACTTGTCTCATTTTGAGCGTAAAAACCTAAAAGACGCCTTTCAAATTCTAAGTAACGCACAAAAATATTTGCGTTACCGCTACTCGGGAGGCTAAGCGATGCTTTATCTCGCCCCGGAAAACAAACAAAAGCAAAAAAACAGCAAATCTAAGAACATTGACTGGCCTAAACAATTTGAGACCTTAGAGCAGCTCAGCCACTCTCAGGCGCTTAAACGGTATTACAGTCAGGGCATCAGTTCGCCCGATACGCCCATTAATAAAACGCCTATGGTTGCCGTCGATTTTGAAACAACGGGGTTAAATCCTGAACAGGATGGCATCGTGAGCATCGCAGCAATTCCTATGACTACGGAACGAATTTTATTTTCGGAAGCAAAAAGCTGGGTTGTCAAACCCCGGCGCAGTCTTACAGATGAATCTGTCGTTATTCATGGTATTACTCATAGCGAAATTGAGCATGCGCCCGATTTAGAAAGTATAATTGATGAGCTACTGGAGCTTGTCGCCGGAAAAGTCTGGGTTGTTCATTACCACGGCATTGAACGCCCTTTCCTGCAACGAGGGATAAAAGAACGTCTGCATGAAAATATCCAGTTTCCGCTTATTGATACAATGGAAATCGAAGCTCGATTCCACCGTAAGCCATTATCCTTATGGCAAAAACTGCGTGGTAAAAAACCGGAATCCATTCGTTTGGCGGACAGTCGCACCCGCTATAACCTACCCTTTTACCCCCCGCATAATGCGTTAACTGACGCACTGGCGTGCGCGGAACTTTTGCAGGCTCAAATAGCCTATCACTTTAAGCCAGATTCCCCACTCAGTGAGATTTGGCTGCCTTGATCTGCTTGTTAAGCACTGAATACGTGTGAATTTAAGTAAAAAGCCTGGACTCTGGCGCCAATTAATATCACCCTTGTTCTCTTAGTTTCAGGAAAATCGCATAAAAAATTGGTCTTATAAAAGCAAAAAGGTAACAACAATGAAAATCTGGCTTTCCATTCTTACTCTACTTTTAGGGGCACTAGTGCCTCACAGCTCGATCGCTCAGGATCAAGTGATTAAACCCGCTCCCAGAGTTTCAACTCAGGTACAGGCTGAATTTTTTGCTGCTATAAACAAGCTTTGCGGTAATTCTTATGCAGGTGAGGTAACAGTCGATACACCAAAGTCAGAAGGGTTCGAAGGGGATTTGGTGATGCACGTTCGTAAGTGTGGTGAGCAGCGAATAGAAATTCCTTTTCATGTTGGAGACAACCACTCGCGTACCTGGATATTAACGCAAACAGGCTCAGGTATTAGCCTAAAACACGATCACCGTAAACCTGACGGCAACTATGACCCATTAACTATGTATGGCGGGCATACGATTGACAAGGGCTATGCAACCGCACAATCTTTTCCTGTTGATGCCTATTCTAAAGAGTTATTTATTGAACTAGGCGTCCCGCAGTCAAACACCAACATCTGGGAAATGTACATTCACGATGAAACCTTTACTTACCGTTTAGTTAGAGAAGGTCGAGAGTTTCGGGTGGATTTTGACTTAACAGAGCCAGTTGAAACACCTGCAACTCCATGGGGATATACAGACTAAGGTCTGCGAAGTTAAAGCTAATTAATATCGCTCCAATGCGTATTTTTATTACTTTTTTCTTCCTTTTCCATTAGCACCAGAGTTAAGTAAATTTTGGTGGGCAGCGACAGGATAATGCCAACGGCATTCATTGCTGCCCCCAAAATATAACCACGAAAATCAATATCATCGTTGCCGATAGTCACAGCCAGCACAACATGGCCTAATAAAATTAGGGTAATGCCGGTGATCATGGCAGTTTTAAGTAACCTGACTTGCGTGGTTTTTTCCACTTAAAGAACCTCCCCCGGAATGCGCACCTGACCTTCCATTAACACTCGGGCACTACGACTCATAATGGCTTTAATGGCTGTCCATTGACCATTCACCTGTTTGCATTCAGCTCCTACCTGCAAGGTGCCTGACGGATGTCCGAAATTAACCATAGTACGGTCTGTACCGCCAGCGGCTAAATTAACGGTTGTACCCGGAATAGCTGCAGCAGTGCCGATAGCAACGGCCGCAGTTCCCATCATGGCGTGGTGCAATTTCCCCATCGACATAGCCCTTACCAGCAAGTCAATGTCGTTGGCTTTAATGCTCTTACCGCTGGATGCGGTGTAGTCTTTTGGCGTTGCCACAAAAGCCACTTTTGGCGTGTGCTGACGGTTAACCGCTTCAGCAATACCATCAATCAAGCCCATTTTTACCGCACCATAGGCACGAATGGTTTCAAAGCGCTCCAGCGCTTCCGGACTGCCGTTAATGACTTCCTGCAGCTCAGTGCCGTCGTATCCAATTTCTTCCGCATTGAGGAAAATGGTCGGAATGCCTGCATTAATCATCGTGGCTTTTAATGTACCAATGCCCGGAACCTCTAAATCATCAATAAGGTTACCGGTAGGAAACATTGATTCACCGTCGGCAGATGGGTCCATAAACTCCACCGGCACTTCCGCCGCCGGAAAGGTAACACCGTCCAGAATAAAGTCACCGGTCTCCTGCACTTCACCATTAACCATAGGCACTTTATTGACAATGGTTTTGCCAATATTGGCCTGCCAGATGCGAACTTCGCACACACCATTTTCAGGTATACGCTCAGCGTCAACCAAACCGTTAGCAATAGCGAAAGGCCCTACCGCCGAGGATAAATTTCCGCAGTTTCCGCTCCAGTCGACAAACGGCTTATCAATAGACACCTGACCAAAAAGATAATCGACATCGTGCTCTGGTTGAGTGCTTTTCGACACAATCACCGTTTTGCTGGTGCTGGAGGTAGCACCTCCCATGCCGTCGGTGTGCTTAGCATAAGGATCCGGACTGCCGATTACGCGCATTAATATAGCGTCACGCACAGCACCCGGCTGTTGTGCCGGTTCGGGTAAATCCTGCAGACGAAAGAAAACCCCTTTCGAAGTCCCGCCACGCATATAGGTGGCGGGAATTTTGATTTGTGGTTTCTGTTCCATTATTAGAACTCCTTAGCTTGCTTCTGCTTCTAAAAAGTCCTGCGCAAAACGCTGCAGTACACCACCAGCCTCATAAATAGACACTTCTTCTTTAGTGTCTAAGCGACACTGCACCGGTACTTCTTCACTGTCACCATTGGCACGATGAATAACCAATGTCAGTCTTGCACCGGCTTCTGGCGTACCTTTCACATCGAAGGTTTCAGTGCCATCAATACTCAGTGTTTTACGAGTTGTGCCCTCTTCGAATTGCAGCGGCAGTACGCCCATACCAATCAGGTTGGTACGGTGGATGCGTTCAAAGCCTTCAGCAACAATGACTTCAACACCCGCTAAGCGCACACCTTTTGCCGCCCAGTCGCGTGACGAGCCTTGACCATAGTCGGCACCGGCCACAATAATCAACGGCTGTTTATTTTCCATATAGTGTTCAATGGCTTCCCACATGCGCACGGTTTTCCCTTCAGGTTCAATGCGTGCCAGCGAGCCCTGAATCACCTTACCGTCCTCACCCTTCACCATTTCATTAAACAGTTTCGGGTTCGCAAAAGTCGCGCGTTGCGCTGTTAAATGGTCACCACGGTGTGTTGCGTAAGAGTTAAAGTCCTCTTCCGGTACGCCCATTTTCGCCAGGTATTCACCCGCCGCACTGTCGGCCATAATGGCGTTTGACGGCGACAAATGGTCGGTGGTGATGTTGTCGCCTAACACTGCTAACGGACGCATACCCTTCATGGTACGTTCTGCAGCTAATGCACCTTCCCAGTACGGTGGACGACGAATATAAGTGGTTTGTGGACGCCAGTCATACAGCGGATTGTTTTTCTCACCATAATCAACCGACAGGTCAAACATAGGATCATACACCTTACGGAATTGCTCAGGTTTAACGCTTTGTTTCACAATGGCATCAATTTCTTCGTCGCTTGGCCAAATGTCTTTCAACGTTACCGGGTTACCGTCAGGGTCAATGCCCAGAACGTCTTTCTCAATATCAAAGCGAATGGTACCCGCTATGGCGTAGGCTACGACCAATGGTGGAGACGCCAAAAACGCCTGCTTAGCATAGGGGTGAATACGCCCGTCAAAGTTACGGTTACCGGATAACACCGCTGTGGAGAACAAGTCATGGTCGATGATTTCCTGCTGTATTTTCGGGTCTAACGAACCACTCATGCCGTTACAGGTAGTACAGGCAAACGCCACCACGCCAAAGCCTAAATCTTCCAGTTCAGGCAACAGCTCAGCTTCTTCCAGATACATTTTGACCGTTTTGGAGCCCGGAGCCAGCGATGATTTTACCCACGGCTTACGGGTTAACCCCAGTTTGTTCGCGTTTCGGGCAATGAGGCCAGCAGCAATCATATTGCGCGGGTTACTGGTATTGGTACAGCTGGTAATTGCCGCAATGATCACCGCGCCGTCAGGCATTTTGCCCTCTTCCGGGTTTTCGATATGCTTAGCTACACCACGCTCAGACAATTCAGATGCAGGTAACAGCGAATGCGGGTTCGATGGCCCGGCCAGGTTACGCTTAACTTTTGATAAATCGAATTTAAGCACCCGCCCATATTCGGCAGACTTCAGGCTATCAGCCCACAATCCCGTCTCTTTGGCAAAGTGTTCAACCAACTCTACCTGGTCATCGTCACGACCGGTCAGCTTTAAGTAATCAATGGTTTGATCATCAATATAGAACATGGCCGCAGTCGCGCCGTATTCCGGGGTCATATTTGAGATGGTGGCACGGTCGCCTACCGTTAAGGCTTCTGCACCTTCACCGTAAAACTCCAGATAGGCTCCAACAACACGCTCTTTACGCAAGAATTCGGTCATTTCCAACACTAAGTCTGTACTGGTGATACCCGGTTGCAGCTTACCGCTAAGCTCAACACCTACAATGTCAGGCAAGCGCATATAAGATGCACGCCCCAACATAACGCTTTCCGCTTCGAGGCCGCCAACACCTACAGAGATAACACCTAAGGCATCAACCATTGGCGTATGGCTGTCAGTACCCACACAGGTATCCACAAAAGCAACATTGTCGCGAACCTGCACGACCGGTGACATTTTCTCCAGATTGATCTGGTGCATAATGCCGTTGCCCGGAGGAATCACATCAACGTTTTTAAACGCGGTTTTGGTCCAGTTAATAAAGTGAAACCGATCGTCGTTACGACGGTCTTCAATAGCCCGGTTCTTCTCGAAAGCGTCTTTATCAAAGCCTGCGTGCTCAACTGCTAGTGAGTGGTCAACAATCAACTGAGTTGGAACCACAGGGTTCACTTTGGCGGGGTCCCCACCTTTTTCTGCAATGGCGTCACGCAATCCGGCTAAATCCACTAAGGCTGTCTGACCTAAAATATCATGACAGACAACGCGTGCCGGAAACCATGGGAAATCGTGTTCTTTTTTGCGGTAAATCAACTGTTCTAACGATTGCGTCAGAATATCCGCCGGGCAGCGACGGACTAGGTTTTCAGCTAATACACGGGAAGTATAAGGCAGGCGCGCATAGGCCCCTGGTTCAATCGCATCTACCGCGGCTTGAGTATCAAAGTACTCGAGCGTAGTACCAGCGAGTTTTTTACGGTATGAAGTCATGAGTTACCACTTATCGTCATCGTTAAACGAAAAAAGGAGCAGTAGATGACTGCTCCTGTACTATTTATCAGTCAAAGAACAGATTAACGCTCTTCTAAAGCCGGAACTTTACGCGGCTCTGGGCCAGTATAATCGGCACTTGGGCGGATAATACGGTTGTTTGCACGCTGCTCTTTCACATGAGCGGTCCAGCCGGTAACACGCGACATGACAAAGATTGGTGTAAACAATTTGGTTGGAATACCCATGTAGTGATAAGCCGATGCATGGAAGAAGTCAGCATTCGGGAACAGTTTCTTCTCGTCCCACATGACTTTCTCACAACGTACAGACACATCATATAAGCGACTGTCGCCCACTTCTTCGGACAATTTCTTAGACCAGGCTTTAATGACATCGTTACGCGGATCAAAGTCACGGTAAATCGCATGACCAAAGCCCATGATTTTCTCTTTGCGCTCCAGCATGCCTTTCAACTTCTGCTCTGCATCGTCAGCGTCTTTCATGCCTTCAATCAGCTCCATTGCCGCTTCGTTTGCACCACCATGAAGTGGGCCACGTAATGAGCCAATGGCACCGGTCACACAAGAGTGAATGTCAGATAAGGTTGAAGCACAAACACGAGCCGTAAAGGTTGATGCGTTAAACTCATGCTCAGCATACAGAATTAATGACGTATTCATTACCGCAGCATGCAGCTCAGAAGGCGCTTTGTCGTGTAACAAGCGCAGGAAGTGTGCACCAATAGACTCTTCTTCAGAATCGGTATCAATACGAACACCGTCATGAGTAAAACGATACCAGTACAATACGATACCCGGGAAAGTCGCCAGCAGACGTTCGATGTGATCGTCAGCTTCATCAAAGCTTTCTTCTGTTTCCAGGTTGCCCAGCATAGAGCAACCAGTACGCATAACATCCATTGGATGTGCTGATTTTGGAATACGCTCAAGTACGTCTTTAACTTCCTGAGGTAAAGTACGCAGTGACTTCAAACGCTTTTTGTAATCAGTTAGCTGCTGCTTATTCGGTAACTCACCTTTAGCTAAAAGGTAAGCCACTTCTTCAAAACTGACTTTTTCCGCCAATTCAGAAATGTCATAGCCACGGTAGGTTAAACCTGAGCCACTTTTACCAACGGTACATAATGCCGTTTCGCCGGCTGACTGTCCGCGCAAACCTGCGCCGCTTAGTTTCTTCTCTGCCATAATGTTGTTCCCTTCTTAATTTTACAAAGTCTTTTGTATTCGATATTTCACCTGACGTTAACGTCAGGCTACGTCGTATTATTTCTTAAATAACTGATCTAATTTTTCTTCAAAATCGTGATAATTCAAAAAGTCGTACAGCTCTGCGCGAGTCTGCATATTATCAACCACGGCTTTCTGGTCACCGTTCTCTAAAATACTATTGTAGACGTTCAGTGCGGCTTTGTTCATTGCCCGGAAAGCACTTAAAGGGTAAAGAACAATTTCCACCCCAACGTCAGCTAATTCTTGTTTATTAAACAGTGGCGTTGCGCCAAATTCAGTGATATTTGCCAGAACCGGCACATTCAGCGCTTCGGTGAAAGCTTTATACTGGTTAAGTGTATGGACAGCTTCTGCAAAAATGGCGTCAGCGCCGGCATCAACGCAAGCCTGAGCACGTTCAATGGCGGCTTCCAGTCCTTGTTGTTGCAGTGCGTCGGTACGCGCCATAATCAAAAACTGGTCATCAATGCGCGCATCAACTGCGGCTTTAACGCGGTCAACCATTTCTTCCTGAGTCACAATTTCTTTGTTTGGACGGTGTCCACAGCGTTTTTGAGCCACCTGGTCTTCAATATGCATTCCGGCAGCACCGGCACGTGTCATTTCTTTAACCGTACGGGAAATATTGAATGCCCCGCCCCAGCCAGTATCAGCATCAACTAACAGAGGTAAATCGGTTGCCGCAGTAATACGACGAATGTCTTCACAAACATCATTCAACGATGTCATGCCTAAGTCAGGCAAGCCAAAAGACGCATTCGCCACGCCGGCACCAGACAGGTACAGCGCTTTGTGCCCAACCTTTTCTGCCATCATTGCTGTGTAAGCGTTAATGGTGCCAACAATCTGTAAAGGATTTTCGTCGGCAATTGCTTGGCGCAACTTAGCACCCGGGCTTGTCATATGAGTCATGATGTTTCCTTTTCTGTTTGTAACCGTAATTCAATATTCTTACGAGATGCGCCTATATGACGGCGCATTAGCAGATCGGCCAATTCACCATCGCGATTAGCAATAGCATTAATAATGGCTTTATGTTCATCGAAGGCGCGCGAAACTCTCGGACCATTCATACCCATCTGCACTCGATACATACGGACAAGATAGTAGAGTTCGTCGCAAAGCATATTAATTAAATACTGATTTTTACTGCCGAGTATAATGCGATAATGGAAGTCGAGATCGCCGGCTTCCTGATAGTAACTTTCACCTTCACGAACCCGTTGAGTTTCCAGATGCTTATCTAAAAGCTGTCTTAACTCGTCTATTTCATTATCAGGCATTTGCTCTGCCGCTAAACGACAGGCCAGGCCTTCAAGCTCTTCCCGAATTTGATATAACGAAATTAATCCATCCATAGACAAGGTAACCACTCTGGCACCAGCGTTCGGAATTCGTTCAATAAGATGGCAGCGTTCGAGCCGGGCCAAAGCCTCACGCAATGGCGCTCTGCTGACATTGAAGCGTCGGGCAAGCTCCGGTTCGCTAATTTTACAACCCGCCGCGATATCTCCTTCGACAATAGCGCGCTGTATTTCAAACAAAACGCGGTCTGATGAAGTAATGGCGGAACGTTCTAAAGGGCTGACTATTTGCATTAATTGTCGACAGTAATTGTTGATTCAAATATTTTCCATGAAAAACACCATGTTTGCAAGGCAAATCAAATTAGATTGTCGACAATCTAAAATCGATTGTTTTTATCACTAATACCTTTCAATATAGCAGCTATCACTTTATCAGGACTACAGAGACCGACATGTTCGAATAAATTAGCATGCCAAAAGCCATAAACCAGTGGCATTTCGCGAGGGCATACCAGAGGATAAACACCCCAAAAATTGAGTATTTCATCGTTTTCGGTTTTATTTCACGGCGGTCGCTAGTAAAGTAACGCCACTTTTTTTGACTTAGACCAAAGTCGAACAGGACCAAAGTTTCAATAACTAAACGGATAATAACAATGGATCCAACAAAAATAGTCGACAAAGACGCAAGTTTTTTCGGACAACCAGGGGGCTTACAAACCCTGTTTTTTACCGAAATGTGGGAGCGCATGAGTTACTACGGTATGCGCGCATTGCTGGTTCTTTTTATGACCGCAAGCTTACAAGAAGGCGGTATAGCATTCACCGTCGCCTCAGCAACAGCCATCTACGGTTTGTACACCGGTGCCGTATACTTTATGGGTCTACCTGGCGGTTGGATAGCTGACCGATTATTAGGCGGACAGCGCGCCACCTGGTACGGCGGCATCATTATTATGCTTGGCCACATTGTATTGGCCATACCGAGTAAGGCTGGTTTCTTTGTTGGTATGATTTTGGTGGTACTTGGCACAGGTTTATTGAAACCAAACATCACCGCCATGGTTGGCCAGTTATATAGCTCCGACGATGACCGTCGCGACGGTGGTTATACGCTTTATTATATGGGTATTAACATCGGTTCGATTATCGGTTACATCGTTACCGGTTACCTTATGGAAAATGCCGGTTACCACTGGGGCTTCGGCGCAGCCGCTATTGGTATGGCATTTGGCCTTATTCAGTACAAACTGACTAAACCTAAACTTGGCAACGTTGGAGCAAAACCGCCTAAACCTCTTGGTCCCAAAGCGGCAAAGCGCACCTGGGGAGTTATTTGGCTCTTATTGGCTGGTTTAGCGGTTTTCACGTATTTAGCATTGACTGACTACGTTGCCATAGACCCAACTCTAGTAGCTGGTAATGTCGCTGTTATTTTCACTATTATCTTTTTTGTGTATTACCTATCAATATTCATTTTTGGTAAGTTGACCAAAGATGAAATGAAGCGACTCGGCGCCTTATTTCTGGTCTGTATTGCCTCAACCATGTTCTGGGCAGGCTTTGAACAAGCAGGTTCTTCATTCAACTTGTTTGCGCGAGACTTAACCGATCGTATGGTTGGCGACTTTCAAATTCCAACCACTTGGTTCCAATCGCTGAACTCTTTCTTTTTGGTTGCCTTGTCACCCTTCTTCGCAGCACTTTGGATAAACCTCAGCAAGCGCATGATTAACCCATCCTATGGCTTCAAAAGTGCGATTGGCCTTATCATTATGGCGACTGGTTTCATTGTCATGTTCTTTGCATCACAAGCAGCGGCAAGTGGCATGAAAGTGGCTCCATACTGGTTAGTCGCGGTCTACTTTATCCATACTGTAGGTGAGCTCTGTTTAAGCCCGGTAGCATTGAGTGCGGTCAGTAAATTATCGCCCAAGCGTATGGCTGGACAGTTAATGGGAGTTTTCGTTCTGACTTATGCCATGGGTAACGTCATTGCTGGTCTTCTGGCGGGTGGTCTTGACCCGGAAAACCCACAGGCGATGCCAGAACTTTACTGGACTATCTTCGTATTCGGTGTGAGCGTCGGTGCGGTTGTATTCGTATTGGCTCTGTTTACCCGTAAATGGGAAAAGCTGGCGCCGGACGATGGTGAAGACGAGCACCCTGGTGCGGTCATCGATGCCAATGAGCCAGTAGGCAAACCATAATTCACTTCTTTGTGAAAAACTGCTAGAAAGGGGCCTTCGGGTCCCTTTTTTATTATCGGTAGCACTTATGCTAAAAAAACTTATTTTATTAGCCAGCCTAACTTACGGTACTGTTTTTTCCGCCAGCCTACTTGCAGAAAATATAAGTCCCCTGCCCCTTAAGCAACGCGCAGAGATCGTTGATGAGCTGCTTCAGCAACGTGTGCAGAAACTGCTTCCGGAGTTAATGCAACAGACCGGCATTGATATGTGGGTACTAATAAGTCGCGAATATAACGAGGATCCTGTACTTAAAACCTTCCTGCCCAGCGACTGGTTATCTGCCAGACGAAGAACCATCTTAGTTATCCATAACCCAGGCAAGGGTGAGAGCCTGGAAACCTTAGCAATAGCCCGTTACAACGTTGGCGAGGTGTTTAAAAGTGCCTGGAATCCGGAGCAACAGCCTAATCAATGGCAACGTCTGACGGAAGTCATTACAGAGCGTAGCCCAGGTTCTATTGCAATTAATCAGTCGAAAGACTTTGCTCAGGCCGACGGGATTACAGCAACGGATAAAGAACTTTTTGTGGCCGCTTTACCCGATAATCTAAAAAATAGAATTGTGAGTGCTGAACCGCTAGCCGTTTCCTGGCTTGAAAAGCGAATAGAAGCAGAGCTGCCCTATTATCGTAATGCCGTTAAGCTTGCTCATCAAATTATCGCTGAGGGATTTTCAAGCAAAGTGGTTTCAGTTGGTGAAACCACCACAGAAGATCTTCAGTGGTGGTTCCGTGAACGTGCTGCACAAGAAAATCTGCCAGTTTGGTTCCATCCTTCAGTGAGTGTGCAGCGCATCGATGATCCTCAACCAGGCAACCCTCGTTCGACCGGCGTTACCATACAACCCGGCGATTTACTGCACGTGGACTTTGGCATTACGTACCTGCGTTTAAATACCGATACTCAGCAACATGCTTATGTTTTAAAAGAAGGCGAGTCAGACGCACCTGATGCACTAAAACAAGCGTTAGCAAACGCTAATAAACTACAGGATATTCTGACAGAACAGTTTGAAGAGACACGTACAGGCAATGACATTTTGCTTGCGGCATTGGAAGAGGCCAGAAGCGAGGGTCTGGAGCCTATGATTTATACCCATCCTATAGGTTATTACGGCCATGGATCAGGGCCTACCATTGGCATGTGGGATAAACAGTACGCTATACCAGGCGGTGGCGAATACCCGCTATTTTCTAATACGGCTTATTCTATAGAACTTAATAACAAAACCACATTCGAGGATAAAGCCATCACCATCATGCTGGAAGAGGATGCATTTTTTGATGGTGATGGTGTTAGTTACCTAAACGGCAGACAGCAGTCCTTTCATCTTATCGACTAGGCTTTTCTGAAACATAAACAGTAATATGCCCGGCGGCTACAACCGTGCCGTCGCTGCGCTTGGCTTCTACCGATATGAGCTGATCGCCCGGTTGCCAGGTGGACTCTGAGCTAGATGCTTCTATGGTCACATCGCTGTCTGTTTTCGCCAGATACTGCACATTCATGCCTTTCGGTAGCCAGCGAAGATGTTTTGGAATCGAAGCTTCGGCTAATGCTCCCATCGCCATTTCCATACCGTTGCAAACAGCAATAGCGTGTACCGTACCAATATGGTTCTGTACCGCCTTTCGCTTCTTAAACGTCAGTTGACAAAAGTTCGGCCTTAACTCAGTAATAAGCGGCTTAATTGTTTTAAAGTAAGGCGCTTTTCGGGCAAACATTGCCGAAAAAATCTTACGCCCAAAAGGTAGCTTTAAGCAGCGTTCGTACAAATTAATAAGGTAGTTGCCAGTTGCCAAAATCGTTACTCCAGACCTGTGTTAATGAAAACCTTGTTTCAGAATGTACTAATGTACAGACAAAAAATACAGATATAAAAAAAGCAGGCCGAAGCCTGCTTCTTAAGTTTCTAGCTTACTACAAATTATAAGCTGCCAAGTGTTTCATTTAATACTGAACATGGACGCATTGCTGCTGATACCTTATCGGTATTTGGCTGGTAGTAACCACCAATGTCCACTTTAACGCCCTGAATTTCATTCAGTTCATTGATAATCGCCTGCTCGTTGCCAGACAGTTTGTCAAACAGCTTACTGAAGCGTTCTTTCAGTTCTGCATCATCGTTCTGGTTAGCCAGTGCTTCTGCCCAGTACATTGCCAGGTAGAAATGTGAGCCACGGTTATCAATTTCACCCACTTTACGTGACGGTGATTTGTTTTCTTCCAGGAACTTAGCTGTTGCCACATCTAAGCTGTCAGCCAGTACTAGCGCACGCTTGTTATCAAAAGTACGGCTTAAGTGCTCAAGAGACGCTGCTAACGCCAAAAACTCACCTAAAGAGTCCCAACGTAAGTGGTTTTCTTCAACAAACTGCTGTACGTGTTTAGGCGCTGAACCGCCGGCACCCGTTTCAAACAAACCACCGCCATTCATTAACGGAACAATTGACAGCATTTTCGCTGAGGTGCCCAGTTCCAGAATTGGGAACAAGTCAGTCAGGTAGTCACGCAATACGTTACCGGTAACAGAAATGGTGTCTTTGCCTTCTTTCACACGCTGTAGCGTATGGCGAGTCGCTTCAACCGGCGCCATGATCTGAATGTCCAGACCATCGGTATCGTGCTCTTTTAAGTACTCTTCCACTTTCTTAATTAACTGAGCATCGTGTGCACGGTTGCTGTCCAGCCAGAATATTGCCGGCATACCACTTAAGCGTGAACGGTTCACCGCCAGCTTAACCCAGTCGCGAATCGGTGCGTCTTTCACCTGACACATGCGCCAGATATCACCTTCTTCCACGTTGTGTTCGAAAACGACATCACCAGCTTTATTGAAAACTTTCACCACGCCGTCGGCGGGAATTTCAAAGGTTTTATCGTGCGAGCCATACTCTTCTGCTTTTTGCGCCATTAAGCCAACATTAGGTACTGTACCCATAGTTGCAGGGTCAAAGGCACCGTTTTCACGACAGAAATCGATGGTTTCCTGATAAACACCAGCATAGCTGCGATCTGGAATCATTGCTTTTGCGTCTTGCTGGCTATCATTCGTATCCCACATTTTACCAGAATCACGGATCATCGCCGGCATAGATGCGTCGATGATAATGTCACTTGGAACGTGCAGGTTAGTGATGCCTTTATGCGAGTTGACCATAGCCAGTTCAGGCTGCTTCGCATAAACCGCGTTCATGTCTGCTTCAATGGCATCGCGTTGCTCGGCAGTCAGCTTATCCAGCTTGCCGTAAAGGTCACCAATACCGTTGCTTGGGTCAAAGTCAATTTCTTTCATTACATCGGCGTGTTTTTCTAAAACATCTTTATAGAAAACACGTACCGCGTGACCAAACATAATTGGATCAGAAACTTTCATCATAGTGGCTTTCAAGTGCAATGACAGCAATACGCCCTGCTCTTTTGCCGCTACCGTTTCTTTTTCAAAGAAAGCCTGTAGCTTCTTCTTGCTCATAGTCGCCGCATCAACCACTTCACCAGCCAGTACTGGCACTGATTCTTTCAGTACTTTTTGCTCACCATTACTTTCAAAAACAATCTTGAAAGTATCATCGCTGGCTGACGTCACAGACTTTTCGCTACCGTAGAAGTCACCTTCGTTCATGTGAGCAACGTGTGATTTAGAATCTTTAGACCACTCGCCCATACGATGCGGATGCTTCTTCGCATAGTTTTTTACAGCGCTTGGTGCGCGACGGTCAGAGTTACCTTCACGTAATACCGGGTTAACCGCACTGCCTTTCACTTTGTCGTAACGTGAACGAACGTCTTTCTCTTCATCGGTTTGCGGGTCAAACGGGTAGTCCGGCAGTTTGTAGCCCTGGTTTTGCAATTCTTTGATGCAGGCTGTCATCTGCGGAATAGACGCGCTGATGTTTGGCAACTTAATAATATTGGCTTCTGCGGTTTTCGCCATTTCGCCCAGTTCAGCTAAAGCATCTGACTGACGTTGTTCTTCGGTCAGGTACTCCGGAAACTGCGAAATAATACGACCAGCCAAAGAAATATCACGAGTCTCAACTGAAACACCTGCAGCTTTAGTAAATGCTTCAATAAAAGGCAGAAACGAGTACGTTGCAAGACGTGGTGCCTCGTCCGTTTCAGTATAAATAATCTTTGCTTTATCAGTCGACATAGTCATTCCTATTTATTGGACCAAAGTAAAAATTGCTTCATTTACTTACATAGTTTTGTGGCGAAGATTATAGAGGATCTGCCCTTTAATTACCATTCGCCAATGTTTTCCATAGACGTCCACGGCTCTTCCGGCGGCAAATTATCGCCTTTCTGTAAAAGCTCAATAGAGATATTGTCCGGTGAGCGAACAAAAGCCATGTGACCGTCTCGCGGCGGACGGTTGATAATGACACCATTATCCATCAGCTTTTTGCAAAGCTCGTAAATATTCTCGACTCGAAAGGCTAAATGACCAAAATTACGACCGCCTCGGTAGGTTTGTGGATCCCAGTTATAAGTAAGCTCCAGCATAGGAGCCTGATCTTTCTTTGCTCTTTCGATATCGTCCGGCGCGGCTAAAAAAACCAGGGTAAAACGGCCTTTTTCCACATCCTTGCGGCTGACTTCCTTTAAGCCGAGTAAATCACAGTAGAAATTTAAGGATTGCTCCAAATCATGTACACGCACCATCGTATGTAAATACTGCATAATTCATTCCTTTTATTGAAGCTGATTGGTCAGCTTTTTTCGTTCACGCCAGTCGGGAAGAAAGCTATCCATTAACGCGTAGAAGCGCGCGTTATGATAACGCTCAAAAAGGTGTGTTAGCTCATGAACTACCACGTACTCAAGGCAGCTTACCGGCTTTTTAACTAATTCCAGGTTTAACCATATCTTTTTGCTGCGAATATTACAGCTGCCCCAGCGGGTTTTCATTGCTCTGATGCCAAAGCTACTGCTGTATGCCCCCATTAGCGGCTGCCAGATATCCAGCAACGCTTTAACTTCTTGGGTAATTTGCTCTCGATACCAACGATCCATTACCTGCTTACGCTGATCCGCATTGTAATGCGGCAAAGAAATCAGCCGTAAACGATCACCGAGCCGTTTAACCGAGGTCCCGCGTTTTTTTACCACAACGTCCAGGGGGTGATTTTCCCCCCAAAGCTTGTGTTCCTCTCCTGAAATAAACTGCAACTCTGGCAGAGCCGGCTGCAAAGCAATTCTTTTTCGTTGCTTTATCAGCCAGTCGTGACGTTCAAACAGCCAGCGTTCAATTTCATTTAACGAACACTGTCGGGGGGCAGACACCTCAACATCACCTGAGGGAGCACGCACCCTTAAGTACATATTTTTTATGCGCTTACTCTTTACCGTTACAGGAATACCGTTAATCAAAAGCTCCGCGCTGTATAGGCTTTTACTTTCTTTCGGCATCCTGCTGAGCCACTATCAGTTGTTTCAATTCGCGAATTTCCTGTTGCAGATCAGTAATCGACGGTTCTTTTTCCACACCGTTTTCATCCAAGCCTTCCTGAGCAAGTTCAATTTTCCGACTCTCTTTATCCATGACATTAATCACAATACCAATAACCATATTTAAGAACGCAAAAGCCGTCAGGAAAATAAAGGTCATGTAGTAAATCCAGCTCCAGCCATACACTTCCATGGTTTCGTACTGAATGTCAGTCCAGTCTTCAAAGGTCATCACCCTGAACAGCGTAAGCATTGAAGTGGCAATGTTATCCCATAAAAATGGATTGATATCGGCGAATAAATAACTGCCTACCGCAGCGTAAATATAGAAGATGATAAACATCAGAAGCACAACATAGCCCATCTGCGGAAGCGCTTTTAATAAGGAGTTTATTAAGGTTCTCAATTCCGGAATAATGGATATCATCCGCAGTACCCGGAAAATCCTCACTAAACGCGCCAGCAAAGCCAGTTCCGAGTCATTAATTGGAATAAGACTGACCAGCACGACCAGAGTATCAAACACATTCCAGCCGTCTTTGAAAAACGCTTTTTTATTGTCTTCAGCAATGAAACGGATGGTTATTTCAATTAAGAAAAACAAGGTAATAAAAAGGTCCAGACCGAAGGTCAGACTGTTAGCAAAGGCTGGTAATTCGTATGTTTTTGCGCCAATTTCTAATGCCGAAATAATGATGACGGCAACCACCAGCGCTTCAAATATTTTGTTACTTTTAAGGTGAAATAACTGCTTTTTTATTTTTTCGTACATAAAGTAACAACTCAGAAGAACAGTAAGTACAAGACAACCGCTAAGACTAGACGGTAGATAACGTAAGGCCACATACCGAACGCATTTAGCCACTTAAGGAAGAAGTGAATAGCCGTAATGGCGGTTAAAAAGGACACTATGCCGCCAACCAGAAAACCTAACCAATCTACCGCTATAGACTCTGAAGCTATGGTTAATAATTTGACCAAAGCCGCCGCAGTCGTAATTGGAATGGCCATAAAAAATGAAAACTTCGAGGCCGACTCCCTGCTAAGACCTAAAAATAACCCGGCGGTTATCGTTGCTCCAGATCGTGAGGTTCCCGGAATAAGTGCCAAAGCCTGAGCAAGACCGACAATAATCGCGTCTTTAAAACCAATATCCTGCAAAGTCCGGCTGCCCCGCGCAAAACGATCTGCGACCGCTAACAGCACGGCGAACACAACTGTAGTGGTGATGATAACACCCACAGCTCTTAGTGCGGTGTCTATGTAATCCAGTAACAGTATTCCGGCGATACAGGCGGGGATAGTTCCAACAACAACGGCCCAGCCCAACCGGCTTTGTCCAACATGCTGGCGTGCAGCAATAGAACGAAGTCCGTCAACAAAGAGTTCACTGACATCTTTGCGAAAATACAAAATTACGGCGAGCAAGGTACCTACATGAACGGCAAGATCAAAGCCTACGCCCTGATCGTGCCAGCCAGTAAGTATCGGCATTAAAATTAAGTGAGCAGAGCTGGAGATTGGAAGAAATTCGGTTATTCCCTGAATAATCCCCAGGATGATCGACTGTAAGAAATCCATTAATAATGCTCGCTTTCATTCTGCTCAAATAGAAAGTGAGCATTATAGGCAGTTTCGTCCTCAGAACGAAAGTAACATTAAGCGATTAGGCTTCACATTTGCCTTCACCAAACTTCACTACCTGTGGCTGAGATATTTCGTAACCAGACGACTGTTCGGTGACTTCAAAGGAGGTTGCTTTTGCCCCCTACACTCATTCTCGAAGCAACAAAAAGAGCCGATATCCTTGCCAGAGTCTCTTCAGCTATAGTTTATGCATTCAAAAAATAGACGGCTATTTACACATTGTTAACCCAATATTCTGTCATGCAAAGTGCGAATGACATTCTCACCTTCACTGTCTGCGACAAGGAAGCACAAATTATGTTCACTGGCTCCCTGACATATTAACCTCACTGCATAATCATTAACACTGTTAAACGTTAGCTGGCTAATGTGTGCGTCGCGCCCAATACCGTTACCAATAATAGCAACCAAAGATAACCCTGTTTCCACTTCCACCCGGCAAAACTGCTCCAATTCTTCCAGGGCTGCGGCGGGTAGTAAAGCCTGCCCATTTGCAACGCTGCCGCCTTCATCCAGAGTTAACGCAATGCTCACTTCTGAGGTGGTAACCAAATCAACACTCACGTTATACCGAGCCAGTATTTCAAAAAGCCTCGCCAGGAAGCCGCTTGCGTGCAGCATATTCAAACTATGAATTGTCACTAAGGTCTGATCACGGCGCAGTGCAACCGCGCGAACATCAGGTCGGCTTGTCGGGCTGGCAGAAATATAAGTTCCGCCAGCAAGCGCGTCCTGACTGTTGCCAATAAAGACGCGAATGTCGTTCTTTATTGCCGGAGCCAGGCTTGAGGGGTGCAGTATTTTAGCGCCAAAGGTTGCCAGCTCTGCCGCTTCAGAAAAGCTCATTTCCGCGATAGCACGTGCGCTGGCACAAACTCTTGGGTCGGTAGTATAAATGCCGGCAACATCGGTCCAAATTTGTAAATCAGTTGCATTAAAGCCTGCCGCTAAAAGTGCGGCGCTGTAATCACTCCCGCCGCGGCCCAGAGTCGTTGTCTGGTCATTTTCGTCAGAACCAATAAACCCCTGAGTTACCCACACGCCGTCGGATTCAAGTTTTTGTTTCTGCTCCAGACAGTGAGATTTGGTGGTAACTTCATCCGGTTGAGCGCGACCAAAATCACTGTTGGTTTTAAGTAGTTGCCGGGCATCGAGAGTACTGGAGCGCAGTCCCTGTTCAACAAGTAGTGAAGAAAATAGCAGACTGGAACAACGCTCACCAAAGCTCAGCAGTTCATCCCGCCATGAAGCTCGGCCTACCGTAGTTTTTTGGCAATGAAGAGCGAGTTTATGGTGCAGCTGCTCTAATGATTTTTTCACCTGATTGGCATTTTTGAGCTTTTTTTGAATAGCGTAATGAATCTGGTATATCTCATTTAATCGCTTTTCTACTTGCCTTCCCTGCAGGTCTGCTATCGCGACTAAACGATTAGTTACACCGGCACAGGCACTGACAACCACCAGACGGATAGATGAGTTACTTTGAATAATTTCAGCACAGCGGAGCATTGAAGCGTAATCAGCGACGCTTGTACCTCCGAACTTTGAAACGATAAAAGTCACAGTTTTCTCCCGAACAAAACAAAAAGTGTTCGGAGAACTTAGGCTTTGCAGAAAGATATTAGCGGCTGTATATAGCCACCAAAGCGGGATGCAAACACCAGAAGCTCTCCACCTTAAAGGTGACAGTTGCGGGTGTTCAAACCCTGCAACCGGCAACATTGCGCCAAAATGACAATATTACCTCGGCGTGACATCCCCTCTCTTTCGACTTAAATCTGGCTTTGGCGGCCTAAGTTCAAAAGTCCCTGATGTACGCACCTCTTCTCGGTCTGAATTAGACCACGCCAAATAAAGCGCGGTCAATTCATTTGCAGTTTAAGACTGCTTTAATGTGTCCATATCGATAACGAAACGGTATTTCACATCGCCTTTTTTCATACGTACAAAAGCCTCGTTAATATTCTGGATATCAAGCATTTCGACATCACAGTGGATGTTGTGCTCGGCACAGAAATCCAGCATTTCCTGAGTTTCAGGAATACCGCCAATTAAAGAGCCTGCCAACACACGGCGCTTCATTACCAGTGCTCCGGCTTGCAACGCTGGGTCAACCGGTTCCAGTAAACCGACCAGAATATGAGTGCCATCAACTTTAAGACAGTTAATATAAGGGTTTAAATCATGTTGCACCGGTACAGTATCCAACAAGAAATCAAACGTCTCAGCGGCCGCTTCCATTTGCTCATCGTCGGTTGAGATGATGACATTGTCTGCACCTTGTCGTTTTGCTTCAGCAACTTTACTTTCCGAACGAGTAAAAATAGTGACTTCGGCGCCCATAGCTTTGGCGAACTTGACGCCCATGTGACCCAGGCCACCCATGCCAATAACACCCACTTTATGCCCTTCTCTCACACCAAAGTGACGCAGCGGAGAATAAGTTGTAATGCCAGCACACAATAATGGCGCTGCTTTTGCCGGGTCGAGTTTTTCCGGTACTCGCACCACGAAACGATCACTGACCACTATCTTTTCTGAGTAGCCGCCGTAAGTCACACTTTTATCGTGCAAATCTTCACCGTTGTAGGTTGGAACCATTCCGTTCAGACAATACTGCTCCAGCCCCTGCTCACATGAAGAACACTCGCGACAAGAGTCGACCATGCAACCCACTCCAACCGAGTCTCCTACTTTAAAGCCCTTCACATTATCGCCGACAGCCGTGACTTTTCCGATAATCTCGTGCCCCGGCACAACCGGGTAAATCGTTCCGCCCCAGTCGTTTTCTGCATAATGAATATCGGTATGGCATACGCCACAGTATGTGATATCAATAGCAACATCGTCACTACGCAATTCACGACGCTCTATTGGATGAGGGGCTAACTCAGAAGTTTCTGATTGCGCGGCATAGGCTTTCGTCATTTGTTGCTCCTTTAATTTGATTTATCACACTAATGTACTCATCAATTCATTTTTTAGATTGTAGTCCTTTTGAGTTATTGCAACCCAGTCAGGGACAACATACCATTCAAAAATACTGTTCAATAATTGAAGACCTATGAAGTATCACTTTTCCTTACTGCTGGTTGCCCTGTTTCTGTCTCTGAAAGTGTCAGTGGCGACAGCTTTTGTTGATGAAAATAGTGCAGAAAATGAAAAACGTCCACTGAGCGACTATTTGATTCGACACTGGGAAACCCGCGACGGTTTGCCTCACAACTCTATCAACGAAATTATTCAAGATGATAAAGGCTATTTGTGGTTTGCAACCTGGCAGGGACCTACCCGTTTTAATGGTCGTCGCTTTGATATCTACGATAATTTACGCGAGACCGGGTTACCCGATATAGGTATGTATACCTTAGCTTATAGCCCTTGCGATGGCAGCGTATACGTTGCCGGTAACCGAGGCGGCATAGCCCGTTTTTATGATGGCCATTGGCAAACACTTCAGTCAGCACCGCCTTTTGTTAACGATTTAGCCATTGATAGCAACTGTAACCTCTGGGTCTCGACTGCAACGCTGGGCATACTTGTTTATAAAAATAATGAGCGTATTGCCCAGTTCACCACCGAACATGGTTTAGATTCTATGTTCATTTTTGACTCTTTTGTTGATTCCGATGGAAACCTCTGGGCGGCGACAAATAAAGGTCTGCAGGTTAAAAAAGCGGGTAAGTCGAAGTTTATCGATATAACAACGATTCCAGAGGACGTTATTATCACTTTATTCGAGCTAGACGATAACCATTTAATCGTCGGTACAGAGAAAGGCCTTTATAAACAGGTTAATGATACCGAGTTTGAAGCTTTTAAACCTGAAATTGACAGCAGAATAAGTACTATTTTCCAGACTGCCGACAACCAAATCTGGCTAGGAACCTACCAGGACGGCTTGATAAGAATAAACCAGTCGGGTATCGAAAAATTCAGCACTGAACAGGGTTTACCGAATAATCACGTGCTCGACATTATTCAGGACAAAGAAAGCAGCGTTTGGGTGGCAACACACGGGGGCCTTGTGCAACTCAGAGACTCCTTATTTGCCTCTTATACGACTAAAGATGGGCTCACAGGAGACTATGTAAGAGCTGTAGCTGAGAATAAGAACGGAGAAATTATTGTCGGTTCAAGTGTTGGGGTGTCTGTTATTAATAAACTTGATATCGCCCCGCTGGCCGCGGACACCCTATTAAGCGATTTGTCCGTGTTATCTCTGGCTTATGACGACGAACAAAACCTTTATATTGGCAGTTACACCGACGGTCTTTATATCTGGGACGGTGAAAAAGTTACCCAACATTTTACTAATGATGACTTGCTCCAATCAAATGAAGTGCGGCAAATTGCAATCGATGAGCAACTCGGAATTTTTCTAGCCACACCAAATGGCGTCACCCATTTGTATCAAAATACGCAAAGCACTTGGGTATCTCAGCATATTCCTTTAGAGGATATACTGTCTAATGACTTTGTTATGGCGTTGTATCTGGATAAGTACGGGACACTTTGGGTAAGTTCCGGTGGTGGGGTTGCGCAAATAGACATTATTGCCGGCGATGAAGGTTTTAATTATCAAATTACTCCCCTTGATTTAGCTAACCTTAATAATGCACAGCTCGCCTTTCATATTACTGAGCGAGGCGATTATGTGTGGCTGGCAACCGACCGCGGACTGATTGTTCACAATATCGATAAGGATAGCTGGCAGATTTTTAACCGTGATACCGGGCTTCCCTTCGATAATTTTATGTCCGTTGCCTTTGACGGCGATGGAAACCTTTGGCTTGGCTCAAGCCGGGGGCCGATCATGGTGGAACATGACTCATTTACAGAGGTTTTAAATGGACAAGCAGACACGCTGGACTTTCAGCGTTATACCGAAGTTGATGGTCTTGAAAGTGCCCAAATTAATACCGGTGGCCCTTCAATTCTCGAGAGTTCCGATGGCCGCATCTGGCTGGCAACAAGTAAAGGCGTCTCTGTCGTTGACCCGAATACCATCACCAAAATTGGTAACCTCCCTCCGGAGGTCAATATTGAGTCGGTAAAAGCGGACAACAAAACCGTGATTTTTGGCGAAGAGTTGGGCGCAGATACTGACCGCATTGTATTTGAATTCGTTGCTCCCGGTTACCTTATGGCTGAGCACATTGATTATCAGGTACGCTTAGAAGGTTTTGATGAAGACTGGGTGGATAAAAACTCATTCAATTCGGTTGAATACACGACTTTGCCAGCAGAAGACTATGTTTTTCAGGTAAGAGCAAGATACCCAGGAGGCCAGTGGAGCCAACCCGACTATTTTTCATTTCGACAGTCAGCTCATTTTTGGATGCAACCCTGGTTCTGGATTTTTGCCTCTTTGATCACTGCCCTGTTGATTTTAATTATCGTTCGCGCGCGTCTTAATCAATACAACAAAACTCGTTTACAACTTGAACAAATGGTCAAAGAGAAAACCGCCGATTTAGAGACCATGGCTCGACAAGATCCTCTGACTAACCTGGGTAACCGTCGGGCGTTTGATGAGCACCTGCAACATGAACTGAATCGCTGTCGCCGCGACGGAACCTATCTAAGTCTGGCCATTCTTGATGTCGATTATTTTAAAGAAGTTAATGACCGCTATTTACATACTATCGGTGATAAAGTGCTTATTCGTCTGGCCGAAATTTTAAATGATGAAATAAGAGAGATAGACTACGTTGCCCGCTGGGGGGGCGAAGAATTTGCGGTCCTCATTACCAACTCTGAACTGGAAGTTGCCAGAGAAGCTAGTGAGAGAATGCGCGAGCGTATTGCCACAACCCGCTTTGACGATTTAGTTGAGGATATGAAGATTACCGTTAGTATTGGTGTAGCAAGCAGCTACCACTATGCTGACCATTCAAGTTTACTCGTTGCTGCAGATAAAGCTCTGTACCAGGCCAAGAGTGAAGGCCGCAACCGCGTGGAGTCAAAACCATGAGTGAAGTAGAGAAAATTCAGATTGAGGCGTTTTTAGATAACGACAGCGAAACTTTCAGCTATGTCGTTTACGATTCAGAAAGTAAAGACGCCATTGTTATTGATCCGGTACTCGACTTTGATTATGCCTCCGGGAAGACCTACACCGAAGGCGCTAACCGTATTATCGAGTTTGTTAAAGACAATAAGCTTAATGTTGCATGGTTATTAGAAACTCACGCTCATGCAGATCACTTAAGCGCGGCACCTTATTTGAAAGAACATCTACGGGCACCTATTGCTATTGGTGAACACATTACAGAAGTGCAGAAAACGTTTAAGCAGGTTTATAACCTGGACAAAGAATTTCTCCCTAACGGAGAACATTTTGACAAACTTCTGCAAGATGGCGAGACCTTTCACCTAGGTTCAATGACAATTCGGGTGATACATACACCGGGACACACACCCGCAGATATTGCGTACGTAATTAATGAAAACAAAGTGTTTGTCGGCGACACACTTTTTAACCCCGATGTAGGCACAGCCAGATGTGATTTTCCGGGCGGCAGCGCGAGTACCCTGTACTGTTCTATTCAAAAATTGTTTGAACTGGAAGACACCACCGAAGTGTATATTTGCCACGACTACCCGCCGGAAGGACGTCAACATCAATGCAAAACGACGATAGCGGATCAAAAGCGAAATAACATTCACGTTGGCGGCAAAGCCACAGAAGCGCAGTTTGTGAAATGGCGTGAAGAACGCGACGCGACACTGAATATGCCCCGACTCATTATTCCATCAATTCAGGTAAACATTCGCGCCGGACAGCTCCCGCCTGCAGAAGATAACGGTACCGTCTACCTGAAGGTTCCACTGAATCGCTTATAATTAATAGCAACTCTAAGCTAGAGTAAATGATCAACCGGTAACCTGGCGGTTAACCAAACCGCCAGGCGTCGCCAAATACCGGCTCCCGGCTCTTTGTAGAGTCGTAACGCCGGTATTTTACTTTTATCCAGCCAGTACAGTTTATAAAAACGATTAATTCGGGCCTCATAGGTTCGTAACGGCAATTCGTGCTCAAACATCGCGTTAATTCTCTGCGCCATCTCCGCTGACTCAATTAAAAGCCCAGACTCTGTGTTAATTTGCGCTGAACGCGAGTCAAAATTAAATGACCCAACAAAAACTTTCTCACTGTCCACTGTCACGGTTTTAGCATGCAGGCTCGACGCCGAACGCCTGAAATAAGGGCGCATATCTTTGCGTAAGGGTTTTTCCTCGGTGCGTTTTAGCTCAAACAGCTTTACGCCGGACAACAACAGACGACGTCGATGTCGCTGGTAGCCCGCATGTACCGCCGGAACGTCAGTTACTGCCAGTGAATTAGTCAACACTCGGATTTTTATTCCCTGCTCCGACAAATTCTCCAGCTCTTTAACCCCCGTAGGCGTTGGTACAAAGTAAGGAGAAACCATAACAATAGATCGCTTTGCCAAACCCAGAGTTTGCGTCAGCTGCTGCGTCACCAGACGGCTCGGTTTGCTATCAGGCTGAGCTTTTAAAGGGTCGTCGCTGACAACCGTCCCGGTAGCCCTATACCAGGTTTCAGTGTCACTTTGGGGAGTGCCCGTAAGGTGTTCATCAGAAAGCACAAACTGGTGTAAATCTCTAAGCTCCGGTTGCTTTTGATAACCCATCCAAATATCGTCAAACAATCGGGGTTTATCCGACGACCTTATGGCGTTAACCGCAACCGATAAAGAACAGTTCCAGTATTGCTGCCAGTCCTCAAGTAACGTCTTAACGATGTTGCCTTTTGCTATCACATCAAGATCGGAGAACAATTGCCCGGCATGTGTACCAAAATACTCGTTACCAACATTTCGCCCACCGACAATACCTACTTCAGCATCTACCAGCATCGATTTATTATGCATTCGCCGGTTCATGCGCTTAAAGTCGGTTAACCAGTTTAGCCAGCGCCAGCGTCTGTGCTTAAAAGGATTAAAAAGCTTAATATTGAAATTAGCGCGGGAGGATAAATCTCGCAATAAAGGTTCTAACGGTTTGCTGTGCAAATCATCCAGCAGGAGATCAACCCGCACACCACGCTCAACGGCATCCAGTAACTCCTTCAGCAGGGTAAGCCCACTGCTGTCAGGGCGCCACAAATAGTACTGTAACGCAATGTGCTGCCGGGCCTGGCGTATTAACCTCACTCGTTCAATCAGCGCCCGGTGAGCATCTTCCAGCAATTTAAACTGATTGTCCGGGCACCCGGGCAGTAAAGGTGTCATCGCAGTCTGCTCATTGCCCTTTCAAGTCCATCAAGAGTCAATGGGTACATTCTTCCACCCACTAAGTCGTGAATCATTCTAACCGACATATAATAACGCCAATGCTCCTCTGGCTGCGGGTTAAGCCAGGCGACTTTTTCAAAATGACCAGTCAACCGGTTCATCCAGGCTTCGCCGGGCTCTTCATTCCAGTGTTCGACACTGCCACCCGGGTAAGCTATTTCATACGGCCCCATAGTAGCATCGCCGACAAATAGCAGCTTATAGTCCTCGCCATAAGTCTGAATTAACTGCTCAGTCGGAATTTGCTCCTCACGCCGGCGCGAATTTTCCCGCCACACGCCTTCATACACGCAGTTATGAAAGTAAAACAACTCCAGATGCTTGAACTCGTTTTTTAGTGCGGTGAACAACTGCTCGCACTGATACACATAGTCATCCATTGAGCCGCCAACGTCTAGCAGCAGAATGATTTTAACGGCATTATGGCGCTCAGACTGCCACTTCAAGTCAAGTAAACCGCCTTTTTTTGAGGTAGCTTCGATGGTGCCGTTTAAATCGAGCTCTGTCGCGGCGCCGGTGCGGGCAAACTGACGCAGCTTCCTAAGCGCCACCTGAAAACCACGCTGCTCAAGCCGGGCATTATCGTCCAGGTCGCGGAACTCCCGCTTGTCCCATACTTTAGCTGCGCTGCGGTTTCGGTTGCCACCCTGTCCAATACGGATACCACCGGGATGATAACCATAAGCACCAAAAGGCGAAGTTCCACCTGTGCCTATCCACTTAGAGCCGCCCTGATGGCGTTTTTGCTGTTCTTTTAAGCGCTCCTGAAAAGTTTTCATGAGCTCATCCAGACTGCCCAACTGCTGAACTTTACTCTTTTCTTCATCGCTCAGCTTGCGTTTCAAGGCATTCTCTAACCAGTCCTTCGGAATTTTCTCAGTCACATCAACTTTGGCAACTTTATCCACATATTCGCTGAAGGCACGGTCGAACTTGTCATACTGGGACTCATCTTTTACCAGAATAAGTCGCGATAAATAATAAAATTGCTCTACATCAGCGAAAGCTAAGTTGGCTTTCATGGCACTGAGTAAATCCAGCCATTCGGTAATACTGGTCTTTAGTCCGTGCCGTCGCAGGGTTTGAAAAAAATCTATAAACATAATGCGAATTAGCGCCGTTGAATGCGAGCGTATTCAGCTAAGCGCTCCACATCTTGTTCGTGTTTAAGTAACGCACCTGATAAAGGCAGTAGGCCGCCTTGTTTACGGCTTTTACGCAATTCATTAGCATCAATATCTTCAACCAATAATAAGCGCAACCAATCCAGTAACTCCGATGTCGACGGCTTTTTCTTCAGCCCGGGCACATCTCTCAATTCAAAGAACAGCGCTAACGCGGTATCCAGTAAATCACGGTGTAAATCCGGGAAATGGACATCGACAATGGCTTTTAATGTGTCACTGTCAGGAAACTGAATGTAGTGGAAAAAGCAGCGGCGTAAAAACGCATCGGGCAAAGCTTTTTCATTGTTCGAGGTAATAAGCACAATAGGGCGTTGCTCGGCTTTAATTTGCTCACCGGTTTCATAAACGTGAAACGCCATTTGGTCCAATTCGTGCAACAAGTCATTCGGAAACTCAACATCCGCTTTATCAATTTCATCAATGAGCAGAACCGGACGTTTTTCCGCGGTAAACGCCTGCCACAATTTACCGGGGCGAATGTAGTTACTAATATCGTGTACTTTTTCACTGCCCAGCTGACTATCACGCAAACGAGAGACAGCATCGTATTCATACAGGCCCTGCTGTGCTTTTGTAGTCGATTTAATTGACCATTGCAGCAACTCGGTATCTAAAGCATTTGCCAGTTCCTCGGCAAGACGAGTTTTACCCGTGCCCGGCTCACCTTTCAGTAATAAAGGCTTCTCTAGTGTTACGGCGGCATTGACGGCTGTCGCCAGTTCTTGCGACACGACATACTGAGAGCTACTGCTAAATTCCATTCTATATCCTTTACATTAAGCTTAAAATTGAACCTATGGTACAACAGACACTCTGGCGGTGCTAATCGGTGGGCTTTCTGGATAACATCAGTTCAAAGCGCTCCAGCACTCTCGCTATATCGGCTTTAACAAAGGGTTTTGTCACGTAATCGTCCATACCAGAACGCAATGCCTGGGTTCGTGTTTCGGGATAGGCATCCGCAGTAAGCGCAATCACGTAAGGTTGATGAATGTGCATATTCCGCAACGTTCTGGTCGCTTCCATACCATCCATATGCGGCATATGAAGATCCATAAACAGCACGTCGTAGTCTCTGGCCTGCATCATCTTTAACGCGTTATGGGCATCGCTTACCAAATCAACATACTGGTCAAGTGACAGCAACATTTCTTTTATTATCAATTGGTTGATTTTATTATCATCAACGACCAGAACCTGTTTTTTCGATAACTTAGGCACATCATTCGGCTCCGGTTGGTTTAAGCTTTCAGGCTGAACGCTCATTGGTATGCAAAGCGTGAAACAGGACCCCTGTTCAGGTTCGCTATCCACCTGAATCGTACCGTTTAATAACTGCACCAGGTTACGCACTATAGCAAGCCCCAGCCCGCTGCCGCCTTCCGTACGGTTTAATCCATCCTGCTCTTGCTCAAAAAGCTGCCAAATACGCTGAGTATCATAAATACCTACTCCGGTATCCTTTACTTTTACGATAAGGTCGCCTTCGTTTTGCTTTTCGCTATCAGCTTCCCAGCTTGCTTTAATCGCTATGGAGCCTCGTTCGGTAAACTTTAAAGCATTGCTGACTAAATTACTGACCACCTGAGCAATACGAGCCCGATCCATTAATGTTCGCTTCGGAATATCGGCATCAATATCAATAATAAATACCAGGCCTTTCTCTTTTATCGGCTGTTCAAACAGCTGAATGACGTGACTTAACACCTTTGCCGGCGAGTGAACACCCCTTTTGACTTTTAGTTGCCCCTCTTCGGCCTGGGTTAAATCAAGCACATCATTTAACGTCGTGAGCAGATAATCGCCGCTATTTTTTATTGTGCCCAGCAATTGCTGTTGATGTGGGTTAAGCTCAGTTGACTCCAGCACAGACGCGATACCCAGTATACCGTGTAACGGAGTTCTGATTTCGTGTGACATATTCGCCAGAAACACATTTTTTGCATGAGCGGCTTTTAACGCATCTAACTCGGCTTTTTTCTGTTCCGACACATCGGTAACGGTTCCGGTATAACGAATGGCTCTGCCCTCGCTGTCCCGCTCTATGATTTTTCCGCGGTCCAGCACATAAACCCAATGACCATCACGATGCCTTATACGATGAAGACTCTCGTAAAAAGGCGTTACTCCGTCCAGGTGGTTTTTAATGGCCTGCCATACGTCGTCGTAATCTTCAGGGTGTAATCGGCTCGACCAGCTTTCTACATTCGCCTCCAGCTCGCAGACGTCCCAGCCAAACATACTGGCCCAGCGTTGGTTAAAAATGGTAACGCCGGTTTGTGGGTTCCACTCCCAGGTGCCTAAACGGGTCGCGTCCAAAATCAGACGTAACCGATTACGTTCCATTTCAAGCGCAATTTGCAGCTGCTTCCGCTCAGTAATATCAATTAAATAACCGTAAAGATGATTCTCCCCATCTTCGTAGCGTAATAATACCGTGGTATCGGATACCCATACGTCGTGTCCGTTAGCATGCTTTACGCGATAATCCTGATGAGTCAATGAAGAGCCGGACTTCTTGATAAGAAGTGAATTGACTTCCTCCATGACTCGGGGCAAGTCGTCCTGATGAATAAGATCCCGGTACTGAAGTTCATGGCTTTCTAAACGCGTTTTCTTATACCCTAAAAGGTCTTCTATGTTGTCTGAAACAAAACGCACCGGCCATCCCGGAGCATCTTCCCAGATAAACAGACTTAAATGACTTCCCACATTCAGCAGAGCTGCGAGGTTTTCATTGGAAATACGTGTCGGCATTTATTCGGACTCACTTTAAAGGCTTTCTTGCAACCAGTTTGCCGCAGTAGCAACTTGGTGTACACTGGCAAAAACAATAACATAAAAACAACGAAACTCGGATGACCCAGGCAAACGTCAATGAATGGCAAACAGCTCTGCTGACACAAGTTGATCAACTCATAGAGTTGGCGCAAACCCGTTTGCCTGGTCGACAAAAGCCAACCATCCGGGGCCCTGAATACTGGCAACGTTTTGCAAAGCATCATTACGTTCGAGCCGCAGACTTACTTAAAGCAGAACAAGGATTTGAAGCCGCCAAGCACTTTCGGCGTGCAGCGTTATTTGGTCACAGCAAGGCTATGTTGTACTTAGGGCAAATGTTTTTACAAGGTAAGGATTTACCAGAGAGTATTTTTCATGCGTGTTGCTGGCTAACCTTAGCGGATCGGGCCGGTGAAAACGAAGCCGCTAAAATTATTGATGGTTTTCTGCACAAGCTGACGGCAAGACAATTAAACAGCGCCCGCCAGCTTGCCGCCGAGCGCTTTGAACAAATTTGCGACGCCAGTTTTGACGTGCATGGTTTGTAGGCTAAGGTAACCACAACTTTGTTTTTTCTCGTATTTTCCCGGTAGCAACCCAATCCTGAAGTTGATCCGCCATACGTTTTCCCGCGTCCACCGCTTTTTCCCAGTAATCAATACGAGTTGAAGCGTCCAGCTTGGCAAAGTCAGTGCGGTCGGGAATTTTCCCGTAAGGCAGTGATTGAATAAAATCTTCCGACGGCGTAATAAACACGACACCCGGCCATGTCTTACCGGTGGTTCTGCGCCAACTCAATCGTTTATCGAACCAACCCGGAATGGCTTCTTTATGAAAGTGAGGGTAAAGCACCAAACCATTCACGTCAGAGAAGTCCAGGTCAAAGTGATAATCGGTAACACCACCATCACGATAAATACCTTTAGGTGCTCCGGGAATATCGGCCACACCGTCCAGTACCAAAGGAATTGAACCGGTCGCCAGCAACGCTTTCTGAAAGTTATTTTGGGTCAGTTCAACATGGTGTGTCGGTAAGTCGTTCCAGCTTTTTGCAAAGCTTAAGTCTGATTGTGGATGATGAAAGATAACACGCTCATAAAACCGGCCTAACCAGCGGCGGTTCAAGCTGTTGGCGAAAGCTGAACTTAGTAATCCCAGCATCTGCTTTTTTGTTTCGGCTGCTGTCCAGCCCCGGCAACGTGCCACAATAAAATGATGGCGAACCGCTAACTGTCCCAGTATTTCTGTTACCGCCTGATCAGGAACGTACTTGGCCAGCAAGTCTTTGGCTTCGCTGGTAATTTCATTTCTGTCGGGCTTTGCACTGTAAGTCTGGGTTCTGTACAAACGACAAAATAAATCGCTGGCAGCAACTGGGTCTTGTTGCCCTAATGCCGCGAAACGCCAGGCCCCGGCAGAAGTTCCCAGAGTATTCAGCGGCGCTTTCTTATCTTTAAAGAATTCCCCGAACATCCATTTATCAAATCCCTGAAGCACAAACCACTTCGGTCCGCCGGAGGCACCTAACAGCAAACTGATGTCGTCGGCTCTCAGCCCCTGCTCCTGAATATGCTGATAAGCCGACGAGCCTGCTTTTATATTAATCCAATCCGTCATACAACTTCCCTGTTTTACAGTTGTCGTTTTCTTTCTGCGAGAAAACCTAAGAAGAATAATATTCCAATGGTACTGACCGCCAGCAGATGCAAAGGAATAAGACTTAACCAGCCGGCTAAAACAGGCGTAAACCAGACGGTCAGCCAACCGTAACCAAAAGCACAAACCACAATAAAGACCAAAGTCCTGAACACAAAGTGCCAGTGCGCTACCTGCCTTTTCACCATGCGGTTTACTTCAGCGCCGTAAATAACCAATAAAGTGGCAATGATCGCCATAGCTAATTCGTAAAAATGAGGGCGGATCATCATGCCCAAATTATTTAACACATTCTGCACGCTAGTACCCCTCTTAAAAGCATCGCTCGAGTATACGAATTTTCTGTCGCTTTCGCATCCCAAGTTTGCGCTTTGCTGTGTTATCCTAAGCCGATAAAGAGGCTTATTTACAGGACATTTCATGAAAATCATTTCATTCAATATCAATGGCATACGAGCGCGACTGCATCAGTTACAGGCATTAATTGATAAACATCAGCCCGATGTTATCGGCCTGCAGGAAACCAAAGTACACGACGACCAGTTTCCGTTAAAAGACGTGGAAGCCATGGGTTATCACGTTATTTACCACGGCCAGAAAGGTCATTACGGCGTGGCCATGCTCAGTAAAAAACCACTGGAGAATCCGCAGTTTGGCTTCCCTACTGACGATGATGAAGCGCAGCGCCGCATGATAATGGGTGATTATCCGCTGGCAGAGGGTGGGCATGTACGTATTCTAAATGGCTACTTCCCGCAGGGCGAAAGCCGTGACCACCCTACGAAATTTCCGGCTAAAGAAAAGTTTTATCAGGACTTAATGAGCTACCTGGATAACGACCTTTCGCCTGATCAGCCGGTAATTGTTATGGGGGATGTGAATATATCCCGTATCGATTTGGATATTGGTATTGGTGAGAACAACGCCAAACGCTGGCTTAAAACAGGGAAATGCAGCTTCCTTCCGGAAGAACGGGAATGGATACAAAGATTAATGAACTGGGGTTTTACTGATACTTATCGTCAGCTGAACCCGGATGTGGATAACCAGTTCAGCTGGTTTGATTACCGCTCACGTGGCTTTGATGACAACCGGGGTTTACGCATCGATCTTATCCTTGCCACTAAAGCTCTTGCCGAGCAATGCAAAGACAGCGGTATAGACTATGAGCTAAGGGGTATAGAAAAACCTTCGGATCATGCGCCTGTCTGGTCTACCTTTAGAGACTGATAATTATTTTGCCGTCGGCTGGCCTTAATGCTCTTCCGGCGGCAATGTTTCCAGTGCTTTACGCAAAATAATCGCCAAATCCATATATTCAGGGCCTTTCTCACCCTGCGGCTGACACTCAATGCCCTGCTTTCTCAGTTTATCTCTCAGCTCTTTATACCAACTCCGTAGCATTGGCTTTAATGGTTGTCTGGAGCGCCAGCCTAGCCAATACAATCCCTGCAAGGGTAAGCTCAACATAATGAGTGACAGCATCAGCCCTGGTGCAAACTGCTCCTGCGGCATAAACTGCCATGTCAGCGCAGCATTGAGTACCGCTATTCCCGGAGTCCAGCTAATAGCTTTGCGAGTTATGGGGATAATTCGCGACTCTGCCATAGCGGCAACAACTGAATGATGAGGCCATTTATCGGCATACCTCTTTCCATCTCTTAAAACCGCAAAAAGTGAACGACTCATGGTGACCTCTTAAACAAACCTGCTGTAATTATAATCGATTACTGAGCTATTGTATGATATTCGCACTTTTAATATTATCTTTATTTTTCATTTAGTTACACTCTTACAACCGTGTAGTTCACAAAGATATCCACAGTTAATGTGGATACAGTTGCACGGAAGCTTTAGCTTTGCCACTATACTACCTGAATTAGTCAGTCGCATGGTGTCAGCAGTGACAATAAGTCAGCTTCCTTCTCTTTATGCGCCGGTAACCGGTCGCATCATAGCAGTACAACCTTCAGCCGCAGTATGCCAACATGGCCTGCTTGGCAAAGGCATTGTCATTGAGGTGACCGGCAGCACACTATACGCCCCCGCCGATGGTTCATTGACCCACATCAGCAGTAGTGGCGATTACTTGTCGTTACGCTTAAACGACACCTATTCCTTACAATTGGTCATAGGTTCTGGCGATGCGTTCGGACATCATGCAGCTTTAACTGTGCTTTGTCGCGAACAGGCAGAGGTTAAGTATGGCGATCCTCTGGTTAAGATTAACCAGTCGCTACTGCGCAGCTTAAAGCCGTCACAACAACGCCTTGCTGTCTTGCTTTGTTCATTAAACTCCGGGCACGGTAGCGAATCACCGCAATGGCTAAACGCTGGATTTATTACTGCGAAAGACAGTCCGCTTATTACTTATTAACATCGACAGGAGCTCTACCTATGTTGCGCGTTTATGGCATTAAAAACTGCGACACCGTTAAAAAATCACTTAAATGGTTAGATAAAAACGAAGTCGATTACGAATTTATTGATGTTCGCCAGCAGCCACTGCAAAAAGAAACCGTCAGCGGCTGGTTACAAAAACTGCCGGCGGAATCTTTACTGAACAAGCGCAGCACCAGCTGGCGCAACCTGTCAGATGAGCAAAAATCTTTTGACGACGCTAATGCCATAGCGGAATTAGTTGCCGAACAACCAACGCTGTTTAAACGTCCATTAGTTGAGTCCGGCCAGGCTGTTCATTGTGGTTTTAATGAGAAACTCTGGAGCGAACGCTACTTATGAGTTCAGAGACATTACAGCTTGCCCGTGAGCTCATTTCCCGCCCGTCGATTACACCAGAAGACGAAGGCTGTCAGCAACTTATCGGTGAGCGGCTTGCGGCTCAGGGCTTCAACCTTGAGTCTATGATATTTGAAGACACCACTAATTTGTGGGCAAGGCGTGGGCAAGGCCGTAAACTGTTTTGCTTCGCTGGCCATACCGACGTTGTTCCGCCCGGCGACATCAATGACTGGCAGTTTCCACCGTTTGAACCGACGACACACGAAGGGTATTTATACGGACGCGGAGCCGCTGATATGAAAGGCAGCCTGGCGGCGATGGTAACCGCGACGGAACGGTTTATTAAAGACTATCCGAATGTCGATGCCGACATAAGCTTCCTCATAACCAGTGACGAGGAGGGCCCCTTTATTAATGGCACCAAGCGTGTCATTGAAACACTGCAGGAACGTAACGAAAACATAGATTGGTGTATTGTCGGAGAGCCGTCCAGTACGGACACCCTGGGTGATATCGTTAAGAACGGTCGCAGAGGCAGCTTAACCGGAGATTTGACTGTTTTAGGTATACAGGGTCACGTTGCTTATCCACATTTGGCGAAAAATCCGGTCCATGATCTTGCCCCGGCACTCAGCGAGCTGATTAATGAAGAATGGGACAAAGGTAACGCCAGTTTCCCGCCAACCACGTTTCAGGTCTCTAATATTCAGGCGGGAACCGGTGCAGGCAATGTTATCCCCGGGCGTATTGATACCCAGTTTAACTTCCGCTTTTCGACTGAGCTCACAGCCGAAAAAATTAAGCAACGAGTAGAGGCCATTCTCGATAAGCACTCGTTAAAATACAACCTGCAGTGGAAGCTTAACGGACCACCCTTTTTAACGGAGTCAGGCGCGTTAGTTGAAGCCGTGCAGGCGGCAATTGAACACGAATGTGGGTTTTCAACCACACTTTCTACTGCAGGCGGCACATCTGATGGACGCTTTATCGCCCCGACCGGAGCTCAGGTCATTGAGCTGGGACCCGTAAATGCTACCATTCACAAAGTGAACGAATGCGTTAAAGTCAATGATTTAGATAAACTCAGTGACGTTTATTACCGTTGTCTGGAGAAGCTTTTATGTTAAGCAGCACAGAACTGACAGGTGCCTGCGAAACACACTTAACCGCAGTCGATGGGCAAAAACTGTATCCCGATGCAGCAGAAGCTTATCTCGCCATGCAAAAAGCAGCGGCTGCTGACGGTATTGAGTTAGCCATAGCCAGTGGCTTCCGCTCACTGGACCGGCAACTGTCTATCTGGAATAGAAAATGGCGGGGTAAGCTTCCCCTTCGCTCCAAAGAGGGCGAGCTACTGGATGCATCAAACTTAGACGACGTAGAGAAAATGCACGCCATTTTGCATTGGTCTGCATTACCGGGCAGTAGCCGTCACCACTGGGGAAGTGATTTTGATATTTACGACCCCCGCCCTTTTCAGGGCAGAGAACTGAAACTGCAATTAGTTCCCGGCGAGTACATTGACCAATCCGGCCCTTGTCACGAACTTTGGCAATGGCTAACCCGGCATGCCCACAAAAGTGGTTTTTTCTTTCCTTATGCACGCTATCAGGGCGGTGTAGCACAGGAGCCCTGGCACTTAAGCTACCGCGCACTCTCACAGAAGTGCCGTAAGCAATTAAGCCTCGAACTGTTAGCAGAAACCATAGGCTCGTTAGCCATAGAGGGGAAACCCATTATCCTGGATAACCTAACACAAATAAAGAATCAGTACATTGATACAATAACGGAGGACGACGGATGGACGGCTATTTAGTGTGGTTAATAATATTACTGGTAGTAGGCGTGATTGTAAGTAACCTCATGGTGCTGAAGTATACCGCTAAGTTTAAATGGCCTGATACGAAATCATCCAAAACTGAAGATGACTCCGACCAGGACACTACAAACAAAAATAAAGATTAGCCCAGCGTTACGCCAAGGCGCTTAGCCACTTCACGGTAGGCTTCAACAACACCGCCTAAGCCCTGGCGAAAACGGTCTTTATCGAGCTTTTCGCGAGTTTCTGCGTCCCAAAGGCGGCAACCATCCGGAGTAAACTCATCGCCAAGCATAATTCGGCCGTCAAACACGCCAAACTCAAGCTTGTAATCCACCAACAACAGACCCGCATCAGCAAACAGAGCTTTTAAAACGTCGTTCACTTTAAAGGTTAGGTCTTTCATTTTCTCAATTTGCTCTGCTGTTGCCCAGCCAAAGGCCTGGATATGATATTCGTTGACCATAGGGTCGTGCAGCGCGTCGTTCTTTAAGAAAAATTCGAATGTCGGTGGGTTTAGCTCTTTGCCTTCTTCAACACCTAAACGGCGCACCAGAGAACCTGCTGCCACGTTACGGACAACGCATTCTACCGGTATCATATCTAATTTTTTAACCAAAGACTCGGTATCGCTCAAGCGCTCATCTAACTGCGTCGGTATACCCGCTTCTTCCAGCTTCGACATAATAAAATGATTAAACTTATTGTTCACCATGCCTTTGTCATCAAGCTGTTCGACCTTTTCGCCGTCGAACGCTGAAGTATCATTACGAAACTCCAGCACCAGGCGGTTAGGATCGTCGGTATGGTAGACCGTCTTTGCTTTTCCCCGATACAGTTCACTGCGTTTTTCCATGAATCTTTCCACTCGCGCTTAAGTTAAAGTTGGCTTTGCTGTTTAACAGCGTTTTTAAAGGCTTCAAATACTTGATTAACCCATTCGTCAGAGACAATTTCGTCACCCTGGTAAACAGTAACCGAGGTATTCTCACCATCTTCCAGTAAACGGAATTCGTACTCGCCTGCAGCAATGCCCAGGTCTTCGTAGTCATCACCACCAATGAACAGGAAGCCACTGCCGGGTTCGCTGTACTCAACAAAATAGGTTCCTGTCTCGCGGTTTAAATCTTCAACCTCAAAACCAATATTCTGAAGAGCTAAATTAACTAATGGCCATGCTTGCTCAAAACTGTCTTCAACAATGAAAACCGAATTCCCTTCTGCAGCTTTTGACAAGCGGGTTTCGATACCGGCCGCTTTTTCACGAGCTACAGCCAGTTGTTGTTTCCGGTTAACTTCCGAAATAATCGCGTTGAGTAAGTCAGCTTCCAAATTACGAACCACCAAAGGCGCAACTTCTTGCTGCTCACCACCAACAACCTGAGTGAAGTCGTTAATATCGACTCGCAGTGCGGTGCTGCGTTGATGCGATTCGGTTTCCTGAGTCAATTCATAACGGAAAGTTCTTTCCAGATCACTGTCACTCTCTCCGCCAATGCCGAAAAATCCGCTGTCGCCCTCAATGGTTTGCTGTACCGTCATTTGTTCAGTAAGCCAACGATTATCACCGGCTTCTTCCCATTGAACGTCGCGTCTTTCGAGTACATCAAATGCCGCCTGACGAACAAATTCGGTTACTGAATCGCCCATACCGTCGACAATGTCAAAGTACACCCGGGTTTCGGTTTCAGTTTCTAACACCCGACTACCCAGTCCAATAGGACGAACCTGTTGCGGAGCCATAATATTGACTTTATAACCAACTGGAGCCGGTGCTATGTTCGTATCCGGAATTTGATATTGCGTTCCTTTTTCCGGCTTCTCCAGACCATCCGGAATATTCAGTGTGGCAGTAGGTTGAATGTTCACATATTCAAACCCGCCGCTGGCACGTTCTTTCTCTACCGACGAACAACCTGTTACAACTACGGCAGCTACGCCCATCCACGCAAGGCGAGACAATTTCATTACGACTCCTGAATATTCAGTAGGTTTGCTTTCTGTAACACTGACTCAATCAATTGTTGATTACTCTCTTCCGGAGGTGTCAATGGCAGACGATAATTTGCGCTGACCCAGCCCATTAATGCAAGCGACCATTTTACCGGAATGGGGTTGGATTCAACGAATAACATATTATGCAAAGGTGCCAGCTCAGCATCGAGCTGATTCGCGTTTTCTTTGTCATCAGCGAGTGCCGCAGTTACCAGTTCTTTCATTTTGGCAGGAACAATATTAGCAGTAACACTGATAACACCATGACCACCCGCGAACATAAATTCGCGTGCGGTAGGATCGTCACCGCTTAATAAGATAAAATCATCGCCACAGCGCTTTTTAAGTTCCTGTACCCGACTCAGGTCACCGGTCGCTTCTTTTATACCAATAACGTTATCAATTTTTGCCAACTGTTCGACCATATCTGGTGTCATATCAAGGCTAGTCCGCCCCGGAACATTATATAAAATTTGAGGTTTATCCGTGGCATCGGCGCAGGCCTTATAATGTGCAACCAGGCCAGTTAAAGAAGGTTTATTGTAGTATGGCGTAACATTTAAGAAGCCACTGACACCCGCCTGGGTCATTTTTTCTGTAAGTTGCACGGCTTCGCTGGTCGAATTTGAACCGTTTCCAGCAATAATATCAATGCGCCCGGCACTCAGTTCGACCATGGCGTTAACGACATCAATGTGTTCTTCATGCGTTAAGGTTGTTGACTCCCCTGTCGTGCCAACCGCTACAATAGCGTCGGTACCCGCTTCGCAATGTTTATTAACCAGAAACTCGAGTTCACTGTAATCAACATTGCCATATTTTGTAAAAGGGGTAACTAAAGCGACAATACTGCCCTTAAGCATACATTCTCCAAGTCCTAAATTGGGGCTCCAATGGTAATGCCAGCCCTGACGAAACACAAGTGATAGGAACCTAACTTGCCAAGAAGGTTCCATAAACTTTTGCCGGTATGGCATTTTCCAAGACGGCATCTGTCCGCTATGATGTTCGCACTGTTAACTAAGTTCCAGGAGAATGCAATGCAGACACTGCAACAGGGCGATAAAGCGCCTGACTTTACTTTACCGGATGCGAACGAGAACTCAGTGACCTTATCGGAGTTGTTAAAAAAGAACAGGGTACTGGTTTACTTTTACCCAAAAGCAATGACACCGGGTTGCACAGTGCAGGCACAAAACTTACGGGACAGCCGCAAGCAGCTTGAGGAATTTAACGTTGTCTCTGTTGGTATAAGCCCGGATGCGCCTAAGCGCTTAGCAAAATTTACTGACAGAGATGAGCTGAACTTCACCTTGTTAAGCGACGAAGACCATAAAGTGGCTGAAGATTTTGGCGTATGGGGCCTGAAAAAGTTTATGGGTAAAGAATACGACGGTATTCACCGTATTAGCTTTTTAGTAGAGCAGGACGGAAGCATTTCAAAAGTATTTAATAAATTTAAGACCAAAGAGCACCACGACGTGGTGCTGGAACACCTTAAGCAAGCTTAAGCTCTATAGAGCAAATACCGCACTAAAGCGGTGTTTGCTCTTCTGCTTTTTCCCCGGTACCACTGTCCCAAGCTGTCAATACCGCTTTGACCAGACTGGCCAGAGGAATCGCAAAGAACACGCCCCAGAACCCCCATATGCCGCCAAAAATTAATACCGCAGCAATAATGTAGACTGGGTTTAAACTTATTGCCTCTGAAAACAGTAGCGGTACCAGTAAGTTACCATCCAAAGCCTGAATGATCAGATAAGCCACGGTGACCCAAACAAATGCCGCCGTTGGTCCAAACTGAAATAAAGCCACTAACACCACCGGAATGGTTGCGACCGCAGCGCCAACATATGGAATTAAAACCGATAAACCAACCATAATGGAAAGCAGCGCCGAGTAGCGCAGTCCAAATAAGCTAAAGGTTACAAAAGTAACTATCGCCACCACCACCACTTCAATCGCCTTGCCGCGAATGTAGTTCATAATTTGCAGGTTCATCTCTTGCCCTACCTGCGAAATTAACTGACGATTTGAGGGCAATAGGCGGCTGAAATGAGCAATCAATATATCGCGGTCTTTTAGCATAAAAAAGATTAAAAGCGGCACGATGATAAGGTAAACCAGCATGGCCATGACGTCCACGATAGAGGTTAATGAAACCGTTAACAGGCTTTCCCCTAAACTCACTGCTCGTCTTTTTACTTCCTGTGTAAATTCAGTAATTTGACTGTCATCGACAATAGTCGGGAACATTTCCGGCAATTTATGCAACCAAATTTGCAAATTCGTGACCATCTCCGGCATTTCCTGGATCAAAGTGGTACTTTGCTGCCATATAACCGGTACCAGAGTCAGCAAAGTAACCATCATTAATGCCAGAAATAACGAGAAGGTAATAATCGTGGCAGTTAAACGAGATAAGCCAAGCCCCATCAGTCGCATTACCGGCCAATCCAGCAAATACGCTAGAGAAATAGCAATTAACAATGGTGCAATTAGGCTCCCGAAAAACACAATGACCAATACCACAACAACCAGCAACAGAAACAACGTTACTGCATTAGGGTCAGAAAATTTCCGTTGATACCACCGTTGAATGTATTCCCACATAACCACTATCTCTTAACCTTTGTTGAGATGATAATATCAGTCCTTGCAATCTTTCCATAACCCCATAGAGTAAAAAGGAACTAAAGATAAGAATTTTGTTCTTAAGAACAGATTAAATCCATTTCATTTGGCCTATGAGTAGTTGATGTCCACCAAAATAATACACACTTTCACCGCTTGTTTATTAAGTTTTGCAATCAGCTTTAGTGCTCCCGGCAGCGCCATGCAGGATAATCGACGTTTACCTGAAATTGGAACTACCGGCGCGGCTTTCATGAGTATTGAACGTGAACGTGTTGTCGGTGACTTTTACATGCGTCAGGTACGCTCACAAGCGCCCATTGTTCACGATCCGGTATTAGACAGTTATTTAAACAGCATAGGCCAGCGGTTGGTCAGGAATACCGGCGGCGTGCGCTACCCTTTTAACTTTTTCTGGATAAATAACAAAGAGATAAACGCCTTCGCTTTCATGGGCGGCTACGTAGGTGTGCATACGGGACTGATTAACGAAGCCAGAACCGAGTCAGAACTCGCGGCGGTACTTGGACACGAGGTTGCGCACATTACTCAACGTCACATAGTTCGCCGGATGCAGGAACAACAGCGCAGTATGCCCATGACCATAGCCGGTATCATTGGCTCTATTTTAATCGGTATGGCCAACCCTGAGGCCGGTGCTGCAGGCCTATACGCCACAATGGGCATGGCTGGTCAGTCGCAAATTAATTACACTCGGCTGTATGAAATGGAAGCTGACCGTATAGGCCTCTCTACGTTGTTAGCCGCCGGCTTTGATCCCCGTGGCGCGCCCGATTTTTTCGGGCGGTTGGCAGAAAAATACCGCTATGTCAGCAAGCCCCCGGAAATGCTTATGACGCACCCGTTGCCCGAGTCCCGCATAGCCGACACACGTGCTCGCGCTGAAAATATGCAACGGGTAGATGTGGCTCCCAGCCTTGACTTTGCCTTGGCTAAAACCAGAGTTCAGGCTCGGTACATTGGCAACACCACGAACAGTGATTTTGAATCTATGCGCTCCAGTAGCAATTCAATTAACCAACAAGCCGGGCAATATGGTTTAGCCATACGAGCGCTAGACAACGGCAACATTGATTTAGCTTATAAGCTCATGCAGCCACTACTTGAGCGCTATCCTGATGACCCCTTCTACATTGATGTACAAACCGATATTCTGTTGGCGCAAGAAGACTACGAGACGGTTCTAAGCTGGCTACGAGGCAAGTACATTCAGCAGCCGACTGAGCCTGTCATTACGCTTAACTTTGCTAACGCGGCACTCAAAGCAAAAGACACAGAGTTAGCTGAGAAGCTTCTGCGCGACTTTTTATTGAAACAGCCAAAGCATGCGCTGGCGCTTGACCTTCTCACTCAGGTTTATGAGCGCAGTGGTAAGCGAGCCGCCATGTACGAAACTCGCGCTGAAGCACTGGCATTAAGAGGAAACTTCCGGCTGGCCATTGACCAGCTGCACACCGCGCATAACCATACAGATAACGATTTGACGCATAAACGTCTGAATGCACGTATTGATCAAATGCGCAGCTTAGAGCAGCAAATAAAGTCGTTAATGTGAACTAACCGCATTTTCCAGCGACTCTAGATCCTGCTCACCCATTAAAGGTCCTTTGACACTGCCATCGGGCTTTATGACGTAAGTAGCCGGTAACATCTGCGGGCGCTGAAAGGGAAACTTCGGCGCTGGTTCCATCAGCGCCAACTGAAACTCAATGCCATGGCGCTGTTTCAGTTCAGTCAGTTCCGCGTTAGACATTGGGTCAAAACTGACACCTATTAACTCTACATCTTTTGCTTTGTGCTGATTAAATTCGTTTAACTCCGGTAACTCTCTTAAACAAGGAGCGCACCACTCAGCAAAGTAGTTTACCACCACCGTTTTTTCGCCGAGGTTGCCCCAGCGAAGCTCATTGTCGGCATCGGTAACCACATCCGGCTCTTGCGAGCAAGCTGTTATCAGCAAAGCAGCTGCCGCGCACACTAACGTTCTCAGTTTCATTCCTTACCTCAATTACGTTACTATTGACTCATACTTACCAAATAATCAGATACTACAAGGTACGATACTTATGAGCCAAGTAACAATTTATCATAACCCGCGTTGCTCAAAATCAAGACAGACCCTTGAATTACTCAAGCAGAATGACATTGAGCCGGACGTTGTTGAATACCTTAAAACGCCGCCTAATGCTGCAGAACTAAAAGAGATTCTGGAGAAATTAGGGCTCTCTGCCGATCAGCTAATGCGCAAAAAAGAAGACGTTTATAAAGAGCTTGGTCTGGCCGGTATCAATAACGAAGATGAATTGATTACCGCAATGGTTAACAATCCTAAGCTTATTGAGCGCCCTATTGTTATTCAGGGTAATAAAGCAGCCATTGGCCGCCCTCCTGAAGCTGTACTGGATATTTTATAATGACCCGCGTCGTTATTCTTTATTACAGCCGTAATGGGGCTACTCAACAGCTTGCTGATGCCATAGCAGAAGGTGTAACGGCAGCCGGAGGCGAAGCGGTTTTACGCAGCACCGGGCACGGCAGCGACGCCGTCAGTGACCGCGATCTGGAAATTGAAAACGCCGATCTTGAAAGCTGTGATGCCCTTATTCTGGGCAGTCCGACCCGCTTCGGTCATATGGCCTCAAGCTTGCAAAAGTTCTGGGAAGGCACCTCGCGCGAATGGTTACAGGCTACGTTAACGGACAAACCCGGTGCGGTATTCACCTCCTCCAGTTCACTGCATGGGGGGCAGGAATCCACCCTGCTGACTCTGGCTTTACCGCTGCTGCATCATGGCATGATGCTGATTGGCATTCCTTATTCTGAACCGGCTCTGCATCAGACTCAGTCCGGAGGTTCACCTTATGGTGCCAGCCATCATGAGCACAGCAGTAAGTTAACTGACCATGAAAAGCAATGTGCTATCGCTTTAGGTAAACGAGTCACGCAAACCGCTTCTAAGCTCTCATCATAGGAATTACCAATGCCGACATCTCCACGCTTTTACCGCTGGTTAACACAAATTTTTTACTGGCCACTGCTCATTTTAGTTGCATTGTGGCACGGTATGCCCACCGATGCGCCAGGCACATTGCCAGCCTATATTGCTTTGTTCCTCTGGGTGCTGCCGTTGTTGTTTCCTCTGCATGGGCTGGTTAAAGGCAAACCTTATACCCACGCATGGACTAATTTTGTTTTAATGTTTTACTTTCTGCATGGCTTAACTGTGGTCTACACCCACCCGGATGAGCGTGTGTGGTCAATACTGGAACTGATATTTACCACCGGTGCATTTATTGGCGCAACAGGTTATGCCCGCTATCAGGGAAGAGCTCAGGGATTAGGGCTGAAAAAACTAAAAGACTACGACTAAATTGCGAGAACCTGCTTAACAAAAGGAATTGTTAAGCGGCGTTGGTAAGTAATAGAGGCCTTATCAAGCTCGTTTAACGCTTTCATTAAATCTCGCATGGAACGACCCAGTCGTTGAGTCATAAAAGCGGCGACATCGCTCGGCAACTCCAGTCCACGCCATTGCGCTCGCAAAATTAACGCATTAATTTTTTCTTCGTCATTCAGCGGCTGAACCTGAAAACCCGTTGCCCACTGGAAACGCGATTGCAAATCCGGTAACAACACTTCAGTTTGAGCCGCAGACTGCTTGGCCGTCATCACTAAACGCGTCGACTCATTGTCGGTTACGCGATTAATAAGCGAGAACAACTCAAAACTCCAGCTCTGTTCCTGGGTTACCGTATCAATATCATCCAGACAAATAAGATCTGCCTGATCAATTCCCTGCAGAACAGCAGATGCATCGGCTTTAGCCAGCTCGCGCAAAGGTAAATACGCAATACGATATTGTGACCCGGCCGAGGCTATGACGCTGTGCATTAGATGGCTTTTACCTACCCCACTCGCTCCCGACAACCAGGTCAGTTGCTGGCTTCTCTTTAATGGAGGCTCGGCTGCGGGCAAGCTTTCTAACCAACTTAATAAGGTTAAGTTGTCGCCTGCAAGAAAGGTAGAAAATATCTCGTCATCCGGCAACTGGACGGCTAACGGTAGTTGCTGTGGTGACATCAGCGGTTCTCATTCCAACGGTAAACCGGTGTTTCGGCCTGCTGCGGCGCAACAAAGGGGCCCACTTCCTGTGAAACCAGACGCCCATCTAGATTAATAGCCTGCAGTATCTGATCAACCGGGCCGTTAACCACAATCTCAAATTCGCTCATAGCTTGTGAGTATTCAAGTAAACGAACTTCACTAACAGAGACAATGCTATCTAAAAATGCTTCCAACTCTAAAACACGGCTTAAGCTACTTAACCTTTCAACTTTAATCATTAACGTATTACGAACATTTTCATCGCCGGCGGTAACACTGTACTGCTTGGCCAACTGCGCCATTAGCTGCTCAACCAAAGGCTCGGCAAGCCAGTCCGGGCTCGTTGCTGTCACTTCACCAGAAAAACGGTCGTCTCCGACTTCAACAAACCAATTTAAACTCCAGGGCTCTTCCTCGTCATCCTGACGAATCATACGACCGACCAATAAACCATCAGTGCCGTAACGTTCTGTAGTCGTTCTCACCGGGCCTAAAAAGCGCCCCCAGACATCGGTTGCGTTTATGGTGAAACTGTCTGTCAAATCCATCAAAGGCAGCTGAACTGGAATACTGTATTGCTGCGCAAAGAATCTGAGCTGCTGGGTAAATACTGACTCGCTATTACTGTCAATGATCACGCGCTGCCCATTACTGTTTTCCTTCGCTATCCACAGCATCAGTTGCGGTCGCCGACTCCCCCAGTAGGGTAACTGGTGCTCTGCCAGCAACACGCGCAACTTACTGCCGTCAAATGTCGCCGTTAAAGTTCGCTTTCCTTCTTTTTCGCTGTAACCGTATTGCACCAGGTAATTATTCACATCACGCCTTGCTCGTTGTATCGCGTCATGTCCAGTCAACTCGGTTTGCCCCGTTAATTTTATGATAACACGGTCAAACGCTTTCTCTATTGCCTGTTGCCGGTGAGACGAACTCTGCGAAGACACTTGCACTTCTGCTGAATACAAATTTTCAATCAACCTCGCTTCGGCATCCGTAGCCATAAAAAGGCTAAACAGAAACAATAAACTGGCAGCGAAATAATGAATCCGCGACTTTGACATGTCATTATCCAAATAAGACTTTGAGAGCATATTAAACAGCCAGATAGCGAACAGCAAGTAACAACTTGTGGATAAGCTTGTGGGAATCTTCACTAGGAAAATAAAGCCACTAACGGTAGTATTGCGACAAACAGAAGGAGAGTGACAAAGGCATGCTAAAACAACAACTTCGCGGTATCAGCTCACTGCTCGGCAGTATCAGTTTAATTGGGGTCTGTGTGGGCATGACCAGTACCCTGTTAAGTTTGCGCGCTACCATTGAAGGTTTTGGTACTCTGGTTACCGGCTTTATCATGTCGGCCTATTTTATCGGCTATCTATTTGGCTCGACCCGCGCGCCAAAAGATATTCGCCGGGTAGGTTATATTCGTTCGTTCGGCGGTCTTGCCGCACTGGCTGCCTTTAGTATTCTAATGCAGGCCATCTGGGTTGATCCGGTGGTCTGGTTCGTCATGCGTTTTATAACTGGTTTCGCTATTTCTGGTATTTTCGTCATTGTTGAAAGCTGGCTTAATACCATGGCTGATAACCGCAGTCGCGGTACCCTGCTGTCAATCTATCTGGTCATTATTTATAGTGGGCTTATTGTCGGGCAGCTTATTCTTGGTGTTGCCGATCCGGCCGGCTTTGTGGCTTTCGCAATTGTCGCTCTGCTCATTAACTTAGCGCTTATTCCAATTCTGGTCAGCGTAACGGCTGAGCCTACAACGCACGAAAACCGAAAAGTTCCCATTTCACTGCTGCTGAAAACCGTTCCGCTGGGCGTCATTAATGCATTTATCATGCAGGCCTGCTACGCCATGTTTTACGGTATAGGGCCAATGTATGCTTCCTACATAGGTCTTAGTGTTCTGCAAATTACCTTTTTCATGGCTGCCTTTATTGCCGGTGGCTTAATTTCACAAGCACCATTTGGGCTTTTATCGGATCGCATTGATCGCCGTTTTGTTATTGCTATTTGCGCCGCTGGAGGAACTCTGACCGCAGTCGCTCTGTCACAGCTCGATGCATCAAACGCCATTTTCATTTACTTAAATGTTGGACTTTTAGGCGCCTTCATACTGCCCTTGTACTCTCTGGGTATGGCACACACTAACGACTATCTGGAGCGAGACCAAATGGTGGGAGCAACCGGTGCCATCATTAAAATTGGGGGAGCAGGCTCTATTATTGGTGCGCCTGCGGTAGCTGCGTTAATGCAGTTTGGTGCCATTAATTACTTCTTTTTACTCTTAGCTGCACTTACCTCTTGTGTTGGTTTTTATTCGCTGTACCGCATTACACGTCGGGCAAAAGCAGAAGACCAGCTGCACAGCAACTTTGCCATACTGGCCCCATCACAAACTTCTGATGAGCTTTTAACATCAATGGCTGAGGAAGCCCCGGAAACGGAAGAAGAAGACGACGAGGAAATGGAATCCAACGCCGTCCTTCGTTAAAGGCTTAGTCTGACAGCAGGTCATTCACCCAAGTGGTGGCCTGCTCCAGAATGTCATCCAGATGTTGCTCGCTGACAAAGCTTTCTGCATAAATTTTATAAACGGGTTCTGTGCCTGAAGGTCTGGCAGCAAACCATCCGTTATCTGTCGTCACTTTTATCCCACCAAACTGAGCGTCATTCCCTGCCGCTTTGGTAGAAATGTCAGACACACTGTCGCCCGCCAGTTCAGGCAATTTTACTTTATAAGCTCGAATGTCTTTAAAGCGCCCATTCTTTTGTGCACTGGAAGCCGTATCAACCCGACGATAATAAGCCGTACCATGTTGCTGGCATAAGTCATCGTAATACTGCCCGGGGTTTTTACCGGTTTTCGCCAGTATTTCAGCTGCCAGCAGTGCCATGACAATGCCGTCTTTATCGGTTGTCCAGGTATTGCCTTTACGGTCAAGTAAAGTAGCACCGGCACTTTCTTCACCAGCAAACGCAATTGAACGCTCGAACAGCCCTTTAGCAAACCATTTAAACCCCACCGGTACTTCCATCAGAGGTCGCTCGTTTGCGCCCACCACTCGGTCGATCATGGCACTGGACACTAAAGTTTTTCCAATAGCAATACTGTTATCCCAGTCGCGGTTCTTACATAAGTAGTCTATTGCCACAGACAAATAATGATTCGGGTTCAGCAAGCCGTGTGTCGGAGTCACTATGCCATGACGGTCGTAGTCCGGGTCGTTACCAAAAGCCAAATCGTAGTTATCTTTTAACTCAAGTAAGCTGGCCATGGCAAAAGGCGACGAACAATCCATTCGAATCTTGCCGTCTTTATCCAGCGGCATAAACGAGAAAGTTGGGTCAACCACGGCATTACGAACCTCAATCGATAAGTTGTAGTGCTCTGCAAGTTGCGTCCAGTATTTCGCACCCGAGCCGCCCATGGCATCAACAGCCAATGTCAGTTTCGCGTCCTGAATAGCCGACATATCAATACAGTCGTCAAGCTGGCTAATATACTGCGTGCGCCAGTCAACAAAGGTTAATTTTGGGTGCTGTAATACATCTTCGCTCTCGCACGTATTCACACCACCAAGCCCTGATGATAGCAGCGCGTTTGCGTATTTTTCTATGGTTCGGGTCACGTCAGAGTCTGCCGGACCGCCATGTGACGGGTTGTATTTAAACCCGCCATCTTCTGGTGGATTATGCGAGGGTGTAATCACCACGCCATCAGCTTTAGCTTTATTCTCACGATTCCACTCAATAATCGCGCGGCTTAATACCGGCGTTGGCGTATAATCGTGCTCGGTCTGAACCTGAACCTCTATGCCATTACCAATAAAAATATCTAATGCACTAATGTAAGCGGACTCAGACAGCGCATGAGTATCTTTAGCCACCAAAATAGGTCCGGTAATGCCTTGCTCTTCGCGGTAAGCGCAAATAGCCTGGGCAATAGCCAGAATATGCGCTTCGTTAAAGGAACGCTTTAATGAACTGCCGCGATGGCCCGAAGTACCAAAGCTGACTTTTTCAGCCGCTTTGCGTGGGTCCGGCTCATAAACATAATACGCACTGGTCAATTGCGCTATATTGGTCAAGTCGCTGGCCTGCGCCAACTGGCCTGCTCGCTCGTGATCCGCCATTATAAAAAATCCCTAATTTTTTCTGCATCAGCCGATTGGTAACCCAGCTTTTCTGCTACCTGAGTCAGCATGGCTTTTTTCTTAGTGGTATTGGTATTGGTAATTACCCAAAATGGAGAGTCCGGTATCTGCTTCGGATTGGTGCTGTTACCCGATGTCAGCAAAGCTTCTTCTGAACGGGCAAAATACTGACGATCGCGCCCGCGAATATCCAGCACTTGCAAGAATGCACTCGGGTGGCAGCGGTACAACATGCTTAAAATATAAAGAAAGCGTGCCACTACGCTTTTTTGAATACGCACGTCCTGCTCGTTTAAACGGTTAAAAACCGACTCCGGTGGTTCGCTTTTACTGTCAGCTTCAGGTTCACTGCTGCTCACGTCAAGCAAGCGACGCAGAATATCCGATGCGCTCTCACCTATTTGTCTGGTGTGGCTTGCAATGTACGTGTATAAGTCATCGTCAATGTCAATCCGCTTCATTGTTGACTTTCTACCTCTAAAAATTGAAAGGTTACGCTTTGTCGCTTGCAACAGCCCGACAAAGCCTTGAAAATATAGACCAAAGTTTATCACTAAAGGCAGTTCGATGGCAGACTCTTCATTGTTGAATCACGAAACATTAGGTACGGATACCAATCCGGCTATCATCATTATTCACGGCCTGTTTGGCGACAAAGACAATTTAAAAAGTCTTGCTCGTGAACTGTCAGAAGACTATTACTGCATTTTGCCCGACGCCCGTAATCATGGTGAATCGTTTCACAGCGACAGTATGACTTATCCAGACATGGCAGATGACATCATCAAACTGGCTGATTCACTGAATCTCGAGCAGTTTTATTTAGTTGGTCATTCCATGGGTGGTAAAATCGCAATGGAAACTTGCATGAAGGCCCCAGAAAGAATTAAAGCGGCGATATTTGCCGATATTTCACCCGCAGCTTATGACGGTACTCACGACAGCATACTAGACGCCCTTTCTAACCTGGACATAGACCAGGCAAAAAGCCGCGGCGACGCCGATAAACAGTTAGCTGAGACAATTTCAGAAAAAGGTGTACGCCAGTTTCTGCTAAAAAATCTGAAAAAAACTGACGACGGTTACCAGTGGAGGCTTAACCTAAAAGCACTAAGAGAAAACTACCAGCAAATTTCAGCGGCCGTCAGCGAAGGCCAATATGAAGGCCCAGTGCTTTTCATTAAAGGAGGAAGTTCAAACTACCTTACAGAAAAGCATCAACAAGAAGTTGCGGCGCGGTTTAGCAATGCGTCAGTAAAGGTTATCGAAGGTGCAGGCCACTGGCTACATGCCGAGAAACCCAGAATATTTAACCGCTTGATCATTGAGTTTATAACGCAGTAATCTCGCCACCAGCCATGCTTTATGGTAATCTAAGCGCCGTAAAAAACAGTCAAGATCGCTTTAAGCATTCTTAGGTTAAGTACCAGCGAGGTTAAGCAGTATGTTAGCTGAGTATTACGAACAAATTGAAGTTCTGGCCACCAATTTTACGCTGGGCATACTATTCTTACTAATAGGCTTAGCCATTCGGGACGTATTAAAACGTTCTGCAGTACCCAAATTTGGCCAGGTTATTGTCTGGATGGTGCTTTTTCTTGGCTGTTTTGGCTTTATCGCTAAAGGTATTATTCAGGTGCTCTGGGAATCCGGAGTTTAACCCAATTGATAATTTACGCCGCTGAATGACAATCCATTCAGTACTGTTTATTCGTATAATCAGGTGAAAATTGACTTATGGCAACTGTTGGAATTTTCTTTGGAAGCGACACCGGTAACACCGAAGCCGTCGCACAGATGATTCAGAAAGAGCTTGGTAAAAAGCTCGTTGATGTAAAAGACATCGCCAAATCCAGTAAAGAAGATATTGCCAATTACGACTTACTATTGTTCGGTATTCCGACGTGGTATTACGGCGAAGCTCAGTGCGACTGGGATGACTTTTTCCCCGAACTGGAAGAGATCGATTTTACGGACAAGCTCATTGCCATTTTTGGCTGTGGCGATCAGGAGGATTATGCTGAATACTTCCTTGATGCCATGGGTATGGTTCGCGACATTGTTGAAGCCCGTGGTGGTATTATTGTCGGGCACTGGCCTACCGAGAGCTACAATTTTGAAGCCTCTAAAGGCATGGCCGACGACACGCACTTTGTCGGTCTGGGCATAGATGAAGACCGTCAGCCAGAATTAACCAAAGAACGCGTTAGCAAATGGTGCCAGCAAGTTTATGAAGAAATGTGTCTGGCAGAACTGGCAAGTGACAGCTAATACAATGTATGCTGTTATACATGTTTAACTGAGATACGAATTATTATGGCGAGTAACGACGAACAGCTGAAAAAAGCAGGACTAAAAGTCACTTCCCCACGGATGAAGATTCTGGAGATTTTGAAAAAACCAGATAACCAACACATCAGTGCCGAAGACGTCTATAAAATCCTGCTGGAACAAAAAGATGAAATTGGCCTGGCTACCGTTTACCGGGTACTAAACCAGTTTGATGACGCTGGTATTATTACTCGCCACCACTTTGAAGGTGGACGTTCGGTATTTGAGTTGAGTGCAAAGCATCACCACGATCATCTGGTATGTTTAACCTGTGGCCACGTTTTTGAATTTGAAGATGACGTAATAGAAAAGCGTCAGGAAAAAGTCGCCGCGGCAAATAAAATTAAACTGACTAACCACAGCCTGTACCTTTACGGGGAATGTCAGCGCGGCGAAGGCTGCGAATACAAAGCTGCCGCTGAGGCATAATAACAATATGGCACTGCGCTGGCTCATATACGGTGCATACGGCTATTCGGGCAAACTTATTGCCCACCAGGCTAAAAGACGCGGTTATCAACCTATTTTAGCCGGCCGTAACGAAAACGCCCTTGAGCCAGTCGCCCGCCATTTAGATTTTCAATACAAGGTCTTCTCGCTCAACAGTATTGATGAACTTCAAAAGCAATTAGAAGACGTAGACCTAGTCATTAATTGCGCGGGCCCATTCAGCCAGACCGCCGCTCCTCTTATTCAAGCCTGTATTGATACCAAAACCCACTATTTAGACATTACTGGCGAAATAGACGTATTTGAATACGCTCACTCTATGGACAAAGCGGCACGCGAAGCCGGCATTGTTATATGCCCGGGCGTTGGCTTTGACGTTATTCCAACTGACTGTATTGCGGCACGGTTAAATGCCCAGATGCCGGAAGCAACACACCTGGCCTTAGGTTTTGATTCCGGTTCACGCATGAGTCGCGGCACATCCAAAACCAGCATAGAGCGTTTAGGTCACGGTGGAGCCGCCCGTATTAACGGACAAATTACCGATGTTCCGCACGCCTGGCATTCTCGCTGGATAGATTTTGGTAATGGCGAAAAATATGCCATGACCATTCCCTGGGGCGATGTCTCTACCGCCTACTACACCACGGAGATACCCAACATTGAAGTGTACATACCGGCCAGCCCACGCTTAGTGAAAAAAATGCGCCGAATGAACTGGTTCCGTTGGGTATTTAAGTGGAAATGGGTTCAGGCTAAGCTGAAGAAAAAGCTAGAATCACAGCCTGCTGGCCCTGAAGAAAAAGAACGAAAGAATAACCCGACTTACGTTTGGGGTGAAATCAGCGACACCAAAGGCAACAAGAAAAGTATGCGGGTAAAAGTGAAAAACGGCTATTCGCTAACGGCAGAAGGGGCTGTTGAGATAGCCGTTCATACTTTAAGCCAGAAACAGTCGGGGGGCTTTTACACCCCCTCACGTTTGTACGGCGCTAAACTACTGAACCAGTTTAAGATCCAGTAGTTTGTTCCTGCTCTATTTTCGCCCAGCTGTCGCGTAAACCAACGGTCTGGTTAAATATTAAACGAACTTCTGTGTCAGCGTCCTGATCCAGACAATAGTAGCCCAGACGTTCAAACTGGAAGTTTTCGCCCAGTTTCGCGTTCGCTAAGTTAGCTTCCACAAAGCCTTTCTTAATAATCAAAGACTCAGGGTTAAGGGTTGAGAACAAGTCTTCCTCGGCAGCCGGGTTAGGCACCTGGAATAAGCGGTCATAAACACGGAACTCTGCTTCTTTTGCGGTTTCTGCAGACACCCAGTGAATAACGCCCTTCACCTTACGCCCGTCCGCCGGGTCTTTCCCCAGAGTGTCGGCGTCGTAATGGCAGTAAATAGTCTGAATTTCGCCGTTATCGTCGGTTTCTACCCGATCTGCACGAATTACGTAGGCATTACGCAAACGCACTTCTTTATCCAGCACCAGACGCTTAAACTTCTTGTTAGCCGACTCACGGAAGTCTTCCCGCTCAATCCAAATTTCGCGGCTGAAGGTTACCTGACGCGAACCCATTTCCGGATCATTCGGATGGTTCGGTGCATCCAGCAATTCCTGTTCACCTTCCGGGTAGTTTTCAATAACAATTTTCACCGGGTCCATCACCGCCATAGCGCGTGGTGCGTTAGCGTTCAGGTCGTCGCGAATACAGGCTTCCAGCATGCTCATTTCTACCTGGTTATCCATTTTGGTCACGCCAATACGGCGGCAGAATTCACGAATTGAGTCTGGTGTATAACCACGGCGACGCAAACCGGCAATACTGGCAATGCGCGGATCATCCCAGCCACTGACTTTATTCTCGTCGACCAGCGTATTAATAATGCGCTTACTCATTACCGTGTATTGCAGGTTAAGGCGCGAGAATTCAATTTGCTGCGGGTGACAGTCAATGCTGATGTTATCCAGTACCCAGTCGTACAAGCGACGGTTGTCCTGGAACTCCAGCGTACACAGCGAGTGCGTAATGCCTTCCAGCGCATCCGAAATGCAGTGGGTGAAGTCGTACATTGGGTAAACGCACCATTTATCACCGGTCTGGTGATGGTGTACAAAGCGCACACGGTAAATAACCGGATCGCGCATACACATAAACGGCGAGCTCATATCAATTTTAGCCCGTAATGCCGCGGTGCCTTCTTCGTGCTTACCTGCCGTCATGTCAGCAAAATGCTTTAAATTCTCTTCCACAGAGGTATCACGGTAAGGGCTGTTTACGCCAGGCTCTTTCAGCGTACCGCGCAGTTCGCGCATTTTATCCTGAGAACTGAAATCAACGTAGGCCAGACCTTTTTCAATCAGCTCAACGGCAAACGCGTGTAACTGATCGAAATAGTTAGAGGAATAACGCGGTTCGCCTTCCCAGTGATAACCCAACCACTCCACGTCTTTTTTAATGGAGTTCACATAGTCCACTTTTTCTTTCAGTGGGTTGGTGTCATCAAAACGCAGGTTACAAGTGCCCTTGTAGTCTTCGGCAATACCGAAGTTCAGCACTATCGATTTGGCATGGCCAATATGCAGGTAACCATTCGGTTCCGGAGGAAAACGGGTATGTACGGTAGAGTGCTTACCACTGGCCAAATCTTTATCAATGATTTGGCGAATAAAATTACTGGGACGTGAATCAGTATCAGCCATGGACCTTTTGTCTCCGCTACAAAATCAACACCGGATAAAATGAAGCGGTTATGATCGCAGGTTATCGCTTGCCTGACAAGCTAAGCGAACATTAAAAAACTGATAAAAACGGCGCAGTTGCTGCTGTGCAACCTTACCTTCAATGCGGGTAAAACGAACCGTCTGCCCTGGCTGGCATTGTGCCAACCGACCTAAATCGAACGGGTTAATGGTGCCCAGTTTCGGGTAGCCACCTAAGGTCTGGCGGTCGTTCATCATAATAATAGGCTGGCCATTTGCGGGCACCTGTACAGACCCCACATTCACGCCTTCAGATACCAAACCCTCACCATCATATTCCAACGCTTTACCCGACAAGCGAATGCCCATGCGGTCGCTGTCTTTAGTCACTTCGTAATCTTCGTAGCAGAAAGCTTCTCTTGCCGACATGGGAAAGGCGTCGTACTGAAAGCCCGGTATTAAGCCAATAACCGGGGTTTTCTGGTAGTTTGCTCTGTAGGCCCAGCCCACGCGCCGCGATACCTGATAATTCTGCTCATTAAAACTCAGTTCGTCACCCGCTTTTAAAAACGAGCCGTCTCCATGCAGGCCGCCAACCGCGTCGCGAGTAACGGTTGCGCAACTGCCCCACTTAGATTCCACCTGAAAACCGCCCTGCACTGCTAAATACGCTCTGACACCAGCACTAGCGTACCCCATTTTCAGGCGCTGCCCCGCGCGTACTTTAAAATTTTGCCAGCTATTTAACACCTCGTCGTCCAGCGTCAACTCCACGTCGGCGCCGGTCACAGCACACTGGCAGTCACGGTCAAATTCTACTTCAAAGCCGCCCAGGGTAATTTCTATTTGAGCGGCATTAAAATGGTTACTCAGCAACCGGTTCGCCCATAAAAACGCGTGTTCATCCATAGGGCCGCCGCGGGTCAGGCCTTTCGACAAATACCCAAAGCGCCCAAAATCCTGAACGGCTGAGCGCATACCCGGCTCAATAATACGCATCATGACAAGGCCTCCGTGTCACCGCCTTCCTCAATAAACTGCTCTTTGCTTACCGCGTAAAACTCGACTTCATCGCCTACGTTCAGCGGGCTGATGGTCCCGGAGGACGGGTCATACAACTGAGTTGAAGTACGGCCAATAATGTTCCACCCACCAGGCGATGCCGACGGATAAACAGCGGTCTGGCTTTCAGCAATGGCGACGCTGCCGGCGGTAATGCGCTTTCTGGGGTTATCTAAACGAGGCGTCCTTATCTTCTCACTAACTTCGCCTAAATAAGCGAAGCCCGGCGCAAAGCCCATGGCGTATACGCGGTACGTCTGTTCGGTGTGCATTTTTATTACATCATCCACAGAGCAGTTGTTCATTTCAGCAATGCGGGCTAAATCCGGTCCGACACTTTCGTCATAATAAACCGGAATACGATGCCGCTTGCCACTCTGCTCGCTAGTATCAGAGCTGAGGTCAGTTAAAGCGTTACGCAGACGTTCGCGTATTTCAGACTCATCAATGCTCAGCACGTTATAATAAACCATTAAGGAGTTATAGGACGGCACTAAATCCAGCACAACGTCAGACAGTTGGTCTTTAACTGCCTTAACCGCAGCCAGAACACGCTGGTTAACTGACACGCTAATGCCCTCGCCTAAATAGACAATAACGGCATCGGCGCCGGCTGAAACGAGTTTTGGAAAATCAAGCTCTTCTTTCATAACTGAACTATAGGTCATTCCTAAGTTTATTCGTTAGCTTGCCGGACAATACTCCGCAGCTTCTCTACGGTTTCTATCGCTTTGGGGTTATCCCCGTGAACACAAAGAGAATCAATTTCAATTTGCAGCGACTTGCCCGACACGCTCTCAATAGCACGGCCTGTCGCAAAAGCTTCTGCTTGAGCATACATGGCCTCAACATCGCCATGCACAGCGTCGGGGTTACTCCGTGAACGCAATTGCCCATTATCGTCATAAGCGCGGTCGGCAAAACCTTCAAACCATAATTCCACACCAAACTGCTGCGCGCGGTGGCGCCAGGCGTCATTTTCGGGAGTTGCCATAACCATTAACGGCAAGGGTTCATGTCTGTCGTCCTGCAAGGCGGCAATGGCCTGACAAACAGCATCGAATTGCTGACCGTCGCTTAACATGTCGTTATAAAGTGCGCCGTGTGGCTTCACATATTTCACTTCGGTTTTCTGGCCTGCACAAATGCCCTGTAAAGCCCCCACCTGATACTGAATTAAAGCGGTTACTTCATCGGGTTTTAACGTCATGTGACGTCGGCCGAAACCAACGAGGTCGGGGTACGCAGGATGCGCGCCTATCGTCACATCATGCTGCTTGGCTAACTTGACTGTTTTCAGCATAGTTAACGGGTCTGATGCATGAAAACCGCAAGCTACATTAGCGCAGTCGATGTGCGGCATAATTAAGTCATCGGCGCCCATTTTCCAGGTTCCGAAGCTTTCACCAATATCGCTGTTTAATGTAATTCCCGGATTACTTTCGGGGCTACTTTGACGACTCATTCCTCACCTTTTTCGGATTTTCTGGCTTCAATGTCTCCCATTAGCTTAACCAGACCCACGGCAAATAAATACAAACCAACACCTACGGCGGCTAACTGCAACGGAGGCAAGCACAGCACCATCAGTTGATGTTTCACAAATACCGCTGCTGCACCGGTGAGCCCCATAGTCGTTATGGCGCTGGCAACTAAGGTAACAGGTGCCATCCAGGAAAGCAGCCAGCGGAATTTTAACAGCGCGCAAAGCCCACCAATGACTAAGCCCCAGGCAACAGGAACGCCCAGTTTGTACCAGCTCAGATTAAAGTTCGCAATTAAGGTAATCAGCTCTTCCTGCTCTGCGGTATAAAAAAACAGCCCCACCGCACCGGCCAAAATAACAATTCGTTTTGCTATATTCATGAATTCGATTCCTAACTGAGTCTCTGTTTACATAAACAGACTAATCACAAAGATGATGATCGCAATAATCGGTATCCAGAGAATTGGGGACTGATACCATTTTAACGTTGGCTTGTCGGTACGGTTAAGCGACTTCAGCGTCGGTTGCTTATATAGCCAGATAATACCAATTAACATCAATACCGCACCCGACAGTCTGACATTGGTATCGTTGTCACTCACCACACCCAAAACGGCCATTAACAGACCGACAATCAGAATCAGTAATGCCAAAACACGCTGCCACATACTTCCCCCAAGTCATTGTTCTTATCATTATTGTCTTTATACTAAGAACTTATACTGTATCAGGTTCTGGAGCCATATGTTAAAGCAAATTCTTATCTGGTTAGGCGCTTCGGCCGTCACACTTCTCGTCATTTTTGTCAGTGTTGTTGTGTACCAGTACACCGCCATGGAACCAGAATTACCGCATGAAGACGAGTGCGACATTCGCCAACTGGAAACCAGTGAAGACGGCGCGCTGGAGGTTCATAGCTACTGGTGCGAACGGGGTGAAAAACAAAGTTGGCAGGGCCATGAAATTTGGCTGCACGAACCACAGCCAGATAAATGGGAACGCATAATGACCACAGAGCACGATGGCTGCATTAAACTGGAACTGGCGAATCAGCGGCTGGAAATCAACCACGATGGCAAGCGCGGCAACATGTTTTTAGTCGAGCCGGTGTTTCTGTTTAACGATGCACAAGGCGTCAGCCAGTCTCTCTCGGTCCAGGTTTCTACCCGCGGCGACGCCGTGTGCGCTGACTCTGGTGAATAACCGAAAGCTAAGCCAGCTTTAACACCCATTTCAGTGGTAATCGTTTCATTAAAAACGCCATTAATGCCCACGGCCAACGCGGTACATAAGCTTGAACCGGCTCTTTGTTAATGGCTTTTGCCAATAAGCGACAGCCGGTTTCGGTGTCCACCATAAAAGGCGTTTTTTTAACCTTCTCGTTAATTTCCGAACGAATATAGCCGGGGTAAATGGTCGAAACTTTTATCGGGCTGTTGCTGCCATAGGTTTTCATTAAGTCTGCACGAATGCCTTCCGTTAATGATGCCAACCCAGCTTTGGTAGCCGCATAAACCGTCATAGCCCGCGGCATACCGCGGAAAGCACTCATGGACGAAATCGTTACCAGGTGCCCCTGCTTTTGCTCTCGTAGAATTTCCATAGCCGCTTCACACTGCGCCAGCGCGGCTACAAAGTTCGTCTCAGCCGTGGCTTTGTTTGCTTCAAAGTAGCCAGTACCCAGCGCAGCGCCTTTACCCATGCCCGCGTTAATAATAAAGCGGTCAACTTGCCCCTGCTCTTGCTTAAACTCTTGAAACACGCGGAATACGTCTTCATGAGCATTTACATCCAGAGTTTTAATGCTGACCGTTATGCCAGAATGCTTTTCTTCCAATTCGGTTTTTAAGGCTTCCAGCCGGTCTAACCGACGTGCGCACAGGCATAGGTCTTTGCCCTGAGCGGCAAACTCGCGAGCCATACCTTGCCCCAGACCAGAACTGGCTCCGGTAATTAAAATGGTCTTCCTTTCTTGAGACATTATTGAGCTCTCTTTATTGTTATTGTCTTTTTACTCGTATTTTTTAGGCTTTGGCAATACGACGACGGCAACGCCACAGCAAGTAGTTCACCAAAAACCAGAAGTTCTTAAAGGCTTTATTGGTGGTTTGCTTATGGTGGTAGCGGTAATAAATTTGCTGGGCTATCACCGCTAAACGGAATAAACCAAACACTTCGTAAAAGGCAAAGTCTTCTACCTTAGTGCCGGTGCGCTCACAATAGTAATCGATAATTTCTTTGCGGGTTAGCATGCCAGGGTAGTCGCTCGGCTGCCGTTTGGTCGCACGCGCCACTTTGTCATCGCCCGCTTCTATCCAATAAGCCAGCGAGTTACCTAAATCCATTAACGGGTTGCCTAAAGTCGCCAGTTCCCAGTCCAGAATGCCAATAATGTCGGTTGGATCATCCGGGTTGAGTATCAGGTTGTCTAAGCGAAAGTCATTGTGAACCAGACAAATTTTCTCGCTTGGCGGCTGGTTCTCTTTAAGCCAACGCATAACCGAACCCGCACCGAATACATTCCAGGTCTTTGCTTTTTCATAACGGCCACACCAGCCATTTACCTGACGTTCGGTGTAACCTTTACCTTTGGCTATTTTGCGTAGTCCGGTGCTGTCTAAATCTACCTGGTGCAGCTTTATCAGTTTATCCAACGCGTTCGTGCATAATTGCCGCGCCTGCTCAGAACTTAACTCCAGTCCTTTAGGAAAACGCCTCCGCGGAATAATGCCGGTTACGTGTTCCATCACATAAAACTCGGCGCCAATAACCGACTCGTCACGGCAATACGCCAGCATTCGGGGTACGTGCGGAAACTCTGGTCTCAGGCGTTTCTGCAGGCGAAACTCACGACCCATATCATGGGCTGACTTGGCCTTTGTGCCATCTGGTGGGCGGCGCAACACTAATGCCAACCCGTTGTAATCTAAACGGTAGGTCCAGTTCGACACACCACCAGTATATTGGGTAATGCGCAAAGTACCGCGGTCTTCCGGAAGCTCGTCACCAATGTGCTCCGCCAGCCAATTATCTAATGCCTCTACGGGCAAGGTTTCTTCTTCGCGTACGTCACTCGCCTGATCGACTACGGCGGATGATGGATCAGTCATTAGAGCGCCCTTTCCATTGTTTTTCCCTTTGTTTTTCTCTTTGTTTCAACTCTGTTTTTGCAATAGTCGCGCGGTGAACCGCGTCGGGTCCATCGGCAATGCGCAGCGAACGCGCAACGGTTAATAAGCCCGGCAGTGGCGTGTCATGACACATAGAGGCCCCACCAAACAACTGCATGGTTTCGTCCACCACCCGCTGCAGCACATTCGGTGCCACCAGCTTAATGGCCGATATTTCCTTAATGGCTTTAAGTGCACCTACGTTATCTATTTGCCATGCCGCGTGCAGTGTCAGTAACCGCGCCTGATCAATGGCTACACGTAAGTCAGCTAAGCGCTCGGTGTTACCACCCAGCTTCATTAACGGCTCACCAAAGGCAATGCGCGATACGCCACGCTCAATGAAAAGCTCCAGCGCACGTTCTGCCGCGCCAATAGCACGCATGCAATGGTGAATTCGTCCCGGCCCTAAACGCCCCTGCGCAATTTTAAAACCCGCACCTGGGCCAACAATAATGTTTTCTTTCGGTACGCGTACGTTATCGAACACCACCTCGCCATGGCCATAGGGAGCGTCGTACTCGCCCAGGGCAGGCAACATCCGTTCAATATTCACGCCCGGCGTGTTTAACGGCACCAATACCATGGAATGGCGATGATGCTTGTCGGCGTCCTCGTCGGTCAGCCCCATAACAATGGCAATTTCAGCGTCCGGATGGCCTAAACCCGTACTCCACCACTTACGGCCATTAATAACCCAGTCTGAGCCATCGGCAACAATGGTGGTTTGCATGTTGGTGGCATCGGAGGACGCGACATCGGGCTCGGTCATACAAAACACCGAGCGAATGTCGCCGTTTAAAAGTGGTGTTAACCACTGCTCTTGCTGCGGGTCATCACCAAAGTGATAGAGCACTTCCATATTGCCCGTGTCAGGTGCGTTGCAGTTGAAGACCTCGGGTGCTAAGAGGCTGCGACCCATGCGCTCAGCTAATGGCGCATATTCCAGCGTGCTTAAACCAGCACCAAACTCTTCGTCCGGCAAAAACAGGTTCCAAAGCCCCTGCTCTTTCGCCATTTGCTTAAGCTCAGCCACCCGCGGCGGCACCTGCCATTCACGCCAATTCGGCGTGCTGTTCAGACGATAATTCTCTTTTTGATATTGGTCTTCGTACGGCTCAATATGCTCGCGCATAAAGGCGTCTAGCCGCGCTAAATAATTCTTTGTTTTCGCACTGTAGGAAAAGTCCATAACACCCGCTCCCAGCCAACGTTAAACAGCATTGTAGACATGAAAACAGTACTGGTACAACTCTGTAGATTACCTAAAATTGATATTGGCTGAGAGGGGGCTTTCGGGTCTACTACATCCGCGCCACGACACTGTCAGTAATGCGCTCAAGCTGACTAAGTTTGTCTCCAATTTCGGTTTCTTTATCACTGTCGGTCTGATTTTCTACTTCCATTTCACGCTGAATATCATCCAGGCGCCTCTCGCGGGACTCTCGCTCCGTTCGGCTTCCTGCCAGTTCCATATTAGAAACAATATTCGCTCGCTCTTCAGCAAGTGCATCATAGGACTGCGTTCTGGTGTGGTCGGCTGGTGTAGCTGCATCAGTCTGAAGCTCAACTATAGTATTAGCCAGTTGCTGCAGCTCTTCTTTTTGCTCTTCCGCAACCTCATAAAATTCAGACAATGATTTGCTATCTGGTAAACGATGACTGAGGAAATCGTTCAGATACTGTTCTGCATTCATAAAAACCTCCCGTTACAACAAAGATCAATCGCTGTCCTCAAGTGTTATTTACTAAGCCGCGATCTGTCAAACTAGAACGCAGCGTTTCTAACTGATACCTACGCTAATGAGCTCTGTTTAGATTTACCATAGCTAAAAGACTTAAAGTACGCGGAGAGAACTTCAAGCTCTTAAAAAAGCTCAAGAGCAATAAGTTGTAAGCTTAAATAAAATGCGAAAAGCCTGGCTTTCCGTTAGAATCCCCCAACCACTATCAAAGCGCACACAACTACATGATCTTTTCTGATCTAGGACTTTCCCATGGAACGCTTTCAGCCCTTTCACGTCAGGGTTATAGCGAACCCACGCCCATTCAGGCGCAAGCTATTCCCTTAGTGCTAGCTGGGAAAGATGTCATGGCTGCGGCGCAAACCGGCACAGGTAAAACAGCAGGCTTTACCTTACCGATTTTAGACATTCTCAAAAGCAACGAGCGCGCAAAGGCAAACACAGCTCGCGTGCTCATTTTAACACCGACTCGTGAATTGGCATCTCAGGTGGGTGAAAGTGTTGCTAACTTAAGCGCCCGTCTGCCATTGAATTACGCGGTGGTGTTTGGCGGTGTGAAAATTAACCCGCAGATGATGAAGCTTCGCAAAGGCGTGGATATTCTGGTCGCCACACCGGGCCGTTTGCTGGACTTATACCAACAAAACGCAGTTCGCTTTCCCGAGCTAGAGGTGTTGGTACTAGATGAAGCCGACCGTATGCTCAATATGGGCTTTATTAACGACATTAAGAAAATTATTAAGTTATTACCAGCTAAGCGCCAAACACTCATGTTCTCAGCGACCTTTTCAGATGATATTCGCACCCTGGCTAAAAGCTTGCTGAACAAACCGGTAGAAATTTCCGTAGCACCACCCAACGCTACTGCCGAGCCTATTGAACAAACGTTGTATGAAGTGCAAAAAAGCCAAAAGTTAGGGCTGCTATTAAAGATACTGAAAAGTCTCAACTTACCCCAGGTGCTTCTATTTTCGCGCACCAAGCAAGGCGCTAACCGGTTAGTCAAACAGCTGGATAAAGCCGGCTTTCTGGCAGCGGCTATTCACAGTGCCAAAAGTCAGGGTGCCCGTACCAAAGCATTGGCTGACTTTAAAAACGACAAAGTGCAGGTGCTTGTCGCCACCGACATAGCATCACGCGGCATCGACATTGAAAAGCTGCCGTACGTAATCAATTACGATCTCCCCCACGTTGCGGAAGACTACATACACCGTATTGGTCGCACTGGCCGCGCAGGCCAAACCGGTCATGCTATATCGTTGGTAACGGACGAGGACGCTGAAGCGCTGAAAGCCATTGAAGAGCTTATAGGCCAGCGAATTGAGCAGCGCCAGCTGTAAGGCATTGCCGGCGTCGAACTTAACGGAACGACGCCGGCTCCTACTAAAGACCAGCGTGGATAGTTTTGCTACTTAACTCATGAGCATGGTCTAAAGCATCCATACCCGGCACTGGCGGTGGTGTCACCAACCAGTACGGCCTTACCAGGCTTTTAGTATTGGTTCCGGTAAATAGCTTCATATGGACTCGTCTAGAATTCAAAATCCTAAGCGACAAATAAACTTTTAACCAGGTTTTCTCGTATCGCTAGATACACATAGTAACTCGAGGCACTCATTAATGTTTGGACTTTTCAAATCAGATCCTACGAAGAAAATGCGTAAAGAACTAAAGCAGTTGCAGGAAAAAGCCATGGAAATGCAGCGTAACGGAAACATTCGGGATAGTTCGCATATCAGCCAGCAAGCAGACGAACTCTGGAATAAAATTCAAGCACTGGAAAATCAAAATAAATAAGATTTAAGTTTTGGGTTGCTAACTGGCAACCCGCACTCATCTACCGTCCTTCCGTGAGTGTAAAGATATCTGTGCACTATTTGTGCCTTACACTAGCCATCATAATCAGTCTTCCCACTAACCTATTTGTTAGAAAAATTTGGTTTTCTCAATCGATGTATTCACGCCCTAATCATAATATCTAAAACCAACTTGCAAATAATAACGATTCTCATTACAATATGTATGACAATTACTTAAGCAATCTTAAGTTTTGTTTTACAGGTCTTTGCTTTTCCTCTCCCTGGAAGTGCGAATTTTTTCCCTAGCTTCGGCTAGGGAACTTTTTTACTCTTCATTGAAAAACACAACAAACAAATCAGGCTCAATGGCTCTCTGCTTTAACTTCTTTATGCTCGCTCTGCTGTTCAATTCCGTATTAATTTAATCCTCAGAAAAAGAGTCGTCGCTGTGATTGTTGCTGAGCCAGAAGGTCGAAATAGCTGAGAGCTAGTGCCAGATGTTGTAGCCTCACCATGCTGGCTTCGAGATACCGCGGTATTTTGTTGCAGGCAAGGGAAGAAGGACTAGGCCTCACGGAGTGTCGAAGGCCAAGGATGGCCTGAGACAAGCGCACACGGACGTGCACGTAGCGTCTCCGTGAGGACCAGCCCTTCTTACCACAAAGCCACCAACAAAAAACCCGGCTCGAAGGCCGGGTTTTGTCTAAGCGTTGGCCGTTATTACCAGCCAGTTTTCTCTGCAACAGCTTTGCCAATTTCGGCCAGGCTGCGTACAGTTTTAACGCCTGCTGCTTCAAGTGCAGCAAATTTCTCGTCAGCAGTACCTTTACCGCCGGCAATGATGGCACCAGCGTGGCCCATACGTTTGCCAGGAGGCGCAGTAACACCAGCAATGTAAGAAACAACCGGCTTAGAGACATTGTTTTTAATGTACTCTGCCGCTTCTTCTTCTGCCGTTCCGCCGATTTCACCAATCATTACGATAGCTTCGGTTTCTGGATCTTTTTCAAACAGTTCCAGAATATCGATGAAGTTAGAACCCGGGATAGGGTCGCCACCGATACCAACACAGCTAGACTGACCAAAACCAGCGTCAGTAGTCTGCTTAACTGCTTCGTACGTTAATGTACCTGAACGTGACACGATACCCACTTTACCTTTCTTGTGGATGTGACCAGGCATGATACCGATTTTACACTCGTCCGGAGTGATAACACCCGGGCAGTTTGGACCGATCATGCGCACGCCTTTGTGCGTCAGGTATTCTTTAACGTACAGCATGTCCAATGTGGGAATGCCTTCAGTAATACAAACAATCAGTTCGATACCAGCGTCTGCTGCTTCGATGATTGAATCTTTACAGAAAGGAGCTGGTACGTAGATAACTGAAGCAGTTGCGCCAGTAGCTTCTACAGCTTCACTCACTGTATTGAAAACAGGCAGACCTAAGTGCTCTTGACCACCTTTACCAGGTGTAACACCGCCAACCATTTGCGTACCGTAAGCAATCGCTTGTTCAGAGTGGAAAGTCCCCTGACCACCAGTAAACCCCTGGCAGATAACTTTGGTATTTTTATCGATCAAAATGCTCATTATTGACCTCCTGCCGCAGCAACAACTTTATCGGCAGCATCAGACAAGCTTTCTGCAGCGATAATGTTCAGGCCACTTTCTTTCAGTTTTTCTCTACCCAGCTCCGCGTTGTTACCCTCTAAACGAACAACAACCGGTACTTTAACGCCAACTTCTTCAACAGCGCCCATAATACCTTCAGCAATCATATCGCAACGTACGATACCGCCGAAGATGTTAACCAATACGGCTTTAACAGAGCTGTCTGACAGGATAATTTTGAACGCTTCAGAAACACGCTCTTTGGTTGCGCCGCCACCAACGTCAAGGAAGTTAGCTGGCTCGCCACCACTCAGTTTAACGATGTCCATAGTACCCATCGCCAAGCCGGCACCGTTAACCATACAGCCAATATTGCCGTCTAGTGCTACGTAGTTCAGTTCCCAATTTGCCGCTTCCGCTTCGCGTGCGTCGTCTTGTGACGGATCGTGCATTTCACGGATTTTAGGCTGACGATACAATGCGTTGCTGTCGATGCCAACTTTCGCATCCAGACAGTGAACGTTGCCTTCGTCAGTGATAACCAATGGGTTAATTTCTAACAGTGCTAAGTCGTACTGTTCGAACATTTTCGCCAGGCCCATGAAGACCTTAGTGAATTGCTTAACCTGGTCTGGAGTCAGTCCCAGTTTAAAGCCTAGTTCGCGACCTTGGTATGGCTGCGCGCCAACCGTAGGGTCGATTTCAGCTTTCAAGATTTTCTCAGGTGTTTCTTCAGCAACGGTTTCAATTTCCACGCCGCCTTCAGTTGATGCCATGAACACGATTTTGCGTGAAGCACGGTCAACAACTGCACCTAAATAAAGCTCGTCTGCAATGTCAGTGCAGCTTTCAACTAAAATCTTAGCAACCGGCTGACCTTTTTCGTCGGTCTGGAAAGTTACTAAGTTTTTACCTAACCACTGCTCAGCGAATGCGCGAACATCGTCTAAACTTTTCACTAATTTCACGCCGCCCGCTTTACCGCGGCCACCTGCGTGAACCTGACATTTGACAACCCAAATGTCGCCACCAATACGTTTTGCCGCTTCTACCGCTTCATCAGCAGTGTCGCAGGCATAACCTTCAGATACTGGCAAACCAAACTCTTTAAAGAGTTGTTTACCCTGATACTCATGCAAATTCATGATGCTCTTCCGATTCGTTGAAACAACTCAAGCAGCAAAGTGCTGCCTACCCGAATACCGCGCCGAATTTTAACCTGCTCGGCGCATAATTAACAGCCGCAAGCAAAGTTGCATTGCGGCTGGTTCTCAGCGTCTTTAGATATCCAGGATAAGACGTTGAGGATCTTCTAATAACTCTTTCACGGTAACCAGGAAACCTACCGATTGTTTACCATCAATGATTCGATGGTCATAAGAAAGAGCCAGGTACATCATCGGTAAGATTTCGATCTTACCGTCTACCACCATCGCCCGCTCCTGGATTTTATGCATACCCAGAATAGCGCTTTGTGGTGGGTTCAAAATTGGCGTTGAAAGCAGTGAGCCAAATACGCCACCGTTAGTGATGGTGAAGTTACCACCCTGCATTTCATCCATCGTCAACTTACCGTCACGACCTTTAATAGCCAGGTCACGAATACCGTTTTCCATATCCGCAATGCTTAAACGGTCAGTGTCACGCAGAACTGGGGTTACCAGACCACGAGGCGTTGATACCGCAATGCTGATATCGAAGAAATTGTGGTAAACAATATCATCGCCATCAATGGATGCGTTGACGTCCGGGAAGCGCTTCAGTGCTTCGGTTACTGCTTTGACGTAGAAGCCCATGAAACCAAGACGCGTGCCGTGAGTTTCTTCGAACACGTCTTTGTACTTCTTACGCAAGTCCATAATTGGCTTCATGTTGATTTCGTTAAACGTGGTCAACATGGCCGTGTCGTTCTTAGCTTGCAACAGACGCTCGGCGATACGTTTACGCAGACGTGTCATAGGTACACGCTTCTGATCACGGTCGCCTGAAACTGCAGGCTGTGAAGACTGCTGCTTGCTGCTACTGTCAGATGATTTAGACGAAGACTGACCTTTCACATGTTTTTCAACATCTTCTTTAGTAACACGACCGCCTTTACCCGTGCCTTTTACGTCACTTGGCTTAAGACCGTGCTCACCGAGTAAACGGCGAACCGCAGGACCTGCTACTTCGTTGTCACCGTCATCTTTACTCTCGTCTTTGCTCTGTGAAGAAGCTTCTGATTTATTCTCATCAGATTTGCTTGAACTACTGCCAGCAGAACCGCCAGCTTCTACAAGACCAATAACGTCATCAGCACTAACAGTGTCGCCTTCTTCATGCTTAATTTCAGCTAAAACGCCGTCAGCGGGAGCAACCACTTCAAGAACCACTTTGTCGGTTTCAATATCAACCAAGTTCTGATCACGTTTTACCGCATCACCGGCTTTAACGTGCCAGGTAGAAACAGTGGCATCAGAGACTGATTCAGGCAGTTGAGGAACTTTAACTTCCATCTTCTCGCCAGAGCCTTTCTTGTCAGAGCCTTTATCCTCTGAAGAATCAGATTCCTTTTTCTCTGACTTCTCTTTTTTATCGTCTTGGTCTTTTTTGTCATCCGAGTCTTTATCTTCTGATTTATCATCAGAAGCTGACTCGCCGTCACCTTCTTCAATTTTTCCGATCACTTCGTCAGCCGTTACGGTAGTGCCTTCTTCGGCAGTAATTTCACCCAAAACACCATCTGCTTCCGCAACAACTTCAAGCACTACCTTGTCGGTTTCGATGTCTACCAGATTCTGGTCGCGAGACACTTTATCGCCAGGTTTTACGTGCCATGTTGCAATTGTTGCATCTGCAACAGACTCGGGTAATTGAGGAACTTTTATATCAATCGCCATGGTTCATCTTCACCTATTTAATGGTTAGCGCTTCGTCAACAAGGTTTTGCTGCTGCTTGTTGTGCTCTGAAATGTATCCGACCGCCGGTGCGGCTGACGCACTACGACCACGGTAAGACAACTGAGCTCCTTTCGGAATTGCTGCCCAGAAATGATGCTGGCTGCTATACCATGCACCTTGGTTCTGAGGCTCTTCCTGACACCAGACAAAATCTTTAACGTGCTGATAATCTTTCATAATTTCTGCCACTTCTTCCGCAGGGAACGGATACAGCTGTTCGATACGAATAATGGCAACGTTTTCTTGTTCACGCTCGCGGCGTTCTTTCAGTAAATCGTAGTAGACTTTACCTGAGCAAAATACCACGCGTTTTACTTTTTTAGGATTCAGATCATCGATTTCACCAATCGCGTTCTGGAATCCATGATCCGCTAAATCACCCATTTCTGAGACCGCTAACGGATGACGTAACAATGATTTTGGTGTCATCACAACTAACGGGCGACGAACAGGACGCAGTTGCTGACGACGGATCATGTGAAAAACTTGTGCTGGTGTTGTCGGTACACAAACTGACCAGTTGTGATCGGCTGATAATTGCAGAAAACGCTCAAGACGGGCTGAACTGTGTTCAGGCCCCTGCCCTTCGTAACCGTGTGGCAATAACAGTGTTAAACCACATAAACGTCCCCATTTCTGCTCGCCAGAACTTAAGAACTGGTCAATAACAACCTGGGCGCCGTTAACAAAATCGCCAAATTGCGCTTCCCACATCACCAGAGACTGCGGTTCAGCTGTAGCGTAACCGTATTCAAAGGCCACAACCGCAGCTTCTGATAAAACCGAGTCATAAATTTCAATTTGCCCCTGATCTGAACCTAAGTTGTTCAGTGGCATGTAAGTTGAGCCGTCTTTCTGGTTGTGCAAAACTGCGTGGCGGTGAAAGAAGGTACCACGGCCGCTATCCTGACCAGTCAAACGAATATGAGTGCCTTCATTAACTAAGGTGGCATAGGCTAAGGTTTCTGCAAACCCCCAGTCCATTGGTTTGTCGCCTTTCGCCATTTTCAGACGTTCTTGATAAACTTTTTCAACACGGGAATTCAGCTTGTCTTCTTCCGGATACTGAGTGATTTTTTCACCCAGGTCTTTGAGTTTATCTTCTGGTACTTTGTAATCGTACTCAACGTCCCAATCATTTCCTATGTAGGGAGACCAGTCAACAGAGTGCTGACGCATGGGCCGGTGTTCATCAACCACCACTTCGCCTTTATCTAACGCATCACGATAGTCAGACATCCACTGCTTAGCGGTGTCTTCATCAACTATCGATTTCTCTATAAGACGCTTGCCATAGAGCTCACGAGCAACGGGTTGCTTTTTAACTTTTGCGTACATCAGCGGCTGTGTTGCACTTGGTTCATCGGCTTCGTTATGTCCATGACGGCGATAACAAACCAAATCAATAACCACGTCGCGCTGGAATGCATTACGGTAATCGAGTGCCAACTGAGTGACAAAAACAACGGCTTCAGGGTCATCCGCATTAACGTGGAAAATTGGCGCCTGCACCATTTTGGCAATGTCAGTACAATACTGAGTAGAACGCGCGTCTTCCTGTTTAGATGTAGTGAAACCAACCTGGTTATTCACCACTATGCGGATAGAACCGCCAACACGGTAAGCACGTGTTTGCGACATATTGAACGTTTCTTGTACCACACCCTGGCCAGCAACAGCTGCGTCGCCGTGAATCGTAATCGGCAGAACTTTTTTGCCTTCCGGATCTTTAAGGCGATCCATGCGTGCACGAACTGAGCCCATAACAACCGGGTTTACAATTTCCAGGTGCGACGGGTTAAATGCCAATGCAAGGTGGACGTCGCCGCCCGGCGTTGCATAGTCGGAAGAGAAGCCCATGTGATACTTAACATCGCCCGAGCCTTTACTGCTGTCATGCTTGCCGGCAAACTCGTCGAATAAGTCCTGTGGCTTTTTACCCAGAACGTTGACTAAAACGTTCAAACGACCACGGTGAGCCATACCAATAACAACCTCTTTGGCACCTTGCTCACCAGAGCGTGAAATGAGTTCTTTCAATAACGGAACCAGACTGTCGCCGCCTTCTAATGAAAAGCGCTTAGCCCCCGGGAATTTAGACCCCAAATACTTTTCCAGTCCGTCAGCTGCTATCAGTTCTTTTAAAATTTTAGTTTGCTGTTCTTTTTGAAACTTGGGCTTGCCAAGAACACCTTCCAACCGTTGCTGAATCCAGCGCTTTTCTTCGGTTGAAACAATGTGCATGTACTCGGCACCAATAGAGCCACAATAAATATTTTCCAGCGCTTCGTGAATATCACTCAGCTTCATTGTGTCTTTGCCAACAGCTAAAGAGCCGACATTAAATTCGCGTTCTAAGTCGTCTTTGCTTAAATCGTGGAAGTTTAATGAAAGGTCTGGAACGGTTTCCTGTTTCCATAAACCAAGAGGATCAAGGTTGGCGTGCTGATGGCCGCGGAATCGGTAAGCATTGATGAGCTGTAAAACCTTAACTTGCTTCTGATCTGCGGCAGTCGTGCTGCCTGTTTGAGATTGCTTGAGCTTATTCTTAGCGGCCTGGCGAAACTGCTCCCGGACGTCGCTGAGTTTGGTATCAACAATGTGATTATCCTTCGGCAACGCATCGAACATTTGACGCCATTCATCACTGACTGCCGTCGGATCATCCAGATACGCCTCAAACATTTGTTCAATGTAGGCAACGTTACCACCGGCTAGATGCGATGTTTCTAACCATTCACGCATTACACCATCTTGCATTGCGTTTCCTTCACCTGAATAGATAAACCGTTTTTATAAAAAAATAGCCATCCTTTGTGGGATGGCCATCCACAACATCAACCGTTCAAATTAGCGCGACAATTTAACGAATTAAACCGCGCGACTCAAAAGCATCGATTTGATGTGTCCAATAGCCTTTGTTGGATTCAACCCTTTTGGACATACGTTAACGCAGTTCATGATTCCGTGACAACGGAATACACTAAAGGCATCGTCAAGTTCGTCCAAACGCTCGTCCGTTGCTGTATCACGACTATCAATTAGGAAACGATAAGCGTGCAGCAGACCAGCAGGCCCAACAAATTTATCTGGGTTCCACCAGAACGACGGGCATGATGTTGAACAACATGCACATAAAATACATTCGTAAAGACCATCAAGCTTAGCACGGTCTTCCGGCGATTGAAGTCGCTCACGCGCTGGTGGCGTTTTGTCATCATTGATAAGGTACGGTTTAATTTTCTCGTACTGTTGATAGAACTGGCTCATATCAACAATCAAATCACGAATGACCGGCAAGCCTGGTAAAGGACGAATCACAATTTTGTCTGATTTCAGAGAAGACAAGTGAGTAATACAAGCCAAACCATTTTTACCGTTAATATTCATACCATCGGAGCCACAAACACCTTCCCGGCACGAGCGACGAAACGCCAGCGATGGATCTTGTTCTTTCAATTTTATCAGCGCTTCTAGCACCATCAAATCCTGATTATCTTCTACTTCCAACGTGTACTCTTTCATATGAGGCGCGTTGTCGACATCAGGATTGTAACGATAAACTGAAAATGTGTATTTTTTCATATACCCTCCAACTTAGTAGGTACGAGCTTTCGGAGGGAAAGCTTCACGCAGTTTAGGTGCCATATTGACCTCCCGCGTCACCATATCTTCCTTTTCAGGACGATAAACAGTGTGTACTAACCACTTCTCATCATCACGATCCGGATAGTCTGCACGGCTATGAGCGCCGCGACTTTCTGTACGGAAGCTAGCAGCAACAGCAGTTGAGTAAGCCGTTTCCATCAAGTTATCTAACTCAAGACATTCTACGCGCTGAGTATTAAACTCTTTAGAGGTGTCATCAAGACGAGCGTTTTTCAAGCGTTCGCGAATTTCGCGCAGCTCAGCAAGCCCTTCTTTCATTGAATCGCCTTCACGGAAAACCGAGAAATTAAGTTGCATGCACTGCTGTAGATCTTTCTTAATTTGTGCCGGATCTTCACCTTTTTGAGTGTTTTCCCAACGATTATAGCGCGCTAGTGCAGCGTCAATATCGTCGCTACTTGCTTCTCTTGTTTCTACGCTAGCTGCAAGAGTTTCGCCCAGGTGCATACCGGTTGAACGGCCGAACACTACTAGGTCAAGCAATGAGTTGCCACCTAAGCGGTTTGCACCGTGTACAGATACACAAGCAATTTCACCACACGCAAATAAGCCTTTAACGTGAGATGTCTGACCATTGTCGTCTACAGACAACACTTGTCCGTTAACGTCCGTCGGAATGCCGCCCATCATGTAGTGACAGGTAGGAATGACGGGAATAGGCTCTTTCACTGGATCAACGTGAGCAAATGTACGTGATAAGTCACAAACACCCGGCAAACGACTCTCCAGGGTTTCTTTACCCAGGTGATCAAGTTTCAACTTAAGGTGAGTACCCCATGGGCCTTCACAACCACGTCCTTCACGAATTTCAGTCATCATAGCTCGGGATACAACGTCTCGTGACGCCAAATCTTTCGCGTTTGGCGCATAACGCTCCATAAAGCGTTCGCCGTCTTTGTTCAGCAGGTAACCGCCTTCACCACGACACCCTTCTGTAACAAGCGAGCCCGCTCCGGCTATACCGGTTGGGTGGAACTGCCACATTTCCATATCTTGTACCGGAACGCCGGCGCGCAGAGCCATACCAATGCCGTCACCGGTGTTGATATGAGCATTGGTCGTTGAAGAATAAATACGACCGGCACCGCCAGTAGCAAGAACGACAGCCTTAGCTTTAACAAAGTAAACTTCGCCGCTTTCGATATCCATGGTGGTTACACCACAAACCTCACCGTCTTGGTTCTTAACGATATCCAGCGCGTACCATTCAGAGAATACGGTGGTTTTTTTCTTCACGTTTTGCTGATAAAGCAAATGCAGCAACGCGTGACCAGTACGGTCAGCTGCAGCTGCCGTTCGAGCAGCCTGCTCGCCACCAAAATCTTTCGACTGACCACCAAATGGACGTTGATAAACTTTGCCGTTTTCGAAACGTGAGAATGGCAAACCTAAGTTTTCCATTTCCAGGATCGCTTCAGGGCCAGCTTTACACATGTATTCGATAGCGTCCTGGTCACCGATATAGTCCGAACCTTTAACGGTATCGAACATGTGCCATTCCCAGTTATCTTCATGCGCATTACCTAATGCTACGGTAATACCGCCCTGAGCGGAAACTGTGTGAGAGCGTGTTGGAAACACTTTGGACATCAACGCGCAGCTCAATCCCTCTTGGGAAATTTGCAGCGCTGCTCGCATGCCGGCACCGCCAGCACCAATCACCACCGCATCATATTCTAAAGTTTTAACAGTCACTTAAACACCCCACAGTACGAATAAGCCAGTGAGCCAAACAGCGATTAGACCAACGCTGAAAAGCAGTTGGATAAAAGCTCTGAGACCGGACGCTTTCACGTAGTCTGTTGATACTTGCCAAATGCCAATCCAGCCGTGAATTAGCACAGAGGACAAGGCCAGCATAGTGAATACTTTCATCCAAATGTTGGCAAACAACCCACTCCACACTTGATAAGTTACATCTGGCGTAGACAGGAAGAACCCAGCCATGAACAGTGAATATAGAACCATTACAATCGCGCTGGCTCTCAATAAAATAAAGTCATGAGAACCACTACGACCAAAAGTAGCTGCTGCTGTTACCATAGCCAAACTCCTACTAATACGGAAAAGATCACAGAAAGAGCAATTGAAATAATTGCGCTGATTCTTCCGGAATCGAGTTCTTCCCAGTAGCCCATGTCCATTACTAAGTGACGCAGACCAATGATTAAGTGAAATCCTAGCGCTGTCAAAATACCCCAGCTAATAAATTTAGCGATAAAGCTGGTCATGATACCCTCAATTTGAGCAAAACCTTCAGGGCCACTAAGTGACACAGCAAAAGCCCAAATTAGAAAAGCCAGAGAGAACAGCATAACAACACCGGAAATACGATGCAGTATGGATGCTTTGGCAGCGGCAGGAAGCTTGATAGTTGATAAGTCTAAATTAACAGGTCTTTCTTTTTTCACGATAGATTGCCTTTTAATAAAGCACAAAAGAAATGCAATTTTCGTTTGCGCGACACAGAAACATGCCACCAATACGGCGCAAAGTATATCTAGCCAAGCTATTAATTACAACGACAAACTCAGATTTGAACTCACACTTAGATACGCTTTACTACTAAAGTCTAACGTAACAAGATAATTCTTCAATCTGAGTAATCTTTTCGTCATGTTCATTACGTATATTTAGCTATAATTGGTTCATGTTCCTTGATTAAAATTGACATTTAAGGGCATGATCGAGTTAAATTAGCGCACTTTTTCAAAGTAGATAGCGAGGAGAATTCCTTATGGCTGATCGTAAAGCCACTTTACAGATTGACGGCCAATCCATTGAATTGCCGGTACTATCACCTAAGGCAGGCAAGGATGTAGTTGACGTCCGAACTCTGGGAAAACATGGTTATTTTACCTTTGACCCTGGGTTTCTGGCTACAGGCTCTTGCGAGTCGGCTATTACCTACATAGATGGTGAAAACGGCGTTTTATTACACCGCGGTTACCCTATTGGTGAATTAGCAACTAAAGCAGACTATTTAGAAGTTTGCTACATGTTGTTACACGGAGAAGCTCCTACCGAAAAGCAATACCATGAATTCAAAGACACCATTACTAAACACACCATGGTGCATCAGGGAATTCATAATTTCTTTAATGGTTTCCGTCGCGATGCTCACCCTATGGCTATGTTATGTGCCGTAACGGGTGCCTTATCATCGTTCTATCATGATGACTTGGAGATTCACGATGAAAACCAGCGTTTACGCAGTGCTTATCGCTTAATTGCTAAAATCCCAACGATTGCAGCAATGGCATATAAATTCAGCATCGGCCAACCGTTCGTTTATCCACGTAACGACTTAGGTTATGCAGAAAACTTCCTGAACATGATGTTCTCTGTACCGGCTGAAGATTACAAAATTAGCCCGGCAGTTGCCCGTGCCATGGATCGCATCTTTACTTTGCATGCTGATCACGAGCAAAACGCATCAACGTCAACAGTTCGCCTTGCCGGCTCTTCAGGCGCAAACCCTTACGCCTGTATTGCGGCTGGTGTTGCGTCTTTATGGGGACCGGCTCACGGTGGAGCAAACGAAGCTTGCTTACGTATGCTGGCTGAAATTGGTTCGGTTGAAAACATTCCGAAATACATTGAGAAAGCAAAAGACAAAGACGATCCTTTCCGCTTAATGGGCTTTGGTCATCGTGTTTACAAAAACACCGACCCTCGTGCAACGGTAATGCGCGAGTCTTGCCACGAAGTGCTGAAAGAATTGGACCGCGATGATCCATTATTAGACGTAGCAATGGAGCTGGAGCGCATCGCGCTGGAAGACGACTACTTCATTGAGAAAAAACTCTTCCCTAACGTTGACTTCTACTCTGGTATCGTACTGAAAGCTATTGGTATTCCTACCAATATGTTCACCGTTATCTTTGCGTTGTCACGTACTGTCGGCTGGGTGTCTCACTGGCATGAAATGATGGGTGAAGCGAATCAGAAAATTGGTCGTCCTCGTCAGTTATATACTGGTTATACAAAACGCGAGTTTTCACCAATTAAAAAATAAATTGGTTTGAGTTAAGAAGGCGCTCGGTTGAGCGCCTTTTTTTATGCCTGCTCTCAATTAGTAGTTTGAGTACATTGCTTTTCACACCTTACAGAACGTGCAACCAAGCCTTAAATTCTTTATACTAAGTCGCATTTCGTTGGTCGCCAAAGAGAGAGCTGACAGACAGATTCATTTTAAACATGCTTTAGCAGGTTGCAGATAATTACAGAGAGGCTTATGCAGCAAGTAGTCAATGTACAACAACCCATCATTACACCACGTAAATTCAAGGTCTATCAGCATCGCCAGCTGGATAAAATTGAGGCATTACAGAAAGTTCCTGCTGACATGCGCTTTGAAATGAAAGTCGTCGCTAATGTACTGCCATTCAGAGTTAATGAATATGTGTTTAACGAACTGATTGACTGGGAAAATGTACCCAATGACCCGCTGTTTCAGCTAACTTTCCCTCAAAAAGATATGCTGGAGCCATCTGCGTACCAGCGCATGGCAGACCTAATGTCCGGCAAGCACACCACCAATGAAGTGTTTGATTTGGCGACTCAGCTACGCGATGAAATGAACCCTCACCCTGCCGGACAAATGCAAATGAATGTCCCGCATGTTGATGGTGAGCCTTTGCCGGGTATGCAGCACAAATATCGCGAAACGGTGCTCTTTTTCCCGGCTCAAGGACAGTACTGCCATTCTTACTGCACTTTCTGCTTCCGTTGGGCACAGTTTGTTGGGAAAGCTACCCGCTTTAATTCAAACGACGCGGATCAATTGCATCGCTATCTGGCTCAACACAAAGAAGTTACTGACTTGCTGGTGACCGGCGGAGACCCTATGGTCATGCGTACGCGCAAACTGGCTCATTACTTGGAAGGTCTACTGCAACCTGAATTTGAGCACATTAAAACCATACGCATCGGCACTAAATCACTAACTTTCTGGCCTTATCGATTTATCACCGATCCCGATGCGGACGATTTACTGCGTTTATTAGAGCGCTTAGTTGCTGGTGGCAAGCATGTATCGATAATGGCGCATTTGAACCATCCGAATGAGTTGCGCACTGAAGTCTGCCAAGAAGCCATTCGCCGCCTGCGCGCTACAGGTGCGCAAATCCGCTGTCAGGCTCCTTTGCTCAAACACATTAACGACGACCCGGATGTCTGGGCCTCTATGTGGGAAAAGCAGGTGCAACTTGGTTTAATCCCTTATTACATGTTTGTCGAGCGGGATACCGGTGCCAAGCGTTACTTTGAAGTACCGCTGGAGCGTACCTGGGAAATTTTCCAGAAAGCGTATCAGCAGGTTTCCGGTATAGCCCGCACGGTACGAGGCCCTTCAATGAGCGCAGGCCCGGGAAAAGTAGAGATTCAGGGGGTTACTGAGATTGCCGGTGAGAAAGTCTTTGCCTTACGTTTTATTCAGGGCCGTAACCCGGACTGGGTACAACGCCCTTTCTTCGCTAAATACGACCCGGATGCCACCTGGCTGCATCACTTAAAGCCTGCTTTTGGCGAAGAAAAGTTCTTTTTCGAAGATGAGTATTCAAAAATGTCGGCGATGGATTAACCATCGCCAGCCAGTTTTCGTGCCTGCTGCAGGTCCTCTTCAGTATCAATACCTGTAGCCGGTGCGAGAATCGCTTCAGCGACATGAATACGCTCTCCGTGCCAAAGCACTCGCAATTGCTCTAACGACTCAAGCTGTTCAATAGGGCTTGGTTGCCACTCAACATAACGTCTGACAAAACCCGCGCGATAAGCATAAATACCAATGTGACGATGGTAATGCTCAGTAACAACATCGGTTGCCCGCTCAGCAGAGAAGTGCTCTCTGTCCCAGGGAATAGCCGCACGGCTAAAGTACAGCGCATAACCTGCAGCATCGGTAACCACCTTTACCGTGTTCGGGTTAAAAATATCTTCAGCGTTGGTAATCGGTACGGCCAACGTCGCCATAGGTGCCTGTCGTTGATTCGCTAAGTTATCAGCTACTTGCCTAATAATTTCAGGTGGAATAAAGGGTTCATCGCCCTGTACATTAACCACTACTTCGTTTTCTGCCAGAGCTAATTGTTCGATAACTTCAGCCAACCGTTCCGTACCCGAGGAATGTTCACTTGAGGTCATCATTACACGACCACCAAATTTATCAACACCCTCTTTAACCCGCATATCATCGGTAGCAACTATGACTTCGGCAGCGCCACTAGCTTCAGCGCGCTCAACCACATGCTGAATCATCGGTTTTCCGGCAATATCGGCTAATGGTTTGCCTGGCAAGCGGCTGGAACCAAAACGAGCAGGAATGACAACGGTAAAACTCATGAGGGGACCTCTTCTAACTCTTCTGAAGATAACTCGCGGGCCTTATCCGCTATAAGCACAGGAATATTCTCGTCTATAGGGTATGCAAGACGTTCTCCGCGGCATACTAACTCGTCTTTATCCGAGTAATAGGTCAACTTTCCTTTACACTTTGGACACGCCAATATTGCTAATGTCGTTTTATCGATGGCCATTTTTCTTCCTTTCCAGCTCTGCCAATAGGTTAGTCTTCATCACTTCGGGCAGCTTTGCTTCAATCGTTTGGTAATACCAGTCAGCTTGCGCAAAAGGCTGGCATTTACCGGCATCTTTTTCTGTCATTAATATAGGGTTACCGGTCAGGTTAGAAAAGTCCTGTTGGCTAAAAGCGTGATGATCCGCAAACCCCTGACGGTTCTCCAGTTCAATACCCTGCTCAATTAGCGAGTTAAAAAAGCGCTGCGGATAACCAATACCAGCCACTGCATTAAATTTGCTCTCGGTTTTTAACGCAACTTGCTCATTGTTATCAACCCGATACCAGTTGCCGGGCTCTACATCCACAACATGCCGGGCGAATATGTGGCGACCATAGTTAGAAATAACCCAGTCAGCGCCTTTCAGACGCCAAGGGCCTTCCCGTAACGGGCCTGCAGGCAAAAGCCATCCATTTCCGGTTCCTCGTTCAGCATCTATCATAATTAATTCAATGTCGCGCTTAAGCCCGTAATGCTGCAGCCCGTCATCACAAATAATAACGTCTACTTTTGGATGTTGTTCAGTCATAAGCTTTGCGGCCTGAGCTCGCTTTGGCGCAATAACAACAGGACAGCCAGTACGGCGACGCATGAGCAAGGGTTCATCGCCAGCTTTCTCCGGCGAGTCACTCGCTAAAACGTCGTAGGGAAAAGGACCCTTCGCACCGTAACCACGACTAATAATGCCCGGATTCCAACCCTCATCTTTTAGCCATTGGCTTAAGGCCACAACCATCGGTGTTTTGCCTGTGCCGCCCACACTAATATTTCCCACCACTATGACCGGAACATCAGCTTTATAGCGAGGCATTAACCCAAAAGCATAAAAACTTCGACGCAAATTCGTTACCAGCCAAAACACCAGCGACAGTGGTGTCAGCAAAAACAGTAAAGGATGCAGCCTGGCTTTATACCACTGCTTTTGAAGCCACATTAGGCGCCCCCACTAAACTGCAAGTTATGCAGCTGGAAGTATGAGCCTTCCTGGTCAAGCAATTGCTGGTGTGTACCGCGCTCAATAATCTCACCATTGTCCATGACCAGAATTTCATCAGCATTTTCAATAGTTGATAAGCGGTGAGCAATAACAATAGCGGTACGGTTTTTACGCAAGGCCCCTAGCGCATCCTGAATATGGCGTTCGGACTCGGTATCCAGAGCCGACGTTGCTTCATCCAGTATCAGAATAGGCGCGTCTTGTAATAGCGCACGAGCTATAGCAATACGCTGACGCTGACCGCCGGACAACATAACCCCATTTTCGCCCACCATAGTATCCAGGCCTTTAGGCATGCTGTCGGTGAACTCAGTAACATAGGCTTGCTCGGCGGCTTTAATGATGTCTTCAGGCGAGACCTCTTTCGAGGCACCGTAAGCAATATTATTTGCTATGGTGTCGTTGAATAAGGTTACGTGCTGAGATACCAGCGCAAACTGGCGCCTTAAGCATTTCAGCTTATAGTCGTTAATATTGTGGCCATCAAGCAGAATGTTGCCCTGCTCCACGTCGTAGAAGCGCGTAAGCAAGTTCGATATTGTCGACTTACCACTACCTGAACGCCCCACCAGCGCAACGGTTTTGCCCTGATCAACTTTAAAATTAATGTGCTGAAGCGCGGGTTCATCATCTTTTTGATAAGAAAAGGTCACGTCATCAAAAACAATGTCGCCAGCTGCTCGCTCTACCACTCGTGAACCTCTATCAACTTCAATCGGTTCGTCAAGAATCGCGAACACACTGGTTGCCGCCGCAATACCACGCTGGAAATCACTGTTTACGTTAGTAAGCTGTTTTAACGGGCGCAGCAGCATGATCATAGCGGTAAGTAACGTAGTAAAAGCACCGGCCGAAAGTTCACCCAACATTTCTGGAAAACTGGCAATAACCAGGACCATAGAAAGACTTAACGAAGCAATAAACTGAATAACCGAAGTGCTTATAGCCCGGGTGTTCACCAGCTTCATATTCTGATTGCGAGTAATGTTGTTTATTTCCGAAAAACGTGTCGACTCACCTTTTTGCCCCTGATGCATGATCACAACCTTGTGGCCGTTGATCATCTGCTCTGCAGTCGTGGTTACATTACCCATAGCAGTTTGAATACGACTGCTTACTTTACGGAAGCGACGAGAAACAACCCCGACAACTTTTGCAACCAGGGGGCCTATCACTAAAAAGACCAATGACAGTTGCCAACTTTGATAAAACATCAACCCCAACAAACCAGCGACAAATGCGCCCTCTTTCACCAAAACCAGAACAGCACGGCTACTCGCTTCTGCCACCTGTTGAGTGTCATAGGTTATTTTTGAAATCAAATCACCGGTTGAATGCTGGTCATGGAAACCCACCGGCAATTTCATCATATGGTCAAAAAGCTGCTGCCGCATTTTAGTAACGACTTTAAAACCCACCCAATGCAAAAAATAGCTGGAAGCAACATTCAAAGAACCGCGAAGGATGAAAATAAAAGGAACAAAAAGGGCACCATAAAGCAATATATTAGAGTCTTGCTCTGCTAAGCCGTCATCAATTAACGTTTCAATTTGAGATAAGAACAATGTATCAATGGCAGAGTAACCAATCATACACAGGATAGCAGCGATAAAAGCTGCCTTATAAGGTTTGATATAACCTAATAAGCGTTTAAAGGTCGTCTTTTTTTTAAGCTGAGAATCCATGTAGTCTCAAATAAGTCATTAACACTTTTTGTATTCTACCTGTTTTCAAAGGGTAACTCCAAACTCCATGTGTCGCCGTCACTAACAATGGTCAATTGCCCTTTATCCCTGGTCCCAAACCAGGGCTTTTTAGTACGAGCGAGCCTTTCCAGTGTATAACGATGGGGAAAATCATATCCACTATGCTTACCGTAGCTAATAAGATAAATATCAGCACTAACCGCCTGTAACAAAGGCCAGCTGGTCGACGTTTTACTGCCATGATGAGGAATCAAGAGGACATCGGAGTTAGCTTCAGACTGTTCATGTAAAGACTTCAGCAATAATTGCTCTGCCATCATTTCAATATCACCGGGCAGAAAGACACTGAAGTCTTTATAACTGACGCGTAATACACATGAACGATTATTTTTACTTAACCGATTTGCATCCTGATAAGCAGTCGTTGGCCACAGAACCTCCCATTGTATGCTGTTCCATTCACCTGTATCACCGGCGCGACAGGGTTTATCACTGGCATCTCCGCGCCACTCTAGCTGAGGATATCTTTGCATCAGAAAGTCTCTGCCACCGTTATGATCTCTGTCGCCATGGCTGATAAAAACCAACTCAGGCCGCAAACCATGGTAGTTAAGAAAAGGTTCAATAACAGATTCTGCAACACTGAAACCAGAGTTAAACTCAATACCGGTATCAATGAGCATGGCTTTGCCGTCTTTCTCTAGCACCACAGCCTGACTTTGCGCCACATCCAGAACATGAAGGCGCAACTTTCCGTCCCGTTGATTAAAAAATAAAAAAGCAGCAACTGGCAAACACAATAATAAACCCAACCGATGCCAACCGCGACTTACCGGCAACAACAAGGCCGCAGTAAGTGCGAACAAAACAGCAAACCGCGCTGCACGAGTTATTGGCCATTGATTAAGTTCCAGCCAATTAGCCTTGTACCCCGCTATAGCTTCCAATAAAGGGTTCAAATAGGTAACGGGGAGTTCGGCCAGCTGCCAGAAAAAAACAGCAAAATTAGACTCAAACAGCGCCAAAACCGTTCCTATTAAAGCCAGCGGCAATAACCAAAAGCTGATAACAGGCAACACCAACAAATTCACGACGGGCGCAAAAAGCGAAAAGCCGCCAAACAATAGGAATGATAACGGAGACATTACCACCAACAGCAGCCATTGAATGGACCATAAGCTTTTTACCGAGGAGAAACGACCACGACTTTTGCCCCAGCGCCAACTGGCTAAAAAAAGTGCGGCAACGGCAGTAACGGATAACCAAAAACCGGGTTCCTGCCAGGCGAAAACATCAACCGCTAGTACAGCAGCAACCACTCGTAGCAATAAGCTTAGCGGATTTAATTTGAGATTTAACACAATATGCAGAAGAACCACCAGAAACATGGTTAAAGCTCTAACAGTCGATATTGAGAAATCTGCCAGGCCCGCATAACCACTCACCACAACTGCCGCGAAAACTAGCGACCACAGCCGGATGTTTAGCCGCTCTCTGGTTTGTAAGCTGATGGGAAAACAGTGAAAACAAAAACGAAAGAACAAAATGGCAGCGCCGGCGACCATCCCCAGATGCAAACCAGAAATGGCTAAGCTATGGGCTAACCCCGTTCTTTTCCAGATTTCACGAGTAGCTGAGGTTAACAGGCTGCGTTCGCCAATCGTTAATGCGGCCAATATACCTGGTTCAGATAAATTCGCTTGTTTTATGCCATCAAAAATTTTCTGTCGAAAACTGATTAAGCTGGTAAGTTTTTCGCCGTCTTTAACTGTTCCTAAGGCATAGATATTATTGCGCAGTAAGTATTGCCGGTATCGAAAACTCCCCTGGTTGCGGTAATCCGTTGCGTGTTTCAGCTTCACTTCCAGTTGCCAACGCTCGCCAGCTTTCGGCACCTGTTTATGGTGGCTGTTATACCAATTCAGTTGAACCCGGGATTGCTGCCAGAATGGCAAAACGTTACCCGCCAGAACTTCTACCCTGCCCGTCATACGCAAATGAAAAGGATAACGGCGTGATATTTCATCCACGACAAGCGTCAATTGAACTTCGTTACCCATCAATTCGTTTGGTACAGCGCGTAAATTTTGCCAATAAAGGTTGGCATTAGCCCATAAAATACCGCAAAATAACACCATCAGTAGCAGTACGATGGTTCGCTGTTTTACTTCCCTCTGTCTAAAATAAAAAAAAGCATAAACTATCGCCAAAAGCAGCAGAACGATAGTTGAAACAATTAGCCAAAAGTTAATGTCAGAGTGTAGCGAAGCGGACAATATTCCGCTAATAAAGATCAGTAACCAACGTTCCATCGTTGCTCCTTCCCTGGGGCAGTAATCGAATAGGTAATAAACGTCACATTATGGCCAGACGCTTCATTAAACGCTTAATGCCTGATCATCAAAAAGTGCGCGAATCCAAAGCGATTCGTTTATTCGGCAGCCTTCTGCACGATGCAAACCTGTGGCATTTAAACCGACGGTCAGCTTCAGGCGCATTTGCAGTCGGTCTATTCTGCGCTTTTATACCGGTTCCTTTTCAAATGTTGTTAGCAGCAGCGTCAGCAATTCCTTTTCGCGTTAACCTGCCACTTTCAATCGGGCTTGTCTGGGTCTCAAACCCCATTACTATGCCGCCAATGTTTTACCTTTGCTATTTAGTCGGTAACGCCATATTGGCTGAACCTCCGCAACCCTTCGCCTTTGAAGCCAGCTGGGAATGGTTAATGCACAGCATTTCAACTATTGGCCCTGCATTTTTGCTTGGCTGCCTGGTGCTGGGCACGGTATCCAGCTTTGTTGGTTATATCGGTATTCGCTTACTTTGGCGCCAGTCTGTGGTCAAAGCCTGGCGCCGTCGCAATCCCGAAGGCAATTAAGTACTTTCGTGCAAGGCCTTGGCAGGTTCAACTTTGACCGCCCGCCAGGCAGGGTAAATAGTAGCGAGCAAACTCATTAGCAGTGCCACACTAGCCACTAAAATAACGTCGCCCCAAACCCACTCAGAAGGTACTTCACTAACGAAGTAGATATCATTGGAAAGCACTTTAAAGTGAAACCAGGATTCCAGTGTCAGCATAATATCAGGTAGAAACTGCGCCAAAAGTATCCCGCACGCACAACCAATAATCACCCCATAAAAACCATTCATTAGTCCCTGAAACACAAAGGATTGCAGTAACGACTTGTCTTTCATTCCCAGGGTTTTCAACATGGCAATTTGGCTGCGCTTTTTCGCTACCGTCATAATGAGCGTTGAAACAATATTAAAGCAAGCTACGGCCATAACCAGAATCAAAACCAGATACACGACCCAGCGCACCAGCTCAATATCACGATATAAATGGCCGTGACTTCGGGTCCAGTCATCCAGGTAGACCAATTCCGGAAGTTGGTTACCTATTTCCCGGGCAACCGCAGGAGCCGAAAAAACATCCTTTAACCGCAAACGTACCGAGCTCACATCACTAGCAAACCCCAGTTCGTTCTTAGCCGTTTCCAGAGAAACATAGGCATTTTGATAATCAATTTGCCCGCCAAATTTAAACAATCCGGTGACTTGCAGCCGCACCCGCTCTGGCGAGCGAAACCCTCGTTCAGACTTTTCCGGGGTGAGTAAGGAAACGGAATCGCCAACAGCTAAATTCAACTTCTCGGCCAGCCCAGCCCCTAACAGCAAACCACCTTTCTGCTGCCACCGCTGCCAGTCTTCGTTGCTTACATAATCAGATAAGGCCGATACGTTTTTTTCCTGCTCTGCAGATATTCCCCGAACCTGAATGCCATGAAAAGTTGACTGGGTTTGCACCATAACGGTGGAATTAATTGCGGGAGCCGCAGCTATCACTTCAGGGTGTTCCCGGGCGATTTCGGCTATTTTCTGCCAGTCATCCAGGGCGCCTTCTACTGCACTGTATTCAACCTGTGGAACAACTGCCAGTAGCCGCTCCTGTAACACTTGGTTGAAGCCGTTCATCATCGACAGCGCCGCAATTAAAACGGCACACCCGAGCGCTATACCAATAGTTGAAGAGGCCGATATAAACGACAAAAAGCCCTGTTTCGCGGTACCTTTACGAAAACGTCGGGCAATTAACCAGGCAAGCTGCATTACGCTTGCTCCTTGTGCAGAATTCCATTTTTTAAAACCTCTACGCGCTGCAGTTGTTCAGCCAGCTGTAAGTCGTGAGTGACTACAATAAAAGCCGTGCCCATTTCCTGGTTAAGCTCCAGCATTAACTGATAAATACTCTCAGCCGCTTCACCATCGAGGTTACCGGTTGGCTCATCAGCCAGTACCACCTTTGGTTTATTCACAAAAGCACGAGCTATGGCAACCCGTTGACGTTCGCCGCCGGAAAGCTGTGCCGGACGATGCGACAACCGATGCTCTAGCCCCACGCGGACTAAGAGCTGCTCAGCCTGCTGTTTAGCTTCTGCCGGGCTTTCACCCGCTATCATTTTCGGCATGGCTACGTTTTCTAACGCTGAAAATTCCGGTAATAAATGATGAAACTGGTACACAAATCCAAGGTTCTGGTTACGCCACTGCGCTAACTTGTCGGCTTTCCAGGGCGTCATTTCCTGATCTTTATAAAACAACTGACCCGATGAGGGTTTATCCAGTCCACCCAACAAATGCAGCAAGGTGCTTTTACCCGAGCCTGACGCTCCGACCACCGCAACCATCTCTCCGGCTTGCAGCGCAAAATCAATGTCTTTTAAAACGGTAACCTGGTCGCCCCCGTCCTGATAGGATTTACTCAATTCTTTGCAACGCAACAGCGCGTCAGTCATAGCGTAATGCCTCCGAGGGTTGAACATGTGCGGCTTGTGATGCGGGATATAACGTTGCCACCAAAGTTAAGGCAATTGCAGCAACAGCAGTAATAGTAACCTGAGACACATTAATGATAATTGGCAGGCCTTCATCTGATCCGGCAAAGATCTGTGCACCGAATAACGTCAGAATATCATTCAGATACCAACTCAACACCAGCCCCAGAATAACGCCAATTAATGCTCCCAGCACACCGTTATATAGCCCTTGCAATAAAAATACCGTGCGTATACGTCCGTTAGATAAACCCAACGTTTGTAATATGGCGATGTCGTGACGTTTGTCGTTTATCACCATAATAAGAGCCGATAAAGTATTAAACGCCGCAACCGCAATGATTAGCGCCAGCATTAACCACATCATGCGTTTTTCCATGCCTACAGCTTCAAATAACTGGCCATAATTTTGTCGCCAGTCGCTGATCGTTAATTGCGTGTTATTGCGCAGACTTTCTGCCACTTGGGGAGCTTTAAAAGCGTCATCTAAAAATAACTGTAGCCCACTCACTTTGCCTTCAGGTAACCGAATTAAACGAGCCAGGTCACTGCCGTGGGCAAAAACAACCGACTCATCCACCTCAGAGCCCATAGAAAAGAGCCCTGTGACCACAAAGCGGCGCTGCGAAGGAACCAGCCCAAAAGGTGTATAAACCCCGCCTTGCGCGGCGATAATTCGAATATTATCGCCAACGGTTATTCCTTGTTTCTGCGCCAGCCGCTGCCCTATCACCAAATGGTAATTGCCCGGCGTAAGACTGAGCCAGTCGCCTGCAACCATTTTGTCTTTAAGCGAAAGAGGTACCTCGCCCACATCTGGGTAAATACCCTGTATATTGGCTACTGACATCTTTTCTGAAAATTGCAATATGCCCTGCGTTTGCACATACGGCATTGACCCTTTAATGGCTTCTAATTCAGGCAATTGCTGCTGTGTTTTTCGCCAGTTAGTCAATTCCGTCGTGCTGTCAGCATCGGTCAGGGTCACATGAGGAACGGCGCCCAGGATTCGTTCTTTCAATTGGCCTTCAAAACCATTCATAACCGACATGACAACCACCAGAGCCATAACCCCAAGGGCAATACCGGCAAAGGCAAAGCGGTTAATAAAGGCGGTAAACGCAGACCCCTGCCTTGCCCGACTATAACGCAGGCCAATAAACAGCACGACCGGCTGAAACATATACCCTCAATTATTTGATGGTTGCTAATTCATAACGAGCAAGGATAATGAGTTGTATTGAGCCTGACAACTAAAAGCCGACACAATGACGCAATCGCAGACATCAATGACATCACCAATCGGAGATTTCTTCACCGTAAGAGATCGCTTTCCGGTCAATTTAATTGCGCTGGAGTCGGCTGACAGTATCCCTGAAGAAGACGCATTTATCGCTGAAATTCCGGAGTTGTTCACTATTGCGTCCAGTATGGCTGAAAGTGATCAGCAGCAACTGCAGAGTATTAAAGTTGAACAGTCGTCAGGCAGCGCTCTGGTCGCTTTTCTAGAGCAGCAACACAAACGTATGAACATATTGCTGGGCTACATGCTCCGTAATGAAGATGACCCGGCTAACCGTTTTGAAGGCGTTGAATACGGTGGCGGTGGTATTCGCATAATAAATGACTCGCCACTAACCGAAGGTCTGACATTTCAGGCAAAACTGTTTTTTAAAGAAGAGGCTCTGGCAATTTATTGTTACCTGACCGCTGAAAACTCAGAACCAGAGGAAGACAGTGAGGCTTACCTTTGCACGCTGAGTTTTGTTCAAATTCGCGAGGAAGATCAGGAGTTATTGATTCGGGCCAGCCTCCATGCCCAGAGTCGCCAGCTAAAAGAGCGTTCCAAACAACGCCGTGAAGAAAAACAAAACGACAACCTGTCATCCAAATCCTGATTGATTTCGGTATAATACCGACGTTTTTCCAAACCAGTTGAGTAGTCATGACTAAGGCATCTGTATTAAGACCCCCTTTTCCTCCGGCAGCAAACAAAGACCTTACCTGGCAGGAGTTGCATGGCAGCTCGCCGGCAATGGCAATAGCCAGACTAATTGACGCCACGCCAGGGCGAGTATTAATTGTTACCGCAGATGCTAACCAGGCACACCGGTTAGAACAAGAAGTGAAATACTTTGCTGGTGAACACACCGAATACCATGACGATATAACGCTTTTTCCCGACTGGGAAACTTTGCCCTACGACAGCTTTTCACCGCACCAGGACATTATTTCTGACCGACTCAGCGTGCTGGCACGCCTTCCCGATGCCAAACGTGGGGCACTGATTGTCAGCATTAATACCCTGCTGCACAGAATTGCTCCAACCTCGTTTGTGCAGGGGCAAGCGTTACAAATTGAAAAAGGCCAGCAGCTCGACAGCCTGAAGCTGCGCCAGCAACTTGAGAATGCCGGTTACCGTCATGTTAATCAGGTAATGGAACATGGCGAGTTCAGCGCCCGTGGTTCAATCTTAGACTTATACCCTATGGGCAGTCAGACACCCTACCGGCTCGACTTTTTTGACGACGAAGTCGATACCATTCGGCCGTTTGACCCTGAGACTCAGCTATCAAAAGCTCCAATAGACGGCATTAACTTACTGCCCGCACACGAGTTTCCACTGACAAAAACGGCGATTGAACGCTTTCGCGCAAATTATCGTGAGCACTTTGAGGCGAGCACTGAGCGCGAATCGGTGTATCAGCAAGTCAGTAAAGGCCAGTTACCTGGTGGTATAGAGTACTATCTGCCGTTATTTTTTGAAGAAACTGCCAGCTTGTTTGATTACCTTCCGGACGACACGGTACTGGTTACTTTCGGCAACATTCAGGCAAGCCTGGAACGATTGTGGCAGGATATTAATCACCGCTACGATCAGCGTCAGTTTGACCCCTTACGGCCGTTACTGCACCCCAATGAGTTGTTTCTTCCGGTCGATAATATTCACGCCGGTTTCAAACAATACCGCCGGGTGCGCGCTAATGTACCGGCAGAAATGGCCCAACCCGGTCCGATGCCGTTTTTGACAGAGACAGTAACAGAAATAGCAGCTGACCATCAGCAAAAACAGCCCTTTGCCAAGTTAAAGGCGAAACTGGAACAGGCTTTGGCAAAAAATGAAAAAGTTCTGCTGTCAGCCGAAAGCGCAGGCCGCCGCGAAGCCTTGCGGGAAATTGTCAGCAAACTTGGCTTTCAGGTGAGACTTTGCTCTGGGCTGGATGAATGTCCGACCCAACAAATCGGCTTAATTATCAGTCCTATTATTAACTCGTTTTATTTACCCGACGCCAAACTCTGGTTTATTACCGAGACCGAACTGTTTGGTAACCGCGTGGTACAAAGCCGCCGACGTCAGCAAAAAGCGACTGTCAGCGCTGATACACTGATTCGCAATTTAGCAGAACTGCAAGCCGGTCAGCCCGTTGTTCACCTGGATCACGGTGTTGGTCGTTATCAGGGACTGACGACATTGGATGCCGGAAATGTCACCACCGAATTTGTCACCATTGAATACTCAGGCGGGGCAAAGCTCTACGTTCCGGTCGCCAACCTGAACGTTTTAAGTCGCTACAGTGGGGGGGAAGAAAGCCATGCTCCATTGAATAAACTGGGTAACGACAGCTGGGACAAGGCCAAAAAACGAGCTGCAGAAAAAGTTCGTGATGTTGCGGCTGAACTGCTCGATATTTACGCCCGCCGCGAAGCGAAGCCCGGGTATGAATTTAGTATTAACAAAGAAGATTACCAGCGTTTTGCCGCCGGATTTCCGTTTGAAGAAACCATTGATCAGCAGACTGCAATTGATGCGGTTAAGCAAGACATGCAACAGCCCCGCGCTATGGACAGGCTAGTCTGCGGCGACGTGGGCTTTGGTAAAACCGAAGTGGCTATGCGCGCAGCCTTTATCGCGGTTAATGAAGGCAAGCAAGTTATGGTCTTAGTTCCGACCACTCTGCTGGCTCAGCAACACTACGAAAACTTCAGTGACCGTTTTGCTGAACAGGCCATTCGGGTTGAAGTGCTGTCACGCTTTAAAACCGCGAAACAATCAAAAGGCATTCTTGAAGACTTATCCAACGGCAAAGTCGACATTGTTATCGGTACCCACAAGTTGCTGCAAGACAATGTGAAGTGTCATGATTTAGGCCTGCTCATTGTTGACGAAGAACACCGCTTTGGCGTACGGCAAAAAGACACCATAAAACGCCTGCGCGCTGACGTAGATATTTTGACGCTAACAGCAACCCCGATTCCGCGAACCTTGAATATGGCCATGAATAACATTCGTGACCTGTCAATTATCGCCACGCCACCTGCAAAACGACTGGCAGTGAAAACCTTTGTCCGCGAATACGACGAGCCTACGGTTCGTGAGGCCATATTGCGGGAGATTCTGCGCGGTGGTCAGGTTTATTTCTTACACAATAATGTCGACACCATTGAGAAAACGGCAGCTGAGATTGAAGCTCTGGTTCCGGAAGCTCGTGTTGTGGTTGCTCACGGGCAAATGCGTGAACGTGATCTTGAACGCATTATGTCGGACTTTTACCATCAGCGCTTTAATGTACTGGTCTGTACCACTATTATTGAAACCGGTATCGACATACCCAGCGCCAACACCATTATTATGGATCGCGCCGATCACCTGGGTTTGGCGCAAATGCACCAGCTGCGAGGCCGGGTTGGACGTTCGCATCACCAGGCTTATGCCTATTTATTAACGCCGCACCCCAAACGCATGACCAAAGACGCACACAAACGACTTGAAGCTATCTCTCAGCTGGAAGACCTGGGTGCCGGCTTTATGCTTGCAACTCACGATCTGGAAATTCGTGGTGCTGGCGAGCTGCTGGGCGACGATCAGAGTGGTCAGATTGAAAGCATTGGCTTTACTTTGTACATGGACATGTTAGAGCAAGCGGTTAAAGCCTTAAAAGAAGGCAAAGAGCCAGCGCTTGCGCAGCTATTGCACGAGCGTGCTGAAATTGACTTAAAACTGCCCGCACTTTTACCTGAAGCTTACATACCAGACGTCAATAATCGTTTAAGTTTGTATAAACGAATAGCCAATTGCGAAACCAGTAAAGAGCTTGATGATCTGCAAGTCGAATTGATTGATCGTTTTGGCTTGTTACCGGACGCCGCGAAAAACCTGATTCGACAGACACAACTTCGCAATAATGCTGAACAGTTAGGCATACGCAAAATTGATATTGGTAATCAGGGCGGTATTATTGAGTTTACCGACGACACAAAAATTAACCCCGAGATAATTATTGGGTTAATTCAAAAAGCGCCCAGCTATTATAAGCTGGACGGGCCAAACCGTTTACGCTTGACTCAACCACTGGAAGATACTCAAAGCCGCTTAAAACTGGTAGAGTCTCTGTTAGATGAGTTTGCAGAGCAATCTCAGGCGGCGTAACACAGGAGTGAATAAATGGCGCTGGTACATCGGGGTGTAAAATCAGTACTGGGTTTAGCAACCGCATTAGCGGCTTTAGTGTCTGTAAATGCATCGGCCCAGGCTGATAAAGATTATTGGCGCTGGTTTGAAGTTGAAGTTCTGGTCTTCAAACAAAACGCCACTGACCAGTCCGGTGAAAACTTTTCTTTAAACATGCAGCCTATTGCGGTCGACGAAAGCCGGGATTTATTGACGCCCCACCACAGCCAGCGAAACAGATCTCTTCGTAGTGTCCTTCCTGTATGCAAAGCGCTTTCTGAGCAAAACTGGCAAATTGACATTGCCTGCCAATATGACAACGAAGACCAATGGATACCCATTGCCGGAAACCCATTCGCCCCGGAACATAAGTTATCGGAAATGACCTCTACTGAGGTTGTTATTGATGGCCCCGGTGGCGATATAGAGCAGGCCTCACAACCTTTTCTGATGCCTGCAGACGCTCTCGAACTCTCCCCTATTCGAACCGAACTCGAACGCAAAGGCCAAGCTAAATCTCTGTTGCATCTAGCCTGGAGACAACCGGTATTTACCCGCGGTGTCGGTCGCAAAATGCGTCTATTTGGTGGCAAAAATTATGCCAACGACTTCTTCTATAATGGTTTCCCCAAAGAACAGGAACAACTCGATACACCACTGTCCAGTGCTGGCCAGGAGCAGCGCATGGATAATATCCAACGCCTGCTAAGCGTTATTGAGTCGGGCACCGAACCCTTTATCAGCTCGGACGATAACCTCCCAGCTCGCCCGCCTCTAACAGCTGCCGAAAACCCTCAGCTTACCTGGGAATTTGACGGCTTAATGCATATTTTTCTGGTCGGTAACTATCTGCATATTGACGGTGAGTTCAACTTACGCGAACCAGATGAAGTCAGACGTATTGCTAACGACTTAGAAACTCAGGCGGCATATGCTCTTAATGACGCGACTAAACAAACACCTTATTTACGTAGCTATTATTTCTCTCAGTTACGGCGCGTTATCAGTCACGAAACACATTACTTCGATCACCCTGAACTCGGGGTTGTCGTTCAAATTCGCCGTACTGACTTATCGGCTCCACGATACTAATAAGTTACGAGGCAATTATGGAAAAGTACGAAGAGCTCCTGCTGGCCTTAAGAAAAGTTATTCGCGCTATCGACTTATACTCTAAACAATTAAATAAGTACTCTGGGTTAACCGCGCCTCAGTTATTAATTTTGCGTGAAATAAATGCAGCGAATGGTATAACCGCCAGTAAAGTGGCACAAAATATCAATCTAAGCCCGGCAACGGTTTCTAATGTCATCGAACGCCTTGAGCACCGGCAATTCATTCACAGACACCGTAGTGAGCAGGATAAACGCCGTGTGTCTCTTTATTTGACTGAACAGGGTCTTAATCTTCTGGAAAAGGCACCACAGCCGTTGCAGGAGGATTTCATAGAAAAGTTCCAGGCACTGGCTGAATGGGAGCAGTCCCTGCTGCTCTCCTCAATGCAAAGAATTGCCAATATGATGGATGCGGAACGTCTCGACGCCGCGCCCGTACTTGAAGTTGGAAGCTACCACAAACTGGACCAATAACATGCACAAACGACTACTTAGCTTATTACCCGCTCTACTTATATCGGGTGCTGCAATTGCAGAAACCTGTGGAAGTGACAAAGAGATTATTCCTATTTCACAGGTGCAGGGAGACAATGAACAGTCTCCAAAGGTTGGTAAGCAAGTAACCGTGAGCGGTATTGTTACCGCAAGCTGGCAGTCGTCTGAACAACTTGGTGGTTTTTTCATTCACAGTTTACCTGAAGACATGGATGACAACCCTGCGACTTCAGAGGGCTTATTTATCGTCACCCGGAAGCAACATTCACAAGTTAATAACGGTGAATGGGTAAGAGTGACGGGACAAGTTGAAGAGCAGTCCAAATTAACCTCGTTAATAGAAGTGTCCAATATAACAACCTGTGGTGATGCAAAAGCTCTTCCTGCGACAACTGAATTGAAGCTCCCGGTTGAATCACTTGACCGGTTTGAAGCTTTAGAAGGTATGCCTGTCATTTTATCCGCTGCCGGAGGTGAGAGCCTGACGGTCTCCGGAAATTACAATTACCCACGCTACGGCTTTTTCGATATTTCCGCAGGCCGCTTATGGACACCGACTCAAATCGTTATGCCGGGAAAAGACGCAAAGCGCCAGGCACAGGAAAACGGATTGAATCGCTTGCAGGTTGATGACAACAGCAATATTGTCAAACCCCGCCCGCTGCCATTTAACGAACTTCAGCATGGTGAACAAAGTAGCCTGCGCTCGGGGGCTACCCTGAAAAGTTTCTCCGGTATTATCAGCCAATTCAATAACCGTTATAGAATTCAGCCAACTGACGACTTAGAATTAGAAACACCGTCGGTGCAACCGCAACTGTCGGAGAAATCAGATAATGCTGTGCGCGTCGCCAGTTTTAATGTGCTGAACTTCTTTAACGGAAACGGTGCCGGAAAAGGATTTCCGACTCCCAGAGGAGCCGACACGCATGAGCAAATGCAACGACAGCAGAAAAAAATTGTTGCCGCACTAACGGCTATTGATGCTGATGTTATTGGCTTAATGGAAATTGAGAACGACGGATTTGGTGAGCGCAGCGCAATAACGCAACTGGTTGAGGCGCTGGAAAAGACATCAGGAAAGGATTACGCAATAGCTGAGCCGCATGCCGAAAAAATTGGAACAGACCAAATTACTGTCGGTATTATTTATCAACCGCAGCGCGTAAAACCAAGTTCTCACGCGATATTCACACGCCAGGGGCCTTTTTCCTGGGGAAGCCGCCCTCCTCTTGCGCAAAGTTTTATCGACGCCAAAACGGATAAACAATTCAGTGTTGTGGTAAACCACTTCAAGTCGAAAGGCAGTTGTCCGGAAGACTCTGAAAGCCCAAACAGTAACCAAAATGACGGGCAGGCCTGCTGGAATGATTTAAGACTTAAGTCATCACAAGAGTTAACGCAGTGGATCCACAGTGAGTCTCTAGCAAACCCGGTATTGCTGGGTGATTTTAACGCTTATTATCAGGAAGACCCGGTACGTTATTTTGCTGACAATGGCTTTTATAACCCTTCAGGCGCAAAAGACTATTCTTACGTATACGACAGTCAGGCCGGGGCTTTAGATCATGTTTTTGTTGCAGATTCACTTAAGGAAAAGATTCAGGGGGTCTATCACCTGCCCTTTAATGCTGACGAGCCCCAGGTATATGATTACCGCGACGAGGCGTATTTTGCAGAAGGCCCTTTCCGCTCTTCTGACCATGACCCACTAGTACTGGACTTCGTTTTTTCCGGCTCTGGCATGTAGGCATTATCAGTTCCAAAGTGAACCTCGAACTCAACACCAATTAACCACTGGCCGCTACGCTGTTCCGTTTTAAGGTTGCGAGGCCAGTGGTACCCAACCCAAGTTTCCACAAAAAACCAGTCCCGTAAGTATCGCTGACGGTTAAGAAAGCGTAATCCATAGTCCTGAACAGGCACCTCGTGGTCAGTATTCCCCTCTATCCAGGTTTCTGTCGCCCAGGCTTTTTCCTGTGCATACAAATGATATAAACGCGCAGTACTGTTCCAGCGAACACCGTCTGTTTCTTCCGCAAAAGTGCCTTTAGAAGCCCACCTTAATAACCATGTATCCGTTAATGTGGCTTCATAATCCACTCTCTGTGCAACACCAAAGCCGTCACTGTCGCGCCAAAAAGCCGAAGACTGCATACGAACTTGCTGATTATCGGAAAAAACATAACCGGTCATATAGCGGGCTCTGGCATAGATGTCAAACCGTAACCCACCACGGATACCTATACTGTAGGATACCCGGTGCGCTTCATTAATGTCGGGATCAAAGCCTAAGCCTACTAGCCACTCTTCGTCTGACTTTGGGGAACGAATAACCGAAGGGCGACCGGTTGAGCCATCATCTAAAAACTCATTTTCATCAACCCGGCCAATGAAAGCTGAAACGTTTTCTTTTAGCTTAGGCAAGGATACCCGGGCTCTAAATCGCGACTTAACTTCAAAGCCATCGTACTGATCCCATTGCGGCGCAACCGAAAGCCGCCCATAAGAGCGTTCATATTGATTAATGCTTTCATCGCCGAATAAGCCGTCAAACCAGCGTGCGGTCACGTCTACCGAGGTTCCAAGCCCGTTACGGAAACCGTCCAGCCACATATCATCTTCTTCATCAGCCTGTTGATCTGCTGTAGCTGACTGGCAGCCAAGACTAAAAATAAAAGCTAACCAAGTAATCTTTTTCATATCGAACGGTCTATAACTAAACACCACCTTTGGTTGGAGAACACGATGTCGTTTCGCCTTATAATTCTTATTGTCAGTTTGTTAGTATCTTGTTTCAGCATGGCACAGAATAGCGAGCCAACAAAGCAAAAAAATGAAAAAGTTGCGACTTTTGCCGGCGGCTGTTTCTGGTGTGTTGAAGAAGCTTTCGAGAAAATGCCTGGCGTCCGGGAAGTCATCTCGGGATACAGCGGAGGCGATGAAGCTAACCCAACCTATGAGCAGGTTTCAGCAGGTAAAACCGGGCACACGGAAGCAGCCCAGATATACTACAACCCGGATGTCGTAAGCTATGCAGCATTACTTCAGAAGTTATGGCGTATCAGTGATCCGACAGACAACGACGGCCAGTTTGTTGACCGCGGCAAACAGTATCGCCCCGCTGTTTTTTATCATAATAATGAACAAAAACGCATAGCTATGGAGTCGCGTGAGTGGCTGGATAAAAACGGCCCCTTTCCTGATCCGGTGGTTATTGAAATAACACCCTTTAAGAGCTTCTACAAAGCTGAAGAATACCACCAGGACTATTACGACAAGAACCCCGTTCGCTACCGTATTTATACCTACAACTCGGGCCGTTATGACTTCGTCGAGAAGCATTGGGGCGACACCTCGGACGTTGACTATCAGCAATTTACGAATGACAACCCCACAGGCACATCTAAGCAGCAAAGCTTCGTTAAACCTAGTGACAGTGAACTAAAGGAGCGCCTAACAGATATTCAGTATGCGGTGACTCAGGAAGATAAAACGGAACCGGCCTTTGATAACCGCTACTGGGACAATGAACGTGACGGCATCTATGTGGATGTGGTAAGTGGTGAACCGCTTTTTTCTTCAGCAGATAAATACGAATCGGGTACCGGTTGGCCAAGCTTTACCAAACCCATAAGCCCTGACGCGGTAGTAGAAAAAGATGACAGCAGCTGGTTCTACACTCGAACTGAAATTCGCAGCCGCAAAGCAGACTCACATCTCGGCCATGTCTTTAAGGATGGCCCTCAGCCTACCGGTTTAAGGTATTGCATGAATTCCGCGGCGTTGCGCTTTATTCCTTTAGAAAAAATGGAGGAAGAAGGTTACGGTGACTACATTCCTGCAGTCACCGGTGACTAACTAACCAATACAATCAGGCTGTCCAGCCCAGCTCAGTAGCGCGCTGCTGAGCCTGCGCGGGCACATCAGTAGCCACAAAGTGATGATGCAGTACCTGAACACCTAACATGTGGTTGATGACAGCATCAAGCTGTACACGTTCTTCGTTCGGAACATTCTCATCCTGATGCCGTTCAAAAGTCCGCACCACTTCGTCGTAGTCCAGCAAACCCGCTGACTTAACTGCATCGGCATTCAGAAACTGTTCTGCCAGCTTCTCAACGGCCTTCCACTTTTCCGGATCGGTGTGCGCCGGCGGCGCCATAAAAGCGAACTTTTCACGTTTATAAAGCGTTTCCGGCAACAAGCCTTTCATCGCTTCGCGCAACACATATTTTTCTTTATTGCCTTTAATGCGCAGATGTGGCGGCACAGTGAAAGCATATTCCGCTAAGTGATGATCTAAAAATGCCGGGCGCGCCTCCATTGAATTCGCCATATCTACACGGTCGCCGCCCCAGGTCAGAATTTGCCCCTCCAGCATGGTTTTAATCCAGACATATTGAGCCCTGTCCAGCGGGTGCCGGCCGTCCAGCATGTCTTTATCAAGCGTGTTAGCAATAGCCTGGCTAGGATCGTAGCCTTCAACCTGTTGCCGCTTGTTCTCTGACATAAGAGGCAAGGCAACCGATGAGCACGACAGCCAAGGCTGCACACAACTTGGAGTAAAACCCATTTTCTGGTTAAAAGCTTCGCTGACAAACTCTTCGCGGGCCAACATTGCGCCCTTAAAGAGTTTATTGTTTTTTTCTAACAGTTCCTGCCATTCAACCCGTTCCACTTCCGGCAAGTGGTCGAGTCCATGCAGGAACATGTCCTTTCTAAAAGCCGGGTAGCCGGCAAAGAGTTCATCGGAGCCCTCTCCGGTCATTACCACTTTATAACCGGCTTCGTGTACCTCTTTACTCATCAGGTACTTGGCCACACCCAATGTGTTGTATATTGTTCTCTCGGTATGCCACAAGGTTTTCACAAAATGGTCATAGAGATCATCGGCTTTAAGCCGCATAATATGGTGATCAGCCTGAGTCGCTTCAGCCATTTCTTCTGCAATAGGTGTTTCGTCATAGTCAGCAGAATCGAAACCTATGGTAAAAGCTTTTACCGAGGTTTGGGTTGAGGCAGACGCAAGCCCAAGAATGGCACATGAATCAATACCACCCGACAAGTAGCAACCGACAGGAACGTCGGCTGTCATTCGGTGCTGGACGGCTTCCAGTAACTTAGCGCGAACCCCTTCAATATAGGATTCCTCGTCGACATCCGCTCCTGGATAGCTCTCCTCCGGTGGAAAATCGACATCCCAGTATTTATGTTCCGTTGCAACCACTTTGCCATTTTTGCGCTGTAACTTAACCACATACCCCGGCTGAACCTGGTTAATCCCTTCAAAAGCAGTAGAGCCCGGAACCATTACTTGAATCAGTTGGTGGTATAAGCCCTCAGCCGAAAACTCTCGTTTAACGTCCGGGTGAGCAAACAACACTTTCAGCTCAGAGCCAAACACCACACCGTGCTCCGTTTCCGTCCAGTATAAAGGCTTAATTCCAAACCGATCGCGCACCAGGTAAAGACTTTCGTCTTTGGCATCGAACAGGCCGAAAGCAAACTCTCCACGAAGCTCCTTTAGGGTGCTCTCCAGTCCGTAACGCTCAAACAGGTGAAGAACAATTTCAGAATCGCTTTTACTGTTAAAGCGTGCGCCACGAGCGGTTAAGTCCGCACGTATGCGTTTAAAATCGTAAAACTCACCGTTATGGGTCAGCATCAGTCGTTTATCGGCTGATATAAAAGGTTGCCGACCTCGCTTTTCGTCCAGGTCGATAATGGATAAACGGGCGTGACTAAATCCCACGCCATAGTCGTGTTGTACTTCATAGCCGAACCCGTCAGGGCCACGATGATGAATTATCGCAGCCATATTCACTAAAGTTTGGGGTTCAATCGCTCTTTCCGTTTGATGATGAAAAACGCCAGCAATTCCACACATTCTTTGCTTTTCCTCGTATCAGACGACATCAATGACGCGTTCAGCTCGCTGCACCATACAGGTCAGTAGCGCCATACGTAAAAACACCGCGCCCCGTGCCTGGCTGAAATACCAGTTATGAGGCGTATGGTCGAGATCGGCGGATAATTCTTCACCGCGCGCTAATGGATGTAAAATAATAGCGCTGTCTTTTAGCGGTGACTGAGCCGTTAAGTGAAACTCACTGCCATAAGTACTAAAGGTATCACCTTCCCACGAAATAGCGTTGATATAAACCACGTCAAGCTCTGGTAGTACCTGCTCTAAATTCCGGGTCGTACGAATCTTTATTCCGGCTTGTTCAATTTGTTCTCGTTGCTCACTTCCGAACAGCTGAGTCGACGATTCCTCGTCATGAATAATGACAATTTCATCAATTGCTTTTGGAAACTTTACTAAGCATTTAATAAAGCTACGCACGGTACGCATTTTATTTGGCACACCAATAATGCCAATTTTTATTGGTGCTTTATCGGCTTCTTCCGTCACTAAATCGGGGCGCCATTTAAACAGTGCGTACATATCCGTAAGCGCCTGAGTTGGGTGTTCATCTGAACCATTACCCGCATTAATAATGGGAATTCGCAGTGAATCGATCATCTCTTCCAGTGAGGTTTCATTATTATCCCTCAACACGACACAGTCGCCATAGTTATTAAACATTTCAGCCACATCGGCTAAACGCTCACCTTTGGCTATGCCGGTAGTAGAACGGTCAGTAATTGACATGATATCACCGCCCAGGCGGTGCCAGGCACTTTCAAATGACAAACGAGTACGAGTGCTTGGTTCATAAAACGCGCTGATTAAAATTTTTCCCTGTAATGAGGTACTAAAACGACGAGGGTTAGCTTCGTACTTGGCCGCAAGTCGGAACAATTGCAGCATCCCTAACTGCGAAAATTGATCAGCAGACACAACATGCTGATTCGACAAATTCAGCAAGTAATCACCATCTTCCTGAATTGCTTTTAATAACGCCTTTGGATGAGCATCGCCGCAAACATCGGGCCGCTCTCGTTCAAAGGAGACATCCTTTATAGTCATACAATTACCATATGGTTTTAGAAATAAAATCTTTAATAAAAAGCCCCAGTAACAAAACAGGAGCTAAGCAAGTCATTATTAGCGCCAAAGAAATTAACCACTCAAAAGCCAGTTCACTGATTAGCATTTGACGGCTCCTTCTCATTTAGTGTGTCCCAGTCAAACTTTTCGCTACTACGTAAAATACCCACTAAACATATTAGACCGGAAACTGCACATGACACTAAAGCGGCGACATAGAAGCCGACAACAAAGTAACTCAGCATACCAAACGCCGTACCGAACGCCATAGCGCACGCCGCGTAGGTTCCCGTCAGCCGACGATGATACAGCCCCAGTACTATTGGCCAGATGGTGCTGGCAACAAAAGCTCCGGCAAAATTCAATAAAGCGCCTAAAGTCGCAATACGCGGCAAACACAATAACCAGGTAACGACTCCTAAGCCCAGAATACAGCTGCGATTAAAGCGCATTAATGTTTTGTCGCTGGCTTTAGGTTTTAGTTTTTTATGGAAAATATCCTGTGTGACTAAGTCTGAGGTAGCTGCGAGTAACGAGTCCAGGCTGGACGCCAACGCAGAAAAAATAACAATAAAAACAATAATGGCTCCGGCTTTACCAAGTACAGCCGCGGCAACGGTAGGGCCAATCATATCGGGGCTTGCCGGGAAAATTCCCAGCTGCGGTGCTGCTAAGGCGATGAACCCGGTAACAATAGGAATAGGCAACCATAATAAGCCACCGGTTAAATACGCCTTGTAGGCCACATTCTTTTTAAAAGACAGAGCCCGTGACCACCAGACATTGGAGTGGAAAATCTCGCCAAGCCCAAAGAAAATATTATTGAACAAAAACATAACAGCTGCAGGAAACAGTAAATCCAGCAGTTGCGGGTGTTCGCTTGTCAGGTTGCTGTGAATGCTTTCCAGGCCAACATTATCAATTATCCAGTAAGCGATAAAACTGACACCAACAATGATAATTAAAGCCTGAATAAAGTCGGTAGCAATAACCGCCCGCATTCCGCCAAAGAGCGTATAGCCGACACAAATTACCAGTATGGTGGTCATGCCAATGTGATAATCAAGGCCACTGAGTGACTCAAGCAAAATACCACCGGCCATTCCGAGGCTAATTAACCAGCCAAAAGCATAAACCACAGAAATGATGATAAAGACAAGCCAAGCCAGGTTGCCGTAACGCAACCGCACAAAGTCGCCCGATGTATAACCATTAGGCAGAAGTTCCTTAATGCGTTTAGCCATAGGTGCAAACAGCACTAAGCCCAGAGCGGCAAAGGAATACCCTACCATGCCCCAAATGCCGAATTGATAGGTTAGCTGAGGTGCAACCAGCGTGGTGTTACTGGTCACCCAGGTTGCCATAGCTGTTGCCGCGGCAAAAGCAAAACCAACATTCCGACCTGCCAGAGCAAAGTCCTCGTGACTGCGGTTCTTCCGTCCCAGCCAATAACCAAAGGCTACCCAAAACACCCCAAACAGGAGGATAATCGTGATGCCGGTACCCGTATCCAGTGCGAACTCAGTCATGGCGCTCTTGTCTGGAGTGAATCCATTGCCGATGAAGCAGTAATAAGGTTGCTACCAGAGTAATGAAAATAACCAGGCCGACGAAGAATAAAGTCAGAGATTGCCAGAGCGGATAATGTTGTACTGTTATCTCAATAGTATTGCTGGTATGAATTTCGTTATCAGGACCTTCGGCTCGAGCGCGCAAATAATAAGTTCCGTTGCTAAAACCGGTAAGTGAAATATCCTGGAAATCACCTAACGTGGGAAACTGACGAGTGCTCTTGGCAAACTCTGAATTGCTGGCAACTTCAATAGTAACTCTGTTAAGCTCGTCAAAGTTCGGGCCGCTGACAGAAACAGTGAAGTAACCTTCTTTTACAACGGAGTCCGGACCGCTCAGCTTTAACGAGCTCGCATGTGCAGTTGTTGGCAACATTACCAACAAACATAAAGCAAACAAAATATAGCAATAGTTAAAGCCGTGTTTCTGCGCTGTCATTAAAACTTCTGCTCAGTAGCATTAGTTGAAATCTCAGGCTAGCAGCAGAATTTTTTAATTTCAACTGTTTAACATAGTCATCTGTTTACTGTTTTTGCCCGTAGTCAGTACAACATATCATTTACGTTTAGTGGTCAGTTATCCAATGCAAGAGTATTTATGCAGTCTTGGTTCAAACATAGAGCCTGAAACACATTTTCCTCAGGCACAAAAGGCCCTTAAAGCTTTATCCGACGATATACGTTTTTCACGAAACATACCGACTTCACCAGTCGATATGGACACGAATAACGACTTTTTGAACGCTTTATTTATTATTCGCACGCCTATGTCTGCTAATGAACTCAAGCAAGAGTTTAATGCTATCGAAGAGGCTATGGGCCGCGACCGTTCTGACCCTCAAAAAAGCTTTAAAGATCGCACTATAGATATAGATATCCTGGGCAGGCTTGAAGAAAACCCTCAGGTACCGGAATATTTAACCTCTGTATTACCAGACTTAGGACTCAACTCATGAAAAAAACAGCAGTTATTACAGGCGCCGGACGACGCTTTGGTTTTGAACTGGCCAAAGCACTGCTAACTGAGGGGTACCAGTTATTTGCTCACTACAACAGCTCGCGTGACGGTATTGACGAACTGGAAGCACTAGGCGCTCAGGGCGTACAAGCCGACTTCACCAACATAGACAGTATTCAGGCCATGGTGCGTACTATTAGCAGCGCTACGGACTCTGTCGATCTATTGGTTAACAACGCTTCCTGTTTTTTCGACAACGAGACAGTTGATAACGACAATAACGCATTAGCTGCGGTATTCCAGGTACACGGGATGGCGCCATACCTGCTCATAAGCGGCTTGCAACGGCAATTAAGCCATTCAGAGAATGGTCTGATCGTTAATATTACGGACATATACGCTGACCGCCCGTCTACCGATTACATCGCTTATTGCGCAGCGAAAGCCGGACTCGCTAACATGACCCAGGCTTTTGCTAAAAGCTTAGCGCCGTCAGTAAGAGTCAACGCCATTCAGCCAGGTCCTATTCTGTTTTTACCAGAGCACGATAAAGAACATCGGATGCAGGTTATGGATGAGACACCATTGAGGGTCGAAGGTGGTTTAGAGCCCATGATAGAAACCGTTCGCTTTTTACGTGACAACCCATTTATTACGGGCGAATCCATTAAAGTCGACGGCGGTCGTGGCTTGATGATATAAAAAAACCCGGCGCAATGGCCGGGTTTCAATTCACTGTAGCGACTCTTATTTAAGCATTCCGCGCAATACGTAATGTAAGATACCACCACTTTTGTAGTAGCTCATTTCATTGCCGGTATCGATACGGCACTTAACCTCAAACTCAACTTCGCTTCCGTCTTTGCGTTTAGCAACAACTTTCAGCATCTGTCCAGGCTTGAGATTATCATCAAGACCTAAAATCGATATCTGCTCTTCGCCGGTCAGCTTGTGTTCTTTAACACCTTCACCTTCAGCAAATTGTAGCGGCAGAACGCCCATACCCACCAGATTAGAACGGTGAATACGTTCATAGCTCTCAGCCAGTACGGCCTTAACACCTAACAGCGTTGTACCTTTGGCTGCCCAGTCACGGCTTGAACCGGTCCCGTACTCTTTACCAGCTAATACAACCAACGGCGTGTCATTTTCCATGTACTTCATGGCGGCATCGTAAATGGCCATTTGCTCGCCCGTTGGAATGTACTTGGTGTAACCACCTTCAACATCATCCAGCATCTGGTTTTTAATACGAATATTGGCAAAAGTACCGCGCATCATGACTTCGTGGTTACCACGACGCGAACCATAAGAGTTAAAGTCTTTAATTTCGACGCCATTTTCCTGCAGATACTTACCTGCCGGTGAATCCGGTTTGATAGAGCCTGCCGGTGAAATGTGATCCGTAGTAATTGAGTCAGCAAATACCGCCAGCACGTTAGCGTCTTTAATGTCGCTCGGTGCTTGCAATGGCTTATCAATACCTTCAAAGAACGGCGGATTTTTAACGTAGGTAGAGTCGTCCTGCCAGTTATAGGTATTGCCTTCAGCAACACTAATTGACTGCCATTCTTCATCACCTTCGAAGACTTCGCCATATTCTTTGCCGAACATCTCGTTATCAACCATTTTCACAGCTTCAGCAATTTCTGAACTGCTAGGCCAGATGTCCTTCAAGAACACATCATTACCGTCTGAATCTTTACCTAAAGGATCTTTACTCAAATCGGTACGTGTTGTACCTGACAGCGCATAGGCAACCACTAGCGGTGGTGACGCCAGCCAGTTAGCCTGGACTTCCGGATGCACTCTGCCTTCAAAGTTCCGGTTGCCTGACAACACAGAAGATACCGTCAAGCCACCTTCATTAATGGCCTGTGTTATTTCATCATCCAGCGGACCGGAATTACCAATACAAGTGGTACACCCGTAGCCCACTAAGTTAAAACCAAGCTTATCTAAGTATTCATCTAAACCGGCTTTTTCGAAGTAGTCAGTAACCACTTTAGAGCCCGGTGCCAGCGAGGATTTAACCCAGGGTTTACGCGTCAGACCTTTCTCTACGGCTTTCTTAGCAACCAAACCAGCCGCCATCATGACACTCGGGTTTGATGTATTCGTACAAGACGTAATAGCCGCAATAACAACATCACCGTGCGATAAGGAATAATCCTTACCTTTCACTTGGACTTCTTTGTCTTTCTCACCCGATTTACCGTTAGTTTCCAGTATCAGGTCGAAATTACTGCCAAGCTGCTCCATATCCACCCGGTCCTGAGGACGTTTCGGACCAGCCAATGAAGCCGTTACAGTACTTAAATCCAGCTCCAGCGTGTCAGTGAACTCCGGTTCATTGTCATTGTCGCGCCACAAACCCTGTGCTTTAGAGTATTTCTCAACCAACTCAATGGTTTCTTCATCACGACCTGACAGACGGAAATAACGCAAGGTTTCGTCATCGACCGGGAAGAAACCACAGGTCGCGCCGTATTCAGGCGACATGTTCGAAATCGTTGCGCGGTCAGCTAAGGGTAAGTTGTCCAGTCCCGGACCGTAAAACTCAACAAATTTACCGACTACGCCTTTTTCGCGCAGCATTTGGGTCACGGTTAAGACTAAGTCTGTCGCGGTTACACCTTCTTTCAGCGCGCCGGTCATACGGAAGCCGACAACTTCTGGTATTAACATGGAAACCGGCTGCCCCAGCATTGCCGCTTCAGCTTCAATACCGCCAACGCCCCAGCCTAATACGCCGATACCGTTGATCATAGTGGTGTGCGAGTCGGTACCAACCAAAGTGTCAGGGTAAGCAAAGGTTTTGCCGTCTTCTTCTTTCGTCCAGACACTCTTACCTAAGTACTCCAGGTTCACCTGGTGACAAATACCGGTACCCGGTGGTACTACGCGGAAGTTTTCAAAGGCACCCTGCCCCCACTTCAGGAACTCGTAACGCTCTTTGTTACGTTCCATCTCGAAGCGGACGTTCTCTTTAAAAGCACCTTCGGTTGCGTATTTGTCTACCATTACCGAGTGGTCAATAACCAGATCGACAGGGGACAATGGGTTAATGACTTCAGGGTCATGCCCGGCCTTCGCCACAGCGTCTCGCATTGCGGCTAAATCGACAATGCCCGGAACACCGGTGAAGTCCTGCATCAGAACCCGCGCAGGACGGTACTGAATCTCGCGGTCAATTTTCTTCTTTTTCGACCAGTCGACCATGGCTTGCAAATCGTCTTTCGTGACGGTTTCGCCATCTTCATTACGCAATAAGTTTTCGAGTAAAACCTTCATTGAAGCAGGAAGTTTAGAAATGTCTCCTAAGGCTTCCTCTGCTTTAGGCAGGCTAAAATAATGAAAGGTTTTCCCTTTAACATCTAACGAACTTAAGGTTTTCAGACTGTCTTTGCCTGACATACGATTCTCTCCCATTCGCTTCCAAAGCGTCATTGTGAACTAAACGGTCTTGTAAATATAGACAAACAGAACCGTTTCAGCCATCAAATATGTGCTTTGATGAAAACATAAATCAAAAGTTTGTTCCAATTAACTGCTGATTAAGTGCGCAGTTAAGCAACTATTTTTATTATAAATTGTGTTTATATTACATAGTCTGTAAAAAGTGTTTAAGATCAATCAGACATCAGTCTTAGCGAATTAAATAAGGATATATTGGATGAGTCAGGTACTCGATGATTTACTCGACCTGCTAACCCTGGAAAGCATTGAGGACGGTCTTTACCGTGGGCAAAGTCAAGATTTAGGCTTTGGCGCAGTTTTTGGTGGTCAGGTTATTGGACAGGCACTCTCGGCCGCTAAAGAAACATTACCTCAGGAACGAGTGTGCCATTCGTTTCACAGTTACTTTTTACGCCCGGGGGACGCCAAAAAGCCCATTGTTTATGACGTTGAAACCATACGTGACGGTAAAAGCTTTTCAGCACGCAGAGTCAAAGCCATACAATATGGTAAACCCATTTTCTACATGACGGCGTCTTTCCAGCAACAGGAAGAAGGCTTTGAGCATCAGGACACCATGCCTGAAGTGCCTGGCCCTGAAGGTTTAGTTTCAGATTTGGATATTTATCGCGAACACGAAGAGCTGATACCGGCTCCACTGCGCAAAAAGTTCATTTGCGACAAGCCTATAGAGATGCGCTTTGTTACCCCTTATAACCCATTCAAACCTGAAAAAGACGAACCGCGCCGTTATGTCTGGTTCAGAGCAAACGGCAACATGCCGGACGATCAGCGCGTGCACAAATATTTGCTGGCTTACGCGTCAGACTTCAACTTTTTGCCAACAGCACTGCAACCTCATGGCGTCAGCTTTGCCCAACCCCATATGCAGGTTGCGACTGTTGATCATGCTATGTGGTTCCATCGCGATTTCCGTATGGATGACTGGCTGCTCTACGCAATAGACAGTCCTTCCGCCAGTGGTCAGCGTGGTTTAGTTCGTGGGCAAATATTTACACGTGACGGTGTATTGGTTGCGTCAACTATTCAGGAAGGTGTAATACGGGACCGCAGTTAAACGCGATCCCGGTATCAGGGCGTGTTGAGGTATACTGATTAGGTCAGAGAGACAAAGAAACCGGCAATTGCAGCACTCATCATATTTGCTAAAGTCGCTGCTAATAAAGCACGCATGCCTAAACGAGCAATGTCATGGCGCCGACTTGGCGCCATACCGCCTAACCCGCCAAGCAAAATGGCAATAGATGAAAAGTTCGCAAATCCGCAAAGCACGAAAGTAATAATTACCTGAGAGTTTTCACTTAGCTGATCTTTGTAATTGACAAAATCGAGGAACGCAACGAATTCGTTAATAACCAACTTCTGGCCAATAAAGCTTCCCGCCAGATTCGCTTCATCCCAGCTTACGCCTAGCACGTAGGCAACCGGCTGAAATACATAACCAAAAATTTGCTGTAAGGTGAGTTCAGAATACCCAAACCAACCACCGACCCAGCCAAAAACGCCATTAATTAAAGCGATCAAAGCAACAAAGGCTAATAGCATGGCGCCAACATTCATTGCTAACTGCAGGCCACTAGAAGCCCCTTGAGCTGCTGCGTCAATGACATTTGCAGAGTTATCTTCTACTTCAATTTCGTTGAGATCGTTACGTGGCTTTTCTGATTCAGGAATCATCATTTTAGCCATTAAGAATCCACCGGGCGCAGCCATAAAGCTAGCCGCAATAAGATACTTCAGCTCGATTCCAACTTCGGCTAACCCCGCAAGCACAGAGCCAGATACTGAGGCCATACCGCCCACCATAACCGCAAACAGCTCAGAGCGCGTCATCGTGCCGATAAATGGCCTGACCATCATAGGTGCCTCGGTTTGTCCCACGAAAATATTGGCAGCTGCTGACATCGATTCCGGCCGACTCGTACCCAACAGCTTTTGCAGCCCCCCGCCTAAAATGCGAATAATCCATTTCATAATGCCTAAATAGTACAAAACGGAAATAAGAGAAGAGAAGAAAACAATGACCGACAAAACATGAATGGCAAAAACAAGACCAAACTCTTCTGATGCCAATCCACCAAATAAAAAGTTGATGCCTGCCTGAGTGTACCCAATGACCTCGGAAATCCCGGCCGCAAAACTCAGTAGCAGCTCTTTCCCTATAGTGGTATAGAGTACAATACATGCTAACCCTACTTGAATGCCGAATGCTCCGAGAACCGTTCGCCAGCGTATGGCTTTACGATCCGTTGACGCTAAATAGGCAACGAGAAAGATGACGGCAACGCCGAGAATACTATTCATAAAAGAACCAATTTTATTCCGCCAGCAACTGACGTATTTTTGTTTTTATAATATCAATGGCGATTTCGTTTTGACCACCGCGAGTGACAACGAGATCGGCAAACTGCTTAGACGGGAATATAAAGTCAAAGAATGCGGGACGAACATACTGCTCATATTGCTCAGTAACCGACTGCAACGTACGTCCACGCTCTTCAATATCGCGCTTAATACGGCGCAGCAGACATATATCCAAAGGCGTGTCCATAAATACCGAGATATCAAACTGCTCACGTAACTTTTCATCAGTTAATAGCAAAATACCTTCAACCATTACAACTTTCGCCGGAGCAACCCGTATCGATTCTTCCAGGCGGGTATGTGTAGTATGGCTGTACTGCGGCATATCAACCGCTTCACCGGCTTTTAACTGCCGCAAATGTTGCATCAGCAAATCGTGTTCGAAAGCAGCAGGCTGATCATAGTTAGTTAGCACCCGTTGCTCCATGGTCATATGACTCTGGTCACGGTAATAAGCGTCTTCGGCCAGAATAGCAATGCCGTCAGTTCCTAATTCAGCCACTAACTCCTGATACACCGTGGAGGCAAACAGGCTTTTTCCCGACGCTGACGCGCCAGCTATCGCTATCACTGTTATTTTACTCACAAGCTTCCGTTTCTATTTGCTGAAAACCGGCGCAATTATCCTTGATTGTCTGTGTAATTAAAAGACTTGACTGATACCTTTATTGTCATAACTTTCACCGATAATCTTTCATCTGTTTAACTTCGTTACAATTTAGCCTGAACTTAAACATGCGTGTCAGTCTGCCCTCTCGTATAGTAAGCCTGCTTATAGTAAAAAAATAATCCAGGAACCACTATGAAAATGATGAAAACTATCACCGCTGTTGCGGTTGCGACAGCCCTTCTAGGTGGCTGCCAGTCAACCCAGTCGGCTAGTAACCAAGAGGCTGTAAGCCAGTCACAATTTCCAGAAGTAAAGGTCAACTACGAGACATTTACCTTAGATAACGGCTTAACTGTCGTTGTTCATGAAGACCGCAAAGCGCCTATTGTTGCGGTAAACGTTTGGTATGCCGTTGGCTCTAAAGACGAAAAAACCGGGCAAACGGGCTTTGCTCACTTATTTGAGCACTTAATGTTCAATGGCACTGAAAACTACGATGACGAATACTTCGGTCCTTTTGAGCGTGCAGGCGCTACAGAAATGAACGGTACCACTAACAATGACCGTACTAATTACTTTGAGAACGTCCCTACGCCAGCACTTGATATGGCACTTTGGATGGAATCTGACCGTATGGGTCATCTTTTAGGTGCCGTAACTCAGGATAAACTTGATGAACAGCGTGGCGTTGTACAAAACGAAAAACGTCAGGGTGAAGCTCAGCCTTATGGTAAAGCCTGGAGTTATATCGCCGAACAAACCTTCCCAGAAGGACATCCCTACTCATGGTCCATTATTGGCTCCATGGAAGACTTAAACGCCGCTTCTCTTGACGACGTACACCAATGGTTTGAGGACTACTACGGCGCAGCCAACGCAGTCTTGGTTTTGGCTGGCGATATAGATGTTGAAACCGCGAAAGAAAAGGTCACTAAACACTTTGCCGATATTGCACCTGGCAAGCCTCTTCAGAAGCAGGAAGCCTGGGTTGCCAAACGCGACGAGCAAAAACGTGCAACGATGGAAGATCGCGTTCCAGCTCCTCGAGTTTATAAAGTGTGGAATACCGCACAGATGGGAACTGCCGATTCTGAGTACCTCAACCTTCTGGCCGATATTTTGGCTAACGGCAAAAACTCACGACTTTATGAGCGCCTAGTTTATAACGAACAAATCGCTAGCTCTGTGGGTGCATTCCAGTACGGTCGCAAACTGGCCGGTCAATTTATGATCACGGCCGACGCCAAGCCCGGTGTTGAACTTGAACAGATTGAAGAAATTATCGATGAAGAACTTGCCCGCCTGATACAAGAAGGCCCGACAGCAGCAGAATTACAACGCACTAAATTCAGCACCACGGCAGATTTTGTTCGTCGCGCTGAAAAAGTCGGTGGTTTCGGTGGTAAATCTGACATACTCGCCTCTGGCGCGGTCTATCATAATGACCCGGGCTTTTACGAAAAAGAAATGGAGTGGACCAAACAAGCTTCAACCAACGATCTGCAAAACGCTGCAGAACAGTGGTTAAGTCATGGTGACTTCGTTCTTAATGTCGTTCCGCAACCTAACTACACTGCGCAAGAGACCGACGCAGACCGTTCACAATTACCCAATGTCGGCGACTTACCACAATTAGAGCTGCCAGAAGTTGAACAGTTTACTTTATCCAATGGCTTAGAAGTTTACTTGGCACAACGTAGCGATACCCCAACCATTGAAATGAGCATGGTGTTTGATAGTGGTTATGCCTCAGATGCTGGCGGTAAACTCGGTACTGCAAGCTACACCATGTCGATGCTAAAAGAAGGTACTGAAAACCTGAGTGCGCTGGAGTTGAATAAGCGTTTAGAGTCTTTAGGAACCAACTTAAATGCGTCGGCCAGCCTAGATAGTTCACGCATTAGCATGGACACACTCAGCGTTAACTTCGCTGAAAGTCTGGCGTTAATGAATGACGTTCTGCAAAATCCAGCCTTCTCTGAAGACGAAATTGAGCGCAAGCGTTCAAACTGGGTAGAAGGCATTCGCAAAGAAGAAGCACGCCCTCAAACTCAGGCTCTACGTGTTCTTCCTGGCTTGATGTTCGGTGACGGGCACGCTTATAGTCAGCCGTTAACAGGTTCAGGTACCGTTGAGTCTATAAAGTCTTTAACTCGTGAAGACTTGGTCGAGCATGCGCAAACCTGGTTACGTCCCGACAACGCCAAATTGGTTATCGTCGGTGATACAACCGTTGAGCAAGCTCAGTCACTATTAGAAGAGCAGTTCTCTAGTTGGCAGGCTCCGGCTTCTGATAAGCCAGAGAAGTCACTTGATGCTTCAATGGCCTCTGAAACCAACCGTGTTTTCCTTATCGATAAACCAGGGAATCCACAGTCTTTAATTATAGCCGGACAGCTGGCACCATCTGGTCAACTTGATAACGCCGACACCATCGATGTTATGAATACTATTCTTGGTGGTAGCTTTACCAGCCGTCTGAACATGAACTTACGTGAAGATAAAGGCTGGTCTTACGGTGCTCGTTCAATTTGGCTGGATAACGAAGGTCCGGGCTTGTTAATGGCTTTGGCACCAGTGCAAACTGACAAAACCAAAGAGTCGGTTGAGGAAATCATAAAAGAGTTTACTCAATACGAAGGCAACAAGCCTGCTACAGAAGACGAACTCGCCAAAGTGAAGGCTAATAAAACCGCTAAATTACCTGGTGCGTATGAAACTAAAGGTAGCCTGCTTAGCGGTTTGGTCAGTACCTTCAATAAAGGCAAAGACGTTGAATACCTGGAAGCTTATGGACAGCGCATCAACGCTATTACCCTTGACGATATCCAGGAAAGTGCCGATAAGGTTCTAAAACCTGACGCTATGACCTGGGTTATTGTTGGCGACTTAGCTGAGATTGAAGATAAGATCCGTGAACTTAACCTTGGGGAAGTAACTATCCTAAGTGAAGACGACATTAAATAATAATGTCTGCCCCCGGCCGAAAAGGCTGGGGGCTTTTTTTATGCACCAAATAATTGCTCTGCGCGACTGTGCAGGATCCAACTGGTAAGAATGTATTTGTCATTAGAAACTGGCGTTCTTCCCCTGTGAGTATGAGTAAAATACGCTGGTGCTATCACCATTTGACCCGCTTTAGGCTTTAGCGAACGCTCCTGATAATAAAAGTCCGTTTCTCCGCCATCATCCACATCATTCAGGTAATACATAAACAATAGAGCTCTGTGCAGTGGTTCAGTAGAGCCTTTTTGTGGATAAGCTTCGCAATGCCAGTAATTGTAATTACCTTTGCCTTTTCGATAACGCTGCATTTGTATTGCACCAACCCGAAACAGCTTTTGCATAATTGCCATTTCGTTGCCTTTTGCGACTTCATCAAAGTTATCATTAGTCAAAGCAACTGGTTGTTTCGTTTTAGGGTGCTGGAGTGTCAGTGCGACAGGCCCAATTAAAGCAAACCGGTATTTCTTAAAGTACTCCAGAGCCTGGCGTGCTGTTGTCTGCTGGATTTTTAGCAACAATTCCTGATATTCAGGATGAGCATTGAGCGATAAATCGGTACTAACCTTTTTCGTGGTATCCACCCCGCTACCCGTGCGGCCATCGAACGTGTGTGGAGACTGTTCAAAAACATCAATGAGTTGCTGGCATAGTTCGTTCGATAGCGCATTATCATAAGTTTCAATGAAATCATTCATAACAGTGACTTTATGGCCTTATGTCTTTTAAAAATCAACGGAGAGGTTAATTTAATACGCGATTTAATTCTGGGGATGGTTTACCAATATAGTATCCCTGCAGATACTCAATTTGCTGATCGCAAAGATAAGTATTCACCTCTTCGTTCTCAACAAATTCAGCCACGATAGGAATATGTAATTCTTTACAAATACTGATTAAGCCATTCAGAATACTGGCGCTTGTCGGGTCATGTAATACGTTTTGCACTATGCTGCCATCAATCTTCAAATAATCCGGACGAAGACTTATCAGCCGCGAGAAGTTTGAATAACCGACACCAAAATCATCTATCGCGATTTGCCCGCCTAAACGTCTGACATCTCGGGCAAAAGCCTGAACCTTGGTAAAATCTTCTGTGGATTCGGTTTCCGTAATTTCGAAAATAAGCTGCGCTTTTTTATGTTCTGAGAGCACATAATGAATAAAACTGACCGTCTCTTCATTCAAAATATCTTCAATGGAGACATTCACGGATATTGCGACTTGGTATCTCTCTGATGTTAGCACCGCCTGTTCAATCACAGATCGGGTAATTTCACAGTAATAACGTGTTGTTTTTGCCTCGTCTAAAAAAAGCCCCGGCGCTAAATCCTTATTTTCGTCCCTTAACCGGACTAACGCTTCGTAGTAGCTGGACTGACTTTTGTTCGTACTTTGGATAGGCTGGTAATAATTGACAAAACGATGATCAACTAGCGCTGACTGAATTTTTGGAAGCCAGTTCACTTTATTCTCGTCCAGCAACTCACGTTCATAAACCACTTCTACCTTGTAGCCGGAATAAATGGCTTTTGCTTTAGATAAAGCACTTTCCGCAAGCTGTAACTGTTTTTTACGCCCCACTCCCATGCCTATTGCAACATCCAAAGTGACATCACCATTTTCTACTTTTAGCTTGTGTAATGACAAAGCCTTGTAAAAGCCAAGTAATTGCCTCTCGAATAAACTGGGGATCATTCTGAAATCTGGAATTAGCGCAAATTTATCGCCATGCAAACGGTAAATATTGATGTGTTTAGTTTTCAAAAATGCCGAAGCCCAGTCACTAAATTCACGCAGTAACGCATCACCAAATTCTAAACCGCAGAAGTCGGCGTAACTTCGAAACTTACGGATATCCAGTACAGCCAGGCATTGAGCCCCTACCTGTTTAAGGTCGTTGAGCAAGTCTATTCGGGTAGGAAGAGCAGTTACCTGATCAAAGCGGGCTTCCTGTAATAGTTCATCCAGATGAATCTCTCGTGAGATATCCTGAAACAACAATATTTGCTCAGCTAAAAGGCCATCCGTTTCGTATAAAGGAATTGCAATACAGCGACACCAGCGCCTGCGATTGGTACTTGTCAGGCAAAGTCGTCCATTCCAGACTTCACCATTAGCGGCAGCTTCGTTTATCTCACCAGTTACATCGTTGCGGCTATCAATGTGGAGAAACTCAGAAAATGCGGTTGTGCGCTTTAGGTAGTGAACCCCTAACAATTTATGCAGAGATTCACTCATCCAGCGAATATTACCGTCCGGCGACAAGCGTGCACATATTGCAGCAGACTCTAACGTATTTATATACTGCTTTAATAAAAATGGATTACGCATCAATGCCCGCTCAGTCAACGTCAACAAATTAAATGTTACTTTTTTGTAATGTACCGAATCTGTTCCGATAATGACAGCCTGTTACAACAGATATTTACATCAAAACCTGTAGGTTACGCCTATGTTTAATGCATTAATTGTGTATTCGTCTTTATCAATCAACTTTATCCAGTCAATAAAGTAAGTTGTTCTGGGGTTATGATCGTACTGAACCCCGCCGCCGTAGCTGATACTATTGAGCGTTGTATCTTCACCCCCTACCGTAAACTTCCCGCGCGAAAAGCCACCGGTAAGATACAAAGCGACATCAGGAGACAAATATAAACGAGGTTTAGCCAAAATACTGGCCGTGTAATCGGTTTCAAATTTGATGCCGTTATCACTGCTGCTGTGTACGCCGAAACCGTAGCGTGCTTCTGCAGAAAGGCTGTTGCTGTACCGGTAGCCTAACATCAGGTTAATCACATGAGGGGTAAATGACGGAGCGCCCTCAAGCTCGGTATCAACATTCAGCTGAGCTAGAGATGCAGCGCCGTAATAGCCGCTGTCCTGCGCCTGGGCAAACACACTGAAAAATAAAAGCGTACTACCACATAAAACAGCGTTCAAAAACTTCATGCGACTTCCTTATTAATCTGATAATCCTGAGTGAAGGTAGTTTAGCAGACTCTGTTACAGGTGATATACCCCTTGGTAATCAGCAACATCGACATTGTAAGTGGTGTTCTGCATTAAATAGTCACGGAAGGTTTCCAGTGCATCTAACTCGCCATGTACCAATTGAATTGGAGTACTTGGTTTTAAACTGGATTGTTCTAGCCAGCCAGCAATTTCTTGATAATCTGCATGTCCTGACAATCCTTCTAAAGAACGGACCCGAGCTTTTACCGGTAACCATTGGCCATGCAGCTTTATCGACTCCACCCCCTGCAGCATTTTAGCACCACGAGTCCCTCCGGCCTGGTGTCCGCTGAATAAAACCGTCGCACGATGATCACTCAACCAGCGTTTAAAGTGGTGCAGAATTCTTCCGCCTGTCGCCATACCGCTGCCTGCGATAATAATGTGAGGCCCCGACTGAGACGCAATAGCTTTTGATTCATCGACAGAACGTGTGTACTCGACTCTTGAAAAGGTTCGGGAACAATCTGAGTCCGTCAGTTTGTGAATACTATGGAAACGCTGGTAAAGCCCTGAAACGTTAATAGCCATAGGAGAATCTAAATAAATAGGTTGCTTAGGTACCCGCCCCTCATCCATCAATTTAACTAACAGATATTGCAGCAGTTGTGCTCTGCCGACTGAAAAGCTCGGAATTAACAAGACACCGCCGGACTGAGCCGTCTCGTTAACCACTTCTGCCAACTGCTCTTCCGCATTTTCGGTTTTAGCATGAAGCCGATTGCCATAAGTTGACTCAAGCAGTAGCAAGTCCAAATCCGGTAGAGGTTCAGGTGGATACATCATAATATCCTGCGGACGTCCGATATCACCGGAAAAGCCAACACGCTTACCTTCGGCTTCAATAACGACGCTTGAAGCCCCCAGAATATGACCAACTGGCTGCAAAGTCACTTTAATATCGCCAATCTCAAATTGCTGATGAAACTCAACGCCCTGAAGCAGCCGTATGGCTGATTTTGCCATTGCTTCATCATACAAAGGTTCTGGTTTTTCATGGCGGCTTAACTTATGTTTGCCAAGGTATTTCGCATCTTCTTCCTGAATTCTTCCGCTATCTGCCCACAGGATATCGCACAAACCAGATGTTGCATGATGTGCGAAAACAGGCCCCCGGAACCCTTCTTTATAGAGCACCGGAACAAACCCCGAATGATCAAGATGAGCATGAGTCAATACGACACCGTCGACCTGATTAATCCCCATTGGCAAAGGCTGCCAATTACGCCGCCGCAACCACTTATAGCCTTGAAAAAGACCGCAGTCTATTAGAATTCGGGTTGATTCTGTTTCAACTAAATATTTGGAACCGGTAACCGTTTCCGCACCACCTAAAAATACGACTCTCATTGCGTGTCCTTATTTAAACCGACAACAAAGTATCTCACTTCACTGTCGTAGAAAAATAGACGAAAGACAACTATTGGTACATTGACGATCATGAATAATCTTGCTTCACTCAATTGAGACAAGGAGCAAGAACATGACTCAGAAATACCCCCGAGCCGATCAGTTTATGGCCAGCACCCACCAGGTTGAGAATCAGCCACCGGCGCTGGAAAACTATAATCTTTACCTGGCTGATAAAGCATTACGCAAAGCCGTTGAGCGCGAAGGTGCCAGTTGGGCTTATTCCGATCTTATTGCCTTTGGAGAACTGGCTGGTAAAGCCAACAGTATCGAACAGGGGTTTCAGGCAAACAAATACCAGCCTGAACTGAGAACTCACGATCGTTACGGGCACCGTATCGATCTCATCGATTTTCACCCAAGCTATCACCAGCTTATGTCGACAGCCATTGAGCATGGCCTACATGCAAGCCCTTGGAGCGAACCCAAATTAGGGGCTCATGTTGCACGTGCAGCAAAATATTATCTGCACACTCAGGTAGAAGCGTCTCATGGCTGCCCTATTACCATGACCTTTGCCTCTATACCCGCACTAAGGCACCAACCCGATTTGTTCAAAGAGTGGGGACCCAAAATTACCGCCAGACATTACGACCCCAGGAACATTCCTCATACCGAAAAAAGTGCTGTGACCATTGGTATGGCTATGACCGAAAAACAAGGGGGTTCTGATGTCCGGCTGAATAGCACCCGCGCTTACCCAATAGACAAAAAAGGTTCAGGCCAGGCTTACGAATTGGTTGGTCACAAATGGTTTGTGTCAGCACCAATGTGCGATGCTTTTCTGGTGCTTGCTCAAACAACCAGCGGGTTATCCTGCTTTCTGGTGCCGCGCTGGCGGCCAGACGGCTCAAAGAATCCAATTCAGATTCAACAGCTGAAACAAAAAATGGGGAACGCGGCCAATGCCTCCAGCGAAACTGAGTTAAGAGGTGCGCTGGGCTGGATGGTAGGTCAAGAAGGCAAAGGCGTTCGTACTATTATAGAAATGGTGGCAACTACCCGCTATGACTGCATGATTGGTTCCTCCTCCGGCATGCGACAAGCCGTGGTTCAGGCCATTCACCACGCCAGCCACCGCGAAGCTTTTGGCACTAAATTAAGTGAACAACCGCTAATGCAAAATTTGCTGGCGGACTTAGCCATTGAAAGCGAAGCCGCCATGACTTACATGATGCGCATAGCGCGAGCAATGGATAACCAGGACGACGAGCATGAAAAGCTGTTATCCCGTATTGCCACGCCTATAGGCAAATACTGGATTTGTAAACGCACACCGAATCATGCTTATGAGGCTATGGAAGTGATTGGCGGTAGTGGCGTTATGGAAAACCACATTATGCCGAGACTGTTCCGGGAGTCTCCGGTCAACGCCATATGGGAAGGCAGCGGTAATATTCAATGTCTGGATGTTCTTAGAGCAATAGAAAAACAACCAGAAGTTCTCGATGTTTATTTTGCCGAACTACAGCGGGCACAAGGTGCAGATAAACGACTCGATCAGTTTATTATGCGGTTGAAAAGTGAGTTTACGGACAGGAATATGCTCCAGTATCGTGCACGCTCTATAACGGATAATATGGCCGTTGGGTTACAAGCCGCTTTATTAGTTCAACATGCCAGCACCGACGTTGCCGATGCGTTTTGTGCCAGCCGTTTAGCAGCAAATACCGGACTTAACTACGGCACATTACCCACAGGGCTTAATTGTGCTGCAATTGTCGAAAGGGCCTCACCAGCAGACGCACAATAAACTCGCAAGCTACACCTAAACTTCTTTAGAGCAGACCTTAGGCGACAATCAAAGTGAATTAGTCTTCATTACACTTAACTTGTCAGCACTACCGCGTTTTTACCTTCGCTCTTTGCCTGATACATGGCTTTGTCTGCCCGGGCCATAATGCCTTCAATGGTGTAATGCTCTGAAGGTTTATCGCATTGACAAAGGCCGATAGACAGCGTGACAGGTAACTCGGCATGCCCTATTCCACTCACTAACTGGCAACGTAAACGGTGCATCATGAGTCTGGCGTCTTCAGCGGAAATCATAGGGTGAATAGTAGCGAACTCGTCACCTCCAATACGAGCAACATAATCGGTATGCCGACTGTGTAAACGAGTTAACTCGGCAATTTTTTGCAATACGATGTCACCAAAGTGATGTCCATGTTCATCGTTTATTTCTTTAAAGTCGTCCAAATCGATAAAACTCACAGCAAAGGGCGTACCATGAGTTTCCAACTGGTTTATCTCATCTTGTAATTGCGCAGTAAACGCTCGCCGGTTCATTATTCCGGTTAAGTGATCGGTAAGAGCCTGACGCTTTTCAAACTCCAGTTCGAGACGAATTTTATCTTCTGCTTTTTTTTGCAGAGTGTAATCCCGCACTACGGCGATACCATACAACTGGCTCTCGATATCCAGTTGATTCAGCATGATATCGACATAAAAAGTTGAACCATCCCGGCGAATTGCGGGGAAAATCAAACCATCCCCCATAGAGCGCCTGCCCGGGTACTTAAAAAACGTTTTTAAGTGCTGGTCATGCTTTTCACGCATCCCTTCAGGTAACAGTTCATTAAGATGCAGTTCAAGCATAGATGACGAGGAATAGCGAAACATTGTCGCGGCAGCCTGGTTAACACCAACAATGAGCCCTTGAGAGCTAATAACTATTGCGCCGTCCGGTATGACTTCAAGGAACTCAATAACGGTTTGTTTTACTTTCATTGTTATGTGGCTCCACTGTTCTGCAGCATTAAACTTTGCAATAACACCCTTTTGCAACGGTATTAACCCATTTAGGAGCCGCTGATTCGCCCGAAACGGAAGGTATCAGCTCTTCTACAAAGCTACTATCAGTAGTACAAAAAGCACCATCGGCGTATGGACCAATGTAAATCAGCTTTGATGATTTATTGAACATGATAATCGCTGGAGTCGCCGGAACGAAGCGCTTTAAGGTTGGATATTGATCGATATCAACAATCAAGTTTTGTCCTTCAGATTCCGCAACCTTTCTTTTTACGCTGGCCATATGCCCGGACGAGCGCCAGTTACAAGAGCAATCCCCTGAGGTAATGTGAAAAACGCTGCCGGAAAAGGAATACCCCAGACGCGTGAGCTCAGCCACTAGCTGCGGTTCCAGCTTTTCGCTATTGCTAAGCTCCAGTAACTGACCTTTTTCATCAAACCAGACCAACCGCTGCTCAAGTAAATAACTGATCCCCAGAAGCACAAGCCCAAACCAGGCCACAACAACGGCAATAAGCCAACGGGAACGAGCCTTACCTGAATTCATGAGTGACAATGAAGCGCCCTACTTCCAAGTCTAATTCCGCTGAAGCCGCTTTTAACGAATCGGAGTTTTCCTGGCCGCTATGCAACAATTGAGTTTCTGCTTGTGACAATTCTCGCATTGTTTGCGCAGACTTCGAAATATCTTCACTTGCGCTTCGCTGTTGTTCAGTTGCAGAGGCAATTGCAATAACCTGTCGAGAAACCTCTTTTATACGCTCGGCAACTTCTCTCATCGATTCTCCCGACTCATCAGAATATCGCACCGCATCATCAATTTGCTTAACACAAGCTTCCATTGAATTTACCGCCTCGGCAACCTCGGCTATTATGCTTTGACTTATGAGACTAATCTCCTCTGCGTTTTTTGCCGTTGTAGCTGCCAACGACCTGACTTCGTCGGCAACCACGGCAAACCCGCGGCCTTCTTCCCCGGCTCTGGCAGCTTCAATTGCGGCATTAAGCGCCAGTAAGTTCGTCTGCTTAGCAATATTATTTATTGCCTCAACAACATCTGAAATTTGATGACACTGGCTGTCCAAAGCGCTCAGCTTTTTATTGGTTTCCAAAACATTAGATTTCAATGAGCCAATAGCGTCGGCTGCTGTCCTAGCTACGCTGTCAGCATGCTCGGAACCGCCTATAGACTCTTCGGCTGAAGTTTTCACCTCCGCTGTCTGTGAGGCTATATGGCTTATCGTTACGGTCATTTGTTCAATGGCACTCGCAATACGATCCACTTCGCGGGATGTATGCTTTCGACTACCAACTAACTCTGTCGTTTGATGAGAAAGTTTACCTGTAACGCCCTGAACTTCTTCCGCCAGACTCCGGGTGCTTCTGATATTTTTTCGAAATTGCTGGATAAGCTTTCGAAAAGCCACAATTTCACTCGTTTCACCCTGAATTTCTACAGATAAATCTAACGTGTCCGACTCTTTAACAATATTATCAATACTGTCACGCAAAACCTGAGCACTGTTAGCTTCAGAGTCACTCTGTTTAGCGATCACACAAAGCACGGCGCCTTCGGCTATGGCAAATCCCGCATGGATAGCTAAAATACCGAGAGTGACGTAGCCTTCAGCAAAAATATAAACGTCTGCACCGCTAGATTGTAGAATAAAGAAGAGGATATGGTGCACTGCAACTACAGCAACGCTGGTGACCACAATAGTCCAATCGCGATAATAAATTAGAAAAGCCATCACCACAAAAATTTCAAAATGCATTTCGACCAAACCCATGGTCTGATCGATATGAACCGCCGTTATTAGCTGAACTGCCGCGGCAATAACATGATGCGTTAGCTTTCTTTGGCCGGCTATACGAATTAAGAATAAAGGCAAAGCAACAATAAGTAACGAAAGCAATACGGGTAAAAACCAGTCATTGGTAGTGAAGGCAATCAAGAGCGTAATTAAGAACTGAACAATCAGGACGCCAATGAAAACTCGGTTGGCCGAGTTAACCCAGGGACGGTAAAACATGAAATTTCCTCTAAAGAAGCTGAATGAGGGCTAAAACGGCGAGAATAATGCGCTCACTTTTTCATCAAATCAAGAAAAACTTACACTACTACGCTCTTTTCTAAATAAAGGTTTAGTCTCGTTTGTGATATAATGCGAAAAAGCCGCACATTAGAGCGGCATCTACTATCATAATTCCCGGAGCTTCATGTCCACAGAACAAAACCCATCCTCATTCCAGTCACTCGGATTGAGCGACGATATTTTACGAGCCGTTAGTGAATGCGGTTACACCACCCCAACACCAATTCAACAGCAAGCCATTCCGACCGTTATGGCCGGCCACGACTTGTTAGCCGCAGCACAAACGGGAACCGGTAAAACGGCGGGTTTTACGCTCCCTTTGCTGCACAGGTTGTCGCAAACAAAAGCTGACGGAAAGCCTGTTATTAAGGCCTTGATCCTTACGCCAACCAGAGAGCTGGCGGCACAGGTTGAAGACAATTTGAATACCTACGCAAAATATACCGGTCTTAAGTCCCTGGTGATTTTTGGTGGCGTGGGTATTAATCCACAAATTGATGCCTTGCGCCGTGGTGTCGATATTCTTGTTGCGACACCCGGGCGTTTGCTGGATCACAGCCGTCAGGGAACCGTTGATTTAAGTAAAATTGACGTACTGATTCTGGACGAAGCTGACCGCATGCTGGATATGGGCTTTATTCATGACATTAAAAAAGTCATGAAGCTCATTCCTGAAAAGCGCCAGACGCTGTTGTTTTCTGCAACCTTCTCAAGCGAGATAAAAGCATTAGCGCAACAATTTATGCAACAGCCAAAACTGGTTGAAGTTGCGCGTCAGAATGCAGCAGCAGATACTATACAACAGCGGGTTTACCCGGTTGATAAAAAACGTAAAAGAGAGTTAATAAGCTATTTAATCGGCAGCCGCAACTGGCGACAGGTATTGATTTTCACCCGTACAAAACACGGCGCCAACAGATTGGCTACACAGTTAAGTGATGATGGTTTACCGGCTATGGCCATTCACGGCAATAAAAGCCAGGGCGCAAGAACGAAAGCTTTATCACAATTTAAAGCCGGTAAGTTGCGGGTTCTGGTAGCAACGGATATCGCTGCACGAGGCATTGATATTGATGAATTACCGCACGTTATCAACTTTGAACTGCCTCAGGTTGCTGAAGACTACGTACACCGTATTGGCCGTACCGGCCGTGCAGGAAGTGAAGGTGAAGCGGCGTCTTTAGTCTGTGTTGATGAGCATAAATTGCTGCGCGATATAGAAAAACTGACTAAAAATGAGATACCTAAGGAAGTTATTCCGGGTTTTGAACCAGACCCCAGCATAAAGCCGGAGCCGATTCAGAAGCCTCGTACGGGGCGTCCTCAAAACTCTCGTCGTGCGCCTCGCCAGAAGCGCCCGGACACACGACGTTAATTCTACCGCAGACCAGTAGGACCGGACTTTACTTTAAGAAGTCCAGTCCTCCGGTTACCGCAGCAACCTGAGCGTTAATACACTGTTCTGGCGTTGCTTTCGGGCTGTCGGGGTACACTTCTGTAGTCGTCGCATACTCTGCTTTGCTAAAGCTAATGCACAATCCCATTTCTGCTGTTGGCAATAAAATAACGCCACGCTGAGCAATATCCTCGCCTATCAGCTTATTTTCGTCGTCGGCATCGGCAATATGAGTGACCTCTTCCACCGAATCTAGCACCGCCTTCTGAAAATCAGGATAAGGCTTTTCAGAATTCCCAACCAAATAGAACCCATCCGGAATATTCCAGTTCGTATTCACTTTTCCATCCATCGCCGCTTTGGCCGGACGAAACTCGCTGTTATCAGTATCCGTTGTTTCGTGTAAATCTATGTGGGCCAGAATATCTACGCCTAAGCCAGCAACATAATTCATAATGTGCGCACATTCCCCGGCTGGTGAATCAGCGACAAAAGAGCGGTTAGGATCAATGGCCGCCGGATTCCAGCGGTTGATGGTTTCATAGCCCCAGGGACTCAAACATGGCGCTACCACCACGTTGAAGTGTGGCTGGTAATCTTTCGCTTTGGTTTCAATAAACCGCAGCGCACCATGGACACCACTGGTTTCATAACCATGTACTCCGCCGGTAACCAAAACCGTTGGCTTCGAATCATCCCAGTTTTTTGTTTTGACCACGAATAAAGGATAAGTAGCGCTGTCGTACGCAAGTTCACCGTATTGGTCTACATCGAAATCGCTTTTAAAGGTTTCAATCTTACTAACTACATCATCGAAGTAAGAGCGTTTTTTGGTTTGCTCGGCCAGCCACTGAGCCTTTTCTGTCGCTCCCCAGGGCGTGCCCGGTGTTCCAATATGGTAAATCGTTTGTTGCGTCATACTCTAATCCTATTCTCTTTAAACAATGAGGCTATATTAGCAAAGTCTTTACCGGCACCAAATGAAATACCGATAACTAAGCCGCTTTTGTCGATTCTTTATCCGTAGGCTTAGCCGCTTCTGCTTTTTCTGCCGAGGTTTTTTGGGCTTTTTAGCCCCTAATGCAATGAGTACATTCTCACGCTCTTTCGCTAAAAACAGAGCCATATCCTCAAGCTGTTGCTCATCAGTGAACAGTTCGCTACTTTTAATTAATGGATTCAGGGCTTCCGCCATATCCAGAATTTTATCGTGCGCATCGGCTTCGGCTTTTGAAGTGAAGGTCATTTTCTCGGCTCCGTCGCGAATAACTACATATTGGGTTACTACAGCCATGGTGTGGTCCTTTGCTGATGTGTAAATATACTGTTTATTTGTACAGTAAAGTGAGATAGATTGCAATAGTTGTAGCATTCGCTAAACTGCGCACTCCGAACAGGCCTTCGTTACAACTGGAAGTAAATCCGCCCTATGCAGTTCTCAAAAATACAAGTTCTACTGGCCATTTTTGCAATGGCAATTGGAAGCTTTGCCATTGGCATTGGTGAGTTTGTCATTATGGGACTGCTGCCAGACGTCGCCGCAGACTTTAATACCGACACTCGGGAAACAGGTCACTTAATCAGTCTTTATGCGCTCGGTGTCGTTATCGGAGCTCCGCTTATTACCATTTTGTTTGCCAGGCTACCGCGTAAACCTATGTTACTGGCACTGATACTGGTATTTTCTCTGGGCAACTTCGCCAGTGCTTCAGCTGAAAGTTACACATTACTTCAGGTATTACGGTTTTTAACTGGCCTGCCTCACGGTGCTTACTTCGGGATTGCCTGTCTGGTTGCGGCCGATATGGTACGTAAAAATCAACGCGGTATGGCAGTAACTATGGTAATGATGGGGCTAACCGTGGCTATCCTGGTCGGAAATCCGTTAGCTACCTGGTTAGGTCAACTTATCGACTGGCGCACCGTATACCACACGGTAGCTGCTTTAGGGTTACTGGCTTTTGTTATGATTTTCATTGTGGTCCCCAAGCATCCGAATGAAAAGAAAACTTCAGCCCGTGGCGAAATGCAGGCATTACAAAACCCTCAGGTCTGGCTGACATTGGCCATAGGAGCCATTGGTTTCGGCGGAATGTTTGCGGTATTAAGCTACATAGCTCCAACACTAATAAATGCCACCGGATTAGATTCTCACTGGATACCCGTTGCTTTATTTATCTACGGACTGGGTTCGTTGGCCGGTAGTTTGGTCGGCGGCTGGGCCGCCGACAGAAACTTGAAATTAACCATTGGCGGTTCCCTGTTCTGGTCGGCAATTGTACTGGCCATTTTTCCCTTAACACTTCAAAGTCTCTGGACCGTGATGCCTATGGTGTTATTACTCGGTAGCTCTGCCGCGCTGGTTCCGGCTCTGCAGGTACGTTTAATGGATGTTGCAGGAGAAGCCCAGACTTTAGCTGCATCGTTAAACCATTCCGCTTTTAATGCGGCAAATGCTTTAGGTGCCTGGCTGGGGGGGCTTGCTATTATTTCACCGCTTGGCTGGCAAGGAACCGGTTGGGTTGGGTGCGCGCTGTCGCTGGCCGGCCTGCTATTATTTTGGATCACTAAAAAACACAGCCGCAGAACACCCAACATTGTTAGTCTTTAGGCTTACCTTCTGCATCTAACTCATTAAGCTCCTCATCCGGTTTCGCGTAAGACAAACGCGCAGCCCGCTGAGTGCTATGATACCCATCAAGCCCCGAAATAGTCATTGCTCCAAGCGATTCTATATCGATAAAACCATCGTTTTTCACCGCCTCTTCTTTCACTTCAACCCAGCGAACTTCCCCAACAATTAGCGCCGTGTCGTTATGTTGTATCGGAATAATTTCAACCTGCTGCATACCAATTCTGAGCGAACTCTCTGCTACATAAGGAGCATGAAAACCATCGACAAATTCGGGCGTCAAACCACAGGCTTCGAACTCTGAAGTTTCTCTGGGGTACCGCGCCGAGGTCTGATGCGCTTGACGAAAAAAACTTTCGTTAACTTGGTTAATAGTATAAACACCACTCTCTTCAATGTTTTCCCAGGTATGCCGGGTAACCGACTGCGGACGCATAACAAAACCCAACAGAGGCGGGTTACTACCCAGGTGAACAACAGAACTTATCATGGCTAAATTATTTTGCTGATGCCGGTCTCGGGTGCCAATAACATTGGCACTTTTAAACCCCGATAAACAATTTACAAAACGCGCACGGTCGCGGTCATTCATTTTTGCTAAATCTTGCTGTTTGTAGGTTTTCATTAAAGCTCCAGTTTATTTTTGTCGGCTACCGATACGTTTTATTTTGCAAATACGATCGTTTACAAATAACTTATTGCGAACTATTATCATTTGCGTTAGCTTATTTAATCAAAGCCAGAATAAAGGATGCATAATGACGAACGCCTATCAAGAGTACTTTAACTCTCAGGAAAAGCTAAAAATAGCGAGTTCACTGCTCAACCAAAAAGATTATCGCGCTGCAACGACATTCCTTAGCCAGGCACGCGAATCCGCAAAACAGGCCTTCAATGAACCTGTACTGTCGGGTAATGCCATTCAAAGCTTCACAACCTGTTCTATTTTGTTAATTGCGACCCATATTCGCCGCCAGCAAAAGCTACAGGCATATGAGTTTCAACAAGAGAGTGGTGAGCAACTGACGTCATGGCTTAGTCAGGCTGCAACTCAGCCACTGCAAGAGCTTTGTCGGTACTGCTATCAACTCTTAATTACTGGTTGTCAGCATTCTCGCTGCCTGGGGCACTGTATGCAACAATTAGAGGAATCCGGTTATGCGCATGAACAAACCTGAACGCTTGCAACTCTCAATGAGTAAAGAGCAGCTTAAAAAGCTGCTGCTTGAGCAAAAGTTAGTAGCCAGTGACATTCGTTGTAGTGATTACTGCAGTCAGTGCGAGCTTAAACAGTTAATACTTGAATGTGCCAGAATAAACTGTTCTGGCTCTTTGCAGAACTTCGACGGTTAGAAGTCTTTTTTTCGAAGCGCTTTTTTCTGTCCCTGCTGCTTTTTAGTGGTTAATCGTCTTTCTTTAGCCGAGCGGCTGGGTTTCGTCGGAATACGTTTTTTCTGAATCTGCGATACGCTGCGAATTAAATCAATCAGTTGCTCAAGCGCCAATTCTCGATTACGTGCCTGACTGCGAGTTTCCTGAGACTTTATAATCACTTTCCCGCTTTGAGTAATGCGATGATCAGATTTTTTCAGTAATCGATATTTATAAAAGTCGGGAAGCGAAGAGGCCTGGATATCAAAAATAAGTTGAGCCGCAGTTGCTACTTTATTGACGTTCTGCCCACCCGCTCCACTGGAACGGATAAATTGCCATTCAATTTCGCTATCTGCTAACTCGACTCGTTGGGAAATCTGAATCATCTTTCTCTTTATAACCGACAGAATTAAACAATGTTACCCACATCACTCAGCAGGCTGGATAAAGTTATCTATACCTTCTTCTTTCAGGGCATCGAGGGCTTCAGCAAGCGCATCATCTTCGTTCTCAAACGCGTCTTCCCAAAGTGTTGAATTATTATTCTCATCAACAATTTCCAGAATCCAGCCACTGTCTTCGGTACGATAAATATCGATTTCTACATTTTTACCGTCATTACTGTACTGTTGGGTATGTTTGCTTTGAGTTACTTGCTGTTCTTCATTCATAATAAAGTCTCTGTATACGTCCGTATGGTGGTAACAGTCTAACACTGTTCGGCTCATCCTGAGGGGATTTTTATAGAGCTTTCAGCACATCCCGCAGAGTCATACGAATGTTAAAAATTATGCTATATTACTGCGCATTATTTTCTAGATCAGGACAACCCTATGGCAGCCTTTGGCACCGTATTCATGCCACAAATGACAATGGCAACTTTCGAAAATTCAGGTTGGAGTAAGCCTGAATTAGTCTCTTCTGACGCAATACAGTTACACCCCGGAGCCCATGTTCTGCATTACGCCAGCACGTGTTTTGAGGGGTTAAAGGCGTTTCGACATGACAATGGCTCTATCAATCTGTTTCGTATGGATAGCAACATTAAGCGCATGCAACAAAGCAGCCGTCTGCTTTCATTACCGGCATTTGATGTCAGCTTGCTGCAAAAAATGATTACAGATGTTGTGAAGCACTTCAGTGACGAGGTCCCAAAACCACCGGGGTCAATGTACATACGCCCTACTCACATTGGCACTGAAGCGGCAATAGGCAAGGCCGCTTCGCCAACCAGCTCCTCAATGCTTTATGTATTGTTATCGCCTGTCGGTGATTATTTTTCGGGCGACGATAAAACCCTACGCTTGTTGCTCGAAGAAGACGGTTCGCGTTGCGCAGCTCACATGGGTATGGTTAAAAGTGGCGGCAATTACGCCAGTGCGTTACAGCCCATTCTTCAGGCGCGGGAATCCGTGAATGCAGATCAAGTGTTGTTCTGCCCTAATGGCGATGTACAGGAAACTGGTGCCGCCAACTTCTTGCTTATTGACGGCAATGAAATTATCACCAAAGCATTGGACACTAGCTTTCTGCATGGCGTAACCCGAGACTCTATTCTCACCATTGCGCGCGATATGGGAATGACGGTGTCTGAACGCGAACTTAGCGTAGATGAATTGCTGGAACGTGCCTCAAAACCCGATAGCGAAGCGGCATTATCCGGCACCGCAGCGGTACTTGCCCCAGTTGGTACATTGATTCATAACGGAAAAGAGTTCCCCGTCGGTAACGGCAACTCAGGTGCTACCACCCTGAAATTACGTAAAGCACTGAACGATATTCAGTGGGGCAAAGCGGAAGATAAACACGGCTGGCTAACTAAAATCTAACCTTTAGGCGGCAATACCACCCATTCAGGGTCTTCAAATTCGCCTAAAGGTGTTATTTCACAGAATGGGGCAGCACTGCGAATAATATTAGCCACCTCGGAGTTATGTTGCCCTTCCATAGCGTCGCGTTTTTCTTTGCTATCCCACGACGCTATGGCTATTAACGTTTTGTCATCACCGACTTTGCGGTGCAGCTCCGTACCTCGGGCTCCTGGCGCTTGCTGAATAATTTTACTGGCTTTTACCCAGGCTTCTGCGTATTCCTCTGCCGTATGACCTTCTTTAATACGAACTTGGAAAATATACTTCATAGACCCTCTTCTGGCACTATTTCCGTTTGTTCTCTGATTTAACCATTTTTAAGTAAAAGAAAATAGCGTAAAAAACACACATACCAATAACAATAGCTAAGCCTGTAAAAGAAAAAAAGATGACCGGATCTTTAAAAAATTCTTGCCATAAACTCATGGTTATTCCCCTGTTTGAATTCTTGCTGACAGTTTATTCAAACTTGACAGTGACGTTATTGATCCCAATCAACAACAGGAATAACACTGATTTTTTTAAGGGCTTTTTAGTTTTTTACTATTAAGTGTCAGAAAATGTTCATCTTTACAGTTAGTAAAGGTGTATAAAAAACTTGCATTAGTCCAAATTTTTGTCTTTCCTTAATAGGGAAATTCACTAAAAACCGAGGGTATTATGAGTAACAATCAAACGAAAGCAGAAGACGCAGTAAACAAGTCGGCAAATAAAGCTCACGAAACCATCGATAAAGTAGCAGATGCAGCAAAAGACGCTTCGGACAACTTAGGTGAAAAAGGGCAGGATATTAAAGCCACTCAGGAAAAATGGCTCTCAAGTGCAACTGACTACGTTAAGGAAAACCCAATTAAATCTTTGGGCATCGCCGCTGCAAGCGGTTACTTATTAAGTAGGTTATTCAGTGGCCGTTCATAAGCAAGCTGATGCGAACGAGACGGAGAGTCTGCTAAAACAAGTTCAGGCTCTGGAAAGCGAAGTTCGTGGTGTGGTTAAAGCTCAGCTCCAGCTTGCGGGTATGGAAACCCGCAGAGCTGGGGAAAGCTTTGTACGTATGGTCGCCTTTGCGGTGCTGGCAGCATGCTTAGTTTTCACAGCCTGGGCTGCTTTAGTTACAGCTGCTGTAATAGCGGTCGTAAACAGTAGTGTAGTGTCTTTGACAACTGCACTAGTTTTTGTTGCCGCCGCTCATCTGGTAGCGACTTTTTATATTATTAGACATATAAAACGCAGAAGTCGCGATCTGCTTTTTTCAGAAACCAGTAGCAGTCTCTAAGTGGAGGGCTTATGGCATCAAGCCTTGATTATCAAATAGCGCAAACGAAAAAAGAACTTCAGCTTCGGAAATTAGCTGTTAAGGTTCGTTCACAGGACGTTATTTCAACAACTCATGACAAATTGGCCTCTCCCACGGCGCTTTGTGTTGCCGTTGGTGCAGGCTTTTTAATCGGAGAAATGTCGGATAGACCGAAAGAGCAGACAGAGTCTTCCGGCGAGAAAAAATCTGCCACAAATACGGTCATTAAAGTATTGAGACTTATCGCTGGCGTACAAAGTGCCAGCAGTTTTGCAAAACATCTGTAAAGATGACCGTAAAGTCTCACAGTTACAGATATAGTGGGTGTGGTAATGATTTTTTAATAACAGGAGGTTACCCATGAAAAACTTTAAAATGGCACTACCAGCAAGTTTAATCGCAATTTCAATGCTGACTCTTTCGGGCTGCAGTGACGCTGAAACCGAAAAAGCGGAATCAAAAGCTGAAAAGGCGATGCAAGAGACTGAAGACAAAGCTCAGGAAGCCAAAAGCTACACTGAGGAAAAAGCTGAAGATGCCGGTGAATATGTTGATGATGCGGTCATCACCACTAAAGTCAAAGCGGTTATCTTCGAAGACGATAACCTGAACAGCATGGATATCAATGTTGAAACGAACAACGGAATTGTTCAATTGTCAGGTTTCGTTGAAAACGATGCCGATATCGATACCGCAGAAAACTTGGCGGCTACAGTGAAAGGTGTTAAAGACATCGAAAACGATATTCAGGTTCGCGAAGAAGATTGATATTTTTTCAATATTCCCTGATAAAAAGCGGCTTTTCAGCCGCTTTTTTTATGCTCTTAAAACTAGAACGCAAAGTAGATTACTGATAACTTTACGGCAGAACAAAAATAAGAATCCTAACTATGTCAGAAAATGCATTTAGCAATAACGTCGTAACACCTGAAAACCTTCCTCAAGTCAATTCTCAGTCCTTTACACCACTAAGTAACACCTATATTAAGGTCAATTTAATGTGTCGCTTAGTTTTTTGGTTGATGGTGGTGAGTGCCTTATTAATTCTTTATTGGCAACCTTGGGTTGACCTTCCCACGCTGCTCGAGCTTTATTTGCCTCAGATACAGTTAGCAGCCGGAGGGCTTGGCTTATTAAGTTCGGCTTATGGCATCTTAGCTGACAAAAACAAAGGTTATGCAATACGTGAGCACGACTTTAGCTATCGCAGTGGTGTTATATTCCAGTCAGTAGTCAGTCAGCCCATTTTACGTATTCAGCATGTTGAATTAAAACATGGCCCCATTGACCGCCACTTTGGATTGGCCAGTTTGGAGATTTTTAGCGCCGGCGGTGCCATGCACACTTTCGCAATACCGGGATTACCAGAAGAAAAAGCTCGCGAAATCCGTTCCTACGTACTAACCCATAGCGATGTCGCAGCAAATGACTAGTTCCCAGAACCAATGGCTGAAGCTATCACCCGTGGCGATTATTTATTTCGCTGTTCAGTTCATCAAAACCATTGGTAACAATTTATTTTATTTACTGCCGGCTATTTTTGTTGGCTACAACCAGTTTTCTGAAAATGCCATAATAATAGTATCGGGACTTGGCGCTCTGTTAGTCCTTGTTGGCATCTCCGCTTTGCTCAAATTTTATTTCTATCAATACCGGTTGAGTGAAGGTCGAGTTCAGATCCATTCCGGCGTGTTTCAGAAAACGCATATCGACCTTCCCTTCGAGCGCATACAGAATGTCCGTTTTGAACAGCCTATTTTTTACCGCCCGGCAAATCATGTCTGTATGCTTCTGGACACCGCTGGTTCCAATAAACTCGAAGCAAAAATTATTGCTTTACCCAAAAACATAGCTGAATCTCTAAAGCAAAAAATACTTGCTTATAAAACCGAGGGCACCCAGACAGAAAATGACCACGAACCTCAAACTCATCAGGAACAGCTTCTAAATTCACGCTCCTTACAAGACTTAGTTATTCATGGTCTTGCCAGCAACCGTATTTGGATTGTGCTAGGTGCTTTAGCCCCTTTCTTTAACTCACTTTCAGAACAGTTTATCGAGCGCATAGAAAGCTTTGGGGTGGATGTTGATGCGCTTATGGCCTCTTCACAATACGCATTCTGGCAGTACATACTATTTTTCTTTTCTATCGCTTTTGTAATTATTGCTCTAATAGCATTAATTTCCGTCTTAGGCTCTGTAATTACCTTCTACGACTTTAAGTTAACTCGCAGCGACGATCGTTATATTCGTCGCAATGGATTTTTTACCCGCCACGAAGTCGTTATGAAGTTGTCGCGGTTGCAAATGATTGCTTTACAGCAAAACTGGCTTGACCGTTTGCTACAAAGAGTTAACTTGAAATTCGAGCAACTCAATGCCAACTTTGAACGCCAGTCGGCCGGAACTTCGGGTGGAAAAATTATTGTGCCGTCGGTTACTCTCGAAGAGGCACATAACTTGGCAACGGAAACCTGGCCCAATAATCAGTTAAGTACAATAAGCTATAACCCGGTCAGCAAGCGACTCGCTATTAGAAACACGCTCATCGCCTTTTGGCTGTTTGTCCCTCTTGCCTCCGTGCTCACTTATTTTGAAAAAACAGAACTGGCAACAGCTTCAATTGCTGCTTTAGTGCTGTCTACGGCCTTTATCATTCTGGCTTGGAAACGCCGCGGCTATGCAATTGACAATAACTTTATTTATCTCAGAATGGGCCTTATTGGAGTGAGTTATCGCTGCTTCCCTATTCATAAAGTTCAACAAACAACCTTCTCGCAAAGCTGGTTTATGCGCCGTTTTCAGTTATGTTCAGTAAAGTTTGTACTGGCTTCAGGCGTGCAAACGCTACCTTTTATTAACGCTCGAATTGGTGAAGAGCTCATAGACTCCTGCCTTTATCAGGTGGAAGCATTAAAAAAATCCTGGATGTGATATGGAATTACCTTTCTCGCAAGCCTGTGAAAACAACAAAGACCCGATACTTCGGGTTCTTAAAATGGCGTTTTCAGACTGTACTCGTGTTCTGGAAGTAGGTAGTGGTACAGGACAACATGCCGTGTACTTTGCCAGCCAACTCCCTAATATTCATTGGCAAGCCAGTGATCAAGCAGAGTACCTACCGGGAGTAACGGCCCGGATAAAACGGGAAGGTGTAACTAACCAGCCATTACCGGTTGAGTTTAATGTATTCGCAGACGCGCCGAATGGAGTTTTCAACGCTCTTTTCACCGCAAACACCTGCCATATTATGCCCGAAGAAGGGGTTGAAAGGCTTTTTGAGCATTTGGGAGGCGACCTTAGCAGTGTGGAGCATGTATGTATTTACGGACCTTTTAACGATAACGGTCATTTTACCAGCGACAGTAATCGCCGCTTTCACCAGTCGCTGCAATCGCGTAACAGCGACATGGGAATACGTGATTGGCAATGGGTTGCAGAGCTGGCCAATCAGCAAGGCTTTGAGCTGAAAAAGATGCACACTTTGCCAGCCAATAACCAGTTGCTGGAGTTTCAACGTTAGCCCTTTATTAATCAAGGGCTAACGAAGACGAAAACCCGTTATTGAGTATTAGGAACAATACGTAACTCTACCCGACGGTTTAACTGACGTCCGCTTTCGGTATCGTTATCAGCAACAGGCATACTTTCTCCATAGCCTTCGGTTGTGATCCTGCGTGAGTCCACGCCGTTACCCACTAAATTATTACGTACGGCCTTAGCACGATTTAATGACAGTTGCTGGTTGTATTCAGCAGAACCTGTACTGTCGGTGTGGCCTTCTATCAGCATGGTAGTTTTTTCATACTTTTTCAGTACTCGCGCAACATCATCGAGTACTGGATTGAAGCTTTGAGAAATATTTGCACTGCCGGTAGCAAACGTAATGTTACTAGGTAACTGCAAACGAAGGTTATCGCCGTCACGTATTACCTTCACACCACTGTCAGCCAGCTCTTCGCGAAACGCTTCTTCCTGCTTATCCATGTAGTTACCAATGGCACCTCCGGCCAACGCGCCTACCGCCGCACCCCAGACATAACGGCTTTTATCATGATCGCCCGTGCCTTTACCCAGCAAAGCACCGGTGACAGCACCAATAGACGCGCCTTTCTGGGTGTTAGTCATATTTTCACAACCAACAAGTGCTAACGAAGAAAACATCATACTCAAAACTAGCTTTTTCATACTCTAACTCCATCAAAACAACGAATGCCCTGAAAACTAGCATGCTTTAGTGTAGTCACTGATGAGATTTTCGGATTTTTTACATGACTCTTTTTTCTTAATACCCAACAGTGGTACCTTATAAAAAGTAATAGCTGATATACGCGTTTCCATCAATATGATAATAACTGACCCTACCGAGGCTCGTAAGGCTCTAATGACATTCTTACGGGACAATGCTCCCGTAACCGTCATTACCGGCGCTGGCATAAGTACAGACTCGGGAATCCCCGACTATCGTGATAATAAAGGCGAATGGAAGCGAACGCCTCCGGTTCAGCATCAGGATTACATGCGCAGCGAAGCGGTACGAAAAAGATACTGGGCGCGGAGCTTATTTGGCTGGCCAGTGCTTTATCACGCGAAGCCTAACTCAGCGCATTACGCAATAGCCGAATTGCAGCAGCAGGGACTTATTGACTGCGTTATTACACAGAATGTCGACGGCCTGCACCAAAAAGCCGGAGCCACTCGTGTCATTAATTTACATGGATACGCTAACGATATGGTCTGCATGAGCTGTCGGGAAATAACCCCACGGTTGGAGATGCATGAACGCAGCCTTAAATTGAACCCGGACTTTGCCGCTTTAGAGGCAACCGCCGCACCGGACGGTGATGCTGACCTTGAGGCTGACTTTGAACAATTCAAAGTCGCCGCCTGCCAAAGCTGTGGTGGTATTCTAAAACCCGATGTCGTCTACTTTGGTGATAACGTGCCTCGCCCAAGGGTTGAGGAAGCTCAAAAGGCTATAAAAGACAGCAACGCCCTGCTGGCTATTGGTACCTCACTTATGGTCTTTTCCGGTTATCGCTTTGCCCGCCAGGCTTACCAAAGTAATCAACCTGTCGCGCTGTTAACTCTGGGAAAAACACGCGCCGATGACCTGGCAACACTAAAACTGAACTGCTCTATAAAGGACGTACTGGCGTGAACCAGCGACGGTTATTCTTTCGAGCTAAGCGCCCGTTATGCCATTAAACGGGCTTTGGGGGAAGCAAGAGTATTAAATATTCGGCTTATACTCAAAACCTTCCTCAGCCTCAGAGTCAGAGAAGGTTTTTATTTTCTCTTTATGGTTCAGCATGGCGTTAACCAATGAATTTGGAAACACTTCAATACCGTTGTTAAAGTCTTCTACGTTCTGATTAAAGATGCGAATTGCCGCACCAATGTTTTCCTGCTGGTCGGTAATTTCTCTCATCAATTTCTGATAAGTTTCTGAAGCCTTCAGTTCCGGGTAGTTCTCGACAGTAACGTTCAGGCTTTTAAGCAGCTCACCAGTTCTGGCTTCCGCCTGCTCAAGTTTTGCCGTATCGACCTTACCACTATCCAGCCCCTGCAGAGCGCTACGCAGTTCGGTCACTTTGGTTAAAGTGCCCTGCTCAAACTCTTTATAGTCTTTCACGACATCTTCTAAGTGCGGAATAATTTTATTTTTCTGACGCTCTTGTGTAATAACGTTAGCCCATGCTCTTTCAACTGCGTTTGCACGGCTAATAATAGCGTTATAAATAGCAATAACGGCTATTACTAAAACAGCGGCTATACCAATAGCTATCCATGTTCCTGTCATTGTTTTACTCCTAAAAGTTACTGTCCAGTTTGGTCATTACATAGTGGATAAAATCAAGCGATGCCTTTAACTTTGCAAATTCCTGTTCGCCTTCTAAGGCCTCAATAAAGGTTTCATAGTCGCATATCTTGGCGTCTTTAGTTGTTGCAATAAGGTCTTTGTCTGAAAACGAAAGACACAAATCGCCGGCGTCATTCACCTCGAAGTTCATTTGCGATAGTACTTCAGAAAACTCTTCAAAAGCGATAACCACGGTTGGTTTCATCGCTTTTGCAGCTTCTAATTCACTGGCGGCTACCACTTTAAACTCTTTGTTAAACCGGTTGGAGGCTGGCTTATAGGTTGCTTTTCTTGCCCCAGGAAGGCCAAAACCTACAACAGCAACATTGCGTAACAAGCCGAAAGGCAAAATAAGCCCGTAACGATCATAATGATCGTACACTTTCTTTTTGCGGGTTTTTACATTGCCTCTACTGTCAGTGTATGTCTCTGTAACGATACGTTCGTCAACATAATGAAAGTGGTAATACTGGTACTTAAAAGAGTACTCACTGCCGCTGTAGCTTCCATCGTAAAGCGCGTGAATTTCACGTTTGTAATTCCCCCGATTAAAGTCACTGAAGCGCTGCTGGAATTCATTTGACGCGGTTCTGCTCTCGAATACAGCAGGCGACAAGTCATTATCCAGTAAACCATCACGTTGCAGTAAAGCATGCGACGCTTTGGCCATAAGCCTGCCCGGGTAAAAAGCGGTAATTCCGGCAACCAAAGTTAAAACACTACCTACAGCCAGAATAATCCAGGTACTTTGCTGAAAACGTTGCCACTGAGACCAGTCCCAGTAAGTTAATGCGGCGGTTGCCAACAAGAACACGGCAAAAGCTATCCAGTAAGCTTTCATATTAAACTGATAACTTCCGGAAAAAGCTTTCAAGTCATCAATAACCGCGTCGAGATTTTCTCTGGTGCGACTGTTAAGCGCCTGCGTTTCAGTGTGCTTTAGCAATTCAATAAGGGCTTTGTTGTTTTTCTGATAGAACACTGCAATCAACATAAAAATTAGTTAAAAATAAGTAGTCAGTTTAATGCTTCGGTCTTTTCGATACCAGTCAATATTTGTAAAACTATTCCCATAACGAACTGATTTTATGACTCTAAATGGTACTAAAAGACGAAGTTCATCCTAACTAAATGTGTTTTTATAATTTCTGGTAAGATGCTTACTCCTGTGCAAATAAAGACGCCATTAAGGGGTAATTAATGAAAGCTGTCATACTCGATGCAGAAACCCTGGGCAAGGGTATTGATCTTTCCGCCATTGAAACGTCCGTCGAAGAGCTGGTTTTATATGATTCAACAACGGCCGAGCAGGTTAATGAGCGGATTAGCGATGCTGAAATTGTTATAACGAATAAAGTCGTCATTAATGAACAGACCATTGAGTCGGCTGGGCAATTAAAGCTAATTTGCGTGTTAGCCACCGGAATGAACAATATTGACTTGGCTGCAGCAAAAAAACTGAGTATTCCGGTTAAAAATGTTGAAGCTTACGGTACAGAGAGCGTGGTTCAACACACTTTGATGATGATGCTTTCGCTGGCCACTAAGCAACCCGTTATGCAAAAACGTGTTGCAGCCGGCGACTGGCAGCATTCGTCCATGTTTTGCCTGTTAGACCCATCCATTATTCAACTGGCCGGCAAAAAATTAGTTATTGTCGGTTCTGGCGAGCTCGGCCAGGAAGTGAAAACTCAGGCGGAAGCTTTGGGTATGAAGGTTGAGTTCTCAGCACGCCCCGGAAAGAAAGATGACCCGCGTCCAACGCTAAATGAGCTACTACCTTCGGCTGACGTTATCTCTTTTCATTGTCCGTTAACAGATGACACCAAAAACTCACTTAACGCAGATAACCTCAAGCTTTGTAAAAAAGACGCTCTCATAATTAATAATGCCCGAGGTGGTGTTATCAATGAGCAGGATGTTACCGAGGCGCTACGAATGGGAGAAATTGGTGGTGTTGCCGCTGATGTTCTGCCTCAGGAACCACCAAAAGATGGCAACCCCTTGCTGGATGCGATGGACGAGGGATTAAACCTGATTGTCACGCCTCACAACGCCTGGACATCACCTGAAGCGCGGCAGCGTATTGTGAAGCTTACTGCCGAGAATATTCAGAGTGTTCAGGGAAATAACTAACATTAGGTTTAACTTTTAAATATTAACGTGTTGGCAGCCGCTTTCACTCTGCCAACACGCATTAATCGGGGTTAATGAGTGTCCGATTAAGGGAATTCACTCAGTTCAAATTCATCCTCAAAGCGTTGTTCTTTCAACCTTCCATCGTCGTAAACCGAGATTGAAAACGGCTGCCCCGATTCTGTATAAGACCAGCTTTTTCCATGTCGCCGGTCTCTTTTATACTCGCTGATATTGTATAATGCGCCTTGGTCAGTGAAATTGACAACAATACCGTCCAGGTAGCCCTCATTGTCGAATGACTCAATACCACGCAAGTAGCCTTGTGGAGAATAAGTACGCCACTCCCCTACTTTAACGCCGTTTTCATAGCTTCCCCGGGATATTTCATAAGGCGCATAGCCGAGGGCAACTTGCCACTCTCCTTCGCGTTTACCCTCGACATACTCGCCTTCAACAACGATTTCACCGTCGGCGTATTCCTGGTAAGTCCCATCTAACAAGTCATCTTTATAATGCTCGCGTAAACGCAAATCACCATTTTCACCATAAACTTCACGGACACCATCAAGCTTACCCTCGTCGTCGTAATGCTCGTTTATCACACCGTAACTATCTTCTGAAACCCACTCACCAACTTTCTTACCGTGGTCGTATTCACCGGAGGTCGTAACCTTTCCCTCTTTATCGGTTATTGTATAGGGCCCATGTCGCTTACCTTCAACGAAACGGACTTTTTCCAGACCATTTCCATATCTGGAAATATAAAGGCCATGCAAATCGTATCCTTTAAACTCCCGACGGTCTCTCACGTTTCCATCTTCGTCATAACTCTCATTTAACCGCCAGCTGTTATCAACCGCCTGGCGGCTTAACCGGGTTAATTGTCCAGAATCATTGTACCGCTTACGCTCATCAACAAGACCGTGCTCTGAGGTTTCAATATGTTCCCGTGAGCGGGTTAACTGACCATTTTCATCATAACTGCGGGACGTAAGCAGTTTTCCATCGTCGTTGCGCTCTTCATAGTGCCTTAATTCACCATTTTCGTAATACAGCTTAGTTTCACCTATCCGTTTACGGTTTTTATATTCTTGTGTTCGTTTAACTGAGCCATTTTCAAAGTAGTCAGTCGATAAACCATTAAGCACATCATCGACATAAGACGACTTCTTGACCAGGTTGCCGTCGGAATCCCAGCGTTTCCCTATTCCCTGTTGCACATCATCTTTGTATTCCGCTTCATACTTAACCTGACCATTTTCATAATAATGGCGTTTTAAACCATTACGTTCACCATCTTTCATGGTTTGCTCGGTCAGCAAATAACCAGTCGATGCATAATTTCTATAAGGTCCATTGAGCTCACCGTCTTTATAGGTCATCTCTCGTATTTTACTGCCGTTTTCCGCATAAACAGTGGCTTTACCTTGCTGCTCACCGCTCGTATCCCGATAACCTTCTGACCTTAAACCACCAGATTCAAAGTAGGTTTTATACGGTCCGATCGCTATCGCCTCAGCAAAATTAAGGGAATCAGCACCGGATTCATAATAGGGGCCGCCATCAACGTAGTTAATAAAAAGACGAAAACCATCGTCTGTCTTTTCGACTTTATCTAATAAATACCTGGCTTCACTTCTGTCATCGGTAGGTTGTAATTCATCGTCCAGCCATTTTATTTGTCTCTCGGCTTCAGCCACTGTTTTTGGCGCTTCGTTATCCCGACCACTTTGCTCAGCAGAAAATGCAAAGGCATTAGACACGATGAAACTGGAAGCTATGGCAAAAAGTACTTTACTGAAAGTCATTAGTTAGCCTCCTGCAAAGATTCAAAATCGGGCATAGGGGGCAGTTGGTGAATCCATTCTTTTTTTACCGGAGCACCTTTAGCAATAAGTTGCTCAACTTTCTCTACTCGCCCACCAATACGTAAAAAACCATCATCGGACACAAAGTCGCTAAACTCTGTATTCAAGTAGTCGACAGAATAGCCTTCATCGTTCTGTGGCAGGACGGCTAACGCCTTCCCGTTGACGTTCAAAAAACGATACTTTCTTAAGAATTCACTCATAGCCACTTCTGGATGCTGTTCTTCCCAATCTTCACCCAGCAGAGATTCAACCGGAATCATCCAGCTTTTTTCACCTAAAGCGATATCGACTGACTGCCATTCCGGCTGGCCGTCACAACGAAGTTTTAAGGCAATGTCAGTATCATAGAAAAAACGCTGTACACCGTCGTCTGTCATTAATTGATAGACCACTTTTTTCGGCATTTTTAAATGCGAAACAACATTACGTCTGTTGGGATCAGCGTTTTCTCTCATCACCAACTCACTTTTATTGCCCTCACTCCGGGCTTTTGCGTTCAGTTTACAAACAGCCGCCTGTTCTGGACTTAAAGTTAAATACAACTGGGGGCGGTCAAAACTGGTGGGCTCTAATTCATCCAGCGCAGACGTAGAGAATTTAAGCTCCTGATCGTTAATCGAAAATTCCATCTCATCGGATTTGAACAAAGGAACGGTATCAACCGGCGCTATCGTCGTATCACTTCTGAGCGTTTCTTCATCATAAAAAATAACTTTCTTCTCAGAAATTTTATTGTCTGTAACATGGTTAAATTTAAGCTCAATTGTTTCAGGCAGCTCATTCTCAAAGGTCAGTTGCATCTTCACTGAGTAACTGCCGCTTCTCGTAATAGCCAAAGCCCGGCTTTCAGCATCGGAAACCCACTGCGGAGAGCTTTCATCTTTTGAAAAAGTTGACAATACAGCACCACTAACGCCATTTACCTGACTATCGAAGTAAGCATCGTTAGTTGACGTTAATGTTAATTCGAAAACGTTATCGTCTTCGGTCGGTACCAATATAGCTTCAGCCCCCTCCATATTAATGCTCGAGCCTTCTTTTCCTATCGGGAAGTCAACAATTTCATAACTTGTCTCGTAGCGTTCCAGAGTCGCTTCTATTGATGTCATTTGCCCAAGGTTGTCAACGACATCTGTCCACCCCAGAGGAAGCGCGTGTATTGTCGTCTCTGTTTTCTCATTATTGATATCCGCGTAGGTGAAAATAGCGCTTTCGTACAAGTCAATATCCAGCGGATTACCGTCATGATCCTTGGCTGTAAGCTCTTTCACTTTAATCGACATTGACCCCATTTGTTCAAAACTCACCCCCGGGTGAATATATCTCATAGAAACCCGGCCGCTATATAACTCTAACTGCCCGGCATTATTCGCAAACACCTCAGCATCACTGGCTCTATCATTTGGGTTCAATTCACTAAAATCTGTATTGTCTATTTCAAAAGGTTCTAAGTAACGCAGGTGCTCGAGATCCTGGCCGTACAACCAGTCTTCCGGAAACATCGAAGTTACCATTCGCATTGAGCCGTTGGATACAGGCAATTCTTCGGGAAGCGGCATATCCATAATCATGGTTAAGCGCTCAGTCCAGCCGGTCGCGCGATCTAAAATGACATAACCAAAAACACGCGCTTCATTATTCTCACCAGTAGCAGACAGTGTCACAGTGCTGTTGGTAAAATCTTCAACCTTAAAGGTCATTTCAGGTAAAGGACTTTTTAATTCAACTAACTGCGTCGCGCCTTTTTCAACTTTTAAGCCAGTAATAAACCCCGGACGTCCGAACTCGTCGTTTAATATTTCTTGTAAAGGATCCAACCCCTGCTTACCAAAGTTTTCCGGCTCCTCATGAATGATAAAATCCACCATTGCGCTAGTGTCTTTATCAATATCAACCGTGAATCCGGCATCCATCATTTTCCGAATGCTATCACCAGAACTTCCGCGATTATCATCTTCAAAGCTCGTAAAATCTCCTTGCGGAAATTCCATTCGCATAAACTGAGGCTTCATGCTTATGCTGTAGACATCGGGTTTATCGGACACTTCATAGTCCAGTAACATCATAGTTTTGAGTCTTTCTGAACGTTTACCGTAACTGCTCTCAACTTTGATATTGGTATCTGAGTACAGTTGGTAACGCCGCTGTTCACCGTCCTCCGGTTTAAAGGATAAGGTCGTTGGAGGACCACTTTCTGAACAAGCGACAACGAGCAGAGCCGAAAAAGCCACGAATGATAGGCGCCCTAACATAAGCTTCCTTAAAATTTATAAACAAATATGAATAAAGTCATATGATAAGCAGTATTAAATCCTGGCTCAACACAGCCCTTGCACCTTAACAAGTTCTTTACACTGATAACTCAATATCGCACGTAACAGAATTTTCCTGACTGTGGCTTTCAATTTAAACGATGTGATGCTTCCAGCGGGTACCAGAACGTGATTATCGACATGAATGCCGGTGAAAGCCGCAGAAAAACAGGTAAGGCTCTGAGTAATAAGGCCTTACCTGTTGGTAACTTAGAAGCTAACGGTAACACCAAACCAGAAGTTTCTGGCTTTATCTTTCACATTGTAATCATCCGTGAAAACAACTTCGCTAACGGCGCCTCGTCCGGTGACATACTCAAATTCACCATCACCGTTAAGGTCCGTATAAGTTGTTGAGTAGGTTGTGAAATCTCGGTCAAATAAATTATTGATGCGCAGATTCAAATCTACCGACTCGGTTAACTTGTAGTTAGCACCCAGGTTAAACAAGCTGTAGTTTTCGAAGTACAGTTGTTTATCGGTAACACTGTCATAACCGCGGTAACGATCTGAGCGGAACTCCCCCTGTAAATAGATGGCAAGGTTATCTGAAGCGCTCCAGTTCAGCCATACATTGGCCATGTGCTCAGCTGTATTCGTTAAAGGCTGACCAATCTGGCTACCGCTTTTCTGCTCGCTGTCGGTCCAAGTGTAGTTACCTCGTACTGACCACGTCTCATTAATAGTATAGTGACCAGCCACTTCAACGCCCTGTACATCCACTTCGTCAATATTGATACGCTGATACCAGGTGTCATAGCCCAGTTTGTTATATTCACCTAAGTTGACGCAGGGACGCTCACCACCAGTTTTTTCACAACTAACGACTGCATCACCATAAGCAATTTTATCCTCGAAGCGCGTATTAAAGTAAGTGATGTTAAAGTTATGGTCACCGTTGTCTGAGTTCCAGTAAAGTGCAATTTCAGAATTTATGCTGGTTTCAGGCTCCAGCTCCGGGTTACCGGCAAAAGGCATAGTTCCCTGTCCACCGAACCCAACGATACCATCATACAAGTCGGTAGTTTTTGGCGTTTTATAACCGGTGCTAACGCCACCTTTGAGCGTCCATGCAGGGCTCAGGTTATAAACTGCGTATAGACGCGGCGATACCTGGCTGCCAAAAACATCATGGTCGTCGTAACGAACACCACCGGTCAGGGTAAAATCAGCAATTGGCATCCAGTTGTCTTCTACAAACAGGGAGTACATTTTCTGTTCTTGAATGGCGCCAGCATTTCCCTCCTCTAAACCAAATACACCGTCTTCCAGTTCGCCATCAATAAGCTGACCACCAATAACCAGGTTATGATGCCCCGCAAAGCCTGAAACAGGAATGTCCAGTCGTGCATCAACGGTATATTGACTGCTGTCTAGTTGGCGAGCAGGTCTTGGTAAAAAAGTTTCCTCCGCAATTGAGCGTCGCTCATCTTCGTCCAAGCCAGCATATTCACCCGTGCCATCGTACATTTCCTGCAGCAATAAACGCTCATCCACGCTTAACGGCAAGGTTCTGCCATTATTTTGTGTGTCTACATAGGATAAAGAAATCATGCTGGTACCAAACGACCAGTCAGCATCATGTGCTAATGACCACCAGGTTCGATCAAAAGTCTGATCCGCCGCGTAGCCTGCACGAGGGTTTACATTTCCCCCACGCGTCTGCCAAAGAGACTCAATACTGTCTTTTGTGCCCAAGGGGTAGGTAATGGTGTCGTTTTCTACATCATAAGAAGGCGTGTTGTCGTAAGACTGATGTGAGTCATCGTAATCGAACTTTATGTGATGGTTCTTTGCTGGCGTGTATGACAATGAAAACCCATAGTGCTCGTCTTTGTTGTCAACAGTACGCCCGCCACTGCCAAAACCCAGCTGACGAACATGTACCGTGCCATTTGGGTCAACTGCCGGCTCAAATTCTGGCGAAGACGCTTGCTGGTCATACAGGCTTCCACGGACTCCCAGACTTAAAACATTCTTAATTAACGGACCTGTGGCACTGAAATCCGTTGTAAAATCATCACCAAAGTTGTCGTTAGTTTGCATGCTACGCCCGAAGGTTACAGCACCTGACCAGTCTTCCGTGTGTTTTTTAGTAATGACGTTAATGACACCACCAAGCGCATCGGCGCCATATAAGGTGGAAGCCGGACCACGGATAACTTCAATTCGGTCAATGGTTTCCAGTGGAGGAATATGGTTAAAGGCATTGCCACCGAAATTATTCGGATAAATATCACCATGATTGTTTTGTCGTATACCGTCCACCAGAATTAAGGTGTAGTCGCCGGTTAAACCGCGCATGCTGATACTGCCCTGGCCGGTTTTGTCGCGGCTGGTTCCTATGTCGATACCTTCCTGATACTTCACCGCATCGAGCAATGAAGTGAACGAGCGCGAGCGTATTTCTTCATTTGAGATAACAGAAATACTTGCAGGTGCTTCGGTAATTTTCTGCTCAAATCCAGCGGCTGTTACGACAATACGCTCAATATCGTCAGGAACCGTGTATTCGTCTGCTAAGACACTACTTCCTAGAGCCGATGCAATAAGTATTGCCAGTGAACTGGGTACAAGTTTGTCCATTTCTGTTTATCCTTAATTTTGTGAGTTAAGCGGTTGCGTATGCTACCCATGCTGTTTACAAATGTAAATACAAATAACAATAATTCGTATTAGCAAAACCAGTAGCGAGCTAAATCATCGTTTTTTTCGTAGAAGAAGAACCTGTATTTTAAGTAGCTGGAGTGTAGTTTTGACGAATTTGGCTTTTGACGTTTATGGCACGCTTATCGACGCGCAAGGTGTGGTTTCAACTTTAAGTTCATACCTTGGCACAGACAAAGCAGAGAGTTTTTCCAGTCGTTGGCGTGATAAGCAATTAGAATATTCGTTTCGTCGCGGACTTATGCGGCAATATCAGGATTTTGCCGTTTGCACTAAAGAAGCCCTCGAATTTACCAACAACGAATACGGCTCGCCTTTAAATGAAGAGCAAAAAGAAGACTTGCTTGATACCTATACGCGTCTGCCTGCATTTGATGATGCCAGGACGGCGCTTAGCAAGTTGAGCTTATCGGGTATGGGTTGCTTTGCTTTTTCCAATGGCAGCCAGGAGGCCGTTTCCGGGTTACTGGAGAAAGCCGAATTGAGCAGCTATTTTAAAGACGTTATAAGCTGCAAAGACATTAAAAGCTTCAAGCCTGACCCGGAAGTCTATCAACATTTTCTTGATAAAACGGGCAGTCAGGCCGAGAGCACCTGGCTTATCTCCAGTAACAGTTTTGACATTATCGGGGCTAACGCCGCTGGCTGGAAAACCGCCTGGGTAAAGCGGACTAAAGAGGCTCAGTTTGACCCTTGGGGAATCGAGCCTACCATTACCGTAAGCTCGCTTTCGCAGCTGATTGAAAATATAAAATAAGGTTTAAAACTCGTACGACAGTTCAAAGCGAACGGTTCTTGGCTCCATTACGTGATAATGCAAGTCTTCCACACCGGTTGCTGGCTCGCCCGGCAACCGGGATGCATAAAAGTAGTCTATATCATGATCATTGCTGTCAAACACATTAAGAACCTGTAAGTTCATCGCCCATGCGTTCCACTTTTTACCCAGCATAAAGTTTACAACCGTCGAGCTGTCGGAACGCTCTGAGTTATCTTCAACCAAGGGGCGCTCTCCCAAATAGCGCAGACGAACCGTTGCAAACCAGTTATCATCAAAGCGTTTTGTAACGCCCAGTTGAAGAATGTCTTCCATCGCACCGGGTATTTCCTGTTCAAGTACCTTGCTGTCATCAAATTCAGCATCGGTATAAGCGTATTCAAGATCAAAGCTTAGCTGGTCACTGTAATTGTAATAGGCAGCCAATTCGATGCCCTGCCGTTTTGATGAACGGCTGGCTTCTGTATTACCAGCGTCTCCCACAAACAATAATTCGCTGTCTTGTTCTAATGACCACAGTGCCAGTGAACTGTTAAATTTCGCACTAGGTCGCCAGCGCACACCAACTTCATAACCAAAGGTTCTGACCAATGGATCAACCGCATCAACGGCGTCGCCATTATTCGGGTCAACACTTGTCACCGTGCCTCGTGCATCGTTGGAATGAAAGCCCTGCCCCGCTGACAAATACAGCTCCGCGTCGTCAGTTAATAAATAGTTGGCACTTCCTTTAAAAGACCAGAGGTCATCCGAAGTTTCACCGTTGTTCGGAGTAAGAGCTACGTTATAGATATTGGTATCAACTAAGGAGTTAACGTCAAAATCAAAGTAGTCATAGCGCAATGACAGGTTCGTTCTCAGCCTGCTGGTCCACTGATAGTCGTAGCTGGCATAAACGCCGGTGCTCCATTCTTTTACCCTGTCGCTTCTTACCGTACCCAGTCGCTCCCGTTGTTGCGACTTGTGCAAACCGACTTCGCCAATATCGTCGTAGCGGGTTGAAAAACCCAGAGTAAGATTATTGTCCGGATGCCAACTACCTGATGCCCCGTAAATTTTTCTGTCATCAACTTGCTCAAACTGGTCGCCCAGCACAGGATCATCAAGGTAATACGTAAAGTTTGAGAATAACGATAACTCGTAGTCGATAACATAGGCGGTTAGCGCGTAGTCAGCCGTTGTGTAAATGGCATTGACGCTGTAGCGGTGAGTTTTGCCGCCTAGAGTGTCATCAATAGAACCCAGCTCATCAATAATGCCCTGACTAACCGCCCGGGAAGGAATTTGGTCAGCACTGTTCCACTCATTCTCGTAACCCATAGCTCCAAAGGTAAGCACGCCCTCAGAAGTACGGATGCTGTGACGTACGACCGCATTAATTTTATCAACGTCCTCGTCAATATCCGTCCAGGGGCCATCATAAGTCTGATACTCAAGCCCGTATAAAGTTGTACTAGTACTGTTCTGAGCAACGCTGTCAGCCAGCAAAACTCGCTGGTAAGCGTCTTCACCCAGGCTCACTTTTGCAAGGCCTTTTTTCCGCTTCATCTGGGTGCTAAAACCCACGCTGCCGGCACTGGAAAAATCGCCCACGTCGCCGTGATAAGAACCTTTCTGATAGGTCACCTGTTCAATCAGCTCAGGAATCAGAAAGTTAATATCGGTATAGCCGTGACCGTGTCCATGAGTTGGCATATTAACTGGCATACCATCAATATAAGTGGCGAAATCAGTGCCGTGGTCGAGGTTGAAGCCACGTAAAAAGTACTGGTTCGCTTTGCCGCTGCCACTGTGCTGAGTTGCACTCATTCCCGGAATCAGTTCCATTAACTCGCCGGTGCGCAACATAGGCCGAATTTCTATTTCAGGTTGCCCCAGCACACCTTCAGAAGCCGACATGGCCTGCCCCAGCAAATTCGCCTGATGCCCTGAAACTAATATTCGTTCAATACCATCGTGCGCAGCTACCTGCGCGGAGTTAAACAAAGCACCTGAAACAACCACAGAAAGAAACGCGAGCTTGAAAGTCTTCATTGACGGAATTATCCCTTCTCAAAATTTTTCGCAGTTTACCTTACAGAAAGCGCTCGCGGTGAAAATTTGAGAGCAAAAGACTGAATCTGGCGACAAAGTTAAGCCAACCAGTAACAATACAAATGATAATAATTTTCATTAATATGTATTTTGTGATTTAATACTGCTCTGACAAAAACTAAAAAAACACTTTTACCATCATGAAAGCACGATTCAGAGACAGTATGACCTGGCTCCATACGTGGGCTGGATTAGTTGTAGGCTGGATACTGTTTGCGGTTTTTCTGACCGGAACATTAGCCTATTTTCAGTTCGAGATTACACAATGGATGCTTCCCGATGTAAAGCAACATGCAACGCCCGAAAAAGCAGTTGCACAAGCACAAGACTACCTTGAAGAGCAAGCCGCTGACTCGCCGGGCTGGTCTATTACTTTGCCCGACGAGCGCTCCACCACCACGAAAGTATTCTGGCGTGACCCGAACTCCAGTAATGGCCGTGGTTTTGAGTTCGCCGTTCTCGACGGTGATGGTAAAAAAATTGAGCAACGTGAAACCCGCGGCGGCAACTTCCTTTATCGTTTTCACTTCGATCTTCACTATATGCCGGTATATATTGCCCGTTGGCTGGTCGGCCTATGCGCCATGCTTATGCTGATAGCTATAATTACCGGCGTAGTCATACATAAAAAGATCTTCAAAAACTTTTTCACCTTTAAGCCAGCTAAAGGTCCGCGCAGCTGGCTCGACGGGCATACTATTACGTCGGTATTCGCTTTACCTTTTCATATTATGATCACCTACACCGGCTTAGTGACATTAATGCTGATGTATATGTCCTCGGCCGTGTCATTAAGCTATAGCGACAGAAGTGAGTTTTTTGACGCCTTACAGTCTCAGCCTTCTAAGCTACAGGCTAGTGGCGAAAGCGCAGATTTGAATAACTTGCAGGAGCTTTATTTTAAAGCGCGGGAAGATATAAAGGGTAACCCCATTCGTTTAGTTCGAGTGAATTATCCCGGAGATACGAATGCCACCGTCACTTTTTACGAAGCGCGTACCCAATCGCTTATGTCAGACTATACGAGGCTGACTTATTCAGCCGTAACGGGTGAGCAATTGCATGTCCAGCGCGTTGAGAATAGTGCGGAGCTGACACGGCGTACCATGATAGGCCTACACGCCGGTCGCTTTGCCGATACTCAGCTGCGTTGGCTGTATTTCTTCTCAGGAATTATGGGCACCTTAATGATAGCCACAGGCTTAGTTTTATGGTTTGAAAAACGCAAAAAGAAACTGCAAGCCAGTGGCAACCTGTCATTCGGTCATTACTTAGTAAGCGGGTTAAATGCAGGTTTTATTATGGGCCTTCCCCTTGCCGTTGCCACCTACTTTCTGAGTAATCGGTTACTGCCAGTAGCGGCCGATAACCGGGCTGAACTTGAAATTGCCTGGTTCTTCTTTGGCTGGTTGTTAATGGTCTGCTATCCGCTGCTTCGCGGCGCCAAAAAAACCTGGCGAGACGGCGCACTGCTTAATGGTCTTGCCTACCTAAGCTTGCCCTTTATCAGCTTTATTACTGTCGACCGGCACCTTCTGAATTATCAGTACCCTCGCGACTGGCCTTTATTTGGCATGGATACCAGTTTCATTTTAACGGCAGCCGCATTTCTGGGGCTTACCTGGTATCTGGTTCGCAAATGGAATTCAAAGGAGACGCAAAATAATGTTGAAAGATAAAATAGCAAATGCGCCGTCTAAACTGTCCGTAAGTTATCGAGTTCTGCTAGCAACAGTCGGTGGGTTTATCTTTACACTTATTGTTACAGTCTTCACGCCTGAACTGTTTTTATGGGCTTTTGGCTGGAATAAAGCCACAAGCTTAATGTGGATGATGCTACTGAGCTTTGGCGTCTACTGCGGTCTGGTTATGTGGATTATTGCTACTCGCAAGTTACTGAAAACAAGTCTCATACTGTTGTTATGCGGAGTTGCCCTGTCTTTTAGTTTTATCCAGCTGCAGTCTCATAACGCAGAGAAACCAGCGGAAACTGAGGTAACATCATGATATCAGCTGTTATTTGGTTGCTTAGTTTAGCGGGCTTTTGGCTCCTATGCATTGTTACAGCGCGCCACCGCAAGCTATTTAATTTAAAGACGTTAAGCCAGCGTGCTGAGCGGATCTATAAAATTGTAGGCTTTATGTTGCTCGGTCTTGCACTGGCCGGCACAAGCTTAATGCCAAACCCTGTAGACGGAATACTGGTCTGGTTTGGTATTCTGACTTTCGCCTCACTGCTTATTTCCGCGCTATTAGCGGTTCAACAGCAACACGGTCTCGGAGTTAATAAAAGCCGCAGGCGGAACCCCCAAAACACTTGAAGAAGATGACTACGGTGACTTATTTCAGGTTGTTGTTAACGGTGACAGCGTAGTGACAAACAGGCTTTATGTACCGGTTGTGCGTTAGTAATACACACAACCCGCAAATAGTCCTTCTACCGCAACATATTATTCCCAGTGCGTTCTGAACCAGGACATCATTTCACTTCTTATATCGACAATTTATGGCAGTGGCTGATACCCTTTCCAGTCCGGTACCAACGGCTGTTGTTCACCGTCAAACTCAAGCGTCACATAGTGGTTATCTACCAAATCAACGCACAAGCAGTCGTCCACCGCCAGTAAGTCGTCTTTATGAATCTGCTCAGCGTCCGCTAAGCCGGCTTTGGAAACTTGTGCGCGAGCCAGTTGTTTTGCGGATTGTGGCGAGTCAGCGACCACCACAGTAAAGTCATGATACTCGGCCAGCTTATTCGGAAAATAACCACCGAAGTTAACGAAGTACAAGCGTTTTTGCGCAGGTTTTTCAGGCGCTTCAGAGGTCAGATGAATACGGTAGCCATCCACATGGTGCAAATGGACAAAGCTGTCCAGGTGCAGTCCTTTTTGCGTGCCGAACCACCCTTTTCGAATAGCCGGATAAGTCTCTTCCATGCTCTGCCCTACTACAAAGCGAATGTCATGCAACTCAATGTTCGCTCCAGGCGCCGTGCCGCCCACATAAACTAAAAAGAGTTTGTTATCGGTTTCGTTCATTGTCTTCCCTTACTCATTGCCAATAAAACAGAATCGGGGCACGTTATTCCCGTCTATGTTGACCTCTTCCACGAACATGTCAAAGGGGCGAACCCAAAGTTCCTGTTCCCCATACAGGGGCTGATAAAGCACCATCCACTCTTCAGTTTCGCTATGACGGGCGGTATCAATGACGCGGTAACGTCCGCCTTTGTAGTGTTCGTAAATACCCGGCTTTATGGTCATGTTGGTTTATTCCAATGCTTATGGTTACTAAAATACTTTGAAAGCATGTTACCAAAAGTTGTCGTTTAGCGGATAATCTCCTTTGTAATGGAAAATTAACCGGTATTTAATTCATGCGCAGCTTTAATCTATTTCTCACTCTTATATCTTTAATTTTCAGCGGCTATTCAATAGCTGCATCAGAATTGACGTTTGAAACACAGGCACTGCAACGCCCGTCACCAGCTGACTCTAAAATCACCTATCACCTTGGTTCAAGAACAAAGCCAGCAAATAACCTACTGCTTATATTGCAAGGTTCTGATTGCCGGAGCGCATTAACAAACAATTCTGTTAATGAAGTTTTACCCAAAGTGCGACCGGACGCCGATGTTCTGCTCATTGAAAAATGGGGGCTGAGACCAGAAACCAGCGAATGCCCGCAAACCTACATCGACAATGATTCACCTTCGCAACGAGTCAGTGACGCTAAACAGGTGCTGGAACACCTAAACAAAGGTTATCAATCGATTTACGTTCTGGGTGGCAGCGAGGGAGCCGTTATTGCCGTCATGCTGCGCGAAGCGTTCCCCGGCATTACCGCCACTATCGCATTTAATGGTGGCGGTAATTCGTTTCAGGACGATATTGAGCACAATATAAAAGCATCGACACCCGCAGAGGTTACAGCATCGGTACTTGCCGAGTTTCGCGAGTTTGCAGAGCAAATAAAAACATCAAATGAGCCCTTTACCGTTAATTCAAGCCAGCATGGCTACAAGTGGTGGAAAGAAATGCTTACCCTTAAGCAAATCAACATCATCGAACGCGGAAAAACACCTCTGCTCATTGTTCAATCGGGACAGGACGCTTCAGTAGACCCAGAGAGAACCCATATAATGATAGAAAATCTAAGCAGTTCGGAGAATGTAAAATATCAGTACTTTGAAGAACTTGACCACGGCCTACGAAAAGAAAATGGCGACAGTATTGATGACTCCGTACTGGCTGTCATGCGAGGATGGTTTAAGAAACACTGAGAATGCTATGAGTTGCAGATATGAAAACAGATAATAAAATACTTTCGACCATATACTTGGCGCTGGTTATTATTGGCGCAGGCCTTGTTGGTGGAACCATCATTAAGTCATTTCAAGTGGGTGAGTTCACTCTACACAGTACAGAGTTTAAAGATTTTCTCATAGCACTACTTATTTCATTGCTTTATCACTGGTGGGAAGCGCGCAAAGAGAAAGCGAAAAATGAGCAATCTTGACTCTCCCTGGCAGCAATTAAAATAATGGACGGCTTTCCGGCCGCCCATGAGTTTAAGAAGAGTTTTCCTGAAAGAACTTATATCTGCTAATCGTGATATCCACTGTCCGGGTCGACCTTACCCCGGAAGACCCAATAAGTATAACCTGTGTAAGCGAAGATCGTGGGGAGCAGGAACATTGCACCGACCAACAGAAACTTCAGGCTGTTGTCCGGTGCTGCGGCTTCCCACAGGGTAATGCTGCGGGGTACCAGATACGGGAATATGCTGACCGCGAAGCCGGTGTAAGCCAGCAGGAACATGCCCAGGCCCCATAGGTAGGGGCGTCCTTCCTGTTTTCTATGCAGCGAGCGCAGTAAACCAATGGTCATCACCGCCAGCAATATTGGCAAAGCCCACAGGCCAACGGAGGCCGGGTAAGTGAACCAGCGCTCGGCAATAAATGGGTCGACATAAGGTAAGTAAAGGCTCACAAAGGCAATACAGGCCACCAGCAATATCGTGGTGTACCAGCCGGCTCGGTAGCTTTGGCGCTGCAGGTCGCCGCGGGTTTTCATCACCAGCCAGGTCGCGCCCAGCATCATGTAGCCGATAACCACCGCCACACCGCAGAAAAGAGTAAAGGGTGTCAGCCAGTCGAACCAGCCGCC